>JBGSIM010000091.1:0-143898 GCA_041742535.1 Cyclobacteriaceae bacterium | reverse complement strand
ATCATACTTAGTGGATCAACAGCATCATGAAGCTTTGGAAATGCTGTGATGGTAAGCCCCCCAAGAGAGATAGGCTCATACGCTTTGAGGCGCGCGATTAAATGAGGTTTTATTCTAAGCCTTGATTGCTGTAATGTTGGGTTAGTAATGTAAACAGGGATTTGATATTTTTTAGAGAGAACAGAAATTCCCTTTACGTGATCAAAGTGTTCGTGTGTTACAAAAATTCCCTTTACATTTTTTAATGAAAGCCCCAACCGCTTCATACGAATTTCCGTTTCACGACAAGAAATTCCCGCATCAATAAGCACTGCATCTTGGTTAGTACCTACATAATAACAATTGCCGTTACTTCCTGAGTTTAATGAGGCAAAGAATAGAGACATAACTGCGAAGGTAAAAATTTCTGGATGAGTATAGTTTAAAAAAATTTCTGAGTTTTTAGAATCAGGACAGTACTCTTGTACTTCCTTAAATATTCAATTCTAGCATCCGGTTATTGATTCGTATTTTATGCTGGCCGGAGGGGACGAATTAATTTCTTAAAGAATTGTTCCACTTTATGGATGCTTGTCTGGAAGGCAATCGTCCTCCGAAAAATCACTATGGCTTCATCTTCTTGTTTGGCCCACAGCCGTGCATAAGCCTTTACAAGTGCCGTAAGTTGTTCGCTGGGTAAGCCGAGTTTTGTTGTGTTCTTAATTCCTTTTTTAAAACTTACTCTCCCAAAATCCATTCTGTTATTGTCGATGAGCGAAAACTCAAATCCCTCTTCGTTACGTTTGAAAAGAATATTTCCTATATTAAAATCAACATGATAGATTCTCTTCTTATGCAGTTGATAGGTCAAGCTAGCTAGTTCTTCAATTAATTCCGGTGAAGACAAAAGAAGATCTCTTTTAACTGATTCCACCGAAGGTAAGTCAGTATATTCCGAAATGAAATAACTCTTTGAGTATAACCCGTAGCGCAATACTTCTATATATGCTATTGGGGTTGGGGTGTTAAATCCTCTTTCAAGTAAAATATTCGCGTAATCGTAAGCGCGCTTTGCTTTGGATGCTCCAAAAAATGTGTACCGTATTTTATTGGGGAGATAAATGCGTCTGTACAACTTAATGACTAGCCGTGTATTGGCTACCTCATCCTCGCGGAGCAAATTTCTTCTGAAGTCGATAACCTTTCCAAGTGAATCTATCTTTTCCGGTACCGTTTCTATATACTTCCTTAAGTATTCATAGTCAGGATTAATAACAATTTTTTTCATCTCCTATCTCATTGCACGGTGCCACGAAATTAAGCACTTTTGCTCCTCCAGTTTACGAACATGGCTAAACTAATTCCGTAAACGTCTTAATTTTTTTAAAATGGAGTTCTATTGGGATCGATGAATTTAAAGAGGGAGATTAATAATGTCAGACGCAAAATCATGCGTTGGCTCACGAAGGGGGTTGGCACTTCTTACACCTTGAGGAACAATACATCTTCTGCTCTTGAAATAAAACGTATACTCATCAGCAGACCCAATCATAGATTGGGTAACCTGTTATTGATTACCCCTATCATTCAAGAAGCTATCGCAACGTTCCCAGATTGCAAAATCGATCTCTTCTTAAAAGGCAATCTTCCGGCTTCTGTTTTTAAAAACTATCGGAACATAGACCGCTTGATTATCCTTCCAAAAAAAGTTGGTAGAGGTTTTTTCTCCTACCTGTCAAGGTGGTTATCGCTTAGAAAAACACACTATGACATTGCCATTAATACTGTAAATGGCTCGTCATCGGGAAGGTTGTCCATCTTCTTTTCACGATCTACCTATAAGTTCTTTGGAAACGAAACAGAGGCAGTGCTTGCGAATCATGAGGCACAGCACTTGGCAAAAGCTCCTGTTTTTTACTTTAGGCATTACCTTACTCTTTTGGAACTGAAACCTAATGTACAACCCGTTGCGGCACTAAGTATAGAATTGGATAAAAACGAATTAGCAGAAGGTAAAAAAGAATTAGATCAGATTGTGAATACCCAGACGAAAACCATTTGCCTCTTTACGTATGCTACAGGAGAAAAAAATTATAACCAGAGTTGGTGGATTCCCTTCTATGAAGCATTAAAAAAAGAGTTCCCATTATTCAACTTCATAGAAGTATTACCGGTAGAAAATGTATCGAGTATAGGGTTTCAAGCGCCCACCTATAGTAATCCAGATATTCGTAAGGTAGCCGCACTAATTGCCAACACCAATGTATTTATTGGCGCAGATAGTGGCGTAATGCATTTGGCCTGTGCTGCGCACGCTCCAACCGTTGGACTATTTTCTGTTACCGATTGTGAAGTCTATCATCCATACGGAAACAAGTCCATTGGTATTAACACAAACAAAACTTCCATCAACGAAATAATAGCGCGAATCTCTTCCATCGTTTAACCTAATACCAACCAAATCTTGCTGATACTTTTTTGTGTGTATTCATATCTTTGCATCTTTAGGCCATTATACCTGCTCTGTTATAACCTTTACCAATAAATTCTACCCATGATCAAAGAATATATTCAATCCAATCAACAGCGTTTTTTAGATGAGCTTTTTGAATTGCTCCGTATTCCATCAGTGAGTGCAGATAGTAAACACAAGGGCGATGTGCGGCTGGCTGCTGAATATGTAGTAAAGAAATTACAAGATGCAGGAGCGGATACGGTGGAGCTTTGTGAAACAAAAGGCCATCCCATTGTATATGGCGAAAAAATAATTGACCCGAAATTGCCTACTGTGTTGGTGTATGGTCATTATGATGTGCAGCCTGCCGACCCTATTAATTTATGGACTTCGCCTCCCTTTGAACCCGCAATAAAGGATGGGAAAATTTATGCACGCGGGTCATGCGATGACAAAGGTCAGTTTTATATGCACATCAAAGCGTTTGAGGCAATGACAAAACTTAACAAGCTTTCGTGCAATATTAAATTTATGATTGAAGGTGAGGAAGAAGTCGGTTCGGATAACCTCGGCACATTTGTGAAAGAAAACAAAAGTAAACTTAAGGCTGATGTAATCTTGATTTCAGACACTTCGTTGATTTCATTAGACACGCCATCCATTACGGTAGGCTTGCGCGGATTGAGTTATATGGAAGTGGAAGTGACTGGCCCCAACCGCGATTTGCATTCGGGTGTATATGGAGGAGCTGTAGCGAATCCGGCAAACGTGTTAAGCAAAATGATCGCTTCGCTTCATGATGAAAACGGGCGTGTAACTATTCCAGGCTTTTATGATAAAGTGGATGAACTCACAGCAGAAGAACGTAAAGCATTGAATCTTGCACCGTTCAATCTCGACTCATACAAAAAGGAATTAGACATTGCCGACATTAATGGCGAAAAGGGGTATACAACATTAGAACGCACAGGCACTCGGCCAACCTTAGATGTTAATGGGATTTGGGGTGGCTACACAGGCGAAGGCGCCAAAACAGTTTTGCCATCCAAAGCCTATGCAAAAATTTCCATGCGACTTGTTCCACATCAAAGCAATCATGAAATAACAGAACTTTTTACAAAGCATTTTGAATCGCTTGCACCTAAGTCTGTAAAAGTAAAAGTAACTGCGTTGCATGGTGGTGAGCCGGCTGTAACCCCAACAGATTCAAAAGCATTTACCGCAGCAAGCCAAGCGTTTAAAGAAGTGTGGGGGAAAACTATAATCCCTACTCGCGATGGCGGAAGCATTCCAATTGTGTCGCTTTTTAAAAAGGAATTGGGATTAGATACTGTGCTTATGGGTTTTGGGTTAGATAGCGATGCCATTCACTCACCCAATGAACATTATGGAATCAAAAACTTCTTGATTGGCATCGAAACCATTGTAGCCTTTTATAAACACTTTAGTACAAAGTAACAGGCTTTGGAAATGTCACATTAAAGACAAGCAAATTGTTAACGAAGTCTTAATTGGACCTTGACTGAACGAACTTGGGTGTGACTTCGTTACCTTTGAACTCAATTTTCAATAAGCATGCGATTCTTATTTTTTAGTGCAGTATTTTTTCTTTCGATTTCTGTACAGGCACAGATTCTAACCCCGGCCAAGTGGATGTATTCCACCTCTGTGCAAAATGCCAAAGTAGGCGATGAGATTGAGTTAATCTTTAAGGCAACAATTGATAAAGACTGGTATTTGTATTCCTCAGAGTTTCCGTGTGAGGATGGCCCGATTAAGACTTCTTTCAATTTCGTACCGCATAAAAGTTATCAATTGATGGGCAACGTAGTTCCTATTAATCCATTAGATAAGTACGATGATAATTTTGAATGTGATGTTAAGATTTTCAAAAAGACGGGCGAGTTCAGGCAGAGGTTAAAAATTCTCGGTTCGCCTTTAGTTATTACCGGTGAATCGGATTACCAGGTATGTACCGATCTTACAGGCCAATGTATTCCAGATGGTGAAGAGTTTTCATTCAATGTAAATGTAGCGGCAGGTGGAAAGGCTGTTGAAGAGCAAGCTGTATCTAATCCATTCGCTGTAGATACAGTTAAGAAAAGTCCAGCATCTAATACTTTTTTAGAGTCTGAAAACAAAGGCCCTATTCTCGATCCGACTTTAGTAACCGAAGATCCAAAAGGAAAATCATTGTTGGGATTTTTGTTGATTGCTTTTTTTGCAGGCTTGGCTGCACTTATCACACCGTGTGTTTTCCCCATGATCCCGATGACGGTAAGTTTCTTTACCGGAAGAGGCACCAAGTTTCAAGCCTTGATGTATGGCTTTTTTATCATTTTAATTTATACACTGATTGGTGCTGCCCTTGCTCCATTAATGGGACCTGAAACTGCGAATCATCTTTCGACCGAATGGATTCCGAATTTGATTTTCTTCTTAGTCTTCATTGTATTTGGATTATCATTTCTTGGTTTGTTTGAAATCACCTTGCCGGGATCGTTGATTAATAAAGTAGATCAACAAGCGGAGAAGGGTGGATTGGTTGGAGTATTCTTTATGGCGTTTACATTAGTACTCGTTTCATTCTCGTGCACTGGCCCGATTGTAGGAAGTATTTTGGTTTCATCAGCTGGTGGAGAATTTTTAAAACCTATTGCCGGCATGTTTGCCTTCGCGTTAGCGTTTGCTATTCCGTTTACGTTGTTCGCATTCTTTCCTAATTGGTTAAAGTCGTTACCGAAATCTGGTGGCTGGTTGAATACAGTAAAAGTTGTACTGGGTTTTGTTGAGATCGCGCTCGCGTTTAAATTTTTAAGCATAGCTGATCAGGCATTCCATTGGGGAATTTTAGATCGCGAAATCAACATTGCAATCTGGATTGTAATCGTTGTTTTGATTGGCCTTTACCTGATGAAAGCGTTTCGCTTGCCGGGCGATACAGGTAAAGATGCGGAAGACAAAACGATTAGTGTTTTCAGAATTTCGTTGGCCATGATTGTGTTTGTGTTTGCTGTGTACCTGGTGCCGGGTATGTGGGGCGCCCCATTAAAAGCACTGGCAGGTTATCTGCCCCCGCTACAAACGCATGATTTTAATATTCTTAAAGATGAATCAGCCGGAGCACTTTGTGATGAACCCAAGTATGAAGAATTTTTACATTTGCCCCATGGGTTACGAGGCTACTTTGATTATGATCAGGCGCTAGCGTGTGCGCGTCAACAAAACAAGCCGTTATTCATCGATTTCACAGGTCATGGTTGTACGAACTGCCGCGAGATGGAAGCCAATGTGTGGTCAGATCCGCAGGTACTACAACGACTAAAGGAAGACTTTGTAGTTGTCGCACTTTACGTGGATGATAAAACCGAATTGCCGGAAGCCTCATGGTACACATCCGCCTATGATAACAAAGTGAAGAAAACCATCGGCAAGCAAAATTCAGATTTGCAGATCACCAACCTGAATAACAATGCTCAACCCTTCTATGTGTTGGTGGGTAAAGACGAACGCGTGCTGGTTTCACCTTATGGCTACAATCTGAATGCTGAAAGCTTTAGTAAATTTCTGGATGCAGGGAAGGAAAAGTTTAAGGAGCTTTATCCTTAAATACCTATCGAAGAAGTTAGCACAGTCATTTCAACGCAAACTAATTTCCTGATGGAATAACAGGGAATTCTATCGTGTCATTTGCTCCATCATCCTTCGAGCTAAAGAGAATCACAAGGGTGGGGACGATAATTGCTGTAGAGATGGTAAGAGCCAAAGGTATTTTTCTCCTTATCCGAACGGCTTGAGAACTAACCACATCATTACCTGAAAAGATTTTGAAACTATATCCTTTGCCTGGCTTTAACTTAGAACTCAATTTGATCTCATGCTCGCCATCATTCAGCGGTTCATCCCAACCCTGAACTTTTTCAGCATGACTATGCAATTCGATTTTTATCATTTGATCGACTGATCCACCTGACCATTTGATCCTGTAGTTCTGACCTCGCTTAAGCGGCTTCGCTTCTTGTATGCTTTCAAACTGGAGAGATTGAGCAGAAACGAAGTGCGATAAAACCGTAAAGCAAATTATTATAGACAGTCTCTTTTTCATAAAGTCTGTTAATATAATATTAATTTTCTCTAACCCCGTGTTTCGTGTCCTCACGAAACACCTTTCAGTCTGATTTTCAATTCTCCCTTGCCACAAACACAAAATCACTGGCTGGGTTGTCGTCACCAAAGCTACCAGAGCGTGGCTCTGGTATTAACTTTTCAACATATGACTTAATTTCTTCAAGCGTTAAAATACGGTCGCTACCACCTGATTCCTTTAAAGCCTGTAACATCTTTAAAGCAAACGGGGAGTGCTTTCCGGCCACGCCATCCGACACATAAGTTTTGCCACCTGAGGTTAAGTACTTTCTTGTTTTATAAGACAGTTTGCGAATCAAGAATTCAGTCTGAGTAGCCTCCTCATATAAGCCACCACGTTCTTTGGCAATAATAGGATCAAACGTTCCCCCAAAGCAAACATCCATTGCCAGAAACACATGCTCGCACGGGATGTTGTTAATAACTGATCGCAATCGGTTATGGGAAATGTAACTTGTTTTTGCTTTATCATTCTCTAATGAATTGCGGGCAACTACAAACCCTTCTCCGAAGGTATCATCAAAATATCCATGCCCTGCAAAAAATATCATCAACTGATCCTGAGGCTTAAATTTTTTCTGAACGTAGTCCGCGATCTTAATGAACACATCTTCTTGTGTCGGGTTTTCAATCACCTCTACTTCAAATCCATATTTGGATCGTAATTCATTAGCAATTGCATTGGCGTCTTCAACCGGATTAACAAGATCACTCCAGTTGTCATACTTATCGGTGGCAAATAAAATAGCATAGTCCTTTCGATCCATGGAGATGGCATCGGCTATGGCATCTTTGCCCACTAATATTGTGCGGGTACTGCTTACCTGGCCACCTTTGTTATTAGTAGCCGTAATCGTTAGCACGTGCTGCCCATCTTGCAAGGTTATAGACTGCTGAAAACTTTTTATTGTTGAGTTAGGCTCAAGGTCAACAATTTTCTCACGACTGTTTTTCTCCGAATCGATTAAGGAAAATTTAATCTCCTTTAATCCTAATTCACTTTTTACTTCTGCCTCAACAAGAAAACTATTGTGTTGTGAGTTGGTGTACTCGAGAGAAGGAGTAATCCATCGTATGGAAGGTAGCGATGTATTGATTTCGGAATCTTTAAACTCCAATCGAATGGTGTTTGTGCGCCCCTGAAAACTTTGTGCAAAAGAATTCAGGTTAGTAAGTATCAAAAGAATCAGGATGAATGCTCGCATAGTTATTATATAATTCTAATTCCTAAATCCGTGGCTCAGGTGTCAAGACCGCTTTGAGCGGTCAGACACCTAATCAATCTCTAAACCCAAAAACCCGTGGTTCGTGTCCCACGAAACACTTTTTCACTTCCAAATTCTTGGGTTCGTGAAGACACGGACCAAGGTCTTGGACACCTAATCAATCTAAACTAAATCCGTGGTTTGTGTCCTCACAAACCACCTTTCACTGAATCGCACTAACCCCGTGGTCCCCTCTCCCTAACCGTGGTTCGTGTCCTCACGAAACACTTTATTTATTAACTCTTAATGTTAATTTTTTATCACCCGACTAACAAACACTTTACCATCTACTTCCATTTGAAGTAAGTAGAGCCCTTGGGCCACCTCATCTCCCGCACCATTCTTTCCCTCCCATACAGTTTCGTAAATACCCGGAGCATATACTCCTTGTACTAATTGCTTAACCGGCTTGCCCATTAAATCAATAACCGAAATGCTCACCATGCTTTCTGGTGCTTTAGTAATAAATGTGATCGCTGTTGTTGATCCATTCTTAAATGGATTAGGATAACTACTTAAAGAAATAAGATCAGGCTTTAATTCCTTTCTGTTGCTGCCATATAAAATTTTGAATTGCTGATCTTGCGCAGGGGTAAAGCTATACCCGTTCAACGACTTCATGTTAATAAGAACGTTGTGAGATTGATCAAACAGAAGAAGCTCAGCATCATTTACTCCAAAGTTTTGATTATCCCATTGCAAGGTTGTGTTGCCAGCCTCACTATTCGACTCAAAAGCAAAATCCCATGTAAAGCCTGCTTGCGCAGGAACAATATCTCTTGAAAATTTAGGACTAAAGAAATCAGTGTGGGTTGAATACAATTCGAGATAATTCAAAAAACGGGGAACGATAACATCATCAAATCCATCAAAGGAAGCCGAAGCATTAGGATGCATTCCCACACCAGCAACTGTTCTTACTTCTTCGCCTTGAGTTATTATAATTGGAACATACCACTCAGCTTTGTCCAATTCACCGTTTGTGATTACACGCGAATCTTTTCTTCCTCCGGCTGTATTTTTTAAGGTCACGGGGACTTTTAAATCTACCCGTTCATTCCCATTAAAAACAAAACCGCCCGACCAGGTTTTTAAATTGTTTGATTCATCATTTAGATGAAGACCTGTTGGATTGAATACTTTCAACTTTCCAATTAGATTGGAGCTCGCGTTTGCATTTAAAATATCATCCCAATCAACATTAAAGGGTAGTGGATTTCCTATTTGATTCCACCCTTTCTCTAATGGGATAATTCCATCCGTTGCTTGATTTACGTTGGCAACCGTGCCGTTGCTGAAAGAGATCTCAATGTTTTCTTTCCGGTTAAACCAATACCCCTTTCCTAATTCTATTCGATTAATACCGCTACCGAAGTCAACATTCTTATCGCCTTGATAGCGAACCAATCGCCATTGAGGTTTTTCATAAGCGCCCAGTTCTTCAAAAATGGAAGCAATCAGGTTGTCGGTGAGTTGGTAAGGAATTGAAAAGATTTCGTATGACTGCGCAGTGCCACCTGATTTTGTAAATGGAATTTTTAATCCCGCTGCAGGGATGGCATAATAGAGATAATTTTTTACGGTTGCCTTCTTGCTATCAATAGCATCGGTTACTTCAAAATAATATTCAAGTCCAAGTTCATCGAGTAAACTTGCATCAATTTGAGTTTGAAAGGTGTTACTTGTAGAGCTAAGTGGACGAACCGTAAAATCGCTGGCTGTAATTTTTCTATAGAAGAAATTAACAGTATACCCAGGTGTGCCCCCTGAAACTTCTACGGAAGTGTTTACGGTTGTGCCTGAAAAGGAAGTTGGTGCCGACAAATTGCTAAGCTGAAGCACACTGCCTGTAGGCGGAGCTGTGGTGGACACAGATACAACATTTGAATTAAATGAAGTACCGCTTGCGTTCACAGCGCGGATGCGATATTTATAACTCGTGCTGGCAGTTAAGTTGTCAACAGTTTCTTCGGTTGCAGTAACTAGCTTATTAGTAAAGTTGGGCAACGATGGATTAAAATCATTTGATGCTAACGTAACATCAAGCCTATATTCTGCTGCTCCTGTAGCAGGTTGCCACTTGGCTTTAAAGGAATTTGATTGCTGTCCGGTTGCATCTATACCCACCGGGTTGGGTGGAATAAGCAATTGACTTAATGCTGTTGAGTTGGGGGAAGTTCCACCTGTATTAGTAGATCGGATTCTATAGAAATAAGTTTTACCGGATTCTAATCCGCCAACACTTTCGGAAGCAATACTTGTTAATGATTTACTTTGATAGCTAGTTACAAAAGACGAAAAGTCATTGGCTAACGATACATCCATTAAATAACCTGTAGCTCCTGTCACCAAATTCCAGTTGGCTGTAAAACTTGTTTGAGTAATAATGCTTGCTGCTGAAAGAACGGGTGTAGCAGGAATTGTAAATTGTTGAGCTTCATCAGAATTAACTGAAGTGCCACTGGTGTTTACGGCACGTACCCGATACTTATAAGCAGTACCTGTTTCCAATCCGCTAATGAGTTGGGTAGTGCTGTTTACTGTCAAGTTATCAAACCCACTCACACGCGTTACAAAATTATCTTTCGATACATCGAGCCGATAGTTTGTTGCACCAGTGGTTGCCGTCCAGTTTGCTGTAAACTGATTTTGACCAATGCTACTAGCAAGTTGAAGAACAGGCTTATCAGGTACTGTTATTTTTGAGCCCGAGTTTGAAGCCGTAACGGTTGTTAAATAATTTGTGGCTGCTCCGCTTCCGTTGTAAGAAAACACCTGATAGAAATAGGTAGTACCGGGTTGCAATCCTGAATCAACAAAGTTTGTGCTTGCACCAACAAAAGCAACTGCGGCATCACCAAGTGTTTGCGCAAGTGTATAAGCACTTCCATCAACTGGAGTAACGGTTGGTGCTGCGCCTGCTTTGCGCAAAACCAGATAACCCGCGGCTGCCGGACTTGCAGCTGTAAAGGTTACTGTAATAGAAGTTGTTGTAACAGGATTCGGAAACATAACTCCGCTTGCCTGCGCGGTGGGCTCTGCCGTAAACGTTGTTTTACTTCCTTCCAGGGGAGCATTGGTTTGATATCCGATCAATGATCCGTTCTGATTGTAAGCAAACACATCATAGAAGTAAGTTGTGCTTGCAACCAGACTTGTTTCATTAAATGTCAAGGCTGAACCTACATAAGCCACTACACCATCCGAGAGTACTTGACCAAGCGTGTAAGTGGCATTCACTTGCGGTATAAAGTTCGGATTGCTTCCAACCTTGCGCACCACCAAATAACCAGCAGGCGAACCCGGAGCAGCAGTGTATGAAATGTTCATGCCGGTGGAGGTAACATTGCTGAATACCAAATTAGTTGGCGATGCCGAAGGCGGTGTGATGGGTGTGAGTTGACTTCCCTGCAAAGGAGAAACCGTGCGATAGTTGATGGCAGTGCTACTTCCGTTATAAGCAAACACGGTATAAAAATATTCAGTGTTTTGGGTAAGCCCTGATTGTAAAAAATTAGTAGCTGCACCATTATACACAACAGCATCGGTTCCTACGGTGGTTGTATAAACAGTGCCGTCTACGGGTACTGAAGCAGGAGCCGAACCTACTTTGCGCAACACAAGGTAGCCATCCGCATTTCCTGTAGCAGCTGTGAAGTTTACTGAGTAGCCAATATCCGTAACACTGGTGAATTGCAAATTGGTGGGTTGTGCGGAGGGTTCAATAGCGGTAGTAATTACACTACCTTCCAAAGGCGTGGTAGTTAGGTATGATGTACTGCCATTGTTTGTATTAAATGCAAACACATCATAGTAGTAGCGTGTATTTGGGGTTAACCCCGATTCATTGAAAAGAAAAGAAGTGCCCACATAAGCAACTACACCATCTCCTACTGTTTGGCCAGCGGTATAGGTTGTATTATTAACCGGAACGAAGGTTGGGCTTGATGCAACTTTGCGAACCACTAAATACCCTGAGGGTGCGGTAGCAGGAGCTGTGAAGAATGCTGTGTAACCGGAAGAAGTTACAGAGCTGAATAGCAGATTGGTGGGTTGTGCCGTAGGCGGAGTGGCCAATGTTTTTACAGCGATCGTGTTTGATTCTACGGAAGTACAACTAGCCACGGCACGCACCCGATATTGGTAGGTAGTTGCTTGCGCCAATCCGGTAACCGTTGAAGTAAGTGCCGGGGCAGTAATTACTTTGGCATTGTACCCGCTCACAAACGTGTTGAAGTTATCTGTGCTTACATCTAAGCGATAACTGATGGAACCGGGTACATCGGCCCAACTGGCAATAAAGCTGGTGGAGGTAATGGTAGTAGCAGCACTAATCGCAGTGCCCGGATGATTACACTTTGAAAAACTTTTTATGGCCACCACGCTCCAGTTGTTATTGACATCACGGGCGCGAAAGGAGATGATGTGATTGCCTTCCGCAATAGCCGTTACCGGGATGGCAGCAATTAAATCATTAACAGCAACGCCTGCGGTAATGGGCACATTCACACCAGCTCCATACCCAGGATCAGCATCAATAAAATATTCCAGTTTGTTTAGGTTGGGAATGGAGGGCAATGCCGAAGAACTTAATTTATAGAAGGGGCGTGAGTAGGCTGCACTCCAGTTATTGTTCGCATCGCGGGTGCGAATGAATAGTGTGTGAAAACCATCCGCAGCGCTGCCCAAGGGAAGGGCAAATGCTAAATCGGTAATGGAAGTTGCCGGTGTGATGGGAACATTGGTACCGGCACCATACCCGGGGTCTGTATCAAAAAAATATTCGATCTTGTTTATGTTCGGAGTAGTTGGAGTTACCACCGCAGCACTCAACTTATAAAACGGACGGGAGTAGGCCGCACTCCAGTTGTTGTTAGCATCTTTAGCTCTTACAAACAACGTATGGAAACCATCGCTTTGTGCAGCAATGTTAATGGGAAATGTAAAGTTGGTAATCGTTACAGCGGGAGTAATGGCTACTGAAATACCGCTTCCATAGCCAGGATCACTATCAAAGAAATACTCGACTACGGTTATGTTCTGCGCAAACACACCATAACCCCCAAAAAATAAAAACATAAAAAACAATCCTTTCATGAAGCTAATCCCCGCCTTAGTTATTTGACTTCACACTGATGGTTACTTGCAAGGGTACCGAGTTACTGCCTGTCGCAGTGTTAGTCATGTTAACGATGGAAGGAATAGCCGGAATACCTGAAACCACATAAGGAGTTGTTCCTCCAAAAGCACCAACTTCTGTTCCTGAGCTGCCTGCGGTTTTTAGAGGTGAGCCGGTTTTGAGTTGGTAGGATTCATCTGTGCTTATGCCTACGCCTGCTCCAATAAGTTGCGCGGATACATTGTAGTTATTTTGGTTTCCTACGCCACCCGTAAATGAGTTCCCTGGCGCAAAATTGTAGCTAAACGTTGTATTGCTAAATGTTAACCCAGCTGACTGGGTAAAAATATTATTTTCAAATATTGAATTTGTAAGAATAGCTTGAGAACTAGTAAATACATTATTTCTTACAATCCAGCTTTGTATTTGAGGACTAGTTCCTGCACTAAGACTTGATAGTATATTATTGCTTACAAATACAGACGAAATAGTATATCCCGCAACAATCCAAGTAGTTGCTTCCAGTTGACTGGCCAAGAAATTGCCAGTTATTGTGATGTTTGACACATTTGTTGAAAAATCGTTGCTCCAATTTCTATTTGACACAGATAAAAAAAATTGAATTTTACATCGCGTTATTGTGATATTGCTGGCACCATAAATTGACACTCCTCTAAAGTCATTGAAATTATTAATGCTACTTGTCAATTCAACACCCGATAAAACGCTTCCATCGCTTCCTGTACTGAAGATTATCCAACCCATTAGAGAACTACGCTGGTCAGCCTTTAATTCGGTGTTAGTATCTAAAAAATATCCGTTGCCATAAATTTTTAGGGGTTTATCCACATAAAGGTTGCCATAAGAAGTTACACTTGGTTCTATCATTAGAATATCATTAGCTACCGCTGCATCGTAGGCTGCTTGTAAAGTAGAGTATACATTTACACCTGTAACTCCGGGGTTGTTGTTTACCCTGCGTATGGTTTGGGCATAAGTAGTATTTAATAACAACACACAAGTAGCAAGAAGTAGGAGGCGGAAAGTTTTCATGGCTTATTTAGTCGTTAGTAATTAGTCTTGAATAAGAGTCGTTAGTATTGAATAAAATGGTTTCGTGTTTGTTTAATTACCTGTTGGTGTGGGCGGATCAACAATGTCATCATTGTCGGGGTCGGGACTTAGTAAAGTGGAAATAAAGTACCCCGCTCCTGCCAATGGAATCAGCTTAACAAGCAGTGGCACCTTTGCCCTTATTTTAAAAGGGGCACTGTATACCACATCGTCTTTATTTTTGCTGTCGCTTATTTTAAGTGTATAATTTTTGCCGGGCTTTACTTTCTCAAACTTTAGGGTGTGGTGCCCTACGTTGGCAATGTTTGGGTAGGTGGTAATTTTTTTATTGCCTTTGTATAGATCAAAGTTGAGCACATTATTTCCACGCCCACCGGTCCAGGTTATTTTATACTCCTTATTGCGTTTAAATTTTTTGTAATCGTCAAAGCCATCCAACTTTACAAAGGGGATGTACACTTTGCCGCGCACCTCCAGCCCCACATTGCCATCAAAGGCAGAACCTAATTCTTCTTTTGCATTCCAGGTAATTTTTCGGTTGGCTCCGGGTCGCACTTCCAGTCCAACATCACCTACTACTTTCTGCAAAGGACTTATGTAATTATCAGCAGAGGAGTAAAGAGCTACTGTGTAGGTGCGGTTGCGAAGGGTATCAATTAAATTGTAGGTGAGAACAACAGAGCCGCCTACACGCTCAACTTTTGTAATGGTAAATTCTTGTGCACTCAATTGGGTTGATGCACCTAAGGCAATACAGATTACCAAAGCCTTCCAAGACATAGACTTATAAAAGTCAAGAATGGGATAGTGGGTATCAATACCCACTTCTGGGTATTTTAGGGTGTCCCCTCACCCCCGCCCCTCTCATTGGGGAGAGGGTGATTATAGTGAATCTTAAATAATTTAGGTCAAACCGGGGGAGGGATTTGATAAAGCAGTTTACTAATTTACTATCTTGGGTAAACCAATTTCACAGATGAAATCATCCACTGAGATCAGTTCTGATCTCCAATTAAAAATAAATAGTAAGATAAAAGAAGTGGCCGCTGTGGCGGATCAGATACCGGGGGTTATCATTATCCATGAACTACCCGAATTCAGTTTAAGGTATATGTCGAACAAGGGACTTGAATTGTTAGATAAAAAATGGGAAGAGATTAAAGGCATGCCTAAGGAGGAATATCATGATACGTTCTTTAATCCTGATGAAGCCGCAGAGTATGTTCCTAAAATCTATGATATGCTTCTGCGAAATACAGATGAAACAGTGTCGTTTTTTCAACAGGTGCGTACGTCAAAAACGAGTGACTGGCATTGGTACATGAGTCTGATTAAAATATTGATGCGCGATGAGGAGGGGAACCCCGTTTTAACAATCAACACCTCCATGCAGATTAACCCGGAACATTACTTTACAACCAAAGCATCGCGACTTTTGGAGGAGAATAAATTTCTACGCGATCATTATTCTACTTTTGCAAGCTTATCAGAAAGAGAGCGACAAATACTAAAACTTTTTGCGCTAGGCAAAAGTGCTACAGATGTAGCTGCCGAGCTTTTCATTTCAGCAGCAACAGCGGAAACGCATCGCAAAAACATTAAGAAGAAATTGGATACAGGAAATAGTTACGAGCTGTCACAATATGCAAGAGCATTTGATTTAATCTAATGCTCATTTATAAGCAGCAATAAATTCTTGATTTGCGAAAAACAACTAAGGTGACTTAGATGTCTGACCGCTCAAAGCGGTCTTGACCCCTTATCTCCAGTAGGCTTACGAAACACGGTCGCGGTTTAAATAGGATTCTTAATCCCCAAATTTTCATAAATCCACTAAAGTGTTATATTTGAACCTGTTAACTGGTTGCAACAACCAGATTTTTTAAACTAAACTTGTGGCAATTTTTGTCACTATTTTTTAAGTAATGAAGCTTTCAACTACCGCAAAGACCGTTTGGATCGCTGTTGCCGTGTTTTTAATCGCAGGCATCGCATTTTTTTGGATTGATTCTAAAACCTCTTTTTTCTCAAAGCAAGGAGATTATGTTTTAGAAACAGATTCCGTCACTCACGTTGAACGCGAAATTGTTCTGCCTGTATTTCTTTATGGCATGGTAGTAAATAACTTGCATGTGGTGGAGGATGAAGTAAAGCGAAACCAACGATTTACGGATTTGCTTTCGGGTTATTCGGTGCCTTTACCGATCATGCAACAATTGAATTTGCTACCGCGGTCGGTTTATGATTTCAGAAAAATCGCTGCGCATAAAAAATATACATTGTTAGTAGAGAATGATTCGGTAAAGACAATTCGTGCGCTTGTATACGAACCTAATGCGGTTGATTATGTGGTTTTTCATTTAAAGGATTCTTTGTTGGTAGAATCTTGTCAACGCAGTGTGGATACCTTGCAAAGACAGATAAGCGGAAGAATAGAATCCACTTTATCTCAGACTATTGAAGCATTGAATATCTCAAATGATCTCACCAATAAATTTGTTGACATCTTCGCCTGGCAAGTTGATTTTCAGCGCTTGCAAAAAGGAGATCAGTTTAAAATGATCTATGAAGAAAATTTAGTGGATGAAGTACCCATCGGCATCGGACGTATTCTAGGAGTTTATTTTGAACATTCAAATAATGGTTACTATGCATTTCCATTTGATCAGGGAGATGGCGCAGATTATTTTGATGAGAAGGGAAACAGTTTGCGCAAGGCACTTCTAAAATACCCGATCGAGTTTACACGCATTAGCTCGCGCTATTCTAAAAATCGTTTTCATCCGGTAGTAAAAGTTTTTAGGCCGCACTTAGGAACAGACTTTGCCGCTCCTACAGGTACACCTATCCGATCTGTTGGTGATGGTATTATTGAGGAAGCACAATACAAAACAAATAACGGTAACTATGTAAAGGTTCGGCATAATGGAACCTACACAACGGGATATCTTCACATGTCTAAAATAGCCAGCGGTATTAAAGCGGGCACCCGCGTGCGGCAAGGAGAAACAATAGGCTATGTAGGTAGTACAGGATTAGCCACAGGTCCACATCTGTGCTACCGTTTTTGGAAAAATGGTGTACAGGTAGATGCGTTAAAAATTGAACTACCTCCTTCGCAACCTGTAAAGTCTGAATACTTTCCGGCTTATGAAAACGCAAAGGATGCAATTATAAAACGGTTGCAGTTAATACCCTTTCCGTCTTCTTCCGGAGAAATGGAAGTGGCCAGCCGATAAAAAAACTTTATTCGCGCAATTTTTCTGATCTCTAACGGGTTATAAAGTAACTTACGGCTCTGCTTACCGTACAGTTTGGTAACCTATGCAAAGATTTATACTCACCGCAAGTTTTGTTCTGATTACACTAACGAGCTTCTCGCAAAAAGTTGGCTTGGTATTGAGTGGTGGTGCTGCTAAAGGAATTGCTCACATTGGCGTGCTAAAAGCATTGGAAGAAAATGAAATTCCAATTGATTATGTAGTGGGTACTTCCATGGGTGGAATCATTGGGGGTTGTTATGCTTCGGGAATGAGCCCCAATCAAATTGAAGAGATCGTTCTATCACAAGAATTTTTACAGTGGATAAATGGAAACTTTGAAATGGCAAATAAATCCTATTATTCGCGTAACGATGATGATGCCTCCTTTCTTCGCCTTAACCTTTCGTTAGATTCTGCCTTTAGTATTTTACTTAATACAAATATTGCCAATGATCTTTCTCTCAATTTTGCTTTGGCTGAAAAGTTGGCGCAGCCATCGGCAATAGCCAGAAATAATTTTGACAGTTTATTTATTCCGCTAAGAGTAGTCGCTTCTGATATCTTTACTCAGACAGAAGTAATCCTATCGCATGGTGCATTGAGTGATGCACTTCGGGCAACGCAGACTGTTCCCTTTTTCTATACACCCATTAGGGTGGATGGTAAGTATTTGTTTGATGGTGGAGTCTATAACAACTTCCCAGTTGATGTGGTACAAAAGGAATTTAATCCTGATGTAATCATTGGATCAAATGTATCGTCAAAAATATATCAGGAATACCCATATGGAGAAGATGACAAGTTGATTTCGAAGTCTCTTCTTTACATGCTTTTGGATAAATCAAATCCATCGGATATTCCAGAATCGGGGGTTTATCTACAACCCAATCTTGGAGGCTATACTACATTTGATTTTGGCAAGGCGCGCGCTTTAATTGATAGTGGCTATGTTCAAACTATGAGGCAAATTGATGAGATAAAAAGAAAAGTAATAGCGCGAAGAACTTGTGAACAGGTGGCAGTAGCAAGAAACAAGTTCAATAACAAAACGGCTCCGTTTATAATTGAAAAACTTGAGTTTGAAGGCTTCAGCGCCAACCAACAAAAGTATATCAATCGTTTTTTTAAAACAGGTAAACGAGTACTCACTTTTAATGAAGTAAAAACAGGATTCTATAATCTAGCCTCCGAAGACTATTTTAGTAATCTTTATCCAACCTTTACTTTCAATACGGATAGTCAAAATTTCAATTTTAAATTAACCAAACGACCTCAAAACAATTTTCAGGTTGACTTTGGAGGGGTAATCGCTACCCGGAATATTAGTAGTATTTATTTGGGATTAAATTATTATTACTTCAACCGGGCACTCACTCATGCAAACATAAATTTTGCCGCAGGTAACTTTTATAAGTCGGTACAAATGAAGGCACGAATAGATATTCCGAATCGAATCAGATATTATCTGGAGCCCTATGCAACTTTTAATAATTGGGATTTCCTTCAAGGCAAGGATTTAGTTCTTAACAATAACCAACCTACAGTTCTTAATCGTATTGATCGAAAAATTGGTTTAGGTTGGGGCTTCCCGATCAAAAGAAATTACAAACTAGCCTTGGATGGTTCTTACATAAATAACCGCGATCAATATATAAATTCAGAAGTGCTTGTTTCCACCGATACACTGGATATTCTTCGCTTAAGAGGTAGTCGCTTAGGAATTAACTTCTCAACAAATACCCTCAATCGAAAGCAGTACGCTTCAACGGGTAAGCTTTATTCCTTTGGCGTGGATTGGTTTGGGGTTAATGAAATTTTAGAACCCGGAAATACATCCATTGCAACAGATATAAGTAAAACGTATCGCTCATGGGTACGTTTAAAAATTTCGCTGGAGCAATATTTTAAACGTGGAATTTATAGTTCAGGCTACTACCTGGAAGGAGTATTCTCAAATCAGCCAGTATTCACAAATTATGGAGGAACTATTATAAATGCACCTGCTTTTAACCCAATTCAGGATAGTAAGACCTTGTTGTTGGAAAACTTTCGGGCATTTAATTATGTGGCGGGTGGCTGGCGCAACGTATTTTCTATAAGAAAAAGTCTTGATTTTAGACTTGAGGGTTATTTATTTAAGCCCATTGAAGCCATAGAAATGGGGCAAAACCAAGAAGCTACACTTAGTCAGGAAATTACAGACATCTACTTTGCTGCAACTGCTGGCCTTGTGCTGCACTCTACAATTGGCCCAATAAGCCTAAGCGTTAATTATTACGATGACAAGCAAAATGAACTTGGCGTGCTGTTGCATGTAGGGTTTCTACTTTTTAATAAGACTTCGATGGAGTGATTTCCATAAAATAAGACTCTAATCGCTGTTTGTTTAAATGAAGAATGGCAGACGAGATGTAATTATTTTCTGCTTTTTTAATTTTTAGCTATGTTTAATCTTTTAATACCATAGCTGGGCTATTTGTGCATTTAAATTCTATGAGAAAACCCCTAATTGTCCTTTGCTTTACGTTGGCAGGGATTCAATTCTCACACGGTCAAACAGTTCAATGGGCCTCAAAAGTCGTTGACTTTTCTTCGCAATTAACTCCCATACAATACTCGGCACAACAGGCGTTGGGGGTACCCAATGTGTTGCCTGCCGGAGGGCAAAATCCTGGAGCATGGACACCCGACAAACCGAAACGCAGTGAGTTTATAAAACTCGGATATGCAACTCCCATGCAAGTTCAACAAATAGCAATAGCTGAATCCTATAATCCAGGAGCACTTTATAGGGTTTATGTTTATGACGAAGCGGGTAATGAATATTTGGTAAATACATTTAATCCGATGTCAGTGCCTCTGCAAGGCAGGATGCTTAATGTTTTTCTTGAAAAGACTTCTTATAAAGTAAGTGCTGTAAAATTGGAGTTTGAGGGGAGCGCACTACCCGATTATTTTTCGTTGGATGCCGTTGCAATCTCAGATTCTCATATCCCAATTATAGCCGACATTGATTTGCCAGAGTTGCTTAGCAAAGGACTTGTAGTAGAGCGTTTGGATGCGAATGTAAACAGTGACGTAAGTGAATATAACCCCTTGCTTTCGCCCGATGGAAAGACACTCTATTTCAGTCGTAAGAACCATCCTGAAAATGAGGGTGGAGCAAGTGATAAAGAAGATATCTGGTACTCTGAATTAGGGGAAGATGGAAAATGGACACTTGCAAAAAATATGGGCCCTCAATTTAATAACGCACAGCCAAACTTTGTGAATACCGTATCCTCAACTCCGGATGGGAAATCAGTAGTTATACTTTTAGGAAATAAATACCTAGATAAAGGAAAAATGGTTGCCGGAGTATCCATTAGCACCAATGTTGGCGGCAAGTGGAGTGATCCCAAGCCATTGGAAATTGAAAATGATTACAACTATAATGAGAAGGCCAATTACTTCATGGCCAACACACGTAAATCACTGCTTATGTCCGTGGAGCGTGAGGATACCCAGGGTGGTCGTGATTTATATGTAAGCTTTGAAAAGGAAGATGAAACCTGGACTCAGCCACTCAACCTTGGTAAGGTTATAAATACAGTAAGTGAAGAGACCGCACCGTTTCTCGCGTCTGATGATAAAACATTATATTTTTCCTCCAATGGATTTAGTGGCTATGGTGGTAGTGATGTGTATATGAGTAAACGCCTTGACGATACCTGGACCAACTGGTCGCCACCAGAAAATCTTGGACCAGATATTAACACTAAGTTGGACGATTTATTTTTCAATATTCCATCAACAAGTGAATACGCCTATTACTCAAGAGGTGTAACAGTGGACAATTCAGATATCTATCGGGTTAAGATGCCAATGTTTATGACACCCGATCCAATTGTGATTGTAAAAGGAAAATTGGTTGATGCGAGAACCGGAGAGCCGTTGGGAGCAAAAATTATTTATGAGCGACTTTCAGATGGAAAAGAAGTTGGGTCAACGTATTCAGATCCTGTTACTGGAGAATATGAAATTCACTTACCGGGTGGACAACAGTATGGTTTTAGAGCTGAGGCCAAAGACCATATTTCAGAAAATCAAAATCTTGATCTGAGAAATTTTACCAAGGACGGTCAACTGGTTGATAAGAATATTACGCTGGCACCAATTGAAGTGGCCGTTGTTGAAGAGAACACCAAGATTAATTTGAATAATATTTTCTTTGACTTCGATAAATCAATTTTGAAGAGCGAGTCTTTTCCTGAACTTAAACGTATCGCTACTTTAATGAAAGAAAGACTAACCATGCAAGTCGAAATTTCTGGTCACACAGATCCAGCAGGACCTGAGGCGTATAATCTGGGGTTGTCCGAACGCAGAGCAAAGGCTGTCTCAAAATACCTCGTTGAACAAGGAGTAGATTCTGGTAGAATTAAAACAACCTTCTTTGGAGAAACTCAATTGATAGACAAAAGCAATACACGCGAAGGCAATCGGAAGAACCGTAGGGTAGAATTCAAGATCTTAAAATTGTAAGAATGAAAATTATCTCTCTTTTTTTTCTGCTATTAATAGGTTTGTCTGCGGTAGGTCAAGAAATTGATACGCTTATTTATGCGCAGGGTAACATCGTAAATGGATTAACAAAAGAACCTGTATTTGCTCGAATCTCTTACCAAAGTCTTCCCTATGGAAACAAAGTAGGCTTCATTTCAGGAAGTACTTTTGTTTTTCCGCTTTTCGATAATGAAAAGTATTCGGTTACGGTAGAAGCAGCAGGATTCGCTCCTTCAAAGTATATGCTTGACCCTGCGGAAGCCAATAGTGAACGGAGGGTTGTACAGAACATTGAATTGAATCTACCTTCAGCAGCTGTGCATAATGCAGAAACAACACATACGGTAGGAAAAGTAATGCGGCTCGAAGACTTGAATTTTGATGCTGGTAAGGTAAAAATTTCTGCTTCATCTTTTGAAGAGTTAGATGAGGTAGCGTTAATGCTGAAGAACAATCCTAACATGGTTATTCAATTGGAAGGTCATACCGACACACGTGGAAATGCAAATGCCAACCTTACCCTTTCTCAAGAGCGTGTAGATGCTGTTAAAGCTTATTTGGTTTCGAAGGGCAGTAGTAAAAGAAAGATTAAGACAAAAGCTTTTGGAGGAACTCAACCCGTAACCCAGGAGGATACAGAGGAGGCTCATGCATTAAACCGTAGGGTGGAAATACGAATCCTTGAGAATTAGCGCGAAGCAAGTAAGGAAGTGCTTCGTAGATATTTAACAAAAGGCTTTACTAATTCCACTTTTTCATCTTCACTCAAATTGCTTTCAACTACAGATTTTACAAGTAGAACAGCTAGTTCTGTGCTGCGTGGAGATTCATAAATTTTGTTGGCCTTATCCAACTTGGTGGCACACGCAATTAAATCTTTATGATTAAATGCAGTTACCGCCTGATTAAAATATAACAGACCTGGAAGCTGCTCGGGCTTTACCAACTGATAAAGATTGAAGTTGTATTTATAATATACTTTATCTGATTCTGATGGATCAACTGAAAGTGAATTTGACCGATAGCCTGCAATCCGTTGTTCGATTTGTTTAGAATCTGTAACAAGCCCATTAAAGCGATCGGTTGATTCAATAAGCACCGAACCATTGTTGGTTTCAACAGAAAGGAAGATATGATAATTTGTTTCTATGATATTATACTCATAGCCAAACTCGTTTAATACAAGGCTTAGGAAACTTGTGGCACTCAGACAGTCGTAATAGCCCCGTTCAAAAATTTCAGAAAACTGGGTGTAAGGCTGATAGTGCTTGAAGAATTTTTTGTGCGATTCGCGGAAAATCAATTTTAGAAAATCCTGCTCGGAATACTTCGATTGTTTATGCTGAAGGGTGGAAAGAAAACCAGTTAGCCTTACTGTTATATCTTGCGAGTTACCCATAGGAGAACTGGCCAATAAATCAGGAAGTAACTCAGTAGGTTGAGCACTTCCCAGAAATGGGATCAATCCGATTAAGACTATGATAAAACCACGAAACATTATCTAAATGTTAATCTCTGTAACTTAAAATTAACATTTAGATAACATTAGTCAAGTATGGGTAACATAAACTTAACATTGGAATATCGGCTAAAAAGTGAATAATTGACTTTAACCTATCAAATTCATTCAAAAAGGCACATTATGAGCGAAGCATTGATATTGAAGTCAAACTTTGAAAAAGAACTCCAGATTGATAGGGAAAGAGCGAATAATGCTTTTGGATTAGCCAGCGAACACCTAAAAGAATTAGTTGTTCAATTAAAGATGTAGAAAAGCTATTGGTTGAGATTTCTAATTTCAACGGTATTGGATTCGCTACTTTTGTCAAGATTTCAAATACTGAAAACTATGAAGATTGTGAAGAAAGTTCTAATTGGGGTTGGCATTCTATTGCTAGTTATTGTAGCTGCCGCCTTTGTAATTCCAATTGTATTTAAAGATGATATTAAAGCCGCTATCGATAAAGAACTTGCCAAAAGCATTAATGCGGATGTAATTTTTGATGTGAATAATTTTGACCTCACGCTTTTCAGCAATTTCCCTAATGTAACTGTGGAAGTAAAAGAATTGGGTGTGTTTAACCGCGAGCCTTTTGCCGGCACTCCACTTTTTGTGGTTGAAGAATTTGCTGTAGAGTTAAACCTAAAGGAATTGGTTTTTGGTGATCAATTACGGGTAAAAGGAATTTCGTTGATACGCCCACAGATTACTATAAAGGTATTAAAAGACGGAAAGGCAAATTATGATATTACGTATCCTTCAACAGAAGAAGCAGCGCCTGCCGCGGAAGAGTCCGGATCTTTTTCATTTGGGATTGATCACTGGCAAATAGTGGATGCAAATATTGTCTATGATGATCAGTCTATTCCTTTCGCTACTTCAATAAAGGGATTGAACCATTCCGGCAGCGGAGATTTCAACGAGAAAGAATTTGACTTAATAACAAAAACAGCCATTGACTCGCTTACACTGAAATTTGATGGAACGGAGTATCTAACCAATAAACAGGCTGTACTAAATGCAACAATCGGAATAAGTGAAGAATACACTCGCTTTACATTCAAAGACAACACAACAACACTCAACGAGTTTGCCATGCACGTGGAAGGTTGGTTTAAAATGAATGAGAAAGATTATGGTATGGACATTCAGTTTTCAAGTCCTGAGAATTCATTTAAGAGTTTGTTGTCATTAGTGCCTGGTGTCTACACAAAAGATTTTGGAAGCATTGAAACAAACGGGGATTTAACTTTTGCAGGTTTTGTAAAAGGAACCATGAGTGATACTCAAATGCCTGCATTTAATATGGCTTTGAATGTTAAAGATGCCATGTTTAAATATCCTGATCTTCCAACGGCCATCTCTAACATTAATGTGGATTTGCTGGTTGACAACAAAACAGGGGTTATAGAAAACACGGTGGTTGATTTGAAAAAACTTCATCTGGAATTCGGAGCCAATCCGGTTGATGCCCGCATGTTGATTGAGAACTTAAAAGATTATCGCATGGATGCGAATGTAAAAGCAGCACTCAATCTGGCTGAACTTGGAAAGATGTTCCCCATGGATGGATTGGAGATGAAAGGTGCTTTCGCGATTGACGCCACAGCGAAAGGAGTGTATGATAGTATTAAGAAAGTGATGCCCGCAGTTAACGCAACGATGTCTCTTTCTAATGGTTACATTAAGTCATCAGAATTTCCAATTCCACTAGAGGATTTACGATTCAAAGCTTCGGTTCAAAATTCAAGTGGAAAAATGGCCGAAACGTTAATCAATGTGAAAGACTTTGGGATGTTGATGGATGGCGAGCGATTTACAGCTGAACTTGTACTTCAAAACCTCGATGACTACACATGGGATGCAAAAGCAAATGGGGGAATTGATCTGGAAAAGATTACCAAAATATTTCCAATAGAAGGGATGACCTTAGCGGGAAAGGTTAAGGGAGATATTCAAACGAAAGGAAAATACTCAGACCTGGATGCGGGTAAATATGAACGACTCCCTACCAGTGGTACTGCATCGCTCAAAGATTTTAAATACACTACTGTGGATCTTCCAGTAGTAACCATTAGTCAATCCGATGCGGTGTTTGATCCCAGAAAAATAGAAATTAAAAACACAATCGGAACTATTGGCAAAAGTGATTTCAATGTAACAGGTTCAATCAACAATTACATTGGCTATCTATTTGGCTCAGAAACCATAAAAGGAAATATGGTATTCAATTCAACGCTTCTTGACTTGAATGAATTTATGACCGAAACGGAAGCGCCTTCAACACCCACTGAGCCCACTCCGTATGGCGTAGTTCCTGTGCCACAAAACATTGATTTTGTTCTTCATTCAAACTTAAAAACAGTGAAGATGATGGACTATACAATGACTAATGTAAATGGAGACGTAATTGTAAAAGATGGAGTAGCTAATTTAAATGGAATAAAATTCAATATGCTTGGTGGTGCCTTTGTAATCAATGGTGCGTATGACACGAAAGACATAAACCATCCTTTGTATGATTTAGGGGTTAAGATTGAAAATATGTCGATTCAGCAGGCTGCTTCTTCATTTTCTATCGTTCAAACCTACGCACCCATAGCAGGGTTAGTGAACGGAAGTTTTGGAACTGATTTTAAAATCAGTGGCGAACTAGGGCAAGACATGATGCCTAAGATGAACAGTGTGAATGCAGATGGTTTGATAAAAATAGCTCAGGCAGCATTGACTCAATCTAAATTAGTTTCCGGAATCACTTCTCTTACCAAGCTTGACAACTCCGATCAGGTAACATTAAAAGATGTATTGATGTCGGTAGCCATTAAAGATGGAGCATTAAGCGTAAAACCGTTTGATGTAAAGTTTGGAGAGTATAAAACAAACATCAGTGGAAGCACAGGATTGGACGGATCCATAAATTATCAACTTAAAATGAATGTGCCAGCAGGAAAACTTGGTTCACAGCTGCAAGGATTTGTTAATAAAAACACGGGAGCTAATAACTCAACTTCAGAAATTCCTGTAACGATTGCACTTGGTGGTAACTACAATGACCCCAAAACAAGTTTACTGATGGACGAGCAAAAGCAACAAGTAACTGAGGCTGTTACTGCTGTGGCAGAAGAGAAAACCAAGCAAGCTGTGCAGGATATTTTAGAAGGTGAAAAGCCAAAAGATGTCTTGAATAATATTCTCAATCCTAAAAAGGATACTGCTAAAGTTGCTGAAGGTACGCCTGCCGATTCAACAAAGACAGATGTGAAACAAGAAACTCAAAAGGCGTTGGAGAACAAACTTCAAAACCTGCTTAAGAAAAAGAAGAATAATTGAAGCATGCCTTTAATTATACCGAGAAATCTCCTACGTTTCTTAGTGAGTGGTAAGCAATAAAAGAACAGAAGGTTTGGAATAGTTGAATTTTAAGAAGTAACCATAATGACAATCTCAAAATCTTTAGTCCTTTCAATCTTTATTAGCTTGAATCTTCTAGTCACCACAAATTCAACAGCACAGAATACTAATTCTAAAACCTCAAAAAAGGAGCAGGCAAAATCGTCTCTGGCGTCTTATGAAAAATATATTGACGCCAACAATGATGCACACTTAAAAGAATTTATAGAACTGATTTCTATTCCAAGCATTTCTTCTATACCTGCAAACAAACCCGATGTAGAAAAAGCTGCGGTATGGATAGTAGACAAGCTAAAATCCATAGGGATAACCACCGCCCAGGTTATACAAACAGGTGGGCAACCTGTTGTTTATGGCAGTTGGGACAAAGCACCGGGTAAACCCACCGTTTTAATTTATGCTCATTACGATGTGCAACCCGTAAAAGAATCGGAATGGGAAATACCTCCCTTTGCTCCTGTAATAAAAGACGACAAAATATTTGGGCGAGGTGCAAGTGACGATAAATCTGGTGTGATGATAAGCATTTGGGCAGCGGAAGCCATGTTAAAAACAGTTGGCAAATTACCAGTAAACGTAAAATTTGTATTTGAAGGTGAAGAAGAATCGGGAAGCCCTAATTTTAGAAGCTTTGTGGAAGCCAACAAAGAACTGTTAAAAGCAGACTTTGCCGTAAATGCTGATGGTGGTCAGTATGATGAAAACACACCAGCAATATTAATGAGCTTAAGAGGCACAGCGGTGATGGAGTTTAGCATAAAAACAGCTGATTCTGATGGACATTCGGGGCAATTTGGGGGCAAAACGCCCAATTCGGCAGTGATTATGTCACAAATTATTTCATCTTTTTTTACCAAAGAAGGCAACGTGGCTGTAGAAGGCTTTTATGATAAAGTGATACCCGCCACAGCTCAAGAAAGGGAAATGATGAAAAAGGTACCTTATAATAGAGCTGATGATATGAAAATATTAGGCACAACAGCCGAAGTGGGTGACACTACTTTTTCATCTTTAGAACGGATTTGGTACCGCCCCACACTTGAAATTATTGGTATGCAAAGTGGCTATACAGCGCCTGAAGGTCATTCAAATATTATTCCAGGCAATGCAATGGCTAGGATTACCTGTAGATTAGTTAATAATCAAGTGCCCAGCGAAATTCAAGATTTGATAGTGAAACACGTTAACAAAAACCTACCTGCTGGCGCCACCGCTACCTTTAAATTTAGCAGAGGCAAAGGGGGAGCAAGCCCTATGAAATTTCCTGCCGGCAATAAGGAATATAAATATGTGTCTGATGTATTAGAAAAAATATACGGAAAGCAACCCCTCCAAATGGGAACAGGCGGTAGCATTGGCTCGTTGCTATCCATCAAAGAAGTTTTGGGTATCTATACCTATTCATTAGGCATGGAACTATCAGACGAAAAGTGGCATAGTGCCAATGAATTTTTCAGGCTTTCGAGCATTCGCAAAGGACAATTATTGTATTGCTACTACTTACAACATGTAGCTGATGAAGAAAGTAAATTGAAAAAATAACCAGAACACAAATCACCATATACATTAATGGTGTAGGACACTTCTTACTTCATCTTTCTCAACTCAATCCCGGTAAAATAACCATCTTTAATTAGGGTCATTAGTTGTGCCTGTGTGGGTTTGATCTGATAAAACGTATCATCATTTTTTTTAACTTCCTTAACGGGAACTTTTTTAGAAATCTTTTTTAGAATTTCCTTCCGCTTGGCTTCATCCTGAAGATCAATGGACATGAACTCAAGCCTACCAGGAGATTTTTCTTTTACTAATCGGAGCACCCATTGATCACCCTCTTTAAAATTGACGAAATAATAATTTTGATAAAACTTAACAACTAACGTATCGCTGAGTCTTCCGCTTCCCAGCCAGTCTTTGTCATCAGTGTCTTTAAAATGATATCCCCACGATTCGATAATTAGGGTATCGCCAATTTCACCAGTAGATTTATCTCGGGTGGAATATTGACCTTGTAGCGTAAGCGGTATGCTTTTTAAAGCGGAAACGCCAGCAGGCTGAGGTTCATGAAATGTTACTTCATTACATGAGTAAAGAAGTAATGACCAAAACAGAACAAGGATTAGTATTTTTATTTTCATTGACATGGTTCAAGGTATAGCCACCTCATTTCAATTCGAAGGTAAATCGTTTATAAAGATATTACCAACTTCTATTTATGAACGTACAAATCTCCCTTGCGAACGTAGTTTTGTTTTAACCTTGGATTTCTCAGCATAACTCTTTCCATTAGATTGTTCTTATCAACAATTATTTCTGGTGCATCTTGAGAAAATGCTTGGTCTATAAGTACAACGTTTTCAAAATAATCGGGATTTTCAAAATAATCTTTTGAAAGAGACCAATCATAAAAATAAGAAGCCATCTTATTTTCTTCATAGAGACCCCAGTCGGTTCCAAGCACAAGAACTTTTTTTCCTTTTACTTGATCGTTATAACTGGATTCTTTAAAGAACAGGCCTGTGTAGTCAATGCTATTAATTTTTTGATAACGCGCTAAATAACTTGTAGCTATTAGGCCACCAATAAGTATCCATAACATTAATTCACCAATCCACTTTCTTCGGATTAACAACAAATAATGACTTGTAAAATAGGCAAGTGGGGGAGCAAAGGTAATTACTCTTTGAGGGGTCAGCTTGCCAGCAAGCACTATTTCCAAAACAGCAACTACCAGCCATAAAAACATAACTTGTAATAGTTGCGATTGATATTTGGTAAAGCGCGCCTCGCGATTGACCATGAATAATGATAACAGAAAATAAATAATTGGAATGGCAGACAAACATACCATTGCCCAAAGCGAAATAGAGTTAACAGCAAGCCACTCATAACCCATGTAGAAATCAGTCCAAACGAAATGGAAACCACCCTTAGCAAAGTAGTAAGTCATAAGCAATAGATGGGGTAACGCAAATCCAAAAATGAGAAGCAAAATTTTACGAAGAGTAGTACGTGTAAAAACAATAAGGATGGCCAGCGTTCCGGGTAAAAAAACAGAATAGCTAAAAACAAGAAGAGAGGCTACGCCCAAATAAATACCAAGATTCAAAAGTGTGCTGTCTTGCTGAATCCTAAACTCAATTTCTTTAAAAAGATTATTTAATGCGAAGAGTAAAAACGTGGATGCAATAAGTTCGCCCGAAAGTGAAAGCATATCGAACGAGAATAAACAAAGGACACCAAAAATCAAGGCGGGTAAATAGGTGTTTTCATGGTGAGCTTTATTGTTGATCAACAGAATGGCAAAAAAAGCGCCTTGAAAAAAAATGATCAACAATGAGATTATATGCCGGGCAGTGAGAGACCGGCTAAATACAAACTCGATCCAGCCAAAGAAGATGGAAGCCAGTGGAGGAGTACTCGTGAATAACTCAGTATATAAACTTTTGCCGTCATTTAGTGATTCTCCCAAAACAATGCTTTTGAGCTCATTTAGAGTTAAGCCTATCGGGTCTATAAAAAACCATAAGCTAACAACAACCAACACGGCAAAAATGCCCAGCAAGCGATAAGGATCATTAACACGGAAAAGTCGAAGTAGCACAGATGTTAGTTTGTTGGCGCAAATAAAATAAAAAAGTTGACAGTCTTGCGGATATAAAAAAAGGACATAGTAATCTTTAGTATCTTTGCCCAATGAGTGGCACGGTACGACAACAGAAATACAGCAAATTAATTCTTAAGGAATTAAGTGATATTTTCTTGAAGGATAAGCGGGGAATTTTGGGAAATGCATTCATAACCATTGCCGATGTGCGAATGAGTCCGGATTTAAGCATTGCTAAAGTCTATTTCAGTATGACACTGGCTAAAGATAAAAATGCAGTGTTGGCCAATATTGAATCGCACAAAAGTGAAATCAGAAAAGCACTGGGTGATCGCATCCGAAATCAGGCCCGCATAATTCCTGCTCTTTTATTTTTTATTGATGATGTGGAAGAGAATGCCCAGCGCATGGAGGATATCATTAAAAACCTGAACATCCCGAAAGAAGAAGATGAGCAGGGCTAAACAATTTGTCTCTTAGTTCTTTGAATCTCTCCCTTTTCATAGCGAGGCGATATTTTTTCTCAAAGAGAAAGAAAAACTTTATTAACATCATTTCATTGCTCTCTATGATTGGGATTGCCTTCTCTACGGCTGCCTTAATCATTGTGCTTTCTGTATTCAATGGCTTAGGTGATTTGTTGCGATCCTTAAACTCTTCTTTCGATCCCGAGATAAAAATAGAATTAGAGAAGGGAAAATCATTTGAGGTATCACCCGAATTCCTTAATAAAATCCAGGCTATTGAAGGTGTTCAAATTGTTACGGAAGTGATTGAGGACTATGCCTATGTTCGTTACCGCGATGCCGATATGGTAATTACTTTAAAAGGTGTAAGTAATAATTTTCTTGACCAGCATCGACTTGATGATCACATTGCCGATGGCCGATTAGTGTTGGAAGAGAAAGGGATTAACTATGCTATTATTGGCCGTGGGGTTCAGTATGCGCTATCTGTAGCTACTGGTGAAAACCTATATCCTTTGCAATTGTTCTACATTAAGAACATGAAAGTATCGGGCATAGATCCATCACAATTATATACCAGAAAATCTATTGAACCGGGTGGAGTTTTCTCTATTGAAAAGAATTATGATGAGAATTACATTTTTGTGCCCTTGAAATTTGCACAGGAGTTACTTAGCTATGACAATAAGCGCACATCTCTCGAAATCCAAACCAGTAAAGGAGTAAGTGAAAAAGAGATTCAACAAAAAATTAAAGACGTAGTTGGCGATACTTTTAAAGTGCTCACAAACGAAGAGCAACATCAGGACATCTATCGTTTACTAAAAATTGAAAAACTGTTTACTGCTGTGGCATTGATGCTGTTGGTGCTTGTAGCATCCATTAATATTTTCTTTTCACTAATGATGCTGGCGATTGATAAGAAAAAAGACATTTCAATTCTATTTGCCATGGGTGGGCAACAGAGTTTAATTCAAAAAATATTTTTGGGCGAAGGAGCGCTCATTGCTTTTTCAGGAGCCATCACCGGACTTGTTTTGGGAGGCATCATTTGTTGGTTGCAGAGCCGATTTGGATTGGTAGGAATGGGCATGGATAATGCCATTGTTTCAAGCTACCCTGTCGAAATGAAGTTCTCAGACTTTATATTGACTTCTGTTGTTATCATAGCTATCACACTTCTTGTTTCATTTTATCCAGCCCGACTTGCTGCCCGCTCCTATTCAATTGATCATTTGTAGGATGTAATTAGTAAGCATGATTTTAGGCTAAATTCAACGAATTTATTGAGAGTAATTGCCTATTTTGCAATTCTGCTTACTCTGTAAAGTGCTTAAAAGTAGGCTTAACTGCTTCTTTTGAAAGTCAAAGCACATTTACAGATTGAGATAAAAAGAATTTGAGCCATGAAAGTTTCGGCAGCACAGCCTTTTCAAATCATCTACTCGCTGTATCAGCATGAGTATTTGGGCTACATTTTTGAGTCTTTTATAGTTCATGTTGATGAGAAAGGAAAGCTTACTTATCAGCATCAAAACATCTCGCATAAAAATGCACGTGAATTTTCAAAAGGGTTAGACGACCGCGATTTTGAATTAATTGAAATGATGGATGGCATGAGTCAGGATGCTGTACTCAAACATTTTTCAAAAAAAATTATGAAGCCCGATGAATTCTTCAGTAAGGTTTTCAAAAAAGATAAAGGTGATGAATTGCTTCAGGAACAAATTGAAGCGTTCATGGAAAAGAGAAGAGCGGCTGTCCTCGACAAGATGAAGGGCAAAATGCTTTTTGAAATGGGTAACGATGGTGAACCCACCTGGAGACAAGTTGAAGTATTAGATAAGCGTGCCAGCATTCAATTTCACTTTAGGCGTAGCGATGAAAGCACAAACTATTATCCAACCATAAGCTATGAGGGAAAGCGGGTAGATATTCCCAACCCAAGTGCATATTTGATTTGTAAACATCCAGCTTGGATGGTGCTAAATGGAAAGTTGTATGGTTTTGAAAAATCAGTGGATGGGAAAAAACTTTTACCCTTTTTAAGCAAGAAGCATGTAGTTATTCCTAAAAATCTGGAAGAAACTTATTACAATCGATTTGTTGCACCCCTAATTGCTTCATTCGATGAAATTGAAGCGCATGGTTTTGAGATCAACAAAAACGAATACGATCCTCATCCCTTGCTAACTATTTCAGAATTGCCACCGGCTAATTCAAAAGAAGTTAAATCATTATTTGGTGAATCAAATGAGGAAGGGGTAGCCAGTGATGAAGCGGGTAAAATTGTTTTTGATCTTTCGTTCAAATATGGAAAGCATCGCTTTCGCGGAGATGCGTTTGGGCCTGTAAGTGTTACGGTTGAGAAAAAGGAAAATGATTATGTTTTTCATCGAATCAAAAGAAATACGGATACAGAAAAGCATTATTCACAAACGCTCATAAAGTTAGGTCTTCCCTTGCGAGGATTTCGTACAGCGGTTGAAAAAGCCACAGCATTTTCTTGGTTGAATGAAAATCGGGTTAACCTGCTTAACCTTGGCTTTGAAGTGAGCCAACCTGACAACCGAGATAAAAAGTACTTTGTAGGAAAGGCGGTGATTGAACTGGAGGTAAAAGAAAATATTGATTGGTTTGATATCCACGCAAAAATCAGATTTGGTGAGTATGAAATCTCTTTCAAAGAGCTTCGGAAACTAATCCTTAAAAAGAAAGTAGAGTTTAAACTTCCTAACGGTGAGATAGCAATTATACCTGAAGCCTGGTTAGTGAAGTATGGAGATCTTTTTGCAATGAGCGAAACGCATGGCAAAAATGAAAAGCCTGTATTAAAGAAACACCACATTAATTTGTTGCGTGAATTAGAAGAAGGTAGCCTTGCCAAGGTGCATATGAGTGATCGACTTCGTAACCTGCAATCTTTTAGTGGCATTAGAGATTATGAACTTCCTGAAAAGTTTGAGGGTACGCTTCGCCCATATCAAAAAGCAGGATACAACTGGCTCCGCTTTTTAAATGAGTTTCACTTAGGTGGATGTTTGGCTGATGATATGGGTCTTGGTAAGACCGTCCAAACATTAGCGCTTCTTCAATCCGAAAAGGAAAAAGGTGAAGCAGGAACGACCTTGCTGATTATGCCGACATCACTCATTTATAATTGGGAGATGGAAGCCGCCAAGTTTACACCGGATTTAAAAATATTAACCTATACAGGTACGCTGCGCAATAAAGACATCAATCGGTTTAGTAACTACGATGTGGTGTTAACCTCGTACGGCATCACCCGTTTAGATATCGAGTTGTTACAGAAGTTTTATTTCAATTATATCATTCTTGACGAATCGCAGGTTATTAAGAACCCAAACTCAAATATTGCAAAGGCGGTAAAGGAATTGAAGTCGCGTTATAAACTTACTCTTACAGGAACGCCATTAGAAAACACTACACTTGATCTTTGGTCGCAAATTACATTCATCAATCCTGGCTTACTCGGTGGTCAAACTTTCTTTAAGAATGAGTACCAGATTCCAATAGAAAAGAAAAATGATGAAGCGAAGACTAAAAAGCTGAACGCGGTTATTAAACCGTTTCTTTTACGAAGATTAAAATCGCAGGTAGCAACTGATCTCCCTGAAAAGGTAGAGAATGTTCACTACACGAACATGACGGTTGAGCAAGAAAAGAAATACGATGAGGCGAAGTCTTTTTATCGTCATAAGATTCTTGACTCGATTGATAAAGAAGGAATCAATAGTTCGCGCATGATGATTTTGGAAGGCCTCACCAAGTTGCGTCAGTTATCCAATCATCCGAGAATGGTTGATCCTAATTACGAAGGAGATTCTGGCAAGTTGGAGGATGTTTCGCACATGCTGGAGAACGCTTTGTTGGAGGGGCATAAGCTTTTGGTGTTTAGTCAGTTTGTAAAGCACCTTGATATCGTGCGTCAAATGTTGAAGGAGAAGAAGATTCCTTTTGCGTATCTCGATGGCTCAAGTAATGATAGAAAAGAGCAAGTAGATAAATTTAATAAAGAAGAAACCATTAAAGTCTTCTTGATTTCGATAAAGGCTGGCGGTTTGGGGTTAAACCTAACTGAAGCCGATTATGTCTTTATTCTTGATCCTTGGTGGAACCCCGCTGTAGAAGCACAAGCAATGGACAGAGCACATCGCATTGGTCAAAAGAAAAAAGTATTCAGTTATAAGTTTATCACACGCAATACGGTGGAGGAAAAAATCCTCACACTTCAAAAACATAAATTGAAATTGTCAGAGAACTTAATTCAAAGCGAGGAGAATGTGATCAAGTCGCTTTCACGCGAAGACATAGAAATGCTGCTTAACTAATCTCTTGACTTCCAGCGGTTGTGCGACCACAACCAACCCCCAGGATATTGTTGAATTATTTTTTCTGAAGCTTTCGCATAATCATCAACTATTTGCTGACTCCCCTTTTCATAAGGAGGCATTGAAACGATGAACCCCTCAGCTTCGTAATACCCACGTTTTATTTTTCGTATTCCATAAAATACTGCAGGATATTGTGTCATATAAGCTACTTGACTAAGGCCTAAGAAAAATGCTGTGTCTTGATTTAGAAATTTCGTCCAATGTTTTTTATCACTTGAATGACCAGGGAACTGGTCGGCCATAATAGCCAGACCTCGTAAAATATTTTTTCTCTTGATTACCTCGCGCCCCACTTGTGAACGTTCAATAGGGAATGCACCGAAGCGAGTTCTGCCTGCAATGGAGAAAGCATCAAAAGTTTTGCTGCTTTGTTTTTGATAAACAAAGTCAACACCGAGAGGTAGATATAAACAACCTGAAGTCAGCAGCCACTCCCAATTAAATTGATGCGAAGTGAGAAGAAGAATAGATTGATTAACGTCTGCGAATTTTTTAACAATCTCAGGGTTTTTATAAACCATTCTCTTTTTTAATTCGTCTGCCGATATGGTCAATAACTTTAAGGTTTCAACACCATAATCGCATAAGTCTTTGTAAAATTGTTTTTCAATCTGCTTAAGTTCATTGTCGTTTTTTTCTGGGAAAGAATTCCATAGATTTTTACGAACAATTTTTTTGCGATAACCCAACAAACGGTAGCTGACAAAGAACAGAAAATCTGAAAAGAGATAGAGTATCCAAAAGGGGAGATTTGATAATAATCTGAGCAATAACATGGATTCAAAAATAAAACAATGTTTTGATTACTTTTGCCACGCAATAAGATGAAAGATAAAGTAGTCATAGTTACAGGCGGAACTTCGGGAATCGGAAAAGCATTAGCTGAAAAGTTTGGAAGCGAGGGCTCAAAGGTTCTTGTAACGGGCCGCAATCAGATCGATCTTGATAATACGGTAAGTGAACTAAGAAAGAAGAATATTCAGATACATGGTTTTAAGGCTGATGTAGGAATTGAAGATGACAACAAAGCAATGGCTGCCGAAGCTCTTAGATTATACGGTAGCATCGATATATTAATTAACAATGCAGGAATCTCGATGCGCGCCTTGTTTTCAGAAGTTGATTTGGATGTGGTAAGAAAAGTAATGGATACTAACTTCTTTGGAGTATTATATGCCACACGATATTGCCTGCCGGAAATAATAAAGAACAAAGGTTCTGTTGTCGGTATTTCGTCCGTTGCTGGCTTTAGGGGCTTACCCGGCCGCACTGGTTATTCAGCCTCTAAGTTTGCGTTAAACGGATTTCTAGAGGTACTGAGAAATGAGTTATTAAGGACCGGAGTAAATGTGCTTACCGCATGCCCAGGTTTTACCACCTCAAATATTAGAAAAAGAGCACTCACAAAAGATGGTACGGCACAAGGTGAATCCCCAAGGAGGGAAGAAAATATGATGACATCAGCTGAGTGTGCTCATCATATTTATCGTGCTGTGGTTAAGAGGAAGCGCACACTTGTGCTAACATCCCAAGGGAAAGTGGCGGTTTGGTTAAACAAATGGTGGCCGGCTATGGCCGATCGATTAGTTTATTTTGTTATGAGTAAGGAGACCAACGCCCCCTTAGAATAGATGTCAGGTTTTCGTCACAAATACAATTTTTGTATTGTCTGCCCTGTTCATGTTTTTATAAAAATCAATCAATTCAGTATAGGACTCAGCAGGAAATTCTCCCTTCCTCATTTTTACTCTGCGTACGTAGAGTAAACTTCCCTGATCAATTTTGAAGCTAGCCTCATACTCGCCAAAGCGTGAACTGAATTTTAATGGTTCAGGAAGAAACTCAGGGTAAATTTCTTCGGGAATTTGGTATCGGATTGTGTCTATATCAATGTAAGGAGCTCGCAGTACAACATTTGTTTTTCTGCTCTCGAGTTTCTCAGGGATATAGGTGGAGCGGTTCATGAGATTAGGAGTAAGAAAAATTCTTTTCCCACTTACCGAAGCAAATCGATTGAGGACAAGATCTGTCTCTACTTCAGCAGAAGGGATTTTGGCTTTATTATTTTTTACGGAAAACTTAACAAGATCAAAACTCGGAATCTGTGTATTCTCTTGAATCCACTTCTTTTGATTATCGTACTGATCATCCAAATGAAAGTTTAATCCATCGGTTTCATATTGAAGACCTTTGTAAACTGTTTTTACAATTGCCTTGGCATTGCCCGTAGATTCCAAAATTACTTTAGCATTTCTTGTTTGCACGTTTGCCTCAGCGGGATAAGACGGAGTTCTCACAAGTACGCCTCCTTTTTCAGTTACCATCATGGCATAACGGTCACCCGTAAAACTTCCCATCCAATCAAATGGGGTTGTTTGACTTGTGCACTCCAACCATAGTGTATCTGCTTTATTTGGAACAGCAACAATTACATGATTTCCTTGATGACTTGGAAAATCTTTATCTATCTCAGCTTCCCCTTGGCCGGCCATAATAGTAGTATAATAACCGGTAACTCCTACTTCGCTCAAAAGTGAAACCATGTAATTAGAAAGAGCTTTACAATCGCCATAGCCAGTTTGATCGACTGTTTTTGCTTCGAATGGCTGAAGCCCACCAATACCTAATTGAATGCTTACATACCTGGTTTTGTTTTGCAGATACTCATAGAGAATTTTTGTTTTCTCTTCGCTCGTAGTTGCATTTTTAGTTAGTTCCCTTGCCTTTTGTTTTGCCTCCTCGGTTAAATTATTTCTGCCTTCATTTAGCTTGGCTTGCCATAAGCCATAATCTTTCCAGGTATCCATTCTACCTTCGTACCCACCATATTCAAATGATACGGGTGAAGCCTTTATGTTTGGAATAATTTGTTCTTGATCAGGAGATAATCTCTCGAACTTTGTTGGTTTTACATTTTCGAAGGCCCATACCAGTTGATCCTTTCCGTCTTTTGTTTTTTCAAGGGTTGGCTCTTTTATATTTATGAGTTTATATCGCGGCTTTAAATCAGCTGGATAACTAATAATATAGGATGTTTTTTGAGCTGATATTTCATCATCCCTATAAAGGAAAAAATCAGGACCGGAGTACAAGTATTTGAGTTGAACTTCATATTCAAACTCTACCGTATATGGATAGGTGGCTTGAGTTAGATCTGCATATTTTAGACGATTGTCGCTATAAAGTGAAAATCCATCAAAACTGCTTTGATCTCTTATCTCGCTTTGCTTTAATTTTCTTATCTCTTTCCCATTGGCATCATACACTATTCCCTTTAAAGATTTAATGGATCGAAGCTTGTCATAACCAACTACAAGTTTAGCATGGTCATTTGCTTTTGCATTTAAAATTGTAATTGCTTGTTTAAAATAAATTGAAGCACTGCCTTTAGATTGAATGTCCCATCGCATCTCCTGAAAACGAATCACGGCATACATTCCTTTTTTCAAATCTTCGGGAATTTGACTTACCGGATATTGTATATCGCCACCAAATATGTTGGTAGTGATCAACATGAAAATAAAAATTAACTTTTTCATGTTATTTCTTTTTTATTACAATTTGCTCGGCCTGTTTGGCAACTACCTGATTATAAAATTCGCGGAGTATTGGATATTCATCTTGAATGAATAACGGTTTATTAATTGATAATGTACTTGTGAGGCTAATCATATTACCTACCATTGTTGCGCTATAAACAAAACGAGCTGCGTTACCTGGCATCGCAAAAATTTTTGTTTGCGGTAGCTCATCTATTTCATAGCCATCGGGTATTGCTATTTTGAGTAAGTACATAATCTCCTCGCTTCTACCAAAATCAACCGGATAGGATCGCTCTGCTACTTTGAATGGATTTTCTGTTTGCTGAGACATTAGGTATGGATTAATATACATTTGTGTGCCCGCCACAGAAACATGATCAGCCACTTCAAGCTCATAAGTTTCCCTTGTTTTCTCCATCAACTTATCCATGCCACCGAAGGATTTATTCTGTATTTCCCAGCTTTTCCCGGTTGTTAGTCTTTTTACAAATTCTTCCTCACCGTCCTTATGATATCTCTTTCTAGCATTAAGTGCATCATAGCCATCTTTATTTAACTCCAATTTACCGTTAAGTTGCCCATCAGCATTCAATTTTAAATCTGCGCTAATAATTGACTTTGCCTTCACCTTCGGATCGATTGTGATCCAGCCATGATTAGTTTTAGAGATAACCAACCCTTTTCCATTTAAACATCTCTCTGGCAACATGCCCATAGGTAGGTATTTTTCAGTTGCATCAAGAAGGATATTACCTTCATCGGTTTTCGCTTGAACTATTACATAATTGAATTGGCGTGTCATCGGATATGCTTCACGAATGAACCCATGATCGCGAGTACTTAAAAGAACCATATCAACAGGGATATTGGCCTTGTCAAGCATAGATGCTAATAAAACATTAATGTCACCGGACGTGCCTTTTTTCTTTTCCAGTATTTTTTTGAGAGGGTCTGGATAATAATCCTTGGTTCCATCCCACTCAATATTTTTAGAAACATACTGATAGATAGCTTGGGCTTTTTCTTTTTGAGTAGTTAGCCCAGCTGTTATTTGCGCGACATCGCTTTTCAAAAAACCTGACTTATCAATTACTTTTCCAAAGTCTTCATCCTCCACCAGAATCTCATTTAACTTCTGCCATGATCCCATTATTTCACGTGTCATTGTACCGGGGATGCTAATTGTAGACAAAGCAAAATTAATCTTTGATAGATAATCATTCTCGCTTGTCATAAAGGGTTCGTCTTTAAACGCAGGTACATTTTTCATTATCCAATGATGTCCCTTTTCATTAAAATCGGCAGACGTATTATCTTTTATTTCATAACTAGTTACAGGTACATACCCCTGCATGTACTTCTCATAATGAAAATATTCAGGGATGATTGCCCAATACTCACTTAACCGAGTTGGGATATCCCCTTGAAATTGCCAGTTAGGGAAATTGGTAAAATACTCAGAGGATACCTTATAAGAGTACTCAACTACAGAACCAACTTTTACGTCTGGTAGTGTAAACTTTTGAAGATTGACATAGCGAGAAAAATTTTCCTTAAAGACTCCATCTTTCGCCATCTTCGATTCCACAACCTTTCCATTTTCCAAATTGTAAGTTACGGCCTTAAGACCGCTAACTGATTCTGAAGATGAACCTTGGCCGTATAATGGGATAGAAGCATTAGCATATTCGAGGCCTTCTTTTTTTAAAATTTTTATGCGGGTATGTCGCTCAAAATATAAATTCGCTCCACCAGCATTAATTCTGATGTAAGCTTGACCATAATCCACCAATACAACGGCCGCAGCCGATGAATCTTTATCATATGATTTCATGGTTAGATCTTCCATCGGAATTTCTCCAAACTTGATAGGTGATTTCTGCCCGTGCAATATTCCAACGGACAAGATTGAGCATAGCAAAAAGGATATGGACTTCATAGGTTAAGGTTAGGGTAGTTTCAGAAATATATATTATTTTAAATATATTTTTTGGGTGGACCGTTAAGTTTACTTTTGCCACATGTAAGTTTTCTATCTGAAATTACTTTTTCTATATCCATCTTTGATTCATTCTCGAATAGGTAATTCCAAAGGAGCAGACTTTCTTTACATTCAATACAAAACGTGGCTAAATCAAAAACCCTTTTCTTCTGCCAAAGTTGTGGCTATGAATCTCCTAAATGGATTGGGAAATGCCCTTCCTGTCAATCATGGAATAGCTTTGTAGAAGAGGTTGTTTCTAAAAATGAATCCGATAAAAAAGCATGGCGGCAGGATTCTAAAAATAAGGTCAACAAGCCGAAGACATTAAATGAAATTGAATCAACGGGTGAGATTAGAATTTCTACCCCTGATCAAGAGTTGAACAGAGTGCTTGGTGGTGGCATTGTTCCCGGTTCCCTTATATTAATTGGCGGAGAACCAGGTATTGGAAAGTCAACCCTCATGCTTCAGTTAGGCCTTGCCCTTCAACGAGCGAAAGTACTTTATGTATCGGGCGAAGAAAGTGAGCAACAAATAAAAATGCGAGCGGAACGGCTTTCCAATAAACCTAAACCTGATTATGAGAACTTCTATATGCTTGCCGAAACTTCTACCAAAAATATTTTTCAGGCAATAGAATCACTGGAACCTAATCTTATTATAATCGATTCCATTCAAACACTTCACTCGCATATGCTTGAGTCCGCTGCAGGTAGTATAGGACAAGTGCGCCAGTGTGCAGGTGAGTTAATGAAGTTCGCTAAGGAAACTAACACACCTGTTTTTTTAGTAGGGCACATTACTAAAGATGGAATGTTAGCGGGTCCGAAAGTGTTAGAACATATGGTCGATACCGTGCTTCAGTTTGAAGGCGATCGCCATTTAGCGTATCGTATTTTGCGCACAACAAAGAATCGATTTGGCTCTACATCAGAAATTGGTATTTATGAAATGCTTGGCAATGGACTTCGGGAAGTTTCCAATCCATCAGAGATTCTAATTTCACAGAAAGATGGACAAGTAAGTGGTGCCACCATTGGCGCCACCATTGAGGGTAACAGACCTCTATTAATTGAAATCCAATCCTTGGTAAGCCCTGCATCGTATGGCACACCACAACGAACACCTACGGGTTTTGATCAAAAACGACTAAACATGTTGTTGGCCGTGCTGGAGAAACGGTGTGGGTTTAAGATGGGAACACAAGATGTGTTTGTTAATATGGCTGGGGGTATTTATGTAGAAGACCCCGCCATTGATTTAGCACTTTGTATTTCTGTTATCTCTTCTATGGAAGAAATATCAGTTAGTGATAAAATTTGTTTTGCCGCGGAAATAGGATTAGGGGGAGAACTTAGGGCAGTGAATAGAGTTGATCAACGCATTTCTGAAGCGGAGAAACTAGGATTCGAACAAATCTATATTTCAAAGTACAGTAAGAAATCACTAGACCTGACCAAGACTAAAATTACAGTGAAGTCTTTTGGTAAATTAACGGAAGTGTTTCAGGATTTATTTAAGTAACCATGGAATCATTCTTTACAGAAACACTTGGGTTCTCAATTGAGGTATATAGTTTTCTCCTACTGCCTCTGTTAATTTTTCTTGCTCGCATTTGTGATGTTTCGATAAATACGATTCGCATTATTTATATGCTGGGCGGAAGGCGATATACTTCTACTATACTGGGATTTTTTGAATCATTCATTTGGCTGATGGCGATAAGTCAAATTTTTAAACAGCTCGATAACTGGGTGTGTTATGTTGCTTACCCTGCAGGGTTTGCTTCTGGAATTTTTGTGGGGATGATGATTGAGGAGAAAATTGCGTACGGAAAAGTGATTGTAAGAATTATTACCCGCAAAGAAGTACATGAGCTTATAAAATATCTCAATGCAAATGAACTTCGATTTACAAAAGTAGATGCTGAAGGACCAGATGGTCATGAGAATCTTGTTTTCACAGTATTAGAACGTGAGAGATTAGAAGTGCTTCTCGATAAGCTAAAAGAGCTTATTCCTTCAGCATTCTATACGGTGGAACGAGTTAAAGAGGCTGCCGAGACCGGATCCATTCCGCAAGATCATGGTGGATTAAGAGTGTTTACTTGGTTACGCGGAGTAATCAGGAGCTAGACATCAAGCCGACCTTGCAAACCACCAGTATGAAGAATTAAGATCGTTGAATTCTTTCTAAAGAAACTCTTCTCAATCAAATCAAAAACTCCGAACATCATTTTAGATGTATATACTGGATCTAATTGAATGGAATGTTTTTTTTCAAACTGATTTGTAAAGTTAGTTAGTGATTGAGGCATTTTTGCATACCCACCAAAATGATAACCGTGTAAAAGTTTGAAGTTTGTTTTTTCAGTATAGGTTCGAATTTCATCTTCAAGAAACTCACCTCCTTTTAACGAAACAAAACCAAGTATCTGCTTTGACTCATCAGTACCTTCAATCACGCCCGCCATCGTTCCACCCGTCCCAACAGGCAAGCACAAATAATCAAACTCAGCTTCCTTGGCTAATGACTGAGCAAACTCCTTTACTCCTTTTATAGCCAATTCATTTGTACCGCCTTCGGGGATAAGGTAAAAATCACCAAACTGATCTTTTAGCTTTTGAAGAAATGACTCATCATTTTTTTTACGAAACGCTTCACGCGAGATATAATGAAGTTGCATTCCGCATTCTTTGGCAAAAGAAAGAGTTGGATTCAAAGGAAGTGTTTCTTCCCCACGAATTATTCCGATTGACATTAATCCTAGTTCGCGCGCAGCAGCAGCGGTAGCATAAATGTGGTTGGAATAAGCGCCCCCAAAAGTGAGTATTGTTTTATGATCGAGTTTGGTAGCAGCCTCGAGATTGTATTTAAGTTTCCACCATTTATTGCCCGATATAAATGGGTGATTTAGATACTCGCATTTTACTAATACCCGTACATTCGCTTCTTCAAATATTGAGAGCTTCAATTCAACAATCGGAGTATTTTTATACTGAAGCATTCCTTATTTAAAATAATTAACCATTGTTTTTATCTGAATATAAGCATTAAACTAAAATATCTATTAAAATGCTAAATATATTAGTATTCTTGTTTTATGGATCAGGAATACTTCAAAGGTCGTGGAGCCCAAATTAAAACCTCAAATAAATTTCTAAAGGCACAGTATGTGACTGATCATATTGAAGGTCTTGATGAGCCACTTCTTGAATCTCCACACACTCAAATCTTTCTCGAAACTCCGAAAAAGATTGTCAATAAAATAACAAGTCCGGATTTGAGTATGATGTATTCTATGAATCCGTACCAGGGGTGTGAACATGGTTGCATTTATTGCTATGCACGAAACACACACGAGTATTATGGATTCAGTGCCGGCCTTGATTTTGAAAGTAAAATTATTGTAAAGAAGAATGCGGCTTCACTTCTGGAACAGCAACTTTTAAATAAAAATTGGGATGCTGTCCCGATCATGCTAAGTGGCAACACAGATTGTTATCAACCACAAGAACGAAAGTTTGAAATCACCCGAAGTATTCTAAAAGTGTTTGCCAACTATCGTCACCCGGTTGGACTTATCACAAAAAATAGCTTAATCCTTCGCGATATTGATTTGCTTACTGATTTGGCGAAAGACAACCTGGTGCACGTCTATTTATCGATTACAACTTTAAATGAAGATTTAAGGAGAACCCTGGAGCCCCGAACCGCCAGTGCGATGAAGCGATTGAAAACCATTGAAACACTGGCAAAAGCAGGAATACCTACCGGGGTTATGAATGCGCCTATTATTCCGGGATTGAATCATCATGAAATACCTGCTGTACTAAAAACCGCTGCCGATCATGGTGCACTTGCTTGTGGTATGACGGTGGTGCGCCTGAATGGTTCAATCGGAAAAATTTTTGAAGATTGGCTGCGAAAAAATTTTCCCGATCGGTTTGAAAAAGTGTGGAATCAAATCTGTTCGTTTCATGGTGGCGATGTAAATGATTCGCAGTTTGGAAGGCGCATGTCGGGCGAAGGAAATATTGCGGATGCTATTCACCAATTGCATAGAGTAGCTAAGAAAAAATATTTTGCTGGCCGCCAACTGCCCCCTTATAACTTAACATCATTTAGAAAAGGCGGTAATCTCAGTTTATTCTAAATGAGCTTTTAAACCGTGTTTTACACCGTTTACATATCTTCAGATTCTTTTCAGAATTTCTTCTTTAACTTGCACATACTGATATCAAAACTATCATTAAAGTGCCTTTTCGAAAATCAATAGCAACTATTCTTCTATCCATAACCCTTTTGGGGAGTGTGATGGATTTGCATGATTTTGTGAAACTCCCACGCCTAATAGAGCATTTCCAGCAGCATCAGATAAAAAATGCAAGTGTTTCATTTGTTGATTTTCTAAACCTCCATTACGGATCGGAGGCTGAACGTCATGATAAAGAAGAACATCACGAACATGAAGATTTACCATTCAAATCTCCCGACTGCACGTTTGCGCATACAGTAACTTTGATTCCGGTGTTTGATGCACCTGAACTTTCAACGCTTGTATCCAATGTATCTTATTCAAACTTCTACCAATCAACCTTCTCGTTTGATTATAGTCAATTTATCTGGCAACCACCGCGAGCATAATCAATTACTGCTATCTGCCACTAGGCTTTGCAAAGCAACAGCAGATAGATTCCCATTCATTATACGTTTACAATTTTTTAAGCCGAAGTAATTATTTACTTCGTTTGATTAAAATAATTTATGTTAAATAAAATCATTGAGTTTTCGGTACGCCAAAAGTTAATTATCGGATTATTTGTGGTTGGCCTCATTGGTTATGGCACCTACGAATTCACTCGTCTGCCAATCGATGCAGTTCCTGATATCACCAACAATCAGGTACAAATAATTACCTCTGTTCCATCGCTGGGTGCTGCTGATATCGAGCGTCTTATTACGTTTCCCATTGAACAAGTAAACAGCAACATCCCCGGTCTTCTTGAGATTCGTAGTTTTTCAAGATTTGGATTATCGCTAGTAACAATTGTTTTCAGTGATGATACCGATGTGTATTGGGCGCGTCAACAAGTTGCCGAACGTCTTCAAATTGTAAAAGATGAACTTCCAAAAGGTCTTGGCATACCCGTATTAGCTCCGGTTACTACTGGATTAGGTGAAATTTATCAATACGTTGTTAAAGCTAAAAGCGGATATGAAAGCCGCATTGATATTACTGAACTCAGAACAATTCAGGATTGGATTGTAAGGCGACAACTTCTTCGAGTATCTGGGGTAGCTGATGTGAGCAGTTTTGGCGGTAAATTAAAACAATATGAAATAGCGATTGATCCAAGTAAGTTGAAGTCTTATGGACTATCGGTAAGCGATGTTTTCAGTGCGCTGGAAAATAACAATCAAAATACAGGGGGTGCATACATTGAACGAAAAGCAACCGTGCTATACATTAGAAGCGAGGGGCTAATTGGTAATCTTGCAGACATTAATAGCATTGCCGTTAAACGAACCATAAATGGAACACCTCTTTATATTAAAGATGTTGCTGAGGTGAGGTTAGGCAGCGCAATTCGGTATGGCGCTATGACTTACAATGGTGAAGGAGAAGTTGCGGGTGCTGTGGTGATGATGCTGAAGGGAGCTAATAGCAGTCTTGTTATTAAAGCAGTAAAAGAAAAGATTGAACAGATTAAAAAGATTTTACCAGAAGGTGTTGAGATAGAACCTTTTTTGGATAGAAGTAAAATGGTTAATAACGCCATTGGCACTGTTGAGAAAAACTTAATGGAGGGTGCCTTAATTGTTGTTTTTGTACTTGTACTTTTTCTTGGAAATTTCAGGGCAGGGCTATTAGTAGCTTCAGTGATTCCGCTTGCTATGCTCTTTGCAGTAATCATGATGAATCTTTTTGGAGTGAGCGGAAATCTAATGAGCCTTGGCGCACTAGATTTTGGATTAATTGTAGATGGAGCCGTCATTATTGTGGAGGCGGTGATGCATCAACTTACACATGGAAAAAAATTCAGCACACACACCACGCTGAATCAACATGAAATGGATGGGGAAGTGAAACATGCTGCAGGTAGGATGATGAATAGTGCTGTGTTTGGACAAATCATCATCTTAATTGTGTACCTACCCATATTCAGTTTGCAAGGTATTGAAGGAAAAATGTTTAAGCCAATGGCTCAAACGGTAGCCTTTGCTTTAGTAGGAGCGTTCATTCTTTCCCTCACCTACATTCCAATGATGAGTGCAATTTTTCTTAGCAAAAGTGTAAAACACAAAAGAAATATTTCTGACATCATGATGGAAAAAATTGAAAGCGTTTATAAAGCCACTTTGGAAAAAGTATTAGGCTTTCCTAAAACAGTGGTGTTAGCCGTAGTCACATTATTTATAGGTGCCCTTATTACGCTTTCATTCCTTGGCGGTGAATTTATACCTGCCTTGGAGGAAGGTGATTTTGCCGTTGATACGCGCGTGCTTACAGGAAGCAATTTGGGTGTTTCAATTGATGCCACATTGAAAGGAGAAAAAATTCTTCTCGATAATTTTCCTGAAGTAATTAAGGTAGTGGGTAAAACTGGAAGCGGTGAAGTACCAACTGATCCAATGCCAATTGAAGCCAGTGATTTAATGGTGATCTTAAAAGACAAAAGTGAATGGACTTCCGCAACTACGTTTAATGAACTCGCTGAAAAGATGGGAAAAGCGTTGGAAGCTATCCCTGGTGTTACGTTTGGGTTTCAGTATCCCGTTCAGATGCGATTCAACGAATTAATGACAGGAGCTCGCCAAGATGTAGTGTGTAAAATTTTTGGTGAGAATCTGGATTCACTTGCTCACTATGCAAACAAACTAGGCAACATTATAAACACCGTAGATGGAAGCGCTAACTTGTATGTAGAAGCGGTTGGCGGAATGCCACAGATTGTTATAAAATATAACCGAGCTGCTATTGCTCAATACGATGTAAATATTTCCGAGATTAATAGAATTGTTAATACCGCGTTTGCTGGCCAAAGCACTGGGCTTGTATATGAAGATGAAAAGCGATTCGATCTGGTTGTGCGCATGGAAGGCGAACAGCGAAAGGATATTAATGATGTTCGGAATTTGTTAATTCCATCCCCACAAGGAAGTCAAATACCATTAAGTCAATTAGCTGATGTTGAAATTGAAGAAGGACCTAATCAAATTCAACGTGAAGATGCTAAACGTAGAATTATTATTGGCTTTAATGTGCGTGGCCGCGATGTGCAAACAATTGTTAATGAGTTGCAGAAAAAAGTAGAAGTTCAAATAAAATTTCCTGCAGGATATTATGTAACCTATGGTGGTGCTTTTGAAAATCTGAATGCAGCAAAAAAGAGATTAAGCATTGCAGTGCCTGTGTCGTTACTGTTAATTTTTGTCATGCTCTACTTTGCTTTCAGTTCGGTTAAACATGGATTGTTAATCTATTCTGCAATTCCACTTTCAGCAATTGGAGGAATTTTTGCACTTGCCACTCGAGGGATGCCATTTAGTATAAGCGCAGGGGTTGGCTTTATTGCATTGTTTGGTGTTGCCGTGTTAAATGGAATCGTGTTAGTAGCTGAATTTAACAGACTAAGAGCGGACGGCATGGAAAGCCTTACCCAAATTGTAATTTCAGGAACTAAGGTCAGACTTCGCCCTGTGTTGATGACAGCACTTGTTGCATCCCTCGGATTCTTACCGATGGCATTAAGCAATGGAGCGGGTGCGGAAGTTCAAAGACCATTGGCTACTGTAGTTATTGGGGGCTTGTTGATTGCAACGCTTCTCACTTTATATGTGCTACCGGTATTATATATACTCTTTGAAACCAAATTAGGAAGACGTAAAAAAAGAATGAAACCAATGACAGCCTTGCTGGTGTTTGCTCTCCTGGCATTTTCACTTCCAGAAGCAAAAGCACAAACCCCTATTACTGTTGAAGCAGCTATTGACACGGCATTGATTAATAATTTATTGGTAAAGAATGAGCGATTAAAAGCGGAGTATCAAAAGCAACTTATAAAGTCAGGGGCAAATCTTCCACAGACGAATGTTATCGGTGAGTACGGTCAGATTAATAGTGCGCTGGCCGACAATCGTTTTGTGATCAATCAAAACATAAATTTTCCATCTGTTTACTCCAATCAAAAATCTGTTTTAAGAGAAGAGTGGCGTAGTAGTGTGTTAAATGTTGCTGTAAAGGAAGCAGAGCTAACCCGCAACGTTTCGCAGGTTTATTATATGCTTGCTTTATTGCATCAAAAGAAAAAACTACTTCAGCAGAATGATAGTTTGTATAGTGAGTTTTTGAAAAAGGCTAATATGCGCTTTGCAGTAGGTGAGAGTAACATTCTTGAAAAAACAACGGCTGAAACGCAACGTGGACAAATTGCATTGCAACTCAATCAACTTAATGCTAATCTGGATTTATTGAAAGCTCAGTTTCAACTTCTGTTAAATACCACTACGCCAATGGAGCCCACAGCGGATGATTTTAAAATGAGCCGGCTCGAAGCCATAGACACGACTACATTATCGTACCATCCTCTTATTCAATTATTACAGCAACAGAAGCTAATCTCAATTAAGAACACACAATTAGAAAAATCCAAGTTGCTGCCGGATCTTTCTTTTGCGTATAACAATATGACTATGCGCGGAGCTGGCGCTGACAATAAAGTGTATGATGGTTCTACCCGTTTTCAATCGGGTCAAATCGGCCTTGGAATTCCGTTGTTCTACGGATCACAACGCGCGAAAATTGATGCATCTAAATCCATTCAGAAAATAATGGAAGCAAATTACCAGGTAGGATTACAGCAACTCAATAATGAATATCAACGAGCTATTAGGCAGTACATGAATTTCTCCAAGTCGGTTGACTATTATGAACAAACTGGGTTAAAGAATGCTGCTCTTATTTCAGAAACAGCAAATAAACAATTTACAAATGGGGCTATCAATTACCTCGAATGGGTAATGCTTACTAACCAGGCTATCTCGCTTCGAAATGAATACCTGATAGCTGTAAATAACTTTAATGAAAGTATTATTCAACTCAACTATTTCATCTCTAAATAGATTATCCAACATGAAAAATAATATCAGTCATTCAACTATTTTAAATATACTGACCAATACCGGAAAGTCATTCATCTTTATCTGTGCCTTGTGGGTTGCTGCTTCGTGTGGCTCTAAAGAAGAAGTTGCAAGTGCAGATGCTGTTGTTGAAAATACAGTGACTCTCTCCTCTGCACAACTAAAAAATGCGGGTATTAGTCTGGGTAAAATGGAACAAAAATCAATTTCAAGCATCCTCAAGGTAAACGGACGTATCGATGTGCCTCCGCAAAATATGATCTCGGTAAGTGTGCCCATGGGTGGCTATTTAAAGTCAACCAAGCTATTGCCGGGAATGCACCTTAACAGAGGTGAAGTTATTGCCACGATGGAAGACCAGCAATATATTCAGTTGCAACAGGATTACTTAACAGCCAGAGCGAGATTAAACTTTTCCGCAAGTGAATATCACCGGCAGAAGGAACTTAATATAAGCAAAGCAAGCAGCGATAAGGTTTTTCAGCAAACCGAAATGGACTATCTCACTCAGAAAATTAATGTAAAATCATTAGCTGAACGGCTGAAGCTAATTGGCATCAATCCTGATAAATTGGACGAGAATACGATTTCAAAAAGCATTAATATCTATTCGCCCATTGATGGCTACGTTTCTAAAGTAAATGTAAACGTTGGCAAGTTTACACAACCTAGTGAAGTGCTGTTCGAATTGATCAATCCTGCAGACATACATTTAGCCTTAACAATTTTTGAAAGAGATCTTGAAAAACTTTCCATCGGGCAAAAGGTATTTGCTTATACCAATAGTCAACCTGAAAAAAAGCATGAATGTGAAATTATTTTGATAGGCAAAAATTTATCAGAAGAAAGAAGTACTGAGGTTCATTCTCATTTTGAAGATTACGATAAGAGCCTTGTTCCCGGAATGTATATGAACGCAGACATTGAAATCCAAAACAATAACGCTTATGCTCTTCCTGAAGAATCCATCGTTCGTTTTGAAAACAATCAGTACTGCTTTATAGCGGATAAAGATGGAAAGTATACTATTCAAGAAGTTAAAACGGGCAGCTCAGAAAACGGATTTGTTGAAATTATCGCTGGTGAAAAGCTGATCGATAAAAGTATTGTAATAAAGGGTGCATATAACCTGTTAATGACAATGAAAAATAAGGTTGAAGAATAAGTGAGAAGATTTATTCTGTACAGAAGTCTAAAACAATTGATTACAAACCAAGGAAGAGGTATCCCTCTGGTCACACAGCGCAAGCTTTTGTAGCGACCCTTTTTTACATAAGGAATATGGGCATAAAAGCATCTGGTACAGTATTGGAGCCTATTCAGTTGCAACAACGGTGCGGTACATGAGAGTGTTAGGCAATCATCATTGGTTATCGGATGTATTTGTAGGAGCAGGCATTGGAATGCTTTCTACGGAATTGGTTTATGCAACTCACAAATACACATGGAGCAAGAAAAAACTAAAACTTACGAGACTTCCAACCTATAATCGCGGAGCATACGGAATTATCTATGCTTGGCTCTTTAGTATCTTGCACACTTATTTTAACTTCCATTGAACGTTTTCTCAAATCTTACCTTATATGATTACCTGATTTATGGATTGGGTTTTTTTGCGCAATCACTTTTCGGTGCTCGTATTTTAGTTCAATGGATTCAATCTGAGCGACAAGGGCGAGTAGTTTCACCAACCTTGTTTTGGATTTTTAGTTTATGTGGTTCTTTTCTGTTTTTGATTTACGGAGTGCTGCGGCAAGACGCTGTGATTCTTTTCGGACAAACCATTTCGTTTTATATCTACATCCGTAATCTGCAACTAAAAAAATTCTGGAAACAGATTCCATTGTTTGGACGAGTTCTCATTACACCCCTTCCATTTATTTTGTTTTCTATACTCATCTTTTGGTATCCAGAATCGTTTCAAAACATATTTAATAAGCTTGACCTAGCTGACTCTGTAATTCTAATTGGAAGCATTGGCCAGCTTTTGCTTAATTTCCGCTACTTGTACCAATGGTATTTTTCTGAAAAAGCACAGGAATCGTTATTGCCACTTGGGTTTTGGATTATTAGTGCAGTGGCTTCGGTGATGGTTGTATTCTATGGATTCAACCGTCTGGATCCCGTGCTGCTGATTGCGCAGTCAATGGGTTTTTGTGCCTACATTCGAAATATTTACTTGTCGTTGCGAAAGACACAACCAACCTGATCAAACTCTTACCTTGCAGCATGATTGAGTTTCTCTCTTTGCTTGTTCAACATTCCGTTCAGCAGTACCTTATTCAACATGAACATGACGATGAACGTGCTTTAGTCTTAAAGCAAAAGGAAATTTTTGGACTTCCGGCTTCGATTATTGCTTCTCAATTGAGCGGACGTAAGACGGCTAAAACTAAACTCCCCACATGGTATAAGACTATGGGAGTTGTTTATCCACCCTCTATTAATTTGGAACAATGTTCGTCAGACGCAACCGCTAGTTTTAAAGCCGCATGTTTGAAAAAGCTTATTCCAAATCGATCAGTCGCAGTTGATTTAACTGGCGGATTAGGTGTGGATAGTTATTTTCTATCCAAAGAGTTTGATACAATATATTATGTTGATAAAAACGAAGAGTTGCTTGAGCTTGCCAGACATAATCACAAAACGTTAGGCGTCCATTCAATTAAACACCACTCGGGCACAGCTGAAGAATTTATAAAAGACAACAGTGAAACTTTTGATGTGGTTTATATAGATCCTAGCCGTAGAGACCAACAATCCCGTAAGGTTTTTCGATTGGCCGATTGTACTCCGGACATAACAACACTTCAGCAGACAATTTTTGAGAAGACTAATTTTTTGCTTGTCAAAGCTTCGCCACTGCTGGATATTCAACAGGGCTTGCGCGAACTTGAATTTGTTAAAAAAGTATTTATTGTTTCGGTAGAGAACGAATGTAAAGAACTTCTTTTTCTTAGCGAGAAGAATTATATAGGTATTGTTCAAATTGAAGCGGTTGATCTTGACAACTCCGGTTTAGTTCGAAACTCATTTGTTTTCTCAAGCGATCAGGAGAAAGGGTCAACTTCCAAATGGAGTGAACCTTTAGAATATCTCTATGAACCCAATGCTTCTATTATGAAGGCAGGTGCGTTCAAATTAATTGGTGAACGATATCACTTGAGCAAGTTGAGTGTCAATACACATCTTTATACTTCAGAAGAATTGATTCCTGATTTTCCCGGAAGAATCTTTCAGATTGAAAAACTCAATCCAAGTCAAAAAGAATTGCATAGTTTATTGCTAACTCAGCAAGTGAATGTACTCACCCGAAACTATCCTTTACGACCTGAGAAATTAAAGAAGAAACTTAACCTGCGCGATGGAGGTGATAAATACCTGATTGGATTTTCGTCCGAGAAGAAGAAGCATTTAGTGTTGTGTTCAAGGATTAAGTGAGGTTAACGAGAAATGAGTTAATTGTGCGACCCCGAATGGGGTCGAATGTTTATAGAAAGAAATTAGTCCTATAAACATTCGACTCCGTGGGAGTCGAACAAATCCAAGCCCTCTACCCATCGGTCTGTGGAGACACAGATCGAAATGAACTATAATACAACTAAGGTTTATGATTTATAATTTTAACAATTCAAGAAGTTTCTCGGGTTCGTTTGTGGTAATGAAGTTCACGTTTCGTTCAATCAACCACTTCATAGTTCCTTCATCATTCACTGTCCAGGCGTTGGTTGTTAGTTTTCTTTTGTGAGCCTCTTCCAACCAATGTTCATTATTTTTGAGGACCCGGAAATGATAGTCGAATCCATCTAAGCCAGCAGCGGCCAACTCTTCGGGTGACTTGTCGCCATTCAAGTAAGTAACATTTGCTCCGAGATTTAACTCTTTTACTTTTAAACAAACATCAAAATCGAAAGCAATGTAATCCGTGATGGAGGTTACTCCTACTTTCTTCACCATGGCTACACAAGCTCTAGTAAGCTCTAACGAACGCTCTTTGCTGATGCTTGAACTTTTAATTTCAAGAACTAATCGAGTTTTCGTTTGATTTTTTCCAGCATTGAGATAAGCTTCCAACGTGGGTAAAGATTCTCCATTAGATAATTTTATTTTCGAGAGTTCTTTAGAAGATGTTTTCTCAATGTGAGTGCCTTGTATCGAATGATCATGAAGAATGAAAGGTATTGAATCGGCTGACAGATGTACATCAAACTCGCTGCCATAACAACCCAAATCAATGGCATGGTTAAGCGCAGCAATAGAATTTTCAGGAACTCCGGTATTCTTCCATGCACCGCGATGTGCGATTACTTTTGTTTGACTAAAGCTCATTGTACTTACACAGAGAATTAATAGCAGTAAAAGTATTCTTTTCATTACTTATCCGTTTGGTTTAGGTTCTCGTTTACTTCCACCGTACAATTCATATTCTAATAACCTACAATCAATTTTGGCAGTATAGAATTCAATTCTGCGACTTGCTTTCAAACCAATCTTTTTTGCGAGGTCTAAATTTCCTGTAAAGATATACCCTAAATACCCTTGGCATTTCTTCTTCATGAAATCACCCATGCGGGCATACGTAGTTTCAAGTTCAGAGATATCGCCCAGGCGTTCTCCATACTCAGGGTTAAAATAAATTACACCGGGAGTTTCTGGAATTTTTGTTGCTTCAAAATCACACACTTCAAATTCAATCAGATGATCAACACCGGCTAGTTGAGCATTTACTTTCGAAATCTTGATGGCATCTTCACTGATATCCGTAGCAATGATTTTCAAATTTGGAACTTCTTTGATTTGAGATTTTAATTTTTCCTTTTGTTCCTGATAGAAGGAAGGGTTATAACCAGTCACATGCATGAACGAATAATTCTCTCTAAGTAAACCGGGTCTACGATTGGTTGCCAGCAAAGCCGCTTCAATTGCAATAGTTGAAGATCCACACATGGGATTAACAAAAGGTGATGTTCGATCCCACTTGGTTGCCATCAATGAAGCCGATGTTAACGATTCAAGCATAGGCGCCTTTCCCGGAATTTTTCTGTAGCCATGTTTGGCAACCGTTTCACCGGAAGTATCCAGAAAAATTTCTGCATTCTCATCTTTCCAGAACAAATGAAAAACTGCCCCATCACGTGCCGAGCCTGAGTCAGGCCTGCGCATCGTTTCTCTCCTCATGCGATCAGCAATGGCATCCTTCACTTTCATGTTTACAAACAATTCGTTGTTCACTGTAAAATGACTCGCATGACTGGTGATGGAAAAATAACTTTCGTTGGTAAGAAAATTTTCCCACGGGTAGTGAATCAGTTGATCATAGACTTCCTCGGGGCTATTGGCCTTCATCTCTTTTAGAGAATAAAGCACCTGACTGGCGCAACGGAGATTCAAGTTTAATACGATGCAATCATTGACCGTGCCTTTTAATTCAACACCGGTCATAAATGTGCGAACGGGGGTAAATCCCAATTCAACAATTTCTTTTTCCAGATAGGGTGCATGACGTTTGCCGCAGGTTACGATAATGCGGCTTGGGGAAGTGAAAATATCAGACATGCCGCAATATACCTGTATTCCTACATTTTAGAGGTCTCTTGTCTTTAGATCAAAATGGATTGTTATTAAAAAAAGCGAGAAGTTAACTCCTCGCTTTTTTATGATTCACAGATTTTCTTGAATCAATTTTTCTTCATCTGATCAAATTTGCTTTCAGAAGGTTTTTTAGGAAACACGTTATCGCTTGTATTCACTTCTCCGGTTTCGCCCGTTGGATCGATTACAACGCGAGTTACTTCTTTATCTTTCACAAATACTTTCTTAACTTCTTTTTCATTCAGGCGCCAGATTTCTGCAGGCAGTTTTTCAATCTCCTTGCTTCCATCTGCAAATGTCCATTCAACTATTACAGGCGTTACCAGGCCACCATTATTTCTTAATGTGACCTCGTACAGATTTTTTCCATCCAATTTTTGACGAACGTCTGCATCATTAAGTCTATTCTTAAACTCTCCGTAAGCATTGTCTGGTGTGTTGATCATCGTAAACTCCTGTGCTCCATTACTGAAATCGGTAGCCTTGCCTTTGCTACTACCCGAAGCAAGATCTCCCTTTTGAGTTTTTACACTTTTGTTTTCAACGTCTTTAGTTTGAGCTTTTACGGTAAACCACTTCACTTCATCTAATTCCACATCTACATTGTCAACCGTATAAAACCAGCCACGCCAAAACCAATCTAAGTCAACTGCTGAAGCATCTTCCATGGTGCGGAAGAAATCTGCAGGCTTGGGATGTTTAAATGCCCAGCGTTGTGCATATTCCTTAAAAGCTTTGTCGAACAACTCAGGTTCCATTACTGTTTCGCGCAAAAGAGTTAGAGCTGCTGCTGGTTTGCCATATGCATTGGGACCAAAATCTCCACCAGGGATATCATCCGATTGCCACATGATCGGGCGCATCATATTTTTATCGCCACGCATATAACCAGCCATTCCTTTTGGCGAGCCCCAATTGATGTTTACATCCGGATAGCGTTCGCGTTTGGTCTCTCTTTCCAAAAATGAATTGAGTCCCTCATCCATCCAACTCCATTGACGTTCGTCAGAGTTTACAATCATCGGGAAAAAATTGTGACCTACCTCATGAATGATTACACCCACCATACCTTCATAGGTACGTTGTGAATAGGTGCCATCTGCTTTTGGACGACCTCCATTAAAACAAATCATTGGATACTCCATACCTTGATTAGCCGTGTGAACAGAGTATGCTGTAGGATACGGATAATCAAATGTGCGCTCAGAATATACTTCCAATGTATTCTTTATTGCTTTGGTAGATTCCTTTGCCCACAATGGATTGCCTTCCTTTGAATATAGTGATTGAGCTAACGGAGTTTTGTCCCCTGCCTTAACAGCCATTGCATCCCAAATAAATTTGCGTGAAGTTGCAAACGCAAAGTCACGAACATTCTCTGCATAAAAATCCCATGTACTCTTTTTCTTCGAGCGAGACTTCTCTGCTTTCTTCGCTTCATCTTCAGTTACAATAAATACCGGAGCATCAAAAGTTTTCTTTGCTTTTTCAAAACGCTCTATTTGTTGTTTGGTTAAAACATCTTTTGGATTTTGAAGCATACCGCTTGCTCCCACAATATGATCGGAAGGAACGGTAATGCGCACGCGATAATTTCCAAACACCAAAGCAAACTCACCTTGTCCTAAAAACTGTTTGTTCTGCCAGCCTTCGTAATCATCAAACACACACATGCGCGGAAACCATTGGGCGATTGTATATAATGCATTGCCATCTTCAGGAAAGAATTCATAGCCACCACGTTCTCCAAACTTCATTCGATCTTTCTCCACATAACTCCATTCAACTATGAAACTATATTTCTCTCCTGTTTTTAAAGTTGTTGGTAAATCAACACGCATCATAGTAAAGTTGATGGTGTAATGAAGATCTTTTCCAGTGGCTGCATCCTTTACGGATTTGATTTTGAACCCGCCATCATACCCATAGGTATCAGATGCTAATGGAAAATATTTTGTTGGGATAGAATCACGCACCCGATTGGTTTCGGTCTTGTCGGTCATGTTTCCGTTAGAAAGATTATTCTGATCCAACTGCAACCACAGATATCGCATCACCTCTGGGGCGTTGTTGTGGTAGGTAATTGTTTCCTTGCCGGTTATTAATTGAGTGTCCTCATTAAGATCAACATCAATATCATAATCGGCACGCTGTTGCCAGTAGTTTGTGCCCGGTGCGCCTGACGCAGAGCGATAACTATTAGGAGTAGGTAATTGGCTGTCTAACTGCTCAAATTTTCCCTGCCATTTTTGTTGAGCCAGCAGTGGAAGATTAATAAGTAATAAAGCGATTATTGGTAGATACGTACGCATAGTAACAATTCTAAAATTTTCAGAACCCCAAAAATAAGAAGACGAACTGGATTGTGTGACTACCCCTAAGATTTAATTCTGTGGGTAGTAGCAAGAGCACTTTATCTACCTTATTTGAAGGTATTTTGATCAATAAAAAAACCGCTCTGATTGGTTACTACACCAGACAGAGCGGCTTTTACTAAGCTTCTCAATTAAATTATTTCCCTTTTTTCTTCAACTCATCAAACTTGGTAGGTTGAGCTGTCTTTGGAAACACGTTATTATCTATGCTAATGTCTGCAGTTTCTTTCAAGGGATCAATCACAACATTGATAACCTCTTTATCTTTTGCGAATACCTTAGTCACTTTTGTTTCATTCAAGCGCCAGATTTCAGCAGGCAATCTTTCAATTTCTTTACTGCCATCTTTAAATGTCCATTCAATGATAACGGGCATAATCAATCCACCTTTGTTAGAAAGAGTTATCTCATAGAAATTTTTTGCTTCCATTTTTGAGATCACTGCTTTATCATCTAACCGATTGGCAAACTCACCATAGAAACGATTGTCGGTAGGAAGTACACTAAAGTATTGTGGTCCCTGGCTAAAGTCTGAAGGCTTACCATCACCACCCTTATTACCGAAAGCTAGATCTCCTTTTGTCGCTGTCTTTGTTTTGTTCTCCAAAGTTGCCGCATCCTTCCGAACCTTAAACCATTTCACTTCATCAAGCGACATGTCGCAATTGTCCGTAGTATAAAACCAACCACGCCAAAACCAATCTAAGTCAACAGCCGATGCATCTTCAAGTGTACGGAAGAAATCTGCCGGCTGTGGATGTTTAAAAGCCCAACGTTGTGCATACTCTTTAAACGCTTGATCAAAAAGTTCTGGTCCCATAACAGTCTCGCGTAAGATGTTTAGAGCAGTTGCACATTTTGCGTATTGTTCATTTCCAAAATTTGATCGCACAACCGATTCTGAATTAACCATTAGTGGTCTTTGCAAATCGGCATTGCCTTTCATGTAAGGAACAATGTTAGCAGCTGGCCCACGACCGATTGGCTTGTCGGGATAATTTTCAACTTCGGTACGATACTGAACAAACGTGTTCACACCTTCATCCATCCATGTCCATTGACGTTCGTCATTGTTGATAATCATAGGGAAAAAGTTGTGACCTACTTCATGAATGATTACACCCACCATTCCCCACTTTAGGCGATCAGAATAGTTTCCATCTTTATCAGGTCGGCCAAAATTGAAACAGATCATCGGGTACTCCATTCCTAAAGATGCTGCATGCACGGAAGTTGCTTGCGGATACGGATAATCAATTGTGTATTTTGAATATGTTGAGATTGTATTCTTTACAGCAATAGTTGATTCTTTTTCCCACAAAGGATTTCCTTCTTTTGGATAATAAGACATGGCTAGCGGAGTGCTGTTCCCAATCTTGACTGCCATAGCATCCCAAATAAATTTACGGGAAGTAGCAAACGCAAAGTCGCGCACATTTTCTGCTTTAAACTTCCAAACCTTCTTTTCTTTTGATTTTGTTTTTTCACGTTGTACTGCTTCTGCTTGAGTGCAGATAATAACAGGTTTATCAAACGTGGTCTTTGCTTTTTCAAAACGTGCATACTGATCTGCGGTAAGCACTTCTTTTAAATTTTGAACCATTCCTGTTCCACCTGCAATAAAATCTGCGGGAAGCGTAAGGTTCACATCATAGTTTCCGAATGTTAATGTGAATTCACCCTGACCTAAAAATTGTTTGTTCTGCCAGCCTACTGCATCGTCATACACACACATACGTGGAAACCACTGCGCAATGATGTACAGATAATTTCCATCCTCAGGAAAATACTCCATACCACTGCGTCCATCGTTAGGCGTTGCATTCTTCATGCGGTCATTAACATTAAATGACCACTCGATAGAGAACGACATCTTTTGTCCGGCTGCTAATGCCTTGGCAAGATCAATGCGCATCATGGTTTGATTGATGGTGTATGGCAACGCTTTGCCGGAAGCATCTTTTATCGATTTAATTTTAAAGCCCCCATCGAAATCATCTAAAGCTAATGAAGCCGACAATGATTTTGCATCCACTGAATCCTTAATGGAGTTGTTGCTTGACTTAATAGTATTGTTTCCTTTCGCGTTGATATTCTGATCAAGTTGCAACCAGAGATAGGTAAGTGCATCCGGTGAGTTATTATGGTACGTGATTGTTTCTGCGCCTGTAATACTTTGTGTATCATCGTGCAGTTCGGCATTGATTACGTAATCGGCTTGTTGTTGCCAGTAGCGAGCACCAGGCGCACCGGAGGCCGAGCGATATTCATTAGGAGTTGGAAGCAATTGATCTAACTGTTCAAACTTCCCTTTCCAGTCTTGCGCAGCAAGCGGGAGTGTCAACACAAGGCAAACGATGGTTATTAACTTATTCATAGCTGATTGTTTTCCGGTTTTTTGGGCTACAAAAATAAGAATCATTGACTAAATACGGGAACACCATGTAATTATTACGAGAAGTAATAAAAAAGCCCCATGAACGGGGCTTTCGTTACATACAATTCAAGGACAAATTACTTGCCCTTCTTTTTTAACTCATCAAACTTGCTGGGAGCAACTACTTTAGGAAATACGTTATCTTCCATACTGATGTCAGCAGTCTCTTTTGATGGATCAATTACAATGTTTACAACCTCTTTATCTTTAGCGAAGACTTTAGTTACCTTAGTTTCATTAAGGCGCCAGATTTCAGCTGGGAGTCTTTCAATTTCTTTGCTACCATCTTTATACGTCCATTCAATAATTACGGGCATAACTAATCCCCCTTTATTGGTGAGTGTTATTTCATAGAAATTTTTGTTTTCCATTTTTGAAAACACTGCTTTATCGTCAAGGCGATTTGCAAACTCACCATAGAAACGATTATCAGTTGGAAGCACACTAAAGTATTGCGGTCCCTGGCTAAAGTCTGAAGGTTTGCCATCACCGCCTTTATTATTACCGGAAGCCAGATCTCCTTTTGTTGTTGACTTGGTTTTATTTTCAAGTGTTGCTGCATCTTTCCTAACCTTAAACCACTTCACTTCATCCAACGACATATCAACATTGTCAGTGCCGTAGAACCAACCTCTCCAAAACCAATCTAAATCAACAGCGGAAGCATCTTCCATGGTACGGAAAAAATCAGCCGGCTTTGGATGTTTGAATGCCCAACGTTGTGCGTACTCCTTAAAAGCTTGATCAAAAAGTTCAGGACCCATTACGGTTTCCCGCAGAATGAAAAGTGCGGTTGCCGCTTTTGCATATTGCTCTGAACCAATAGCAACCACATTCTCGCCACTGGTCATCAACGGACGCATTACGGATTTGTCGCCTTTCATAAAAGGAACAATGCCTGCTGGTTTGCCACGACTCCAGTCAAGGTTGGGATAGCGCTCTAGTTCAGTAAGTAGTTGTACAAAGCTATCAACCCCTTCATCCATCCACGTTGTTTGGCGTTCGTCATTGTTGATAATCATAGGAAAGAAGTTGTGACCTACTTCATGAATAACAACTCCCAACATACGTTGCAGTGTTTGATTGGTATATGTGCCATCTTTTGCCGGGCGACCAAAATTGAAACATATCATAGGATACTCCATACCAATAGAAGCTGCATGCACGGAAGTTGCTTGTGGATAAGGGTAGTCAACGGTGTATTTTGAATATACTTCGAGTGTATTTTTTACGGCAAGCGTTGATTCCTTTTCCCAAAGTGGGTTGCCTTCTTTTGGATAATAAGACATTGCAAGCGGTGTAGTTGTTGCAAGCTTTACAGCCATGGCATCCCAAATGAATTTACGTGAAGAGGCAAATGCAAAGTCGCGCACGTTGGTGGCAGCAAATTGCCAGGTCTTCTTTTCTTTCGATTTGGTTTTCTCTTTTGCTGTAGCTTCTGCTTGAGTCACAATAACAACAGGTTTATCAAATGTTGTCTTCGCTTTTTCAAATCGCTCAATCTCAGTTTTAGTAAGTACTTGTTGTGGATTTTGAATCATACCAGTTGCGGCAATGATGTGATCGGCTGGCACGGTGATGGCAACTTTATAATCCCCGAAAGGAAGTGTAAACTCTGAGCGACCTAAGAATTGTTTGTTTTGCCAACCCACTACATCATCATACACGCACATGCGTGGAAAAAACTGAGCGATTGTATAAACGTAATTATCCTCATCAGGAAAATATTCATAGCCACTTCGTCCGCCTTGAAAATTTCGATCGTTGATATTGTGTGACCATGCTACCTGAAAAGTGACTTTCTCACCCGACTTTAAAGGCTGCGGTAAATCAACACGCATCATGGTTTTGTTGACAGTAGTCTTTAAAGGCTTACCACCAGCATCGGTTACGGATTTTATTTTATAACCTCCTTCGAAATCATAAAGACTAAACTGGCTCGCCATCATCTTCGCTGAAGATGAATCGCGTAAAGAACCTGGAGCAGTCTTTCCGGTATTGCTTTCCTTATCAAAAAGATTTTGATCTAACTGCAACCAGAGATATTTTAAAACATCAGGCGAATTGTTGTGATAGGTAATTTTCTCAGTTCCTGAAATGCTTTGGTTGAGATCGTTGAGCTCTACAGCAATATCGTAGTCAGCTTTTTGTTGCCAATACTTTGGACCTGGTGCACCAGAGCCTGTGCGGTATTCATTGGGCGTAGGCAAAGTTTGATCAAGTTGCTCAAATTTTCCTTTCCATTGTGGCGATTCCTGTGCCATCGACATCATGGAGCCAACCATGAAAAGCATTAGTAAAATATGTTTCATAATTTATTGTTTACTTATTTAGAAATTAACCTAACAAAAAACTGATGCAAGAAATCTGTGGCGATGCTATCACCAAAAAATTCTATCTTTCATCAGCACCAAAGCAATTCCCGCTATAGCGGATGAAAGAACAAATCGTAAATCTCTGCGCTGAACTTTCACTAATTCAACTAAAATAAAACTGATTACCAGAAATATTGCCACCACTATTATCTGACCCATCTCCAAACCAAGATTAAAGGCAAATAGCGGGGATACAATATTCTCGTGCTTACCCAATAAGGCGCGAAGGTAATTTGAAAATCCAAGGCCATGAATCAATCCAAAAAAGAGTGCAAACACATAATTGATTTGAATGCGCGTTTTGCTTAACTCTGGTTCTTTCTTAAAAAGATTGGCAACAGCGGTAATAAAAATAGTGAGTGGTATTAGAAATTCAATTGCATCTGTTGGCACGTTGATAAGCCGCAACGTTGCAAGCGCCAACGTAATAGAATGACCAATTGTAAACGCTGTTACCAGTATGAGGATTTTTTTCCAGTCGCCAATCAAATAAACGGCACACAAAGCCAGTACGAACAGGATATGATCATATCCATTTACATAATCCAGGATATGATCTTTACCCAAGCCAAAGTACAAAGCAAACTCGCTCATTAAATGCCATTTTTAATGCACACAAGTATAAACCTAATTTTGATTTAGGACAATTAGAAGTAATTTTGACGGCACGATTTTCGCGACCGGTTTAGCATGATTACTCTCTTCTATTCTTTCCTTCTGTTTCTGCATCCCATTCACCTCTCGGTTTCTGAAATTAATTACAGCGAAAAGGATAAAGCATTGCAGATTACATCGCGCATCTTTTTGGATGACTTAGAGTTATCAATTCAAAATCAACTTAAGAAACCCGATCTTGATTTGCTGGAACCAGGTAAAGACTACACAACTGAAAAACTTATAAGTGACTATGTTCTTCAGCATCTATCTGTAAAGTTGGATGGTAAAATTCAGAAACTAAACTTTCTTGGTTTTGAACGCGAGGACCCAGCTGTGATTTGCTACATCGAAATTGAAAGCGTTAAAAAATTCAAAACCATTGAAATCAAAAACGAAGTCATTATGGAAACTCATAATGACCAATCGAATTTAGTACATGTAACGTATAAAGGCCCTGTTAAAAGTTTGCGTCTTGTGCGCGAAAAAGCTACAGACATTCTCACCTTTGAACAAAAATAAAATCTAATAAAAATAATATGCGTCAAAAAATTGTTGCTGGTAACTGGAAAATGAACAAAACTCTTGAAGAGTCTGGTATTTTAACTTCAGAATTGATGGGTCTTGTGGCCGATGAAGTAAAAGGAAATGTGAAAGTTGTGTTGTGTACACCTTTCCCATATCTATATCCGGTTAAACAACAGCTTGGCACCAATGCAAGAATTTCTGTTGGCGCTCAAAATTGCAGCGAACATGATTCAGGTGCTTACACAGGCGAGACTTCTGTTGCAATGTTGAAATCGATGGGCATTCCGTATGTTATCATTGGGCACAGCGAGCGCAGGCAATATTTTGGTGAAGATGGAGCGTTGTTAGCAACCAAAGTTGATAAAGTGTTGGCTCAGGGATTAACGCCTATCTTTTGCTGTGGCGAGCCGCTAGAGGTTCGCGAAAAAGGGACTCATGAACAATTAGTAAAACATCAAATAGAAGAAAGTCTTTTCCATTTAAATGCAGAAGCAATTCAGAAAGTAGTTGTTGCCTATGAACCCGTATGGGCAATTGGTACCGGTAAAACTGCGTCTTCGCAGCAAGCGCAAGACATGCATGCTGTCATTCGTAAACACATTGCCTCTAAGTATGGAGCTGTTGCAGAGAATATTTCTATACTATATGGTGGAAGTGTGAAAGCCGATAATGCAAAAGAACTTTTCGCTTGCGCGGATGTGGACGGTGGTCTTGTAGGTGGAGCTTCATTGAAGAGCAGAGAGTTTGTTGAAATCATAAAGGGAATGGGTCAATAAATCAATTAGCCGATTAGCCAATTGTTCATTTTCATGCCTTCATTGACTATTGAAAAACTGACCATTGAAAATTAATTATGTATTCCACCCGTCTGCAAGTAATCTGTGATCCTGAGTATGTTGAAATTCTGATGGCTGAAATAGCGGAAGCAGGATTCGATACATTCATGGAAATCGAAGCAGGTTTTGAAGCCTATGTGGAAGGTGATGTATTCGATAATGATTTGCTAAATCAAGTAAAAGAGAAGTATGACCAAGTAAATCCATTACAATTTTCACTCGCACAAATTCCAAAACAGAATTGGAATGAAGAATGGGAAAAAAATGTAGAGCCGATTATTGTAGATGATCGGTGTTTGGTGCGTGCGGCTTTTCATATAATCGAAAAGAAATATCAATACGAAATAATAATCACTCCAAAAATGTCTTTTGGCACAGGCCATCATCAAACAACGCATTTGATGATTAGCCGCCAGATGAAAATGGATCATAAAAATAAACGCGTGATGGATGCCGGGTGTGGTACCGCTATTCTTTCCATTATGGGTTCGAAGCTTGGCGCGAAAGAAGTGGAGGCATTTGACATTGATGAATGGAGTGTAACCAATGGCGATGAGAATGCAGAGAATAATTCGGTTTCAAATATTCACATTCAGCAAGGGAAAATTGAAGAAGTACAATTGAATGGAAAGTTTGACATCATTCTGGCTAACATCAACAAGAATATTTTACTCGCAGAAATGCATCACTATGCTTCTTATTTAGAGAAGGGCGGACTGCTTCTGCTAAGCGGTTTTTATGTTCATGATATTGATGATCTTAAAAAAGAAGCTGCCAAATATAATCTTAGTGAAGTGGCCCATGACGAGCGCGAAAACTGGGCATGCCTGCTGTTAAGAACTTGATCACAATAAAACCTATTTTCACAAGTTATTTGTTAGGATTCGAAGTAGGTTGCTAGTATCAAACATCCAGCATCTTTTTAAATTAGCACATTCGCCATTTATTTACGAATTTCAAGGTTTTTGGCCCCGTGAAGCAGGTTTTAACCTACATTATTGCCGTTCTACTATCAACCGCTGGCGTATTCGCCCAGACGGCAGCCGATTATAGCAACAGTTTTCAGGATAGTGTTCGCATTGTTTTGGAGAACACCAAAGCCAATGATGCCATGGCGGTGGGTGCTGCTTTCCAAACTGCGTGGGGAAACTTAGGTCCCGATCAGCAACAAGTAATTCGGAGTCAGGCGCGCCTGATGAAGAAAAAGAGATATAAGCTGAGTCCACATTTTGTTAATTATTACGGTGCTATTGCTTCGGCAGTTTCTGTTGAACAAACTGACCCAACCCGACTCTCTAACTATTTAACGGTAGCTGGAAAGGTAATTGAGAAAGATAATATCAATCAGGCTCACATCTTTTTGCAACTAAGCCGCGATTTTTTTGAATACCGGGCACTGCAGCACGAAAAGTTTTTTCAATTGCTTGTGTTGGATGATAACTATAGTTTCGATTACCTCGAACCGGTTTATATTCCTGATACAGTTCAAACCTATTACGAACAACCTGTAGATACTTCCTGGTACAATGCTCCGCAATGGCAACAACCCATTGTTCAACCCGAGTTGTTTGGACCTGTAATGTCTTTCGATAAACTTTCGTTGAATTTTATTACCCCTTACGACACAGTTTTTCTTCGCGATACGAAAGGAGTTTTTTCCATGCGTGAAAAATTATTTGTGGGTGATGGTGGCCGGTTTGATTGGAGTGCTGCCGGACTTTCGCCCGATTCAGTCTATTACGATCTAAACAAATACAATTTTAAAACATCACAACCCTACATAAAAGCAGAGCAAGGTCGACTCACTTATGTAGGAAAGACACCGGGTGCCGTGCCGGGTATTTTTGAGTTCAGAAGTCTTAATCACAACACTCCTCAAGCATCCAGTTACCCACGCTTCAAATCCTATGAATCAAATCTTAGCCTGTTAGGTCTTGGTTCTGAAAAAGTAAAGTATACCGGAGGGATTGGTATGCAAGGTCATACCCTCACTAGCAATTCGGTGGATGAAAGTCTTGCTACTATTGAAATAAATGGAGAAACGGATAGGAAGTTTAAAGCAACGGCATCTTCGTTTGGATTTCGGGATTCGGTTATTGTGTCGGCTCAGGCGCATATAACCATTTATCAGCAAAACGATTCAATTGTTCATCCAGCCATGGAGTTCCGGTATGACACTAAAAACGAAAAACTTGTTCTTAACAAAGAGAAAAGTCAGTTGCGAAAAGCACCTTTCTCTTCTTCTTATTTTGATATTGAATTTACAGCCGACCGCATCAATTGGGATTTGAAGTCAGATAGTCTCGCATTTTTTGTACAGGGTAGTGGGAATGTTTCTCCTATGATTATTGAGTCAAACGACTTTTATGATCCAGAAGGGTATCGTCAATTAGCAGGTCAGGGATTTAACTTTCATCCATTGGCACTTGTAGTAAACCACGCGAATGAAATTGGAAGCAACGACTTCTATGTGTATGATTTAGTAGTGGAAGGCAAGCGTAGTTTACAGACAGCTAGAATGGCAGCTGATTTTCTTTCGCAGAAGGGAATGATCGATTATGATGCACACAACGGGAAGATTCACGTAAAAGATAAAGCCGTTAATTTTTTACAAGCTGTAAAAGGCTTTGCAGATTACGATAATTTAAAAATTCATTCTCTTACGGATACAATAGCCAATGCCATCATTAGCTTCTCAACTGGAAAAATGAATGTATATGGTGTGGAGGAATTTAACGTGAGTGATTCACTAAACGTGATTATCAAGCCTGACAGCAGTCGTGTCACATTCTTACAAAATCGCGACATAAAATTTAACGGTACAATCACAGCGGGGAATTTCGAGATTTCGGGAAGGGACTTTACGCTAAAGTATGATAGTTTCTTTATTAACATGAATCACATCGATTCGATTCGATTTTATGTAACAGAAAAAAATGGAACACGAAGGAGAGTGAACAACGCCATGGTGGGTGCAGACTCAACAGCCGCGGCAGCAGGAGGACTTCAGGCATCCTCCAATAAAACATCAGGAACTTTATTTATTAACAGACCGGATAACAAATCAGGCAAAATAAAGTATCCAAACTACCCACGCTTAGATGCTACTGCGGGTGGGGTTATTTATTTTAATAGAAGTGAAGTGCTGAATGGTGCTTATGATCAATCTGTATTTTTTGTTGTTCCACCTTTTAAGTTGGATAGTTTGAATGATGCCGATCCTGGCTCCATCAATTTTGAGGGTACATTTATTTCAAGTGGTATGTTTCCCGCTTTCAAGGAGAAACTGCATACTATGCCCGATAAATCGCTAGGATTTACACATACAGTTCCCACATCGGGTTACCAACTGTACCAAGGTGAAGGTAAGCTGTATGGAGGAATGAGTTTAGATAATGCAGGTATTCGCGCGGCCGGAAAAATAGACTACCTGGCTGCCACTGTTGAGTCAAAAGATTTTGTTTTTTATCCTGATTCGGTTGTTGGCCGTGGAAGCGTTGGCGAGATACAAGAAAAACAATTTGGGGCAGCGTATTTTCCTCAAGTAAAGTTAGGTGACTATCAATTGAAGTGGTTGCCGAAGCAGGATAAGATGCGAATCAAAAATCTGAAAGAGCCTTTTAGTTTGTATGAAAATACAGCTACGTTGGATGGCAATCTGGTTGTTTCAAAAACAGGATTAGGGGGTGATGGGCGATTGAGCACACGAGGATCTGAAGTGCGATCAAAGGAAATGAATTTCTCCGCAAAAGATTTGGGTGCAAGGCACGCCATTTTTGAAGTGAAAACAGGAAATCCGGATAAGCCTGCATTAGCCGGTAGCAATGTAAAGGTGCAATTTAACCTGGACAAAAACTTTGCAACCATTAGTCCTGAAGTAACCGGGGAGGCCGCCATTACCTTTCCCTATGCACAGTTCAAAACCTCCATACCTGAAGCACGATGGGATTTAAACACCCAGAAAATTGTGATGAGCAAAGCACCAGATGTTCCCATAGAAGATTCCTACTTCTACACAACCCGTAAAGAGTTGGATTCATTAAGTTTTAATGCAGAACGTGCTGAATATGATATTAAAACTCAGCAATTGAAAGTAAGCGGTATTCCTTACATAATTGTTGCGGATGCAAAGATTACTCCTGAAAATAATGAGGTACTGATCTTAGAAAATGCTAAGATAGGTCAACTGAAAAATACGGTAATCATTTTAGATACACTGAACGGTTATCACCGACTTACGGAAGGAGTGGTTGACATTATTTCACGAAAGGAGTTTGCTGGGTATGCCACGTATCAATATATAAATGCGGTAAGCGATACGTTTGCCATTAAGATGACAGACTTTAGGTTAGAACCGATTACAGAGCAAACAAAGAACAAAAAAAATAAAGGAAATGCTACGATGCAAACGGTTGCCAACGGGGCAGTTATTGAAGAGAATAACATTCTTGTATCGCCACGCATTTTTTATAAGGGAGATATGACCATGTATGCTACAAAGCCTGCCTTGCAATTGCGTGGGTTTGTAAAAATGGATTTGAAGAAAATAAAAAATTATGACACCTGGTTGCAATACACGCAAAGTGGCGATGAGAAAGATATTTACTTAAACTTCGACAATTCGATAACAGAGGAAGGGCGCAAGGCAGATGCCGGTCTTCACTTTGCGGACGACAATGATCTCTATATCACGTTTGTGTTTGATAAGAAAGATCCAAGTGATGAAGATTTCTTTACACCTAGCGGTTCGCTCTATTTTGATAAGGAAAGTAGTGAATTCAAAATTGAAGATCGCGCAAAAGCAGCTGGAGAAAAATTAACTGGGAAAGTGTTTGCTTATAATGAAGACAAACAGGAGGTCCGTTTTGAGGGACCTGTTAAGTTCTTTTCAGGAGGTAAAGATTTCAATCTAACAGCTTCTGCATTAGGCTCAGGTAATTTGGAAACCAACGATATTAAGATGAACTCGTTTGTGATGGTCGATATGAATGTGCCTACTATGGTGTATCAGTTAATGGCGTTGAGTATTCAGGATGTGATTAAGAACGAAGGCGTAAAAGAAGAAGGACTTGGTGATGCAACGGATTTGCTTTATAAAATTGCTGATTTGGTAGGAGAGAAAGTGGTGAAAGATTATGAACAACGCTCGTTGCAGAGTTATGTTTCGTTATCCACGGTGCAAGGGTTGGTAAAACCAATTGTACTTTCAAATACCGATCTCAAATGGTCGGAAGAAAATAAATCATTTTACAGTCAAGGCAATTTAGGACTTAGCCACATGGGGCGCTATGATATCAATGGTGCATTTGAAGGCTTTATGGAAATTAAAAAGAGTGAAGATGGTGCACCTGTGTTTCACTTATTTATTAAAGCATCACCCGATGCTTGGTTTTATTTTGGGTTGGAAGACAACCGTGTGTTGATTCATTCTTCACTGGAATCCATTAATGATTTACTCATCAAGAAATCAAATGCAAGCAAGGCAAAAATTGGTGAACTCGTTTACATTCCAGGTTCTACTGAAGAAACACTCGCATTCATCAATCGCTTTCGCCAAACGTATTATGGCTTGGAAGCTCCTTATGATCTTGCAAGCGGTAGCTCAGCCGCAAAAAAGAAAGAGAAGAAAAAGGATGAGGAGGATGATGGTTTTTAGTGCGAAACTTAACTCTCTTTATAAAGAGACATACAAGTGATTAAGACTCATTTTTATTTATTGATCCTTCTCATATTATCATTAGCAGCTTCCGCTCAAAAGGTTAATGATTCAAATTTTATTGAAGATTCTCTCAGACAAGAATTATTAAGAACTACCATTATTTTAGAATCGAAGAAAAAGGAGACTGACTGCCTATTGTATCTGCTAACCGCTAAAGAAATGGCCATTAGATCAATTGAACTAAAGGACTCTATATTTCAAGGACTAGTTGCGGTACAAGCATTTAATTTCAATACAAATTACGAAGGAAATAAAAACGATACAGATATATACCGAGCTTTGTTTCAAGCATTACAAAGATTTGGACATCCAAGCCTAACAATTTTTTCAAAAATTCCGAATAAAACGAACAATGAATTAGTTGAAATAGAATCAAAGATGGCGGAAAAATTATGCTCTCAAATAAAGCGTAACATGACCGTTTTTGAATGGGAGAAATTTTCTCCTGGCCTTAATTATGAGAAGACATGTGGTCGTTGAAATGTTATATCTCTTAGTGAGTAAATTAAGACTCTGATAAAGACCTTCCATCACAATTCATTTTCCAGCGGGTTGAGATTAGGTAACTTTTCCCTTTCAAACCTGTCTTATGAAAAAGTATCTAGCTCTCTTCGCATTTGTGTTGTGTTTATTTTCAGCCTCAGCTCAAAATAATTATTTTTTTCCTGCCGGAGTTTCTTTTGATCCTGCTATTCCTTCCCCTGAACAATTTTTGGGTTACCCGGTTGGCGATTGGCACACACGCCACGATCGGATTGTCTCTTACTTTCAGGAGCTGGCAAAAGTTTCGCCTAAAGCACATTTTCAAATTATCGGTTATACGAACGAGCGTAGGCCGCAAGTCGTGCTTACTATCACGAGTCCTGAAAATTATGCGCGATTGGAAGAGATCAGAAAAGAACATTTAAAACTTGCCGATCCATCACAATCTGTAAGCACAGCAAACATGCCGGTGATTATTACGCATGGCTATAATGTGCATGGTAACGAACCGAGCAGCAGTGAAGCAGCCATGCTCACCGCATATTATTTAGTTGCCTCGCAAGGTGATGAAGCAACAAAGACTTTAAAGGATGCGGTAATTCATATCGACCCAAATTATAATCCTGACGGGCGCGACCGCCACAGCAATTGGGCAAACATGCATAAAGGATTTCCTCCGGTTGCTGACCCGATGGATCGTGAGCACAATGAAGTTTGGCCCGGTGGACGATTCAATCATTATTGGTTTGACCTTAACCGTGATTGGTTGCCACTGGCACATGTTGAAAGTCAAAACCGCATTGAGTTTTTTCATCAGTGGTTACCCAATGTGTGTACCGATTATCATGAGATGGGAACAAATGCAACTAACTTTTTTGAACCGACTAAACCTTATGGATCTGAGAATCCTGTAGTGCCGCGTGCTAACTACGATCAATTGAATCCGCTCTTTGCAAAATATTTTTCTAAAGCGTTGGACGATATTGGTTCACTTTATTTTTCTAAAGAGAACTTTGACAACTCGTATCCGGGCTATGGATCAACGTATCCGGATATTCATGGTGGACTTGGGCTTGTGTTTGAGCAAGCTAGTTCACGCGGGCATGTGCAACAGAGTTCTACGAAAGTGGTAACATTTGCTTTTACCATTCGCAATCATGTGCGCACAAGTTTGGCAACAGTAAAAGCCGGAGTTGACAATCGTGAGTTGTTGTTGAAGCATCAGCAAGATTATTTCAAGTCAGCGTTAGATGATGGAAAGAAGTCTGCTATCAAAGCGTATGTGTTTGGCGATAGCAGAGATCAAAGTCGCACGAAAGAATTTGCGGATCTTTTATTAAAACACCGCATTGAAACGTATTCGCTTGGTGCGGATTTAACACTAGGAGCAAACAAGTATGAGAAAGGGAAAGCCTTTGTGGTTTCAACTGATCAAACTCAGTACCGCATGGTGCGCAGCATGTTTGAGAAAGTAACATCTTTCCACGACAGTGTGTTCTATGATGCATCTACCTGGACAATGGCGTTGGCGTATGGCATGCCACACGATGCATTAACCGCCAGCACTAAATTTTCTAAAGGGGATAAGCTAAAAGCAGAAGACTTAGTTTCCAATCCACCACCCGTTGTAAAAACAAACTATGCATACTTGATTGATTGGAATGAATACAGTGCCTCACGTGCGTTGTATTATTTGCTTTCTAACAAAGTGTTTGTAAAAGCTGCCTTCAAACCCTTTTCGGCAACAGTAAATGGAGTGAAAAAGAATTTTGGATATGGAACGTTGATGATTCCTGTAGTTGATCAGAATATTTCTGCTGATGAACTGTTTACTATTGTGAAAGAGGCTTCCCGCACAGCAGGTATTGATATTTATTCGGTTGACACAGGATTTAGTTTGGAAGGCGTTGACTTAGGAAGTAATAATGTAAGAACCGTAGAAACCCCTCGTGTAGCGATGCTTATTGGTGATGGCGTTTCGGCTACAGAAGCCGGACAGATTTGGTACTTACTAGACTCGAAACTAAAAATGCCGATCACGAAAGTAAACACCAGTCAGTTTTCGAGGCTCACAATAACGGATTACAATACACTCATTCTGGTATCGGGCAATTATAGTCTGCTTGGCGAAAGTGGTGTTGAGAAAATAAAAAATTGGGTGCAACAAGGGGGCACCTTGATTCTACAAAAATCTGCCATTACATGGGCTATCAATTGTAAGCTGCTCAATGAGCAATTGAGTAAACCAAATGATAAGAAGGACTCTAAGCGAATGGATTATGTAACCGCTGGTGACTATCAAGGTTCAAGAGCAATTGGAGGTTCTATTTATATGGGTAAGTTAGACATTACACATCCGCTTGGCTTTGGGTATACCAATCGTGATTTACCAGTGTACCGCAACCACACCGTTTTTATTGAGCCGAGTAAAAGCCAATTCAACACCGTGATTCAATACACGAGCAAACCTTTGTTAAGTGGATACATCCATCCATCTAATCTGGAGCGTATCAAGAACTCAGTCTCGTTGCAAGTAAGCAGCGTGGGAAGTGGTCGGGCAATTTTGTTTGTTGATGATCCTGCTTTTCGTGGTTACTGGAATGGCACCAATAAACTTTTCTTCAACGCATTATTTTTCGGTTCGCACATCAGTGCGCCTAACTTTGGTGAGCAAGAATAGTTAAGACATGGATTGAAGAAGTGCTTTTCTTTTTCGATCAAGATTTCGGCCATGCCAAAACATGATTGGCGTATAAAGAAAATAGACACTGCCAGAGATTGGCCCCGCAAGCCAACTATTGATAAAAAATAATGCAAGAGTTACAGAAATAGCCGGAACAATCGCCATCAGCAGGTTTGTGCGCATACTTGCTTTTGTATCAAAAATTTCAATTTCATTTAATTCCAGGCCATCTGCTTTTTGCAACGCATATCGATACATCAAAATTAGAACAAGAAATACACTGACAGCGCCAACACCATAAATAACCATCAGCTGTCCCATGTTTTCACGATTAATCATTCCTTTAATCTCGTTCAGAATACCCTCTTCTTGCATCAATAATGCGATAGGGCCCAATATGATTATTTTGGTAAGGAATTTTAGAGGGTACACATAGAATAACACGATAACCAGAAATAGCGTATTGAGAAATATCATCTTACGGTTACGCAAGCCATAACGAAGAAAGAAGATAAAGTGTTCATACCAAATTAATAAGATCAATGCAATACATGCTAAAAACGGAAAGAATTCATACGCAAACCGTTTGATCTGATCGAAGTTAGTGGGTGGTGTTGTTGAGATAAGTAGCAAGGTGACCGCTAATGCAAAAACGGCATCACTAAAATTTTCCAATCGGCCGGGTTCTTCTCCGCGAAAGCGGAACTCTTTATTCATGCCGATGTAACTCTTCTTTAAGGATTCTCTAATCATTTTAAATAAGTATGGTCAGATTGATTGGGGTCTTTTACAATGGGTGTTGGTTTTTCAACGATGACCTCGTTTGTAACAGTAATTATAAAGGGTGAAGCGAGTTGATGAATTTTAATTGCTTTGCGCGAAAGCCAGATTGCCACAATCAATGAAGCAAGCGCACCAAATACAATGCCGGGTACAAACGAAATGAACAAACAATAATCATAAGCACCATGAAAGAGTGTAGCTATACCTAATGCATGAAAAGCATAATATGATTTTTTATGTTCGAACTTCGCCTTGCCCAAATAGTAACCCATGAGAACAGCGAACGTTGCATGAGCTGGCACTGCAGTAAGCATGCGCATAATAGCGGTACCGATTCCTCCTTGAAACACATACAAAATATTTTCAAATGTGGCGAAGCCCATACCCACCATTACTGCATACACAATGCCATCAAAAGGTTCGTTAAAGTTTTTGTTGTTGTATAAGATGCCTCGGATGAAAATGAACTTACTGAATTCTTCCACCAACGCCACAATCAAAAAGGCATGCACGGCTTGCTCGCTTACATCCTGTTCATTAATAGTAACGAATTGATTGATTACAGCACTAATGAGTAAGGTTACAAAGATGCTCAACACACCAAAGAAGAAACTTCGCATCAGCAATCCTATAGGCTCACGCTCATGCTTGTCTTTTAAGTAGATATAAACGCCAATGGCCACACCGGGCGCTAATGCTAAAGCCAGAAGGATAAGGAAGCCCATTCTCGATAACTTTTAATGGAAGATACTGGTTTCGGTATAATCAAACAAAAAGCCCCGTCCTAAATTTCAGAACGGGGCTTTTAAGGAATCAGAATGTTATCAATCCTCAATAGAATCTTCTAATTCGTCTAGTTTATCTTCCGAGAATTTGCCTGAGGTTGCGTATACTATTTTACCATCTTTGTCCAGCACGAAGAAATAGGGGATATCCTTTTTTTCGAAATCGAGGGCTTCTTTATAGGATTTCAATTCGCCTTTATAAAATAGAATGTAGGGCAACAATTGCGGATCAACATTTTTTAGAGCTTTCTTTTTTGCTGTGCCCGTTGCAGCAGCATTCACACCTGTAAACATAGGTACGAAATATACATTCACATCGTAACCCATACCGGCCATTAGCCCGGTAGCTTTCCGTATAAACTTATTATATACCGGACTGAACCAACTGTTCAGTTCATCTTCCGATTTTTTTGAATACGCCAAACCGAGTAAAGTGTATTTTCCTTTTGTTTCGGTTGGCAGGTTTACTTTTTTATCTTCCACCGTTTCGGCTTCCAGATCAGGAAACATTTTTCCAATGACCTGCGCATTAACAATAGTTGTTGTAAGCACAAATAGAAAGAGTAGTATGAATTTATTCATGATAGTTGTGTTTTGATGAAGCAAGCTACTAAAAACAAAAGTCGATAAAGGGTTTATCACCGATAGACTTCGGTTGTTTAACGAAAAATTGTGCCGGGAATTACTTTCCCGCTGATCTCACAGATGGTCGCAAAAATTCAAAGAATAAGTCTGCGGAAAATCAGCGAAATCTGCGGGAGCTAATGCATGGATTTACTTTCCCTCAGTCATCAACTTCAATGCTCTTTCTAAATCCACATTACCACCCGAAAGAATAATGCCCACGCGTTGATCTTTAAATCTTTCTTTTTCCTTTAGCAAGGACGCTAAGGGCACTGCACACGAGGGTTCAATAATTATTTTCATTCGCTCCCACACCAAGCGCATGGCGTCAATGATTTGAGCATCGCTTGCCGTAATTACTTCACTCACCAATTCATGAATAATAGGAAATGTTTTATCGCCCAATGTAGTTAGCAATCCGTCTGCAATGGTCTGCGATTGTGCTTGCTCAATTTTACCGCTTTTCATCGAGCGATACGCATCATCCGATCCTTCCGGTTCACCGGCAATTACTTTTGTGTTTGGAGAGAAATAAGCAGCAGCTAACCCAGTGCCACTGAGCAAACCACCACCCCCCACAGGTGCCATAATTACATCCAGATTTTTTACTTCTTCAAATAATTCTACGGCAGCGGTAGCCTGACCAGCCATTACTTCATAATTATTGAAGGGATGAATTTCTGTAGCACCTGTTTTCTTTATCACTTCAGCGAGCATAGTTTCGCGCGCTTCCAAAGTGGGTTCGCATTCAAAAATTTCTCCACCATATCCACGCACACCACGTTTTTTTATTTCGGGTGCAGTGCGTGGCATCACAATGTATGCCTTTACCCCTAAAATTTTTGCAGCGCGTGCTAACGCTTGTGCATGATTGCCTGATGAATGTGTGGCTATTCCTTTTGAAAGTTGTTCTGGTGTAAGCGATAACGCTGCATTCATAGCACCTCGTGCTTTAAAGGCACCCACCTTTTGAAAATTTTCGCATTTAAAAAATACACTGCAACCGGCAGCGTCATCAACACTTTGGCTGGTGAGCACGGGGGTGCGATGGATGTAAGGCTTAATGCGCTCGTGCGCTTCTTCAATGGTAGTGCGATTAATGTTCATCATTTTTACTTTTCAAACTCAATGATATACTCTGATTTATATTCACTTTGAAATCCCTCTTCATTGGTAAACATGTCTTTAAAAAATAACCGTGCGCGTTTACCTAATCTCACACAGGTATATTTGTTCTCGATGTCTTCCGGTGTATTCATAGGCTGCAAAGAGGGATACCATAATGTGTGTTCCGGAACATCCAATACCTGTTGAGGTTTAGTCCATTGTTGTGAATTATCTCCTGTGGTTAAATCTTCGTTGAAGTTGAATGAAATATAAATTGCACTTCCCTTCCACGATGAACTCTCCACGCGGCCCATCATCATTACCCAACAATTCAAATAGGTATTCCAACTTACTGATGGCCCCCAATGAAATTGCTTATCGGGTGCAGATGCCGGACCACCCCCTTCCTCCATTGGTATTTGTAAAGAAGTAACAGGTGAGCCAACACCATCGGGTGCAGCATTGAATCCCTTTCCATCCCAACGTTTTGCTTTGCCAACGGGGTTATCGAGGTCGGTTAATTTTATTCGTGCTACACTAATGCATTGACCACCCCATTCCTTTGCAGGATCATAAGTTGCAGAGTCGTACACACCGGGATACCCATATTCGCCATAGAATAGATAAAGATAATCTCCACTTGCCACGGCTGAAGGATCGCCCACACCACCCGCAAACGTATTGGAGGTATTATGTGGTTTTAAGATCATACGTGGTTGCAGGTCTTCAATAAAAATTCCACGATTATCCCAACTGTATCCGCCATCGGTAGATTTCATAATACCAATGCGACACACCGCGGCTGGTGAAGTAACACCCGTTAATCCTTGCGGCCAGTATTTATATATGTATCCCTGACCAGTTGTTTCATTGTATGGAAAATTCTGCGGATAGTTTTCGTTGTGATACACTGCATACAACGTTTTTCCTGATGCATCTTTCACGTCTTGATACACCGTTTCAAACCAAACCGCTCCATGCAAACCAGTCTCTGTTGGTTTTACGTTTTTTGGCATTTCTGGCATAATCAAATCTTCAAACTTATTGGCAAAGGCTTCATCGGCATTAGTACCATTGCCGAAACGCAAGTTGTCAGAGTATCCCCACAGCGTATCTTCTCCATACTTACCAGGAAAGATTCTAAACGTGTCGGCTACCCAAACCTCAGCCATGTTGCAATCGACAAATGATTTGAATAGAAATTTTTCGGTGGGAGTTAATGTGAAGGAGGGAAGGCGAGTTTCACTTTTATTACCGGAACAGGCAACAGAAAGGATGAACACTGTCAGAAATGTTCCGCCCAAAATATTTTTTATCAATTTATTCATACTTGAAGTTGAAAATCAAATTTAGATTCTTATTCGGTAATCCACTTCACTTTCTTTTCAACCGGATTCCTTCTTCCATCAGGCACATCCCCTTTTGGCATCCCAACAAACATAAACCCGCAAAGTTTATCTTCAGTACCTAATCCAAAAAATGATTTAGCTTCTTCAAAATTAGTAATGCCACCCGTGCTTAAATAACAACCTACTCCATATGCAGTAGCTGTTAAATACATGTTTTGCACAGCACAGAAAACAGCTCCAAGTTCTTCCCATTCCGGCAACCGGTTGCCTTCATCGCGTTTCATCCCCACTGCAATGATGTGACTTGCTTCTAAAGGTTTTGATTGCAATCCCAGGTAACGGTCTTCCCGAAAGCTGCCATCCGCTGTAGTTACTTGCTTATAACATTCACTTTGAAAGGCAGCTAGCGTTTTTAATCCGGCTCCGGTGAACACCGTGAAACGCCACGGTTCAGTAAACTTATGAGTAGGCGCCCAGTTTGCATTCTCCAACATTTGATTAATAACTTCCTCAGGCACAGGATCACCACTATAATCTTTAGGGAATACGGATCTGCGAAACCGCATCAATTGATTTATTTCTTTTTGATTAAAAGTCATTGGTGTAGTTTTTTGGCTAATTTAACTTTTGAATCTGCAAATTGGCTTTATGTGGAAATTTATTGTTGTAGTAGCACTTCTGGCTACTTCCTGCTCACCCTTGTATGTACCTGCTACGCGCAACGTTCCACTCTTTCGCGAGCAGGGCGAATTTCAAGGATCTGTTTATTTAACCACTGGAATTGACGCCCAGCTAGCCTATGCTGTAAGTGATAATATTGCTATCATGGGCAATGGCTCTTTTCTGTTCGATAAAGTTACTGAACCTGAAGACTATACTCGCTCTAACACATTTTTTGAAGGAGGCCTGGGGTATTACAGTGTTTCAAAGAAATCCCGGATAGAATTATTTGCAGGATATGGTTTTGGTTCAGGTACCAGTTTTTCGCAATACTATTTCTTCACTCCTTATTTTGGTCAGAAAGATTTAGTAGCCACCGGTAAATACAATCGTATTTTTATTCAACCCTCAATAGGCACAAATAGTCGCAACTTTAACATGGCATTTACCCCTCGAATTTCCATTGTAGATTTTACGGAATTCTCCTCCAACGATAATGATCCTGTAAATTCAGTTGTAACGATTAAGCCTGATGAAAAACCCCGGGTGTTTATTGAGCCCACACTGACGGGTAAGGTACCGATCGCTGGAAATCTTCAAGGAGTTTTTCAGTTGGGACTTGCTGTGCCTTTATCGAGCGATGTGTATTTTGACTATATACCTCTTCAGTTTTCATTGGGCATTCAATTAAACACCGGTAGCCTGCGCACGCGTGTCTATTAAACCCAAACTTGGTTTGTTTGATCTCACCATGATTGTGGTGAGTCTTGTTATTGGCATGGGTATTTTTCGCACGCCAGTGGAGGTAGCTAACAAGGCAGTCATTCCTGAAATATTTTTTGTTGCGTGGATTGGTGGAGCAGTGATCAGTTTGTTCGGAGCACTTACGTTTGCCGAAATTGGTTCACGCTATCCCGTGGCTGGAGGTTTTTATAGAATCTTTTCGCATTGTTATCATCCATCATTTGCGTTTATGGTAAACTGGATGACGGTGATTTCGAATGCAGCATCAACCGCCAGTGTAGCAATTATCGGAGCCGAATACATTCAACCTATTTTGCTTCCGCAGATGGAGCCGCACGTGGCGATTCGCATCATTACGCTTTCCGCCATGGTAATTTTGTATGGCATTAATATGCTGGGAATAAAAATGAGTGCGCGTATGCTCAATGTGCTCATGATTATTAAAATCAGTTTAATCCTTCTCTTAATTGCAGCCATCTTTGTAGCACCTGAACCAGCATCAACTGTTGCTGCTACTAAGACATCGCTTTCAAACACCGATTGGTTTAAAGCGTTTTGGTTGTGTTTTGTGCCTGTGTTCTTTACCTATGGTGGGTATCAGCAAACCATGAATTTTGGTAGCGATGTACCCAATGCTGCACGCAACATGCCACGCGCAATATTTTATGGCATCGCGATTATTCTTTCACTGTATCTGCTAGTCAACTTTTCATACTTCCGGGTGTTGGGTTTTGAAGGCTTAAAAAACTCAACCACGCTTGCCGCGGATGTAGCGCGCGTGTTGCTGGGCGAAAGTGCTTTCAAGATTGTTGCTATTATAATGTTCCTTTCGGTGATGGCGTATGTTAATGCTTCCATCATGTCGAACCCGCGCGTGTATTATGCGATGGCCGAAGACAAAGTGTTGCCTCCTATTTTCAAGCGCGTGAACAATCGCACGCAAGTGCAGGAGTTTGCTGTAACGGTGTTTGTTGCCTTTATCGTGCTCACACTTTTCTTCTCATCCTCCTTCACGCAAGTACTTAGCTACGTCATGTTCTTTGATAGTATCAGTTTGATCACCGCCTCGGCTGCCATTTTTGTTTTACGACATCGCGCAAAAAAGAATGGCGACCCGGAAGGAATTTTTAAAATGCGTGGCTATCCATGGTTGCCTGGATTTTTTATTGTTGTTTACACGATGGTAAACATCAGTGTGTTGGTTTCCAATCCACAGGCATCACTCATTGGATTCATTCTTTTCCTTTCGGGATTTCCGTTATACCTGGGTTTGAGGAAACTTATTAAGTGATTAATCTTTCTAGATAGTAACACTTACATAATAACCTTACATTACTTTTGCCTTTCCTTTTTAGGGTATGCAACTTCAACTAACCTCCGGCTACAGACAAATTTTGATGATGGCATTGCCTATCTCCTTGGCTATGCTCGTGCCTCAAATCAATTTTATCACCAACAATATTTTTTTAGGTGCCTTGGGTGAACAAGAGTTGGCCAGCGCGGGCATCACCGGTGTTTACTATTTGATTTTTGCCGTTATCGGGAACGGACTTAATAATGGATTGCAAGCACTCATCGCTCGCAGAGCGGGTCAAAATTTACCCAAAGAGATTGGGCGATTGTTTTTTAATGGCGTTTGGGTTGCGTTAAGCATTGCGGGACTGGGTATTGGAGCTACCTATTTGCTTGCACCTACTGTGCTACGCATGTTTATTCACGATCCTTTAATTGCCAATCAGGTTATTGATTTTTTATTGATCCGCATTTGGGGACTTCCATTTCTGTATTTATATGTAATGCGCAATGCGTTGCTGGTGGGCACTAATCAAACACGATTTTTAGTTTGGGGAACACTGGCCGAAGCAATTGTAAACATCGTACTGGATTACGGAATGATTTTCGGGCACTATGGGTTGCCAGCCATTGGCTTCAATGGAGCCGCGTATGCATCTATTATCGCGGAAGCATCGGGTCTGTTTGTGATTTATGCTGTAATTCACTTCAAAGGAATTAATAAATCATTTTCACTTTTTGAACAAACAAAAATTGACATCTCAATTGTCAAATTAATTCTCACCATGTCGGCACCGCTCATTTTGCAGTTTGCCATTAGCATTATGAGTTGGGAATATTTTTATATTTTGGTGGAGCACCACGGACCCCGGGCGTTAGCCATCTCAAACACGATGCGCAACATCTTTGGCTTGTTTGGTATTTTTTGCTGGGCATTTGCTTCTACCACCAACACGATGGTGAGCAACTTGATTGGTCAGGGAAAAAACGAAGAGGTAATGCCGTTGATCAAACGGGTTGTAAAATTGAGTTTAGGCATTTCACTTTTCATTTTTCTGATTTTAAATCTTGTGCCTGAATTCTTTTTATCTTTTTATAGTCAGGGCAATGGGTTTGTGGCTGAGGCAATACCTATTGTTCGCATTGTGTCAATTGCGTTGTTGATGATGTCGGTGGGCACCATCTGGCTCAATGCAGTGACAGGTACCGGAAATACACGCGTGAACCTGCTGATTGAATTTATAACGATCCTTATCTATTGTGTGTATGTGTTCTTCGTATTAGAGCGCTGGAACTTATCCCTTGCCTGGGGGTGGGGCAGCGAATGGGTGTATTGGATTAGTATGTTCTCGATGGCATTTTTCTATATGCGGTCCGGCAAGTGGCGCGATAAGGTGATTTGAACAACAGGTTTTTTTGCGTTTTATATTATTCATGCTGTTCGACATTTGCAATGTCGATACAAAGATCAATTGGATTTTAAAATCCCTTGATTAAAGGTTCGGGATTACAAATCCCGAACAGCATAAAGGTGATTTGAAAATTTAGATTTTATATAATTGATATATAGCCAATGCTTATATTAGGATGTTGGCATCAAGCCTATTATGACAGCGGACAAGTTTAAGAATTGGGGGACATTGTTATTATGGAATACTGTTCCAGTGATTATTGTTCATTTGATTGCACGACTCTTTTGGACAACATATCCTGGGAGTGTCCAGACAAACGTGACTCTTTTAGAGATGATATTTACAATGTTTGCCCTCCCAGTTTACTTACTACTCATGAACTACGTGGTTTCTGACAGACTAAGACTAACAAACAGGTTAGGGATGGGGACATTGATGGCCATATCAATTGGACTTTCAACACTCCTTCATTTTAAAAATTGGGCCGACACTGTTGGTAGTTGGAAAAATCCGGATACGGAGACTATAATGCTGATGCAGTTCGAATTCCTGGTCGGATTCGCAATTGTTGGACTTGGTACATTGTTGAGTTTACTATTTAAGCGTAGAGTTGACTAACCAGTTACCAACAAAAGACTCAGGATAGCAAATCCCAACAGCATAAAATAAAATACTTGTCTCTTCGTCTATACGACCATGTTAAAGAAAATTGGCAAAGGAGTTTTAATCTTCCTTCTTCTATTCGCACTAACAGTCATTTTATTTATGCAGCAGAAATCATTTGGCAAACTCCCGAAAGGCGAGCGCAAGCAGAGAATTGAACAATCTCCTAACTATAAAAACGGAGCGTTTCAAAACCGGATTGAAACACCTATGATGGCAGAAGATGTTTCTTATTTCGGAATGATTCGGGAATTTTTGAGAGATAAACCAGCAACCTATCCGCATTCAAAAATTCCTTCTATAAAAACAGATTTAAAAGTGCTTGCGGCAGATACACCTTCCATTGTTTGGTTTGGTCATTCCACTTATTTAATCACGCTAAACAACAAACGTATTTTGGTCGATCCTGTTTTTAGTGAACGTGCGTCACCCGTTCAATATGCAGGGTCAAAAGCATTTGATGGCTCCATGATTTACTCGATGGATGATTTTCCCGATATAGATTTGCTGATCATATCGCACGATCATTACGATCACCTTGATTATAACACGGTATTAAAACTTAAAGCGACAGTAAAAATATTTTGTGTTCCGTTGGGTGTGGGGCAGCATTTAAGCCGTTGGGGTGTTGAGGAAAATCAGATTACTGAGTTTGATTGGTGGGATTCTTCTGAGGTACTTCCCGGCTTTACTCTAACGTCTACACCGGCACGACATTTTTCTGGCCGTGGCTTTACGCGAAATAAAACGTTGTGGTCTTCGTATGTACTTCAAACTGATTCGACCAAAATTTTTATCGGTGGTGATTCAGGGTTTGATGATGCCTTTAAAGAGATTGGTGAAAAGTTTGGGCCGTTTGATATTGCCGTGTTGGAATGCGGACAATACGATCTGCAATGGCCCAACATTCATATGATGCCTGAAGAAACGGTGCAAGCAGGGGTTGATTTAAAAGCGAACGTATTGATGCCTGTGCATTGGGGAAAATTTGTGTTGGCAAATCATCCGTGGAAGGAGCCCATCCAACGCGCTAAAAAACACGCTGAGACATTGAACATAAAAGTAGCAACACCCATTATTGGTGAGCCCATTATTTTAGGTGGTGAAATTCCGGGCTCGGAATGGTGGAACCAGATTGATTAGTTTGGAGCCCTGAACAATTCACCCTTTTTAACAAACCAATATTCATTAGGGTTTTTCTTTGGCCACTGATTTAAGTTGAAGGCCGGTGTGCCTTCTTTGCTGCCTTGAAAAACATACACTCGCAATGCTTTATTTTTATTAGTCCACGTAAGAGGCTGATCGATTTCACACACTTCGGGTTTTCCGTTTCCAATTAAAAAGTAAGCGCGGCCTTCTCCAATCACAATCGCGTTCCCATTTTTATCAATACATACTGCAGTGCGTTCGTCAGCTGCAATTCCTTTTGGAGTTGTGATATTAAAATCTTTTATCATGCGCGCCATGAAAGTGACATGCCTTCCTAAGCGATCACGTTGTGAATAATGTTGGTCAGCAATTGTGTTCTTAAGAAAAGGAAGTTGAATAAAACTTTTAGAAATACTTACCTGAGGGGCATATGGATTAGCCAATGCATCGGCAGAAACGACCGTATCATTTCGCGCATCGAAAATAATTTCACTCAACACGGCACAACCGGCACTCGTACCACCAATCGGAACTTTCTTTACATCAATTAAATATTGAATCGCTGATGATACTTCGGAATCTTGCCAGAAGTTGACATAGTTCCATTGATCGCCCCCAGCAATAAACAATGCCTCTGCCTCCCGAATTCGTTGACCGACTTCTTTGCGCATCGCTTTATCACGCGAATCAATCATCAGCGTTTCCACAGAATTCAAACCACCCATCTCATATATGTAATTATTGTATCCGGTTGATCCTGAAGCTCGGATAATAACAAAGTCGCCACCACCGGCACGATCAATCATCCACTTCATAGCCGCATCCTGATCTTTACCACCACCCGCTAGCACAATTCCTAATTCTGTTTTGCCTGAGACATCTTGGGGTGAACCAACAATGCCAATGCTTGCATTAAGTTGAGTTGAATCAAGTTGCTGACTAATCCCGTAAAGGAAAGAAGCGAGAAAAAACACGGTAGCAAATGAAGCTCGAACCATCAGTGAGAGCGTTATGCTTTAAAATATTCTTCCAACTCAGCTAACAGATTATCGCCTTTTAAATCTTTGATTACTTTTCCTTTTTCTAAAATCACAATTCGTTCGCAAAGATCAGTTACATGATTCAAATCATGGCTGGAGATCAGGTAGGTGATGGATCTCGCTTTTCGTTCACGATCGAGCAATTGCTTTAAGCGGATTTGCGAAGTGGGATCTAAATTTTCGAAAGGTTCATCGAGAATGACCACGTGCGGATTGCCAATGAAGGCGGCTGCAATCCCAACTTTTTTTAGGTTCCCTTTTGAGAGGTCGCCTATGTATTTATTCTTGCCAAGAATTTCATCATGAAATAATTCTTCAAACTTTTGATAAAAGTTTTTCAAATCATCGTCTGAATAATTGTGAAGCTTACCAACAAATTTGAAATACTCTTCCGGAGTGAGGTAGGGAATTAAAAAATTTTCATCAAGGTAAGAACCTACATAACTTTTCCATTCATCATTACCTTGAACATTCTTACCGTTGATAAGCACCTGCCCTTCGGTAGCACGAATCAAATCTAAAATCATTCGGAACAACGTTGTTTTTCCGGCTCCGTTATTTCCTACTAAACCAAAACTTTCATTCTGACCAATAAGAAGTTCAGCAACGTCCACTACGGATGTGTCTTTATAGGTTTTTTTAAGAGATTGAATTGCGATCATGAGAGGGAGTTTAATCTTTTCTAAATCCAGCAGCGATAGTGTATCTACGTTGTTCTAATCTTCGCACGGTTACTTCTAACAAATAAGTTCTAAATAATATCCCTACTAACCCAACACCTCCTACCGCAAGAATACCTGCCGTTGGATAACCCATAAGACTAAAGGGTAAGTAAAATAGGTAAGGCCCTAGCAACAAAGGAATGGACATTAACCATTGCGCAGCACCTACGCCTTCGTAATTGAAAGTGGCTCCTTTTTTAAGATCAATCTTCTTAGGCTCCCACATGGAAACATTCATAACCACAAAAATATTGATGCCCAGGTTGAACAAGGTCATGGCTGCATGAATAAGAATAATTTTCCATCCGAAATAAACGTAAGGAACACTTAACAAAAAGCAGATAACAGTTACTGTGCTCAGCAACCAATACTTGGACTCAATATATTGACGTAATGATATAGGACGCGTAAGTGTAAAATCGAAATGACCACTTTGCCAGCTAAATAAAAACTGACCATAGTTGATCATAAAAATTCCGGTAATGAAAATTCCAACGAACAAAAGGAAGCCCGGCATTTTTTCAGTGTATGTATCATTGTTATAAAATATTAAACCATACAACAGAAAGAAAGTACTTAGAAACAAAATGGTGCGCGGTCTTTTGTTTCGGATAATTAGTTTAATCTCAAGATTGATCCAGTCACCAAGCGATCCAAAATTTTGAAGAAAACTTAAGTCTTGATTCTTACCCCACGCATTCGATTTGCCAAAGGAAACTTCTTCGGGGTACATGCCATTTAGAAAAAACCTGAAACTGAAAAAGTAAATGCTCAGAAACAGGAGACTAAAAATCATAACTAAAAAATACCCCTGAGCTGTTAGTGCAAAGAGTGAAGCAGATAAATCAGATAGCTTAAACCATCCATAATAATCGGAAGCCCCTAAAAATGAAAATATACCCACCAATGTGAGCAATCCCCAAATGGTATCATCGAGTCCTTTCTTAAATAGTAACACGAGGTAGTGTAAACAAAAACTAATCAATCCCAGAGTCAGTATCCAACTGAAGGCAGAAGCCATACCAAAACGATTGGCAATTGCAGTAAACGCAAAGGGCGAGAAAAGGATAAACACAAGTATGTTCATTCCATGGCTCAATGATTTCACAAGTAAGTAGTGAACAATGCGCGAGCGCTTGAGCGGTAAATGAAGATAGGGCTGCACATCGAGCACAGGAAGATTTTGCAGGAAATAGCGGATCATGAACTCAAAAACAAAATAGTACAGCAGCAGTCCGTTAAGAAACTGAAAACTATCTTCATGCTTTAATCCATTAGTTATTATTCGATCAAGGGCAAAGCCCAGTGCCAAAGAATATCCAAGAAACATCAACCCAAAAAGAGTAAGCAGGATAGTGGTGGTGAGTTCTTTACTAAACGAAACGGATCGACTTAGTTTTTTCCAACCGTGTGAGAGCAGCGTTGCAACCATGGTTACGAAAGTAATAAAATGGATAGAGACTTATACCAGGTAAATTTATTTCATCATGCAATTTCTGCATCGCAGATAAACTGTCTATCTTTTGGATTCTATTTTTAGAGATGCATTTAAAACATTAAGTATGAATTCAAAGAAAGGGACAATCTCTGTATGGGGTGGTGAAATGGAACGGTTTCCCGAAGGTGCGATTACACCCCCTATTTTCAACACCGTAACTTTTGCATATGATGATCTTGATGATTGGCATGATGTAGCAACAGGGAAAAAATCAGGACACATATACAGCCGCAATACAAACCCAACGGTGCATGTATTGGAAGAGAAGATAAGAATGCTGGAAGGAGCTGAAGCGGCCATTTCTTTTTCTACTGGTATGGGAGCAATCAGTAATACGTTGTTTACATTTTTAACGCCCGGTAAACGTGTGGTGTCTCTTAAAGATACGTATGGAGGAACCAGCAGACTATTTCTTGACTTCCTCCCGGCAAATAAAGTAGAGGTTGTGTTGTGCGACACAACGGATCATGAAAAGCTTGAATCAGAAATTGCTAAAGGTTGTGATCTGTTGTATTTAGAAACACCCACCAATCCAACCCTTAAAGTTGTTGATATAAAACGATTGTCGGCAGCAGCAAAAAAAGTAGGTGCTATAGTTGTTGTTGACAATACCTTTGCAACACCTATTAATCAGAATCCACTGCACCTTGGTGCCGATTTAGTTATACACAGTGCAACAAAATATTTGTGTGGTCATTCCGATGCGATGGGGGGATTGTTAGCGGGCAATGCAGAGCTTGTAAAAAAAGTTTATCAATTCAGAGAAATCAACGGGGCAAGTCTTCAGGCAGATCCCGCTTACCTGATTGCGCGCGGAATGAAAACGCTTGAGTTACGAATCGAGAGACAAAATGCTTCCGCGCTTAAAATTGCCAGGTACTTGAAAGAGCATACAAAGATTAATGATGTTTTTTATCCGGGGTTAGAAACACATCCCGGTCATGAAATTGCAAAAAGCCAAATGTCAGGATTTGGGGGCATGATGAGTTTTTCATTAAAAGGTAATTACGATAGCGTAAAAGTATTTTTACATAATCTTAAACTCGTTCATCTGGCTGCAAGTCTTGGTTCAGTAAGTACGTTAGCGGGTCCACCAAAAACTACCAGTCATGTTGAACTGACCGAAGAGCAACGAAGGTTACTCGGTATTCCTGAAAGTTTAATTCGTTACTCAGTTGGAATAGAAAATGTTGAGGATCTTTTAGCGGACTTAAGTCAAGCGTTAGATAAAATTTAGAATTACAGCAAAGATAAAAACTCTTAAAAGCGTTCTCTCAAAACCATCAATTACTTTGGTAATTTCTATTTTACAATATCCATAAAATCGATTGGTTTCCTCGTATCTTTGACGTCTCCAAATCAAAAAGCGTATGTCATTACAAAAGAGATTTAAACCCGAAGAGCTTGAACGCATTAAAGCTGCGGTGAAGCAAGCGGAAAGTAAAATATCCGGTGAGATTGTGCCTGTGTTTGTTGAAAAAAGCGGACACTACACCATTGCCAACTATCGTGCAGGAATACTGGGAGCCACGGCAATCTTCTTTTTGATTGTTCTCTTCGATCGATATGTTCCTTCGCTGGCTGTGTATGATCCGGTTCTCATTTTTGTGTTGGTTATTTTGGGCGGATTAATCGGAGCCTTAAAAGCCAATTATATTCCGTTTGTAAAACGCATGATGCTAAGTCAGGCGTATATGGATCAATCGACCCGAAAGCGTGCTGAAAGTGCGTTCTTACAGGAAGAAGTTTTTAACACACGACTACGCACAGGCATCATGATTTTCATTTCATTTTTTGAACATGAAGTGATTGTGATGGCCGATAAAGGCATCAGTAAAGAAGTGGATCAAAAAGAATGGGATGCAATTGTGCGCACCATCATTGAGCACGTGAAGAAGGATAAAATTGTAGACGGCATAGAGAAAGCTATTTTGAGATGCGGTGAAATCCTGTTGGAAAAAGGGTTTATTATTTCACCGGATGATGTGAATGAGTTGAACGATGATTTGAGAATGGAATAACCAAGTCAGTTCATGTATTACTCTTTATCTCACCGAATGAAATTCTTTCTTACTATACTTCTTTGTTTCTCATTGTTAATCCCCAGCGTGGGGCAGCCCAAGGTTCCCGAGCATGGTGGCGTATGGGTTCATGACGATGCCGGGATTTTATCAGCTTCTGCAAAAGCACAACTCGAAGCCTTGCTGCAAGCACATCGTGATTCCACCTCTAATCAAATTGCCGTTCTGATTGTTCCTTCCCTGGAAGGAGGAGATATTGATGGATATGGAGTGGAAGTATTTAAAAAGTGGGGGCTAGGTCAGTCTGGTAAAGATAATGGTGTACTCTTTCTTGTTGCCATGCAGGAACGGCAGATGCGCATTGAAGTGGGCTTTGGATTGGAAGGTGTGTTAACCGATGCAATGTCGAGCCGCATTAACCGCAATGAAGTAGCTCCTTATTTTAGGGAACAAAATTATGAAGGTGGAATTCAAGCAGGTGTAGTTGCTATTATTAAAACCATTGCGGGCACATATGTCAATGAAGATCCTGTCCCCAATCGAAAAAGATCTAAGCGCTCTCCATTAGGTTCTATCATTTTTATCATCATTATGTTGATTGTAATGTCCCGCAGAAATAAAGGCGGAGGCGGAGGAGGCGGTTATTGGACGGCTGCTATGTTGGGCGGAATGATGGGCGGTCGTGGTTCAAGTGGTGGTGGCGGATCGTGGGGTGGAGATTTTGGTGGTGGTGGTTTTTCAGGTGGTGGTGGTTCCAGCGATTCGTGGTGACAACCTCACCCCCGGCTCCTCTTCGAAGGAGAGGGGTGACGCATGTGCACACTGCATCACTTTGTTAAATAATTTTGAATGCAAAAATTAAGAAATTGACTGTGAGATTTTTCAATATCAATATGCGTCTTCATTTTTTATTTGTCGCCCTTCTTTTTTCGCTAACCACGTTCGCACAAAAACCAGTTCCCGAATTGTGGAATGTGCGTGTGCATGATGAAGCGAATGTGCTCACTCATGAAAAAATTGATCAACTGGAAAAGCAGTTGAAGAATTATGAGGATTCTACCTCCAATCAAATTGCAATACTCATCATCAGTTCCCTTGAAGGCGAAGTGCTTGAGGACTATTCGTTACGCGTTGCTGAGGCCTGGAAACTCGGTCAGAAAGATAAAGACAATGGTGTGTTGTTGTTGATTGCTGTGGATGATCATGCTATGCGCATTGAAGTAGGCCATGGATTGGAAGGGGTGCTCACCGATGCACTGTGTAACCGAATCATTCGAAATGAAATGGCACCTGCTTTTCGTAGAGCCGATTTTGATGGCGGAGTTGCTGCTGCTGTTAATGGAATAACTGCTGCTATTGGTGGTGAGTACAAAGGCACTGATGCAGATGATATTTCAGAGTTATCGATGGCAGCCCGCATCGGTATTGGATTAGGACTATATGTGTTTCTAGGAATCTTTGCATTTTTTGCATTGCTCATAAAAGGAGGTGTAGGCTGGGGAATGTATGCGTTCCTTATTCCTTTCTATGCGTTGTTTCCTCTCATTGTAATTTCATGGGATGTCTGGTATGTGCCGGGTCTTGCTTACATCATCATCTTCCCGATTTTGAAAATACTGGTTGGTAATAGTGAGTGGGGGAAACGCGTTAGTAAAAAAATAAATAGTGGTGGCGGAGGCGGAAGTTATTCTTCAAGTTCTGGCAGCAGTTGGAGTTCGGGTAGTAGCAGCAGTGGCAGTAGCTTTTCAGGCGGTGGTGGCAGCTTTGGTGGTGGAGGTAGTAGTGGCGGGTGGTGAGTTTCTTGATATTTTTTGAGTGGTGTGTTTCGCGATTCTCTTTGTCTGGAATCTTTTCACATGATAGGAGTATCCAATTTCTAATTATTGAACACCATGATGCCAACGGCATCACATGTTTATAGATAAGGAAATACCCATTACAAACCGACTCCGGAGGAGTCGAACAGAAGGCCATGTCAACCTATTCTCAAATTTATATCCAGATTGTATTTGCTGTAAAGAATAGAGAGAGCCTCATTCAATCCGAGTGGGAGGAACGTTTGTTTAAATACCTAACGGGAATCGTGCAGAACAAAGGACAAAAAATGCTTGCCATTAATGGTGTTCCAAATCATATTCATTTTCTGATTGGAATGAAACCAACCTGTTGCTTATCAGATTTGGTAAGAGAAGTAAAGAAATCTTCCAATGAATTTATTAATACAGGCGAGTTTTCGAGATTCAAATTTAATTGGCAGGAAGGATTTGGTTCTTTTTCATACAGTCATTCGCAATTAGATGATGTTATTGCCTATGTGATGAATCAAAAAGAGCATCATAAGAAAAGAACATTCAAGGAGGAATACATCGACCTTCTAAAAAGATTTGAGGTTGAATATGATGAGAAATATTTGTTTGATGATTGGATTGATTAGTGCGATGCCTCCGGCATCGGATATTTAGGTACTTTGCTTTCTATAAACGTAGCATCCCGTTGGGATGCATAATGCTTCCGATTATTCCATAAGAACACTTGCTTTAATATGATGCCAGCGGCATCATATGTCTATAGAAAATGATAAACCGCAACTAAGCGACTCCGAAGGAGTCGAACAAAATCGTTAGAGATTCCTACATCCACACAAGTCGCCAAGACGCTAAGCACTAAGAAACATCATTAGTTACAAATTCCACCAATAGGTAAACTTAATCACCAGCGAATGATTTTTAACCGAGAGATTTTCGGGCAAATAATTATCGGTGTAAACAATAAACAAATCGGAAGCGGGTCGATAACGCCATTGAAAGCGCGTGTTCAAATTGATATTATCACGCTGCTCATTGTATTGTAAAAAGGTGGTGAAGAAAATTTTGTTCGTGAATGTAATATCAATGCGGGGACCAATTAACCAAAACGTGTTTTTACCCCACGGGTCGGGCAAGCGAATATCGTTGTAGCTCGCACTTAATAACATGCTCACATACGGCTGAATGCGGTAGCCTAAATCACCAGTTAAAAATAATCTTGTTCCGTCTTCATAATAGCCACCATAACGAGTGGAGAATCCATACGTCAATCTTTTTTGAGGCCTTGAAACAAATTCGGTGCCCCACGAATTCCAATAATGTTCACTTCCGGTTGCCAAACTATCTTTCCCTGAATTGGTAGGATCAAACGGAGCAAGCAGTTGCACGTAATCATGAGCAATCCAGGTAGTAAAGGTGCTAAGGTTTCTAAAATTGAAACTGTAAGCCAAATATGTTTCACTGTCGGTTTGTTTAAAATCAGGAGTAAAGAAAACGCTGGTACTCACTTTGGGACCATGACTTAAAATCGTTTTCCCGGTAGGGAAAAATAAATAACCAACTAGCGGATTTACGCGAACGAAATTTTTTCGAGGCACATAACCTACTTCCGCTGTATACCCATTGCCCACATACTCGTATTGTCCACTCACACTTAATCTCCGCTTACTGTATTGAAGATTGGCAGCATAGGTATAATCATCAGCTGCCTTTACCGGGGCGAAGGATTTTAAATACAATGCTTTGCCCGTCCATACATTGTTTGACGAAGCAAGGTTATACTCAAACCCCAGGTTGCGATTATATTCAGAATAAACGGGAAGAGTTGGGTCAGAGGGTAATTCATAGTTTACCGATTGTTTATTAACGATAAGCATCCCGATGTTTGAGCGTGCAAATATTTTTCGTTGCAAGGCCATCACAGCAAAGTTTTGTGCAGGCAACGCATCGTCCTCTACTTTTCCGGTTTGCATGTCCATCATGGCAATGCGCCAGTTTTTATCCAACTTACCACTAAGACGTGCTCCTGCTTGAATAGGTGCATTTAAGCCAATGCGTCTTGAGAAAAACGGGCGAATGGTGGAATAACCGAAGTTGTTAAACATATCTCCGTTCTCTAAAAAGAATTGTCGCCTTTCGGGAAAAAATAATTCGAACCGATCGAGATTAGTGACTTGCCGATCCACATCCACTTGCGAGAAATCAGGATTAACAGTAAGATCTAAATTAAGAGAAGAAGTAACGGCCACTTTTACATCAAGACCGGCTTCACCTCGTTGATCTGTGGGAGTACTTTTTTCATAGTCTTTAGAGATCCCTCCTAATACGTAAGGAATAACTGAAACATTAGCGCCTGCTTTTTTGGGTGGAGTATCCCAAACTAATGACCCACTAAAAGCTAACGATGCAGTTGGAAATTGTCGCGGCACGGGTGTCCAACTGGATTTTTCAGTGGTCTTTAAATCGAGCCGACTAAAATTTATTCCCCATTTAGTTATTCCATTTTTATATCGAATTGTTTTGAATGGAATAGCAGCTTCGAAAATCCATTTGTCTTCATAATTCTTTACAACACTTGTCCATTTATTATCCCAATTCAAATCCACTTTGCTACCTTCATACATAAGCCCATCCCATTGCGCTCCGGCTGCGTTGGCGCCAAATGAAAATCCATTGGTTTGATCATCGAATGTGTCCATGAAAAGCAAGAAGTTATCATTCTTACCGAATGCAAAATCCCTTCGCAACGATTCGACAACATATGGACCAGGAAGACTATGATAACAGATGGCAACCAAGTATAAGTTGTCGTCATCATACGTCATTTTTACTTCGGTTCTCACCTTCGCCATGCTGGTGTCCATTGGCAATACCATATAAAAATCACTGGCAGTGGCACTTTGTAGCCAATCCACTTCATCCACAATTCCATCAATCTTAATGATGCCGGTTGCTTTTTGAATTGGCAGTTGAAAGGCTTCGTTTTTCTTTTGGGCAACGCCAGAAAGGATTATGGTAATAAGGAAAAAGAATACGAGGGTAGATCGCATGCTGCAATATTATGAAAGCCAGAAGAGTGAACAAGTAAAATCATGATCACCGGTATGGCATCATTATCTGTTAAAGCCGGGCAATGCAAGTTTAAACTTTACAGAGAACAGTCGGATAAGGATGATTACAGAAATGGAAATGACGAGGTTGTAGTTTCGTTCTAACGGTGTGTGTAAATCCAAAATCAAATAGAGGATAGCACCTATCAGGCACGCAGTAGCATAAATTTCTTTACGGAAAATAACCGGTAATTCATTTGTTAAAGTATCGCGCATAACACCACCCATCACTGCAGTAAACATTCCCATAATAGCTGCAATCTCAGGACGTACGCCTAAGCTGATTGCTTTTTCTACGCCCAGAATGGTGAAGAATGAAATGCCCAGTGTATCGAAGAGCAAAAATGTTTTGCGAAACTTAATAATCACCCGAAAGAAAATAATAGCCACAGTTACTCCACCCAGAATTGAATAAATGAAATTGATATCGGCCACCCAGACAAGTGGATAACTGCCTAACAAAATATCGCGCAAACTGCCACCGCCAATAGCCGTTATAAAGCCAGTAAAGCCGGCACTAAACCAATCACCTTCTTTATCTTGAATAGCAAGAGCCCCAGACACAGCGAAAAAGAATGTTCCAGTTAATTCGAGTAGGTATTGAAAATTCAAGGCGGGTAGATTTAGATACAAAAATAGTGTTACCGGCTATATTAGGTGACTGGACGTAGCAAGTAATTGATAAGTTCTGCTACTTTTGGAATGAAATCTATCCTTATGAAAAAATCTATCCTCCTCTGTTTATTCCTTATTGCAGGTGTTGCATTAACAGGAAATGCTGCTCCCCGCGAATTTTATGAATTGCGCGTCTATTATTTTAAAACAGCAGAGCAACAGGCTCGGACTGAGAACTATCTAGAGAAAGCATTCATTCCTGCTATGCATAGAATGGGGGCAAAGAAGATTGGGATCTTTAAGCCGCTGGAAACAGACACCACATTTGGAAAAAAACTTTATGTATTGATTCCATTCAGTTCAATGGATGAGTTTGCTAACCTGACTAACAAATTGGCAAAAGATAAAACATATGCTACTGTAGGTGCCGATTACATTGATGCAAAATTTGATAACCCTCCGTATGATCGAATTGAGAAAATTGTGTTGAAAGCTTTTTCAGGAATGCCACAGTCAGCGGTTCCAAATTTAAAATCACCCGTTACCGAACGGTTCTATGAATTGCGTAGTTACGAAAGCCACACTGAAAAAATTCATTTGAACAAAGTGAAGATGTTTAATGATGGTGATGAAGTTGGACTTTTTAAGAGACTTGGTTTTAATGCAGTATTTTATGGTGAAGTGCTAAGCGGATCACGCATGCCTAACTTAATGTACATGACCTCCTTCGAAAACAAGGAGGACCGAGATGCCCATTGGAAAGCATTCTCGGCAGATCCGCAATGGAAAACACTTTCAACCATGCCTGAGTACCAGAAAAATGTGTCGAAAAATGTGCAAACCTATCTGCGACCGACCCAATACTCCGATTTTTAACAGTTACCGATCTTTATTGGATTGTATCCACCAATAATTAATTAAGCTCTAATTCGTTATTCTGTTCAAACAGAAATTGATAGTGATGATGCCTGTTGAATGTGTGAAGTTGAAGTTCGTGAGATGGATCTCATTTTCACTTGTCCTGTTGTTGGTTGTTCTTCCTTCCTGCGATAAAGATGAACCCGAACATCCCAATGAATATGTAAACAATTGGATTTACAGTAACATGGATTTTTGGTATTACTGGAATAGTTCGTTGCTAACCAATCCAGACAAAACATTAGAGCATGAAGAGTTTTTTAAATCACTCTTAAATTCAAGTGACCGATTTAGCTGGATACAAGATAATTTTAAGGAACTTCAAAACTCACTACAGGGAATAAGTAAAGAAGCGGGTTATGAGATAGCACTCTATCGCGAAAGCACAGACAACAATAATGTATTTGCACAAATTGTGTATGTTAAGCCAAACTCACCCGCCAGCAATGCCGCCTTGAATCGAGGTGATTTAATAACAAAGATTAATTCCGAGCAACTTACGCTCGCCAACTACCAAACGCTGCTTGGCTCTATTTCAGAAAATCATACGATTACATATCGTCCTCTTGATGTAAGCACGCAGGAGTTTGGTACTGATCAAACCAAGACGTTAGTAACGCTTGAGTACACAGAAAATCCTAATTTTCTAAGCAAAGTATTTACTTACAACGATCGCAAGATTGGGTATTACATTTATAATTTTTTTGCTACGGGCCCAACGCAAATCAGTACGCAGTATAACACTGAGATGGATGAAATTTTTGCCGGATTTCAATCAGCAGGAATTACTGATTTAATTATTGATTTACGATTTAATAGTGGTGGAGCGGAAACAGCCACGACAAACCTTGCCAGTTTAATTGGTAAAGATGTAAATACCACAAAAGTTTTTGCGATTCGTGAATACAACGAGAACGTAACTACTGAGATTAAAAAAGATCCAAATCTTGGCGACAACTTTCTGACCGTTGAGTTTCAAACTAAATCTCAAAACGTAGGTACTCTGTTGCGCAACAATCGGGTTTATATTCTTACGGGAACACGCTCTGCATCGGCCAGCGAATTATTGATAAATGGATTGCGCCCTTATATGGATGTGTTTTTGATCGGCAATAAAACTGTTGGGAAAAATGTAGGTTCCATTACCCTTAACGAAGACAATGACCCAAACAATTTGTGGGGGATGCAACCTATTGTTACAAAGTCATTTAATAGTTTGAATCAGTCCGATTACGATACGGGTTTTAATCCACAAATATTTTTAGAGGACAACAGTTATATTTTGTTTCCATTAGGTGATCCGCGCGAGCGTTTATTAAATAGAGCTTTGCAAGAGATTACAGGTCTTACTGAATTTGGAAGAATTCGAACAACCGAATCTCATGGTCCACTACTTGGGCATTCGCTGGATCTTAAAAAGCGAACCAATATCTTGGTTCTCGATCCTGCCGTTCAAAAATCTTTGCAGAATCAGATTCAACACGATTAATCCTCGCGCTTTATCCAAACAACTTTTTTCCCTCTTGCAATCATGGTAGTAAGGGCAATGTGAAACGTGTTTACGTTCAGGTTGGCGTAAGGGGTTTCGGTAACACCATTTACTACTTGGGTATAACCCTCATTAAAAAATGGAGTGAGATAATACTTAAATTTTAAACTTATGCCTCGCGGAAAGCGAACACCCACAAACACGGTATTGTAGATATTAGGCACCCGATTGCTAAACCACACATTGTATTTGTCTTCTTTTACTTCGTTGATGAACGTTTTCTCCTTGTAGTTAATTGGTATTTCCAATTCATATCCTCCGTAAAGGTAAAGGCCATCCAGGTCTCCAAATTTTACTCCAACGGGTATACCCAAATTGTAGGTTCTGAATTTTTTACGGGTGCTTGCATCCTGATCGTAGATGAACCCCACGTTGCGGATGCCTAACCCTGTGTACCATCCAAATTTTTCAGTTTGATCAAAATGAGCCAACGACTGAGCATGGAAGAATATGGTGAAGCGGGGAACACTGGATGTTTCAACTCCATTTTGGGTGATGTCTGCAAACCCGAGAATAATTTCTCCATCCGAAGTAATATAGGGGCTTTGGCTCTGGGCCTGAGTGAGAAAAGAGGTGCCAGTTAATGCAATCAGAAAAAGGACTTTTTTCATAAAGTGAGGATTGATGAGGACTATTAAATGAACTGAAATATTTATACGCAAATTAAAGGTAGAATGATGCCATTTCTATGCCGATCGGTGTTCTTCTTAGGGATAATCTCTCTATTTTTGCCCCCTGAATAAAACTCTTCCCTCCATGAAGCGCGATAAAATTGTATTTGATCTGATTGAAAAAGAAAAACAAAGACAAGAACACGGCATAGAGTTGATTGCCTCCGAGAACTTTGTGTCTCCACAGGTAATGAAAGCTCAGGGCTCTGTGCTTACTAACAAATATGCCGAAGGCTTGCCCGGAAAGCGATATTATGGGGGCTGCGAAGTAGTGGATGAAGTTGAGCAACTTGCTATTGACCGGATTAAGGAACTTTTTGGGGCTGAGTGGGCAAACGTGCAACCTCACTCGGGAGCGCAAGCAAACGCAGCCGTTATGTTGGCTTGCTTAAAACCTGGCGATAAAATACTGGGCTTCGATCTTTCACATGGTGGGCATTTGACCCACGGATCACCGGTTAACTTTTCAGGGAAACTGTATCAACCTTCCTTTTATGGAGTGGAGCAGGAGACCGGTGAGATTGATTTTGATAAGGTATTGGAAACGGCTCAGCGCGAAAAACCAAAAATGATTATTTGTGGCGCCTCTGCCTATAGTCGCGATTGGGATTATGAAAAATTACGCATGGCAGCGGATAGTGTTGGCGCGTTGTTGCTGGCGGATGTTTCGCACCCGGCAGGATTGATTGCCCGCGGCTTGTTAAATGACCCGATGGAACATTGTCATATCGTAACTACAACCACTCACAAAACCTTGCGTGGACCTCGTGGTGGATTGATCATGATCGGTAAAAACTTTGAGAATCCATTTGGCTTAAAAACTCCAAAAGGAGAGTTGCGCAAGATGTCTTCGATTTTGGATTCAGGTGTATTTCCTGGAACACAAGGCGGACCACTTGAACACGTAATTGCCGCTAAAGCAATTGCTTTTGGCGAAGCATTGAGTGATGATTACTTAACCTACATTGTTCAAGTTGCCAAGAATGCCAAAACGATGGCGAAGGCGTTTGTTGATAAAGGATATAAAATTATTTCGGGCGGTACAGATAATCACTTAATGTTAATTGATCTTCGCTCGAAGAAATTAACCGGTAAGATTGCAGAGGAAGCATTGATACAAGCCGACATTACAATCAACAAAAACATGGTGCCATTCGATACGCAATCACCGATGGTTACTTCGGGGATGCGCATAGGAACACCGGCCATCACTACCCGTGGATTAATGGAGAAAGATGTTATTAAGGTGGTTGACCTGATTGATGAAGCGTTGAAAAAACCCGAAGACGTAAAACATCTTAAAGCAGTAAAACGCAAAGTGAATACGTTTATGAAAAAATTCCCTTTGTATAAATAGTAGAAAGTAAGCTATTGCGGACGCTTGGTTCGTGCTTGAGAAAGAAAGTGATTGAATATAAGTCTGCATTGTGCTGAAGTCTTTGATGAAATTTATGAGTGAAGAAAAAGAAATGTCGTTCCTCGACCATTTAGAGGAATTGAGGTGGCATGTGGTTCGTGCTGTAGCTGCGATTTTTATTATGATGATTCTCGCGTTCGTTTTCACGCATGAGATTTTTGAATATGTAATTTTTGCGCCAAGTGACGTCAATTTCATAACCTTTCGTTGGTTGTGTGAGTTGGGAGCGATGACAGGAGTTGATGGACTATGCGTGACAGAAATTCCCATGAAGATTCAGAGTCGATTTTTGATGGGACAGTTTACCATGCAATTAACTTCGTCATTTGTTATAGGACTTTGTGTTGCATTCCCTTATGTAGTTTGGGAATTATGGAGCTTTGTAAAACCTGGACTCTATAGCAAAGAAAAACAAGGTTCAAGAGGTGCGGTGTTTTCTATTTCAGCACTTTTCCTTACGGGGATTTCTTTTGGGTATTTTATTCTAAGCCCAATGACCGTTGCATTCCTTGCCAATTATTCAATAAGTAGCAGAATATCGAATGAATTTGACATCACGTCATACGTATCAACAATCAGTATTTTAGTATTGAGCAGTGGAATATTATTTCAACTACCGGTAATTATTTTCTTTTTAACCAAGGTGGGGATTGTTACGCCAACGCTTTTGCGTAGCTACCGCAAGCATGCAGTTGTTGCAATCCTGGTGATTGGAGCCATAATTACACCAAGTTCCGATCCATTAAGTTTATCCCTCATTTCTATTCCGTTGTACTTCCTTTACGAAATCAGTATTTTCATATCGGGGGTTGAGTTGAGGCGAAAGAAAAAACGAGAATTGGAAGATGAAAAATTAGATCAACAATCAGCCATATGACAATTGCTATTGGTGCCGATCATGCTGGATTTGAATACAAGGAATTGCTCAAAAAACAATTGGAGCAAGTCGACAATGATGTAAAAGATTTTGGCACACATAGTTTAGATTCTGTTGACTACCCTGATTTTGCACACCCTGTAGCGAATGCTGTTGAGAATAAAGAATGTGAACTTGGAGTACTTATCTGCGGAAGCGCAAATGGGGTAGCCATTACTGCTAATAAACATCAGGGAATTCGCGCAGCTATTTGCTGGACAGAAGAATTAGCAGTTTTGGCACGTCAACATAACAATGCTAATGTACTTTGTTTGCCTTCTCGATATATTTCCAGTGAGGTGGCAGGAAAAATCTTAACAAAATTTATTACTACTCCTTTTGAAGGCGGTCGCCACGAAAAGAGAGTAGGAAAGATTAGTTGCTGATTTCTTCAACCGTATTGATCTTTAACTTCTCAGCAGCAAATTTTTTAATAGCGCTGTAAACCCCTTCCACATCTTTAGAAGTCATTGAACATCCTATCACATGCGCTTCTGCATTTGGAAAAGCAACAGTTTCTTTTAAGTCCTCCGGAGTGGCCAACTGTTTATTCATTTCCAGCATAGCGCTTACTTTTACTTGTGGATCTTGTTCTTCTTCGTTCTTATAATAGTAAAGTGTAAGCGAAGGTTGTTTTACTTTTTGAAATGTCTCTTTGGTCATCGTCTCTTCAATCAATTCCTCTAACTGAACCAGGGATTCCAATCGATACTTTTTATTCCAGAATTTTGCGTGCTCTTCAGAAGCTCCTGTTATTTGATACTTACCGCCCATTACGAGCCGTGCAATTTGCAATCCCCATGGATCATTTAACAAAAAGGCAGCAGGATCGTTGATGGCGATGTTTGGCGACATGCTAATAAGTGCATAAACATCATCAGGATATTGTGCGGCAAGCATCAAAGCAAGTGTTCCTCCTGTGGAGGTACTAACCAGAATAACCTTATCTCCCAATTGCTTTCCAATGGCAAGTGCTTGTTTGGCGCTTTCCCAAATTCGATCGGCAGTGAATAGCAACAAGGTTTCGGTTGTATCTACCCCATGATCAGCCAATCGCGATAAGTATAGATTGCAACCAAACTCTTTTGCAAATCTTCTATGAACAGGATCGCCTTCAATCTGGCTAGCCGAAAAACCATGCAGGTAAACCACTGAGTATTCTGTTTTCTGTTTCGTGCTGTCGTTCCAAACAATGCGTGCTTCATTGTTAGGTTTAATTTTATGTTGAGCTTCATTGTCGGCAACATATTCTTCCAGTGCGTTAGCTTCAGCAGGAACAGTATAAGGAGTTGGATCAAAAACAGGCTTGCTCGGTTGAGGTCCCATAAAATAAATACCACCAAGCAACACAATGGGGAAGGTAATTTTAATGAGGCGTTTGGAAATCATAGTTGATTTACTTTTGGATTGAACATACACAAAACTTTGTTCCCGCAGATCACGCGAATACTCGCAGAATGTTAATTAACCAATTTTCAGCGAAAATCTGCGACATCAGCTGGAAAATAAATTCTACAGCTTAGGAGCCAACCACAGAAATCCTGAGGCCATCAAGAAGATTACAAAAAACCAAAGCGGAGAAATGGGCTTGTGTTCAGTGGTGAGAGTTGATTCCCTTTTAGTGATAGCAGAAGATTCGTTGGATGTATGCTGTCGCTGCTGATTTGCAATCCGTAACGTGCTCCATTCATTTTCGGGAGAAACATAGTAATGAAGAGATGTTGAATCCTGAGTAGTTAATGCGTGCCAACCGGGTTTGTCTGTCCATGTAGTTGTGTGCCAGTAGTCGTCTATAAGTACATCTTCTTGTAGAGGAAGTAAAACGGAATTAGTTTTTAGTTTGGGTTCATCCCCCGAAGAAATCACTTGCACCTCCAATGGTTCATCTGGATAGTATGGAAACGAGTTTGTGATTTGAATTTTGAATGGCTCTGCTTTTAAGCGGGCAGCGGACTCCAATAACGGAGACCATAACATAGCATACTCCGTTGTTTTCCCCTCCAACAGTAGCCGATATGTTTCATGCAGCAACTGAAATCCAATCTTTCCGGCAACTTCATTGCGGTAACCTGAAAGTATTCTTTTTGCTGAAGTTGTAACAGGTTTAATGGATGAGCTCGCCAGTACTGAAACAGGCAACGCAGGCAACACCGTGCTTTGTGATTTTATTGAAAGATGAACGGTATCATGAGCATACGTTTTTAAGGAAGCGTTCAATAGAGTAACTTTCTTTTTTAGATCCACCTCATTCATTAAAATAACAACCCCTAATCCCTCTTTCGATGATTGCTCAATACTCTTTAATTCAGAGGCACTAAATCCATGAAGAGATTCGCTATCTATTATGAGTAAATCAAACTCATTGAGTGACTCAGAGGTTAGTCTATCTATCCGCATTGATTCACGATTCGAAAATTCATAATGAAAATCATTTTTAGAAATCTGAGATCGTACAATTAATGCATGACCTTTTTCGGTAAGAAAGTTTTTTAAATACCGCACTTCTGCGGAGGGATATTTTTGAACAAAAAGAATGTTTAGTTTTTTCTCGGGTGTTATTTCAATAGGCAAGTGACTTTCAGTTTTGGTAGTTAAGCTGTCCTTAAGGGTGACACCGTATCGAAATAATCCAGCTTGTTGTGTTTGAAAGGAAAGTGAAAAAGATTTTGATCCTGTGCCTGTTAACACAACCGAATCTTTTCGTCCACCGGGCTCTTCGAGAATTATGGTGGTTTTACCTTGCGTGTTAACAGTGCCCGAAATTATTGCTGTTTGATTTACCGGAACACGGTTAGGAGCATTGAGTTGAATAATTCCTGCAGGAAGTTTACTGGGGAGAAATGAATAAGCAGAAGTGATTTTTTCTTGTTCATAATAGGGAAGTCCATCACCGAGTATAAATATAATGTCGTTTTTGTGATCGACAAGCTCATAAGGTATCAACTCAGTAGCATTTTTAAAATCAGCAGCATCAGACACTCTTAACAATTTATAGGTCGGATACATCTTGTTAAGACTATCTGCTTTTGCGCGATCGTAATTTTTAGTGAGAAGAATGATAGAGGTTGAATCTTTTAAAACACTTTTCATGGGTTGCAACAACCAGAGTGTAATAGAGCCAATCATGAATATGACAGCAATAATCCTACCTGCAAGAAATCTGTTTTTACGATTAATCTCTTTCCAGATCAGAAAGATTAACAAGAGAGCAGCTCCCAATAAAATGAGCCACATTGAAAACACGGGTTGAAATGTGAGTGTCAACCTAATCATTACTTGCAGATTCTAGGTTTTGCAAAAACTGCTGATCAAGTTTATGCAAGAGTACGGGTTTCTCACTCGGTGCAATAGCCTCTTGCGGCAACACTGACCATAAGATTTTACGGACGCTTATGAGAGTCGTTTTTCTTTCGGATTCATTACCGCTTCCATCACTTACCGTTTTTAACATAGATAACCCTTCCAAATATTTTCCGGGTTGTTCAATAGCCAACTGTGCAAGTTCTTGTCCGGCTTTTTGAAAAAGCTGTTGTTCTGTTGTAGATACTACGGTTCTGTTGGTACTGATCATTTCTTCCACCAGATTAATAGCTTGACGAATAGCTGGATAGTTTTCAACAACTTGTTGAGTCTGTCTTAACGTGGGAGAGTTCACTTCACTTAAATCACCACTCAAACGTTTCTCTTCTTTTAAGGGCGGTGGATCAAACCCAGTGCGGTGCACATAAATGCGCGAATCATTACTGATCTCTTTCAATAGTTTGAGCGCAGTATATTGATAAGGCAGTGATTTTTCAGGATCAAATAAGCGAAGATGTAACTCGGCATCCCACATAACAGTAAGGGCAGCCTTCAGCTTGGCGCGAACCGATTGAACAAAAAAGGTTGCTACTTCGCCATCATCATGATTGTGTGCAAATGCTTCAAGCGGATCTTCTTTTGCATTGGGATCTTTTGTTCCTCCGTGATCATGACCTACCGGAGCAGCCTTTTTATCGGCTACTAAATTATGTTCGTTCTCTTTATCGTGTGCATGTCCGAATTTCTCAATGATACTTTCGGTTGATTCTTCTTCGTGATCGTCAACTTCCACTTTTCCAATCGCGCCTTCAAATTCTTCGCCTAAAAATTGTCCGTAGCGTAAGCGCAACACTTTTTGATCGTAACCCAACTCATTGCTGGTTGAGTTAAATTGTTGTTTGCTGATTTTTTTTCGATCCTTCAACAATTTTTCAGAATCGATAATGATCTGGCGTTGACTTCTGAAATACTCAGGCATTAGATCAACACCCAACCCCTCATCTTCTAAATAGGTTGTGGTTGTGGTATCCTGAAGCGCTATGAAAAATGTTTCTGTGCGGTTATAGTTATGAACAGGAACTTTGTTATCGAATGCTTCTACATAAAAATAGAGTTCATCACCAGGTTCAAGACCTAATTTGTTTAGGTTTAGCGTAATCTGACCCTGAACATCTTTTCCAGAAATTTTGGAAGGAGTATCAAAACGCAATCGTTCTTCACGGAATTTCACTGATTCTCCACTTCCTTTACTTACTGTGGCAATGATAGAAGCATCACTTAATCCATAATCATCGCGCAAGGTTGACTTGACGGAAACAGAAAGTTTGTCCGAAAAGCTAAATTGTGTGAACTGATTCAGGTTATCGATGGAAAGTTTTGGAACCTGATCTTTTACAACTTCAATTTTGTAATAATCAGAAGTAATAATCTTGTCGTGATCTTTCCATTGCACTTGATAAAAACCGGATTCGGTAATTTCAACTCGTGCAGAGTAGTTCAGTGAATCACTCATCTTCATGACAAGCGAATCTTTTCCTGAAAGCAAAATTTTGGCTTCCTTAACTGGTGAGGAAAAAGACGCACTCCAGGTGATTCGACTCCCTTCTGGAATAATCAAATTAGGATTCTCGGCTGTAGATGGTTTTATGGCAGTATACTCTGGAGATGTAATTTGTATGGTAAGCTTGTTGATAATGGCAATGGTTGGCTCTGCATTTCCGGCAATGTTTTCCAGTGGCGATTCAAAAGAAGAATCTTCACCCACAATTGGTTTTGGCACGAAGGCTGTTAATCCAAAATAGAAAGTAACGCCCACTGTAAATACAATAACAGATTGGATGATGGAATTTGGAAGTTTTATTTCAGGATACAGCAATTTAAACTTGATAAGTGTTTTTTCTAGTTGCAGTTGTTGTAGCAGATTAAGGCTTGAGTTGTTTTTTATAAGCAAGTCTGCACTTTCCTCTAATTGCGGATAGCGTTGATTCAGGAATTGAATGAATGTCGTATGATTTAAAGAAAGTAGTTTGAAATGAACAATGCGTTCAGCAGCTACAATTAATCCCATCACAGAAGCGATACCAATTTTCCATTCCAGTTGGGCGGTGAATAAACCTGATAAAGCATATATCAATAAGAATGTTGCTACTGCGTAAAGCACGATTTCCAGCGATCGCGTAAGCAAATAGCGTCTCTTCAAATTTTGAATTCGATTATGTGCTTCCTGTAGGCTCATTGTTTTCGTGCGTACGCAATAATCCGTTCTGTTAATAAGATAATCAAAAAGAAAAAAATAAGATATCGATTCGGTGCCTGTGGTAGCAACCCCGCTTTTAATGTTAATTCATTTCCTATGCCCGATACGATTACAGAATCGGGAAGTGTTCGGGGATCATGCTGTTCAAGAATTCTTGTTAATGCGGGATCAACAAGAATCAACGAAGCAAGTTTTAACGTGAGATTTTCTTTGCGTGCTACATCAATCGTTAACCGTTTATTGATTGTCCATTGATTTGAATTCTCCTCACTAATTAAATTATTAGAAAGTTTTGGCTTTAAAACTACGCTCTTGGTTGAATCAAACATTGGAACGTCTGAATCAGAAAGCCATACCACCCAGTCTGCGGAAGCGATATATTGAGCGGGCGTAATTTCTTTGAGAGAAAGCTCAACCGGAATTGTTTCCTGAATTGCACGTAAAGAAGCTCGAATAATTTGAAGATCTTCTGCGTGTGCATCATCATGTACGATAGAAATGTTTATTTTTCTCATTGAGGTTTCTCCGATGGAATCCGGAAGACTGTTCACTTGTTGAGTTTCGAAAGAGATTTTCTCAGAAGAGGCATAGCCTTGTCTAACTAAAAATTGGTTTTCTTTTTTTACAGCTTGTAAAATAAATTTACTTGGTTCGGTTGGGATGCTTATCCATGTTACTTCCTGTGGCATGGCAGCACGAAAGCCACTAAAGTTTTTCATCTTGCTTCTTGAAAAAACAATCGCACTTTCAAGATTTTCGTTCTTAAGTTCAGAAATAAGCTTCCAGTAGTTCGGTTCTATTTTACTTTTTTGTTCTTGCGCTGGGAAACCAGGTTGTAGCCACCGCCACTCATATCCGTCACTCACTAAACTATCCGTAATCGTTTTTATCTGTTGTTGATTTTCCAACCCATGCTCTATCAGCACCCAACGCTTGGCACCTTTATCTTTCCAATGAAACCCTGCAAGTAAACTCACAAATAAAATGATAAGCAGACACCGCAAAGCCAATAGTAGTAGCTCATTTAGTTTTATTCCTTTGAATTGTTTTGTGCTTGTTTCACGCAAGTGTCTTAGGCTTCCCATTTTCACTACCTGTCCTTCTTTGCGACTCAGCAAATGAATGCCTATCGGAACTGCAAGTCCCGCTAATGCCCAAAGAAATATCGGTTGTGCAAACTGAATCATCTTGCCAGACGCTTACGCACCGCTAAAAAATTTTGCAGCACGGATTCAACGGGTTGATCGAGATACACTAAGTTGTAGTTAATCTGTTTCTCAAGCATCCATGCACGTGATTCATGAAGCCATTCCTCCATCCGTTGCTGATAATCTTTTTGCTCTGAGAATGTATCCACCTTAGTTCGTTCACCTGTTTCTAAATCTTCGAATGTAAATGAGCCCTGAAACCCAAACGTAGATTCTTTTCGACCTAACAGATGAAATACAATAACCTCGTTACGCGCAGTCTTCAATCGCGAAATGAATTGATGAATATCACGGGTTTCATCATACAAATCAGTAACGAAGATGATCATCTCTTTTCCGTGATGATCGAAAAGTTGTTCAATTCCGCCTCCCTTTTCCCACGCACCCCCACTCTTTACTTTAATAAGTTCTGTAAGAAATCGTAAAAACTGCTGCTGTTCAAATCTTGGTAACACCGATTTTATTTCCTGATCATTAACTGCATACAGACCAAATGTATCGCTCTGTTTTCGCGCAAGGTAAGCTAACGCAGCAATCATCACTCTCGCATATTGTAGCTTGCTTGTGCCTTCTTCCGTGTATGCCATTGAATGACTTGCGTCCAGCATAAACTTAACGGTGATGTTGGTTTCAATCTCGGCTTCTTTAATATAGTATCGTTCTGTTCGTGCAAACATTTTCCAATCCAACTGGCGTAAATCATCACCCGGCTGATAACTTCGGTATTGACTAAATTCCTGGCCGGCACCCACAGCTTGACTTTTATTACTGCCGCTCATAAAGCCTTCAACAATAATGCGCGCTATCAACTCAAGTCCGCTCACCGTATGTAGTACGGAGGGATTGAGAAGTTCTTTTATGCGCGGGTCAATCATTAGATACTTTTTCGGATTGGAATGTTTTCTAAGAGATGACTGGTAACAGCATCAGAAGTTACTCCTTCCGATTCTGCTTTGAAGTTCATAAGAATTCTATGACGGAGCACAGGATAAGCAACATGGCGAATATCATCTTGTGTTACGGCAAATCGACTGCTTAGTAGTGCTCTTGCTTTTGCAGTAAGAATCATAGCTTGACCCGCACGCGGACCTGCACCCCAACGCACCCAGTCTTGTACAAATTTTACTTCGCTATGGGTAGCGCGTGTTGCGCGAACTAAATTACTCACCCATTCAACTAACTCAGTATTGATGTGAACATCACGCACTAATTTCTGTGCTTCTAAAATTTTACTTCCTTCAATTACCTTTTGTATAGCAGCTGGACGCTTGCCAGTAGTACTTTCCAATATCGCTCGTTCTTCCTCAGCAGTTGGGTAACTAACTTTTATGTAGAGAAGAAAGCGATCAAGCTGTGCTTCGGGTAATGGAAAAGTTCCGGCTTGTTCAATTGGATTTTGCGTAGCAAGAATAAAGAAAGGTCGTTCAAGCGGATAGGTTACACCCGCATAAGTCACTTCAAACTCTTGCATGGCCTCCAACAAAGCAGCTTGCGTTTTTGGTGAAGTACGATTGATTTCATCAGCCAAAATAATATTAGCGAAAATGGGACCTTTGTTGAATTTGAAAATACGCTTGCCCGTTGTGTGATCTTCTTCCAGAATTTCTGTTCCGATAATATCAGTAGGCATTAAGTCCGGTGTAAACTGAATGCGTTTGAATTTTAATTCAATGGCTTCTGACAATGAACGAATCATTAAGGTTTTGGCAAGACCAGGAACTCCTTCGAGCAGCGCATGGCCGCCCGCTAAAAAAGTAATGAGCAATTGATCAATAATTTCTTCCTGACCAACAATTACTTTTTTTATTTCTTGCTTTAACTCGTTTAAGTCAGTAATAATTTCCTGAACTGATTTCTCTACTTCTTTTAGTTCGCTCATTTGAATTTGATTTTTATCTATTCCAAAGACAACGGTCGACAGTCGACAGTGGTCTAATGGACTAACTCGTTAACGCATACATTACTATGTTCACACTAAACCGGGTATTATCAATCCGGTAAAACCTTTTGTTTCTAAAATCATAATCCCACTCACATCCATAATCTTTATTACTATATAAAACTCCAATGCGATTGTTTACTTCTATGGCTTTTAAATAATCATGCACAATGTCATCGCCCCAGCCATTTAATTCTTGTGCGGTGGTTGGTGGACCATCGAACTTAAAGAACACGGAATAGAGTGGATGGTTGTTTGGAATTTTCTTGAGTGACTGCGCACCAAAGATTCTCTCCATTTGCGACTCAAAGGACTTGGCAAACAATCCATCAATGTCATGATTGCAATCATCTACAAAAACAAACCCACCATTCTTAATATATTTCTCAAAGTTCTCGCGCTCTTGTGCTGTAAACTCTACTAACTTATGACCACTCAGGTAGCAGAACGGACATCGAAAGAGATCTTCACTGCTTAGTGATACAATGTTCTCATTGGTATCAATTTTAAGCGTTGTGTATTCGATCAATGAGTTCAACACATTTACCGGCATGCGCTGATCCACATCCCAATCGCCCGATTCATATTGCAGACGTGTAAAGAAGAACTTATTGCTATCGAAGTGCATGCTATTAAACTGCAATTTTGCTTTTTAAACGATCATTTACAGGGTTCTTAACCTTGAATTATATGAACGGAAATTTTATTGCTTACGCATAAAATGAAAAAGTCCCCGAAACCGATTCCGGGGACTTTGACTAAATACTTCAAAAAGATTATTTAAACCAAAGGCTTTAAGATAAAAAAGCAAAACTGAGTTTACAGTCTGCCTTCTTGGAACAAAATTGGAGAATTATTCTTTAATACATTTACATGTATCTGTTAAGAGATTGTTTTCCTTGCAACATGCATAATATCCATCGCGACAAGTAACAGAGCATCCATCAACACTACAACCTGTAGATCCAACTCCACCCGATGTGCAAGTTGTTGAACCACCATCTCCAAGTTCCTCATCTAAAGACCTTGAATTTACATTCTTTACAGCAATCGCCTTATAGAACGAGGTTTCTAAAACTGAACTTTCTATTTCCAATGACTTGTGCTCAGATAATCCGTATCCTGATATTTTAGAAACATTAAAGTCGCTAAGTTTATTTCCTATTTTTGAAAATTGATCATCGTCAACAGACAAGAAGAGGATTTTTCTTGAATCTTGATTATTGCTAATAATCAATGATAATCTATTAAAATACATTGTACCGTTAAACTTGTCATAATTATCCGAATAGTTATTTTCCATTTGCAGGACAAAATATCTTCTGTCCTCTTGATTACTACTGGGAATACTAACAACAAATTCATTTGATTCTGTATTAATTATCCTGATGTCAGAGGCAGTAATAGCAGAAAAACCTTCACCTTCTAAGATTTGTTCTAAAGAAAGTTCTGAATTTTGGTCTTGACAAGAAAAGGCAAAACCAATAATTATTGAGAAGATCAGTAATTTTTTCATTTTTGGTAATTTTAAATTTAGTTCAATCTCATGAAATTTATAAAAATAAAAAAATCAAAAACTGACGGAATATTACTCATAAATTACACGTAGGCAGTTCAACAATGACGGCAATAGATGATAAGGATTTTTATTTAATAACATTAATCCATAAACGGCATTCCTATTTTGATCTTATCTAAAATTCATACTGCATCCGATAAGCTTGAGAATGTAAAGTCTCTCACCTTAAGTGGGGGAAGCAGATAGTTTTGATTTGATTCAACACTTACCGTGCGCTCAACCTTGCCCAATTCTTCTAAATTGTTGAGCATAATAATCGGGCTTTCATTGAAGCGGAAATTTTTAACCGGATATTGAATCTTTCCATTCTCAATATAGAAAGTACCATCTCGGGTTAAACCAGTTAGTAACAATGACTGAGGATCCACATCACGGATGTACCACAAGCGTGTTACAAGCACACCTTTTTTAGTACCCGCTATTAATTCTTCCAACGACTTTGTCCCACCTTCCATAATGGCTGCATCCGGACCGGGTACGGCCTTCACACCTTTCTTCTCCGCCCAATAGCGTGAGTACGAAAGATTTTTGATCACACCTTTTTCAATCCACGATACTTTCTCCTGAGGTCTTCCATCTCCATTCCAGGTGCTGGTTGGCAATTCAGGATTCAATGGATCGGAATAAATATTTACGCGCTCATCAACTAGCTTCTCACCAAGGCGAGTGCCACCACCTGCCTTACTTAAAAAACTGCGACCTTCATCGGCTTGCCGTGCATCCAATCTGAAAAAGATATTTTCTAATAACACCGCTACTGCTGCAGGCTCAAGAATGACCGTATACTTTCCGGGTTCAATCGCTTTTGCTTCCGCAGATTTCAACGCTTTTTCAGTAGCAATCTGTGTTGCTCTTTTTGTGTCGAGTTTCGTTACATCATTGTAGCCGCGGGTTGCATAGCCAGAACCTCTTCCATCTTCCGTGCGAACAGTAACAGAAAAATTCGTATTCGTTGAAGTATTGTAAGCAAACAAGCCTTTTGAATTCATCATGGCAGCGTAGCCATTATTATCTTCAAGAAAACCAGCGGCTACTGCTTTGCCTTCTTTGGCCACCTTTAAACTTTCCGCAACCAAATCTGATCTTAACCGAGGTGTTATATTAGCCGTTGCCGGGATATAGGTTTTTGATTCGGCATACTGTTGAGGCCCGAGAAAAGAAACGTATTCTGGATTTTCAGGAGCAAGTTGTGCTAATTCTTCTGATCTACGTACTACTTTTTCCAGTGATGCATCATCAAACTCATTGATCGTTGCTACGCCTGATTTTTTCCCGAAGGCTGATGAAACAACCAATTGAGTCTGGCTAACCTTTGCGCTCGTTGAAACAGAGTTTCGTGCATACCGGATGTTGGCGCTATCCGTACCATTTAAATTCACTTCACATTCATCGGCTTTAGAGTAACTAAGTACTTTCTTCAATAAAGCCTGAGCTTCTTCTTTTGTTAGTAGTGCCATATCATCCAATGTTTCGTGCTGTGTTAATTACGTTTACTCCGTTGAAGCGCGCAGTGGAAGAACCATGCGATACTGAATTGCTTTGTGGTGGTTGTCCTTTACCATCTCCAAAAGCTCCACCCAAGCGATAGTCACTGGAATCGGCAATCTCTACACACGAATTCCAAAACTCCTGACTGTTGGCCTGATACGCAACATCGCGAAGCATACCTACAATTTTTCCGTTTTTGATTTCATAGAAAAGTTGACCACCAAACTGGAAGTTGTAACGTTGCTGATCAATAGAGAATGAGCCATCTCCAATGATGTAGATTCCTTTTTCTACACCTTTAATCATATCATCGATACTCTTCTTTTGTTTACCCGGTTGCAACGAAACATTAGGCATGCGTTGAAACTGCACACTGCTCCAATTATCTGCATAACAGCATCCGCGTGACGCGTTCAATCCGAGTATGTGTGCTTGATCACGGATCACCTGATAATCCACCAACACCCCGTTTTTGATAAGATCCCATTTTCCTGTTCCCACGCCTTCGTCATCATACCCAACAGCACCAAGTGAATTCACTTCCGTCTTATCTGCTGTGAAGTTGACAATATCACTTCCAAATTTGAATTTCTTTGACTCCCATTTATCCAACGTAAGGAAACTGGTTCCTGCAAAGTTGGCCTCATAACCAAGCACGCGATCTAATTCTGTTGGATGACCAACCGATTCATGAATGGTTAACCATAAGTGAGAAGGATCTAAGATCAAATCATATTTGCCGGGCTCAACTGTTTTTGCTTTTAGTTTTTCTCCGGCTTGTGCTCCGCCCGCTTTCGCATCTTCCAGCATGTCGTAGCGGCCTTTGTATAAAGTAGTAACACCTTGTATTTTATCCTGAGGTCTTACATTTAAATATTCGTAGCCCATACCCATCGGTGCACTTAATGTGTTACGGGTTTCAAACTTACCGGTAGCAGCATCAATTTTTGTGATGAAGAATGCTGGCCAGATGCGGTGCACATCCTGATCGATATACGATCCATCCGATGAGGCAAAATATTTTTGTTCGTTGATTAAGAATAATAATGATGTGATGTAATTCGCGCCCGACTTCATAGCAGCATCATTCACTCCCAACAACAAATCAACTTTTTCTTTAATCGGAACTTCAAATCCGTTTTTCTCGATGGGCGCTTTCCAGCTTACTTCACCATATCCTTTTTGTGGCGCGAGTTGTACCGGTTCTGTAAGCAGGCGTGAATTCTCTTTCGCAATAGCTACTGCAGTTTCTGCTGCTTTCGCGATACTGTCTTTGTCCATCTTATCCGTAGCGGCAAAGCCCCAACTTCCGTTGGAGATCACGCGTACACCCAATCCATAAGACTCCGTGTTCACAATGTTCTGCACTTTGTCTTCACGTGTAACCACGAACTGATTAAGATACCGACCGATGCGAACATCAGTGTACGTGGCACCTTTACTACGCGCTGCGTTTAAGGCAACATCGGCCAGTTGTTTTTTAAGCGCGACATCCACACGCTCCAGCGCTCGTGCCGGATCAATGGAATTACCCATTGCCGGCATTCCGGGAATCATAGAAGCTGCTGCCCCCATGCCCGTTAGATAAATAAAATCTCTGCGTTTCAAATTAGTAAGAATTTAAAGGGTTATTGTTCTAAGTTGTGAGACGTTTACCCACAGAAAAAGTTCTGATTCGAGTTAGTAATTATATAATCGGTAATCAAGTTTTTGTTCGAATTCGGACTTGATATAAAAACAAAGTCCCCAATAAGAGGCTGCTCGACATTTGCAATGTCGAGCAATAGATACCAAGGATTTTAAATCCGACTATAACCCCATTCTATTTATTGATAATTTAGTAGTATGGCTCATGCTTACCGAGTTTATGATCAACATGGTGTTTACTTTGTCACGTTTACCGTTCATCAGTGGGTGGACGTATTTTCCAGAAGTACGTATGTTGATATTCTATTGGATAACCTTCGCTATTGTCAGGCACAAAAAGGATTAAAGATTTATGCGTGGGTAGTAATGAGCAATCATTGCCATTTGATCATAAGCTCTGAAGGGACTAAACTAAGCGATGTAATACGAGATTTTAAAAAGCATACTGCTAAGAAACTTGTAGAAGCTATTGAAGCTAATCCAATAGAAAGCAGAAAGAGGTGGTTGCTGTGGCTATTAAAAAAAGAAGAGCATATTTGGTTTTGGGAGGAAGGATACCATGGTGAAGAAATTACCAGTAAGAAATTCTTTGACTCAAAGATCAATTATATTCATCTTAACCCGGTAAGAGCCGGTATTGTACAAAAGGAAGAAGAATACTTACACAGCAGTTGCTGTGATTTTTATGGTACAAGGAAAGGATTATTGAAATTGGAACCTTTTTAATAGGCAGGGATTATAAATCCTATTTATCTGGGTTCGACATTACAAATGTCGAACAGCATTCTTGGGACTTTTTAAAGGCAAGGATTATAAATCCTTTTTATCGGGGTTTGACATTACAAATGTCGAACAGCATTCGTTATATCAACATTCTTCAAACTAGCATAAAACAAAAATCCCCAAACTTGCGATTGGGGATTTTAAAACAAAACAATCAAACAATGTTATACTGCATCTGATAAACTCGAGAAGGTAAAGTCACGAATTTTCATCGCAGGAATGAGTGATCCATCCACACGCATTTGCTTACCCAATGTTTCTAAATTGTTCAGCATGATAATCGGACTTTCGTTAAAGCGGAAGTTTTTAACCGGATGTTTAATCTTTCCGTTTTCGATATAAAAAGTACCATCCCGCGTAAGACCAGTGTACAACAGCGTTTGCGGATCAACCGCACGTATGTACCAGAAGCGGGTCACCAGCACACCTTTCTTGGTGTCTTTGATCATATCCTCAATGGAAGCATTTCCACCTACCATAATTCTGTTTCCCGGAAACGGTGTAGCCTCAACATTTTTTTGTGAAGCCCAATAACGATCATAAAAAAGATTTGAGACTACACCATCTTTAATCAAATCCATTTTTTTACGTGGCTGTCCGCTACCGCCACCACCACCAAAGCGGCCGCCACCGCCACCACTCCAATTGCCAACAGGAACTTCTTCATTCCAAGGATCGGTATAAATGTGTACTCGCTCATCAACAATTTTTTCGCCCAACTTGGTTCCCCCACCTTTCTTCGAAAGATAACTGCGACCTTCATCAGCCTGACGGGAATTCATGCCGCCCAACATCAATCCTAATAAATCGGATGCAGCATTAGGTTCAAGAATAACAGTGTACTTACCCGGTTCAATAGCTTTTGCGTTGCGCGATTGTAATGCTTTTTCAATAGCAATGTTCGATGCTTCCGCAGTATCAAGTTTACTTACATCGTTAAAATTGCGTGCTACCCAACCCGATCCGGTGCCATCATTCGTCCGCATGGTAACGGTAAAGTCAACCCCGGTAGATTGATTGTATGCAAACAGTCCTTTGCTATTCATAACAGATGAAAACCCTCTGCTGTCTTCCAAAAATCCTGCAGCGGTCACATCTTTTTTAGCCGCTGGCTCTATGCTGTTGGATGCGGCCTTCGCGCGATAGTCAGGTGTAATCTTAGCGGTAGATTCAATAAATGTCTTTGGTTCGGCACCATAATTTTGAGGGCCCAGCAAGTCCATAAACTCTGGATTTTCAGGTGCCAATTGTGCAAGCTCTTCGGCACGTCTTACTACTTTTTCAAGCGAGGCATCATCAAACTCATTGATAGAAGCTCCGCCTGATTTCTTTCCGAAAAAAGTTTGAACGGAAAGACTTACGTTGCTGTCCTCACCGGCTGTAGAAACACTATTACGCGCATAGCGAATGTTACCACCATCGTTGCCATTTAAGTTTGCTTCGATGCCATCGGCTTTAGAGAAGCCAACGACTTTCTCTAAAATTTTCTTAGCGTCATCTTTTGAAAGTATAGCCATCTTTATTACTAGTTAAGATTTACGAATTTGAAATTTATATTGTTCTTGCTGTGTTAATCACATTTACTCCATTGAAGCGTGTAGTGGCTGAACCGTGCGACACCGCATTGGATTGTGCGGGTTGTCCTTTGCCATCATTGAATGCACCGTTCAATCGATAATCACGTTCGTCACACACCTGCACACATGAATTCCAAAACTCATTTGTGTTGGCCTGATAGGCAACGTCTTTCAACATGCCTGCAATCTTTCCGTTTTTAATTTCAAAGAAGAGCACGCCACCAAATTGAAAGTTGTAGCGTTGTTGATCGATCGAGAAAGAACCATCCTTTACGATGTAAATTCCTTTCTCAACCCCGGCAATCATTTGATCGGGAGTAAGTTGTTGTTTGCCTGGTTGCAATGAAATGTTTGCCATGCGTTGAAACTGAACATCGCTCCAACTTTGTGAATAACAGCAACCATGCGATTCATTTTGACCCAACATACTAACCTGGTCACGGGTGGCCTGATAATTAACCAGCACTCCATCTTTAATGATGTCCCACTTCTTACACTTCACACCTTCATCATCGTAGCCCACGGCACCGAGTGAACCAACTTGTGTTTTGTCAGCAACAATGTTTACAACATCACTGCCAAATTTGAATTTCTTCGATTGCCACTTATCAAACGTAAGGAAGCTTGTTCCTGCATAGTTTGCTTCATACCCCAACACACGATCCAACTCCGTTGGGTGACCAACCGACTCATGAATGGTTAACCACAAATGGGATGGCTCTAATACTAAATCATATTTTCCGGGCTCTACCGTTTTTCCTGCAATCATTTCTTTCGCTTGCTCAGCAGCCATCATTGCATCTTCAACAATGTCGTAGGAATTATTATAAAGGATAACGCCACCCGGTCCTTGTATTTTATCAGAAGCTTTTCCATCCAGGTATTCGTAACCCATCCCTACCGGTGCGCTAAATGCCGAACGGGTTTTGAATGATCCGCTTGCACGGTCAACCATACTCACCTGAAAATTTGGCCATGTGCGATGTACATCCTGATCGATATACGAACCTTCGGAAGAAGCAAAATATTTTTGTTCGTTCACCAAAAACATAATGCTGTTTACAAAGCTGGCGCCTTTTTCCATCGCCTTTGCGTTCGCGTTAAGTAGCAAGTCTACTTTTTCCTTTACGGGAACTTCAAATCCATTTTTTACGATGGGAGTCTTCCAACTGATTTCACCATACGAAGGTGTAGCTGCCAATTTTACTGGCTCTTTTTGAAACTTTGAATTTGCTTTTGCAATAGCAACGGCACGCTCAGTAGTTTTTTTAATTCCATCTGGTGTAACATCATTACTGGCCGCAAAACCCCATGTGCCATTGGCGATCACGCGTACACCAGCTCCATACGATTCGGTATTAGTAATGCCTTGTACTTTTCGTTCGCGTGTAACAACAAACTGATTTAAGTAACGCCCGATGCGCACATCAGTATAGCTGGCGCCCAATGATTTCGCGGTGTTCAAGGCAACATCGGCCAACACCTTTTTTTGCGAGGCATCCATCAACGGAACAAGCATGCGTGCCGGATCAATCTCGTGGCCCATTCCGGTAAACGGTAGCATCATGGCTCCCGCTCCTAGTCCTGCCATTTGAATAAAGTCTCTTCTTTTCATAGTTATAGTTTAACTCTAATTTTAAGCTGACTAAAAAGTCTTCTGTCATCGCGGCCTTTGAGCCGCGATCTCAATTTTCAAGTACTCATTAGGATTCCGGGTCAAGCCCGGAATGACATTCCAAATTTATTAGACTTTTTTGTCAGCCTTATATCGTCCTTGCCGTATTAATTACATTCACACCATTAAATCGTGAAGTAGAACTTCCATGCGACACGGCACTTACCTGTGAAGGCTGACCTTTGCCATCAAAGAAAGAACCGAACAATCTGTAATCCTTCTCATCACAAATTTTTACACAGCTATTCCAAAACTCTTGTGTGTTCGATTGATAGGCCACATCGTTCAGCATGCCTACAATCTCTCCATTTTTGATTTCGTAAAACACGGTGCCCCCAAATTGGAAATTGTAACGTTGCTGATCAATAGAATATGATCCGCGCCCAGCGATGTAAATTCCTTTCTCCACATCTTTAATCATCTGCGCAAGCGAATAAGGTTCTTTACCCGGAGCCAACGAAACATTTGGCATCCGTTGAAACTGAACATCGCTCCAGCTTTGTGAGTAGCAACAGCCATGTGATTCTTTTTGGCCAATCATGTGTGCCTGATCGCGGATGGCTTGAACGTTTACAAAAATTCCGTCTTTAATTAAATCCCAACGCTTGCTCTTCACGCCTTCATCATCATACCCCACAGCACCCAATGAGTTGGCTTGTTGTTTGTCGGCAAAAATGTTTACCACTTTGCTTCCATAATTAAAGGTGCCCGACTTCAGTTTATCCAACGTAGCGAAACTGGTTCCGGCATAGTTGGCTTCATATCCTAAAATTCGATCAAGCTCAAGAGGATGGCCAACCGATTCATGAATGGTTAAACCCAAATGATTAGGCTCTAACACCATATCGTATTTTCCGGGCTCTACCGATTTGGCGGTCATTTTTTCTTTTGCTTGTTTGGCTGCGGCAATAGCATCTTCAACAATATCATAACTGTTGCGATACAACATCATCCCGAAAGGTGTTTGAAGTTTGTCTTCACTTTTTGGAATCATGTATTCGTAACCCATGCCCATCGGGGCACTTAATGCATCGCGCGATTTGAACTGACCGGATGCACGATCTATAACCGATACTGTAAACGTTGGCCAGATGCGATGAATGTCCTGATCAATGTAGGAACCATCGCTTGACGCGAAATATTTTTGTTCGTTAACCTGAAACAGATTTGAGTTTACAAAGTTGGCTCCGTTCTTCATCGCCTCGCTGTTCGCATTTAGCAACAAGTCTACTTTTTCAGAAACAGGAACCTCAAACGGATTTTTTTGAATGGGTGTATTCCAAACTACTTCGCCATAGCCAGGCACTGGGGCCAGCTTTACGGGTTCTTTCTGAAATTTTGAATTGGCTTTGGCAATGGCCACAGCTTGTTTGGTTGCTTTATCAATTCCTTCGGTTGTTACTTGATTGGTAGAAGCAAAACCCCACGTGCCATTGGCGATTACGCGAATGCCCACCCCAAACGATTCTGAACTTTGAATGCCTTGCACTCTTTTTTCGCGCGTACTGACCGATTGATTTAAATAGCGACCGATGCGAACATCGGTGTAGGTTGCACCCAACGACTTAGCGGTGTTAAGTGCCACATCGGCCAATTGTTTTTTCTGGGCGGTTGTTATGCCTGCTTCTAAAAGTGCTTCTGCAGAAACTGCATTACCCATCATAGGATATGAAAGCATAAGGCCTCCTAAACCCAAACCCGTTAGTTGAACAAAATCACGTCTCTTCACACCTGTATAATTTTAGTTAAACACATTCTCAGCAAACTGTAAGTAGTTAAAAGCAATTAAGAAATAGAATAATTAATACACAGGAGCATAAAATACCCGATAAGTGGAAAAATCAATAAACCGGTACGATTAAGCATTGAATTGCAATCGGTTTAGTCTATAACACGCATAGTATTTGTTGGCAACGCTTCCCTTCGCGCAAAAACATAAGTAACTTGAGAGCCATATTTATAATCGATAACCATGACTTCAAAAAAGATCACCATTCTCGGGGGAGGAAACTTAGGAGCAGCCATTGCCGAAGGGTTGTTAAAGAGCGGATTTGCTAAGCCGAATCAACTTACGGTAACGCGCAGAAATCTGGATCGACTGCAGTACCTGAAAGAAAAAGGAGTGAACATTACCAGCGACAATGCTGCGGCCATTCAAGCGGGTGAAATTATTATTGTTGCTCTTAAGCCCTATAATGTAAAAGAGGTGTTGGAAGGATTGAAAAAGTCATTCGACCCAGCTAAACATATTATAATAAGTGTAGTTACCGGAGTTTCCTTACAAGACTTAAGTGCGATTGTTGGGAATGTTCCATTGTTTCGCGCGATGCCTAATACTGCCATTGCCATTCAAGAATCGGTAACGTGTTTGTGTTCGCAACACAACACCAATGAGCAAGTGAATTATGTTACGGAGTTATTCAATCAATTGGGTATTACTATTTCCATCGATGAAAAATTGATGGACGCAGCAACGGTGTTGGGCGCCTGTGGCATTGCCTATGCGTTGCGATTTATAAGAGCAGCTACACAAGGGGGAATTGAAATTGGTTTTGATGCGAAGACCGCGAACTTAATTGCTGCCCAAACGGTGAAAGGCGCAGCCGAACTTTTATTAAAAGGCAACCGCCACCCAGAAGAAGAGATTGATAAAGTGACAACCCCAAAAGGGTGTACGATTGTGGGGCTTAATGAAATGGAGCACCGAGGTTTCAGTTCTTCATTAATACGAGGCATTAGTGCTTCGTATAATAAAATTGTTTCGTAAAGCCTGGGATTTTAAAAACACTGATATTATTGATAACAGGTTTGTATTATCAACTGAAATTGAGAACGTAGAAACATTATATTTGGAGTTATAGTTTTAGGCTATAATCTCCTCCTTGTATCATAAATCCGGGTTCAGCAAGCAAGTTTTCATGATCACTGTAGTTTACATATGCGTTTTAAAAAACAGGACAGTTTTTTTATACAATCCAGGTTGTTGGTTGCATTAAATCCGTGGCCATCAAGAATATATTCATAGTACTCATGAGGTACACCCTTCTCCTGAAGTTTAGCGTTGAGCCACTGACTTTGATAAAGGGGCACGACAATATCAACCGTTCCGTGAAAGATGATGGTGGGTGGCGAACTTGAATTTACTTTTTCAAGTGGACTCGCATTCAGGTAAGCAGCCTCATCCAATGCCCAGGTTGTGCCTAAATAATTTTCAAACAGTGTCTTAATAATAATATTGGAATACCAGCTCCAATCATGAAGCGTGGACGGGCCATACAAATCACTTACACATTTTATGTCATGCTGCAAGTCATACGAATAAGCATAGAGAAGACTTAAATGAGCACCCGCACTATTGCCTAACAACGCAAAATCATTCGAAACGTGATAATCTTCTTTCTTTGACTTTATATAATTGATAACGGACGCGATATCTTCAATTTGTGCAGGATGCTTAAACTCTGTTGCCGTTGCAAGTCTGTAGTTCATATTCACAATGGCTGCTTCTGGCCATTCCTGTCGCATGAGGTTAACCAGATTTTGAATTTCATTTTTATCGCCACCGCTCCAGCCGCCACCGTGAATCATGATTACTACTTTTGTAGCTGCCTCGGTTCGCCCTTGGGGTAAATAGATGTCAAATTTTTGCTGAGGGTGTGTACCATATTCCACACTCTTTATTTCCTGGTATTCCAATGGAGACAGCTCAGGAGTGACTTCTTCTGAACATTTAGTGAGAAGTCCTATTATAAGGATGAGAATGATGTAAATCCAGAGCCGTTTCATAAGATAAATGGTTTGTGCATTTCCAGTGTAACGATGCAGCAAATTCCTTACCACCGCCTTTTAGATTGAAGGGGTCTATGACGCATCGTATAATAAAATTGAGTCTTAATGCCTAACACATGATTCACCTTGTTCAAGCATCGTCTCTCGCAGCGGACGATTGTGCTGGGTTGATGATTTCTTGATTATATCAAGGAGCTGTATGGAGGCATCGTCCCTAATAGGAGACGATGCTTGAATGAGTAACTACAAAGTTGCTAAAGGGAAACAGGTTGGAATACCCGTTACTCAATTGTCACTGATATTTTTCGCCTCAGTCCCTGACGTTATTGGTAATACCAGCAAGTCGTCTTTCTTCTTTAATTATTTCACCAATGGCAAAAGACTTAGCTTTGATTTCAAATTTAGTCCGCTTTTTTGTCCCGATTTTTCCATGTCGACTGTCAAGTAGTTGATCAAAAGTTGTTATAGTCTTCTTCTTTTTTGGCTCCATGTACTTTTGATTTAGTTTATAGAAATCTCCACAATTTATACTAAATTTTTCCACCTGGTTTCCCGCCACTCTTTTCTTTCTTCCTTGGAAAGGAACGTCCACGCTACAATTCGACTGGATTTATTTCCCGTGCCCATCGGAATGGTTTTGATTTGGTTGACCTCTGTATTTTCTAACAGCGTTTGTATTCTTTTAAGGTTAGCTTGTTTGGATACTAGGGTTGAAAACCATAAACAGTTTTTAGAAAACTTTTCACTTTCCCGAATCATGCTTTGAATGAATTTGTATTCGCCCCCTTCATAGATAAGCTCGTTGCTGATCCCTGCAAAGTTGAGTTCGGGGGTTTTTACTTTTTTGCCTGATAGATTTCTGATTTTGCGCAGTGATCCTTGCTGAGCATCCTCAGCCGAAGCATGAAAGGGCGGATTACATACCGTACATTCAATTTTATCTTCTTTGGTTAAGATGCCCTGAAAAATGTCTTTTGAATTCTTTTGTAACCGACATTCAATCTTCCCTGTTAGCGATGCATTAGAATTAACAATCTGCTGTGCGCTAGCAATGGATGTTGGATTGATATCAGAGCCAATAAATTTCCAACCGTATTCGGTAACTCCTATAATGGGGTAAATGCAACTGGCACCCAACCCAATATCAAGACCCATGATTTTATCACCCGTGGGGATTGTTCCAAAATTGTTTTCGGCCAGCAGATCAGCCATGTAATGAATGTAATCAGCCCTGCCAGGGATGGGTGGGCATAAGTTTTCGTCCGGGAAGTTCCAGTGTGTTATTCCGTAGTAATGTTTTAAGATAGCGGTGTTTAAAAGTTTAACTGCACCGGGGTTTGAGAAATCGACTGACTCTGTGCCGTGTATGTTAAGCGTTATGTGATTTTTTAATTCAGGCGTAGCGCGAATCAACGCGGGTAAATCATACCGTTCCCGGTTTTTGTTTCGGGGATGGAGCCTTACTTTTTCATTTCGATTTTTTTCTGAAGGCATGATTTATTTCATGAGCTATGATTTCTACGGCCTTGGTCAGCAACCAACAAGAACTCAACAACTTAGCGGGCTCTTAAACATTTCAGCAACGTGTTGTGCGATTACTTAATCTTTTCTTTGAGTCATTTGACTTGGCATATAGCTCCGTCCTTACAATTTCTACTTCTTTGTTAATGGTCTCTTGATCAAGATCGTCTGTTTTAAATGCCTTAAGTAAGGCGGTAAGTTTGGTGTCAATAATATCTCTCTCGAGCTCTTTTGAAAGGCGAATTTTTTCCTTCTTGGATAATTGCCTCACCAAATCCAAAATCTGATCAAATGCTAAATCAATATTGTATGTCCCTGTTTTCATGCTCTCAAATTTAACTATTCTACTCACTTTCTTGTCGCCCCTCGTCTGAGGCCAACACTTGAAGTTTCCACATTGATTTAGTGCGGGCTTATAGAACGATTAACATTTCCGCCACAAAGATACCCGAGAGTCTTTACGAGAAACACAATTTTATGATTTGCAGCTGGTTGGTGATGTATTTCTTTTTAGGCATTGTAGTTTCTTTCTTTACCCGACCAATATTCATCTTTAATAACAACGCTGTTAGCTAATAGGTCATGAAAAGCTCTTCTTTTGTCATTCGTCATCATAGTAACAATTTCTAGTATAAACCAAATAGTTCCTAACCACTCAGTCATTTGGTTTAACCATGAATGCTTTGATGGTAATTCTCCAATTTTAATTATTGAAATACATATAAAAAGGATTCCAATTGTTTCTAATAGGATGGGTATACTATCTCGTTTAAAAGATTGTTCAAAAGTTAAAAGCTGTTTTTCATCTTTATCAACAACTCTTATGTTCATCCATTTCTTCCCATATGTCTGCCCGGAATGGTAGTGAAAAAACACACTATACATGTATGCTATCAAATTCATGCTTATTGTTCCAAGGACAATGTTTATGATATTGTCTGTCCGTGTTAATGCTATAAGTAGACCAATGGGTACTAAAACCATCCCATCAAGTATTCCTGCGAAGAATCGTCTCCAAAAGGTATCGTATTTGTCTTCCATTGGCTTGGGAATTGAAGATTTACGGTTTGCTCTTCAGTGGATTACTCCAGTTGGGTAAGCCTTCACCGTGGGTGATGTATTTCTTCTTAGGCATGGTGGTTTATCCTAATCTAAATGTAATAGGAAGTTTTACACAAATAGTTACAGGTTCTCCATTTAGCATGGGTGGGCTTGAGAATTTAATTGCACGTAAAACTCTTACCGCTTCTTTGTCTATTACCAAATCTACACCCTTGTTAACCACTATGTTTTCAATTTTACCTTCTTTGGTAATGATAAATGATGTCATAACCATTCCCTGAATATCAAGCCGCCTTGCTTTGCTGGGATAAATTATATTTTGCCCAATGGATTCATAAATCGATTTATGGCCTGATGCCAGTATTGGAGATTTATAGCCCGGCACATCGTTGTCGTTAAAATAGTTTTTGAGTTTAGCCAAATCACCTTCATTGGAGCAAACCTCTATTGAGTAGTTCAATTTAAAATTATAGTCAAGCTCACCTGTGCCTTTCGCTCTTTGATAAACCCAAACACCAAAAGGTTCTTCTCCTATTAATGTTTGGCTGCTGGTAATGAGGTTCTTTTTTATGTCTGTTGTTGATGTGGTGATTGATCCATCATTACCCTGAGTAATTGTTTTCGAGAATTTAGCTTTCTCGGGTGATACCTCTTCCATTCGTTGATTGTAATATTTGGTTTCACTTGTCTGTGAGAAGCAGAGTGAGCTGATAAATACAAGAAGTGTTGTTAGTTGAGATTTATTCATTTGGATTAATGTATGTAAAGTTTTAACACACATCGTCCCTAAGAGTAGACGATGCTTGAAGGAAAGAACATTCTCTCTTGCAGAGAACGATTCTTATTTCAAATTATATTTAATTTCTCTTTGTTTGAATGCTTCATTCCCACCTTCAAGAATTTCACAGACATGTTCTTTTATTCCTTGTCTCTCCAAAATAATTTTAACTCCTTCATCGGTTTCTTTTGTGTTTTCTAAGCTACCTGAAGTGTATTGAAATTTAGCCCCATTCTTGTTTTTAGTATCAACTCCATTTTGATTGGCAACAATAACCTGTTCTGAATCAGCACCAACTACAATATTGGGATTATGAGTTACTACGATTATTTGTCTTTCTTTTTTCTTCTTCTTGAGATACTTAACTAATTCTCTATATATCGCTCGATTGTCTAAGTCGTCTTCTGGTTGGTCAATTAAAATTGGACAATCTTTATCGCTAAAATCTAGTAATAGCATGAGTACAACAAAAGCCTTCTTACCTTCTGACATTTGATTAAAAGTATCTTCGTAAAGAATGTTATAAGATATTTGAAAATAATTGGTTGACATTAACTTTAAAGCCAAACCCAGATGAGTATTTCCTCCTTTTAGTGTTATTGTATTATTTAGAAGTTTCTCAAATATTTCATCTGTTAGTTTAAAATAATCTTCTACTCTATTTTCTATAGATGCATTAACTAGTCTTTTCCCTTCATCACTTTGTTGATTAATACTCCAATTAAGTAGTTCCTGATATTCATATGCTTTAAGCTTTGGAAATGCAATAATTTCCAATTTACCTTCTGATATTTTAAGACTGTCTTTTATTTCCTCTATTCTTGAATAGAAGTTTCGTTGTTGTTGTTTTATTGAAGTTCTGAAACTGTCAATTTGAATTATAAACTCTTCAATTTCCTTTTTGATAATAGTTATATCTGCTAGTTTATCTCTCTGCGTTTTTAACTTTTCTTCTACCTCTTTGTATTGTTTGTTATTCTTAAAAGTCTCAATCCCTTTAATATAACTTGGCTTTTTCTCAATTTCATCGATTAATTGACTATTGTTTTTGATTGTTAAAGCATTTTTTGCAGAGATTCTGTCTATCTCAGAATTCCATTCAAGCTGAAATTTTTCTTTAAGTTTTTCAAAAGAGGATTTTACTTCGGACCTATTAGAATCATTAAGTGAAACAATATCAAAATCAATATCCTTGTTTACAAAAAACTTTGATTTTAATGACTGAACTTTTGAAACTTGAGAGCTATGATTTTCATTTGATTTTGTAAGATCCTCAAGTTTGACTTTAAGTTTATTGTATTCTTCAAGTTCTTGTTCTGTAATTTGAATCTTTAGCTTTAGTTCTGAAAGCTCACTTGTTAATTTCTCGATTTCACTTTTAATTCCCTTCTCATCTCCCTTTTCCTTTAGTTTAAGATAACGCTTACCAAGATCATCTTGTAATTGAAAAATCTTATTGATTTTTGAAGTTACATCGGAGTTGTTTTCGTTTGAAAACGAATCATAATTAGTGATAAGCTGATTTTTCGTAACATCTTGCATGATTATTCCCTCAACTAACTTGTCAAGTTCTCCATCTCGATTTTTAGCCAACTGATACATATAGCTTTGAGGGAAATACTCAATGTTCCTATTATTATTTTCTACGCCATCTTTCCAAGTAATAGATAGTCCAGATACTATTGCATTTACAAAATCTGTATATTCTTGATTTCCGAATTTGACAGGTTTGTCGCAATTCAATTTTTTTGCAATTGCACCCAGTAATACGGATTTACCAGTTGACCTACCACCAATTATGCAATTGAGATTTTGATTAAAATATAATGTTTGATTGGTAAAATCGCTATGAGTAATTGTAACAGAATCTATAGCTTGATACCCTGCCTTTTCTTGTGGTTTTATTTGTTCAATTGATACTCTTTCATCTGGCTCGTAACCTATTTGTTTAATTCCATTAAAAGTTGGATCTGCTTTAATCCATGTGTGGCAATGATAATTTGTTGGTTGTTTTTTATTCCCATCTTCTTCAAATTCATAAGTATCTAAATTATTAAATGAATGAATATCTAGGGAGTGCAACAATTTTTTATTTCCAAATTCATTTAGCCAATTTTGGTTCTTTTCATTTGAATCTGCATTGTTACTAAAAAATGCTTTTGCATGAGAATATAGATGATCTTTTAATGGTTTTAACTGTTGATTTTTTTCAAGATTGCTCCATTCTTTATACCCAAGAAAAAGAAAAGTTTTGTCTTTCCATACAGTTGAATTGACTAATTCTAAGACTTCCTCGGTTGAAGGAATTAATGATTCAAAACCATCTTTTAATGTCCCTCCTATTTCACTGAAATTAGCCTTTGATAGTTTTTTGGTTTTATGTGCTTCTAACTTCGAAATCTTAATGTTGTCAATAAATTCTTCTCGAATTTTTTTAATCTCACCTGCTAGTTTTAATTCATCAATATCAAATAGAATATGCAAGTTTATTTTTTGTAGCTTGTTTTCATTTCCGCTTCCAAAGGTGTCAATTCTGAATTCGAGTATCGGAAAGATTTTATCAATTTTTGTAAGTCTTCCATTAGCTTTGAACCCCATTACTTTTTCATAGCCATCGATGAAATAGTAGTCAGTGATACCAATCACCTTAACTTCTTCAGGTAGATTCTCCAAACAATTAATGAACTTTTCCCAATTTTCAGGAGTATTGCCGTATTCTTGGCATATTGATTCTGGAGTATGTATATGCAAATCCCATATTCTCCATTCTGAACCTCTTTCTTTTTTCATGATTTCTTTTTCAGCTTGTAACTAACTTCAAAGTATTAGGAACTAAAGTGTATACGATATCAATATCTCCCCTTCATCTCCAAAATCCAATTTTGTTGATCGTTTTTAAACAAATAGCAGTGTTTGCTAGTACCTTAAAGAATAAAGGCTGAGTATTTTTATAAAATCCGTAATTGGAAATTCAGGATGCAAGTCAATAAAACCGGCTTAACCATTTTATATAAGAGCAAGTCACTTCATTAAAGCTGACTCTATTTTATCGGCTAAGATGTCTACAGCAGCAATGCCAATTCCTCTGCTAGCATGATGATAGGTTCCATTTTTATCAATTACGTAGTTTGTTGGAAAGGCCGAGATTTTAAACTCCTTGGCTAAGTCGGTCGTCATCACTATTACAGGATAACCGAATGGATTCTTTTCAAGAAATTTTGTGATTTTAGGTTTGCTACTCTTGGCAAAGGAAATAAAAATCACTTCATTATTATTCTTGTACTTATCTACGAGTTGATTCAACTCTGGCATTTCAACTTTGCAAGGGCCGCAGCCAACAAACCAATAGTTTATCACTACAACTTTATCTTTTAATTTATCTGCCGAGTAAGATACTCCATTCACATCCACAAAATCCTGGTAGTTAAATTTTTCACCAATCTTCTCGGCAATAACAGATTTGTTATAAGTTCTGGTCTTTAAACTGTCATACTCTTTTTCTGTGGTGCGTTTCCATTTTATGTACCGTACTTTTTCATCGCTTTCATCAACATACGAGCTGTATCTTCCTGTGTTTCTAATGGACACGTGTTCCATAATGTCAATAGCGTTGCCCAGTGTGTCGAGGTAAACAACTTTCTTTTTGCCTTGAGCATGCGTTAAGGTTGAGACTAAACAAAAGAGCAGAAGTAAGTTTTTCATCTGTGTTAATATCTTCTCTTCATTATTAAAAAAACAATTTTATTCAGCAATGCAATTCAACAAATTACTTCAAGTAAAATAAGCGTAATAATTCTATTCCTTATCAACACGTAGCACCGTATGCAGCAACACGTTCGCTCCATTGGTCATGTCGGCTGTTTTTGTAAACTCTTTGGGTGAGTGACTAATGCCCCCAACACTCGGCACGAAGATCATGGCTACCGGAGCAAGCGTGGCCATCTGCTGCGAATCATGCCCGGCACCGCTCTGCATAAATTTTGTTGTTAGTCCTAACCCTTTTGCCGCAGCTTCAATTTGTTGTTGCAAATGTTTGTTGGTAAGCGCAGGTTTTACTTCACTGGCCTCGCGCATAAAACTGATTTTTGTTTTTGATTCGGCTGCAATGGTGGCCGCCCGTTTTTGTATTTCAGCATATAGCTGTTCAATTTTTTCTGAAGACAAATCGCGAATTTCTAGGCCTAAGGTTACATGACCTGGCACTACATTGTAGGCACCGGGTAAGGCCGTAATTTTTCCAATGGTTCCTACCTGATTTCCGGGTAAGCTGTTAATCACTTCATTCACAGCAATGATTAATCTGGATGAAGCCAGTAATGCATCTTGTCGTAACTTCATTGGCGTAGTACCGGCATGATTGGCAACACCTTCTACAGTTATTTCAATATCTACAATGCCTACAATTCCTTCTACCACGCCAATGTTTAAATTTTCGGCTTCAAGAATCCCGCCTTGTTCAATGTGTAATTCAAGGAAAGCATGGAAGTCTCCTTTCGTACGCATGCAGCTTTGAATGTTATCCGGATTACCGCCAATGGTTTTAATACCCTCGGCCATCACTAACCCACTTTGACTAATTTGTTTTAATCCTTCCGCAGTAAGATTACCGGCAATGGCGCGGCTACCAATAAGACCACCTTCTTCATTCGCAAAAATGATTACTTCTAAGGGATGATTTGTTATGATGTTATTTTCATTCAACACCTCAATTACTTCTAGCGCACTAAGCGAGCCTAATGTACCATCATAGTTACCACCATCGGGCACCATGTCGATGTGTGAACCAAAAGCAATCGGTTTTAAGGTTTTACTTTTTCCTTTTCGTTTGCCGATGATGTTTCCACCCGCATCGATGGTGGGCTCAAGTCCGGCTTTATTCATCAGCTTTATAAACCACGCGCGGCCTTCCACATCGCCTTTTGTATAAGCAACGCGATACCCATGACCGTTTTCGTCTATGCCAAATTGCGCCAACTCCTTAATGCGACTTTCAATGCGCGGACCGTTTACGTGATAGGGTTTATCTTTTGCAAGGTTGGTTGCGCTCAACTGAGAAGCGCCCAGTAAACTTAAACTCGCAGCGGTTAATGACGATTGCTTTATAAAGGTCCTTCGTTTCATTAGAGTATGGTTACATTTTTAAAGCTTATTCAAAATCTCACTGAATCAAAGCCTCTAAGCCTTGCTGATCTATAACGGTGTTAGTGTTTCTATTCAGCATACCACCTGTATCCCAAAAGAAAGGTAAAATTCCATTTGCTTTTGCTTGTTGAGTAACATACTTAAAATAGTAAGCCCGCGATGCTTTGTGCAAAGTAAGCGCGTCCCCGACAAGAGTGCTTCTTAACCCGCAGCCAAATTCACCCAACACTACAGGAATTCCCTTAGCTACAAACTGTGTTTTCATTAAAGCCATGTGTTCATCAACAGTTTCTTCTTCACCCCACGTTGAATTGCGGCCAGGATCCGTTAATGAATGATAATCTTTACCCCAGTAGTAAAACATGGAACCCCAACTCTCATCCTTTTCTAACCCCGTAAAATTCCATGGCGTGTAATAATGAATCTCCACCATGAGCCGATTAGGTACATTATCAGTTGGCAGTTTGGTCATCAGTTTATTGGTTGCAGTGATGTCGGTATTGGGGCCTTGTACTACCAAAACTCTATACGCGTTTTTACCTCCGGTAGCACGAACAGCATCAATAAATGTCTGATGATAGCTCATGAGTACATTCATTTTTATTGCATCATTATCCACATTAGGTTCATTAGCACTGGCAAATAAAAGATGCTCATCAAAATCGCGTAGCTGAGTTGCAATCTGTTGCCAAAATGCTTTTTGTTTGGCATTGTTTTCTTCCTGCTTTTCCAGCGTACTATTGTTTTCCAACCATCCACCATCCCAATGTATGTTAAGGATAACGTACAGATTGTTTTGAGTACAATATTGAACTACTTCTTTTACTCTGTTAAGCCATGACTCCTGAATTTTGGCAGTTGACGGATCGGAATACTGATTCCATGAACACGGCAAACGAATGGCATTAAAACCAGAAGCTTTTACGAAGGCAATATATGACTCTGTGATTTTTGGGTTGCCCCAGAAAGTTTCTCCACCAATGGCTTCCAGTGTGTTACCGATGTTCCAACCAAGTTTTATTTCTGAGGCGATCTCAACAGCAGACCTCATTCCAGTGTTGTCAGCGGCAATCGGACTTATATTATAGTTTGGATATAAATCACTTTGGTCGGTGACAGGTAATTTATCTGTATCGCTACAACTGAGTATTAAGAAAACCAGTAAGAGGTTAAGGAATTTCATTTTGGGATATTCATATTTCTAAGGTAAGGGAACTTTTAATCTATATGTAAATAACTCATTACATTTTGCAGTACTTTTTCAGAAAGTCTTTCGCGTGATTCGGTACTGAAACCAGCCGAGCGATGAGAGATAATTACGTTATCCAGTTTTTCAAGTTCCTTTTATAACTGGTGACAGGCAACATAAATTCAAATTTTCACCACCGCTTTACCATACACCTTTCTATCTAACAAATCTTGTAAGGCTTGAGGTGCTTCTTCCAATGAATAGATGCGATGAATGTGTTGGTTTATTTTTCCTTCCTGCATCCACGTAAGTAGCTGCATAAAATTTTGCATGCTTTGTTTGGGTTCACGTTCAGCAAAACTGCCCCAAAAAACACCAACAATGGAGGCGCCTTTTAATAAAGGCAAGTTGGCCGGGAATGAAGGAATTGTACCCGAAGCAAAACCCACTACCAAATATCTTCCCCGCCACGCAATGGACCGAAGTGCTGATTCTGATAATGCTCCACCAATGGGATCATAAATTACATCTACACCCTTATCAAGTGTGATTTCTTTTATGCGAGCGCGAAGATCTTCGGTAGTGTAGTTGATCACATGATCTGCTCCTTTTTCTTTGCACACAGTAAGCTTTTCATGTGTGGAGGCAGCAGCAATCACAGTCGCTCCCATTAATTTTCCCGACTCAACAGCAGCTAAGCCCACGCCACCGGCAGCGCCCAATACTAACAATGTCTCACCTGGTTTTAAATCAGCCCGATCTTTTAAGGCATGATAGGAAGTGCCATACGTGTATAATGTGCAAGCTGCCGGAATGAAATCCATTTCGTTCGGCACTTTAAAAACACGATTGGATTTAACAACAACCTGTTCGGCAAAACCACCCCAGCCACATAACGCTACAACATGATCGCCTGCTTTTAGATGCTCAACTTTTTCACCAACCGCTGAAATTATTCCGGAGACTTCGCCACCCGGAGAAAAAGGTAACGTTGGTTTGAACTGATATTTATTTTGAATGATGAGTACATCAGGAAAGTTGATGCCACACGCTTTTACCTCAATTAAAACTTCATCGGTTGAAGGAGTGGGACTGGGCGTTTCTGTCAACGCTAACGTTTCGGGCAATCCATATTCAGTACATAAAATTGCTCGCATGGTGAATGATTACTTGCTGAATATTTTACTCAGCAGTCCTTTCTTCTTGGGTTGCGCTACTAATTTATCCATTGCAGTGCGCAAGTGAATAAGAAAGGCATCATCCTTTACGATGTAATCAATCACTTTCATTTTGCTAGTCTGCTTTCGCAAGATATCCTCATTAATAGAAGTGATATAAATAACTGGAATGCGGGAAGTTTTCTTCCGTATCTCTTTCAGATATTCAAGGCCTGTATTGTCCGGATCATTCAGGAATAAGTGATCTAGAATGATTACAAAGGGTTTTGTGTCATCAAGTGCTTTGATAGCATCCTTTCCGGAAGCAAACACCTGGGTTTCGAATTCAGCCATTTGTTTAAAATGACCTTTCATGAAGTTTAGATAGACGGGATCATCGTCAATAATAAAGACCAACTTTTTCATCTAGTAAATATTGCGATTTTATACTTAATCCCTAACCAAAGAACTTTCAAAAAGCCAACGATGTACCTTTTACCTTGAATTGAAGAACAATTTAGTGATGAGTTCTTAAAACTATGCCGTATCAAGCACTGGTTACTCCCTTTCAATCCACCCCGAACTTTTCAGGAATCAACTTATCTCCACCATGGTGCAAACGGTAGCGTTAAAATAAGATGAACTTTTATCACCAGCGCAAACGGTGGCGAAAAATAAAAAATCGGAAGTGATTATATATATGATTAAATAGTGATACCTAATTTTTAAACCCATGCCCATGAACACTTCACTCACTCGCAGAAACTGGATTAAGAAAAGCGTACTTACTACTGGTGGTATGTTAACCGGCTTAGCAACTGCTAATAATCTTTTTGCTAAACCAGCATTTGGTATGACTCCTTATCTTGGAACATACGAACTGTTTGAAGATTTTAAAATTGCTGCAGATCAGCCCGATATAAAAGCACGTTTGCTTGCGAATGAAAACCCGTGGGGGCCTTCTAAAAAAGCCATTGCTGCGATTGGCGAAAGTGCCAGCAAAGGAAACCGGTATGTGTACAGCAGCGCGAAAGAAATTATAGAAAAGCTGGCTGCTAAAGAAGGCCTTGCTACCGAAAATATTCTGATCTCTGCAGGTTCTACAGATCTTCTTGAGAAGACTGCTTTTGCAACGTGTATGAAAGGAGGCAATGTAATCTCTGCCGATCCTTCTTATATGTCGCTTGTTAAAACAGCTACTGCGATTGGTGCAACCTGGAAAAACATTCCATTAAAGGCAGACTATGCGCACGATCTTGATGCGATGTATGCAGCGATTGACAGCGACACCAAATTGATTTACATCTGTAACCCAAACAATCCTACCGGTACGCTTACTTCTATTGATGAGATAAAATCCTTCTGCAAAAAGGTAGATTCTAAAGTTCCAATCTTTATTGATGAGGCTTATCTTGAATTGCTTGACAACGCGGAGTCACAAACAGCGGTGGGGTTAATTAAAGAAGGCTATGACATCATTGTGTGCCGCACGTTTTCAAAAATCCACGGCATGGCTGGGTTAAGAGTTGGATACATGGCTGCTAAAGAAGAACGCGTGAAGATGATTCAATCTTTGGTTCGTACTGAAATGGCATTGTGTGTTACTTCTGTGCAAGGGGCACTGGCCAGCTTAGGTGATGTGGCGTTTCAGGATTTTACCAGAAAGACCAATAAGGAAAATCGTGAATATACTTTTGAGCAATTGAAGAAACTTGGCTTCAATCCAATTCCATCCGTTACGAATTTTATTTTGTTCCCGATTGATATGCCAACTAAAGAATTGCTCTCAAAAATGGTAGAGCGCGGAGTTGGTATTCGTGGATTTGAAATAGGTGGCAACCCATACGGACGCGTGAGCATTGGCAAAATGGATGAAATGAAATTGTTTGTTAAGAGTTTGAGCGCCATTGTGAGTTAATGAATTCCATTAGCACAACCATATCATTACTTCTGCTCATTCTGGTGGGCTACGTTTTTCGTGGCAAGATTAAAAACAAAGAACAACGGGATGGGATCAGGGCAATTATTTTAGGGCTTGCACTGCCGGCTACAATTTTTATTGCTTTACTGAAAATCAATTTTTCTGCAGAGTTGATTTTAGTGCCGGTACTTGCGCTGGGATTCAATTTGGTAGTGTATTTATTGGTAAGCAAGTTGCCAATGAATTCGTTTTTCAATATTCCTGATAATCAGTATCGCGCACTTATCCTATTGATACCTTCACTGGCACCGGGCTTATCGTGTTTCCCTTTCATTTTGGAATTTAGTGGCGAGAATATGGTTGCTACGGCTGCGTTGGCTGATCTCGGAAATAAAATTTTTGTACTCATTATCGCTTACATCATCGCGATGCGCTGGTTATTGCAAGTGAATAAAGAGGAGCCAAAACAAAAGCGGGTTCAGTTAAAAAATCTTTTAATGTCCTTGGTTAAGGAACCTGTTAACATGGTGATTATGGTTGCCATTGTTATGCTTAGTATTGGTTTGGGTTACGAGTCGCTGCCACTGTTTGTTAAAATGAGTGTGGATAAAGTCAGCTTAATGATGACTCCGTTAGTACTTCTTTTTATCGGCATCTCCATTCAACTTTCCTGGCATCAGGTACGAACAATTTTTTCATTTCTGTTCCTTCGTTCAGGAATTGCTTTTCTGGTTTCAGCGGTGCTGCTGCTTATTTTACCGATCAACGATTTAGCTACTGTGTTATTGGTAGTGGTGTTTCCGCAAAGTGCAGTTAGTTTTTGGCCGTATGCTCATATGACATCGGTTAATGCACTAAGCTCAGAAAAATCAGGGCAAAAGGTTTTTGATCTTGGTTTTGCGATGAATGTGTTAGCATGTTCAATGCCATTTTCGGTGGTGTTAATTCTTGCCGTGTATTCATCAGGCGATTTCTTTGCAGGAACGGCTCACCTCTTTTCTTTCGCGGCCGCTTTTATTTTAATAGCCGTAGTTCCACTAATCATTCCCGTTTTTAGGGTGCAGTATTACGCACGTGATTAGTAAGGATTTTACCATTTTTAGCTTTAACCACTAAGTCTCTAAGTCACTAAGTTTCACAAAGAAATTATAATTGAGTGTCTAAGGATGAGCCAATATTGAGGCAAAGTATAACTTCGTGTTCCTTTGTGTCTTGGTGACCCTGCCTACCGGCAGGCAGGTTAGTGGTTCAAAAGATCTAAAAAATCCAGAGAAGAATTAACAAGATAAGCAGTGCCAACGCAGTCCACTTAAGTGTGTTGGAGTATTCGGCAAACTCGTATCCACAAATAGGACAGGCTTTACTTTTAGCATCAACTTCCATAGCGCAGGATGGACACTCTTTCTTTTTCAACAGTTAGTTATTTAACCACTTAATAAATTTACCCCATAGCGTTTTAGGGGGCGCAACTACCACTTTAGCTTTTACTTCTTTGGGCTCATCATATACTCGCACCGCTTTTGTGGGCTCTGTTTTTACCTTGCTCAGGTAATGCATTCGCTTCTTTTCCTTTTCACGCTCTAACGCATCCTTTCTTTTCTCTTCCGCTTCACGTGCTTCTCGTTCGCGCTGCACAGCAATCGGATTTTTCCATTCCTTTTGATTGGGTTGTCTATCGGTGCGCGAGGGTGCGTTGCGTTTGGCGGGTCGTGATTTAATTTTTTCTTCTTGCTCTTGTTCTTCAGTTGATTCAGGTTGAGTAGAGATCTCTTTCTTTTTTGGTTCGGGCAACTCAATTTTACCCAGCACCTTTAAGCCGGTGAGTTCTACTTTGGGAGCTTTTATTAATTCAATTTCTTGTGGTTCTTCAGGTTGAATGTTCTCTATCTGCACTTCCATTTCTTCTTTAATCTCCACAGGCTCAGGAATCACTTCAGGAGTTACTTCTACAACAACTTCTTCTGCTTTTGATTGGGTTACAATTTCTTGCAGGCGCTCGGGTGCGAAATACGTTACAATGGCTGTTACATGATCATCTTGCAAGCGGGCATTTGATCCTTCCTCGAGGTTAATTTGTTTTGTGGCAAGAAAATCTACCAGTTGAGAAGGTCTAAGTGAAAGTTTTCTGGCCAATTGTCCGAGTCGCATATCTAAAACTTAAAATTGAAGCGCAAATATACTGGGTTCTGAATATTCAGGAAAGGATAGTGTTAAGCAATCACTCAGGCTTTTGACGCCACTTTTTCTTTTCGCTGTGTTGCTTTTTATTGGTTAAGCGGGTTTGTTTGGCTGCCTTTCCGGGTTTGGTGGCTTTTCGCGCCTTCTTAACGGTAAACGCTTTTATAAGAAGCTGCTCTAACTTTAGTAGCACTGCTTCCTTATTTCCAAGTTGTGAGCGTTCATCTTGAGCGGTGAGAACCAGAACATTTTCTTTCGTTAACCGAGTATGAAGTTTATGAAGGATAACTTCTTTTTGCTCTTCAGTGATTGCCGACTGCAAAACATCCCACTTCAGTGTGACTTTCGTGTTCACCTTATTTACATTTTGCCCACCCGGTCCGCTGCTGCGCGAAGTGGTAAAAACCAATTCGGGTAAAATTTCTTCTATTGCAGGGCGTGGTAAAGGCATTTTGCTTATTGATGATCAAAGATATTACAGTTAACTATCATCTTATAAAAATAGTCGTTGCGAATGCCCGAAAAATAAATGATCTTGAGTAACATAAATAGGGCAGATCATGAAGAAGTATTCCTTCCTGCTGTTGTTGGTATTGCATACAGTCTTTGTGTGTGCAAACTCCATTCTAATTCCGATGGATAATGCCCAGCGTAATCACCTTAAAGCGTATGGGCTTGCTTACTATGCACTCAAGCAAAACGTAGAAGTTGATTGGCTTATGAATTATCGGGGCGGAAGTTTTTTGATTTCATTCACACCCGCAATACAAAGTGAGTGTACTATCCGAGGCATTAGCTTCGAATTAATCTCAAGTGCAAAAACAAATGCGATCCTTACGGAGATTGCAAAACCGGAAGTAAACATGAATGTGATGCGCTTAGAGACTGCGCCCAAGATTGCCGTGTATTCCCCCAAAAATGAATTGATAACAGATGATACCGATGCTGTGATACTGGTGTTGGATTATGCAGAAATTCCATACACCATTATTTATGATGAAGAAATAGTAAAAGATGAGTTAGTTAAATATGATTGGGTGCATCTTCATCACGAAGATTTTACCGGGCAGCATGGTCGTTTCTTACGCAGGGAGTCAGCTATCATTCAAGCAAAGATTCAAGAGGCAACGGCATCGCAGCTTGGTTTTAATTCCGTAACAGAAATGAAATTGGTGGTTGCAAAAAAGATAAAAGGCTTTTGCGCAGGTGGAGGTTATTTGTTTGCGATGTGTTCAGGTGCTGAAACATTTGACATTGCGTTAGCCGCAGAAGGCTCTGGTATTTCATTTCACGATTTTACAATGGATGATGATATTAATGGGTTTGATTTTACAAAAAGTCTTGCTTTTGAAAACTTCACATTAGAACCTCCAAACAGTCGCAGGTTTTCAGACATCAATACAGGTCGACCAGATTTTTTTCAATCAGGGACAGGGTATTTTCAACTCTTTAACTTTTCAGCAAAGTGGGATCTTATTCCATCGTTGCTTACACAAAATCATGAATACGCTATTAAAGAATTCAGTGGGCAAACAACCTCTTTCAATGCCAGTTTAGTGAAGCCCGAAGTGTTGGTGCTAGCTGAAAACAAAAATGCAGGCAATGTGCGTTATCTCTATGGAGAACTGGGTCGCGGACATTGGACCTACTATAGTGGTCATGATCCTGAAGGAGTGTCGGGATGGCGCAGAGGAACTACAGATCTTTCATTACATCCCCACTCACCGGGGTATCGGCTGATCTTAAACAATGTTCTTTTCCCGTCCGCAAAAAAGAAGAAGCAAAAAACATAGATTGCCAATCTGCAAAAATTAATTTTAGATCATGAAAACTTTTAAGTGGATAGTCTTTGCATTTTTTGCAATTGGCGTGGGTTTATATCCTATCATCTATTTACTGATTCAAGGGAAGTTTGGTTTGTTAACTTCTAAATCTAACGAGTTACTGGAAAGTAGTTTATGGTATCCTGTATTTTATACTCACATCTTTTTAGGAGGCGTTGCATTACTAACAGGCTGGTCACAATTCAGTACCCGCTTTCGAAATAAGAATTTATCGTTTCATCGATTACTTGGAAAAATTTATGTGATCGTTTGTCTACTCAGCGGAATGGCAGGATTATACCTATCATTTTTTGCAACTGGTGGATTGATTGCAAGTTGGGGTTTTGGTGGATTGGCGGTATCATGGTTGTTCACAACATCAAAAGCATTTCTTTCTATTCGAAACGGAGATATTGATAATCATCAAGTGTGGATGATAAGAAGTTATGCGCTCACGTTTGCTGCTGTTACGTTACGCATCTGGTTACCATTGGCACAAATATTACAGATCGATTTTATAGCAGCCTATCGGGTGATTGCCTGGTTATGCTGGGTACCCAATCTTTTGGTAGCACAATGGTTTATTAATCGATTACCGTTTTCAACGAAGTTGAAAGTTGACTGATATCTCCGGGCTTATTTGCTCCGCAGTGCCATAAATGTCCAAACAGCCCCTGCTGCATCAACAAGGCCAAACCCAATTAAAGGAGTGGCTGCCCAACCCATCAACACGAACACAATAAACCACCCCAAAATCATGGCTCTTGTATATATTGTTAGAGTAAAAAAAATTGTATGGTTAGCGGGCGCCATAAAAATATAATAGAGGCCAATGTTAAATACAATGATACCCACTACTCGAATCCAGACTTCGCTTGTTTCAGGTAACTGAAACGTGGAAAGCAGAATATTTGGGACTACCGTGAGTGTAATGCCCAAAACAAGTAGGTAAAAACCAAAGTAGTAAATGGATTTGCTCGCTGCTGACATAGTGTTTGGGGTTGGTTGAAGGTTATGTTAAAGGTACAACTTTCTTGTTCCTTTCTTGATTACCCTTTCATCCACTCAAACACCTGATAGTGTTCGCCATTCATTCCTAATTTTTCATATACTCGTTGGGCGGGATGATTTGTTTTATCAACATATAATCGAATGCCGCGATAGCCAGACTCAGGTGTAATTAAACTTTGAATGTGCTCATACATTTTTTTGTATACACCTTGTCCGCGATGGGTAGGGATAATGTAAACAGATTGAATCCAGATGACCGTACCGCTTCGCCAATCACTCCATTCGTATGTGGTCATTAAACTTCCAACTACTTTGTCATCTTCTACGGCAACATAGTAAGCTCCTTTTGTGGCGTCTGTAAACACAGCATGAACACCTCGTGTAACCGTGTGAAAATCTAAATGAATGTTTTCAGTTTCAAGCGCCATTTTTTGCTGAAACTCAATGATGAAAATAGCATCATCAGGCACTGCAGATCGAACTGTAATCATATTTTTCAGATTGGATATTTAAATAACAATTAGAGAGATCGTTGTGAATTATTTAATGATTCATCAAAGTACTTAATGATATCAACAGATTTTTGACAGATCATTGAACCAGCTTTTATTTATCACCAACAAATTCTCCTCTCAAAGATAGTTTTGTTAGTTTTAATCATGAAATAATCATTCATCTAACGAGATGAATCTGATGAACTCCATCTGCCACTAACCCACTAACAGATGAAAAAAATTGTCTTTATTATTATTATTATTATCGCGTTTGCTTACAGCGATAGTCTTGCTCAAGTATTCAGAGAAAGAAACAGAACATCTTACATTGGCCTTCGAGGGGGATACTCAATTGCAGGTTGGTCGGGGTTGGTGTATAACATTCCAGAGATCAACTATAAAAACATTTCGGGTTTTCATGGTGGCTTGTTTGTGAGCGTAAAGATTGCCGACAACTTTACTGTTGAACCGGCTGTTTATTATTCGCAACGCGGCTGGTCAATAGATGGTAAGATTGACGATGGCACAAATTTATTGGAGGGATCTATGGTAAATAAGATCAGCTACATTGATGCTCCGATAATGTTCAGGATATATTTGAAAGGGCTCAACTTCGGTATTGGACCTCAGGTTGCACTACCTATTAAAAGTGAACTTGACTTTACGGGGAAAATAAATGGACAGGCAGGTAGCTCTCATTATGAAAACACGGTTGATCTTCAGGATTTTGAAGTTGCGTTAGCACTTGCCATTGGTTATGAGTTCAACTTCGGATTAAGTTTTCATGCAACATATGACCTCGGGTTAACCGACACGGCCAAGTTGTATCCATACCCAACTGAATTTCCTTATTGGACAGAATCAAAAAGCAGAACCGTTAAATTTTCGATTGGCTTTATGATCTATTGAGGTATTAAAGAGCTTGTTTAATATCGTTAATTAAATCCTCGGTCTCCTCAATACCCACTGATAACCGAACTAGTTTATCAGAAATACCTACCGCTTTGCGTTCAGCAGCTGTAAGTTTAGCATGCGAAGTAAGTACCGGAGACGTAATGGTTGACTCCACGCCACCTAAACTGATAGCACGTTTGATGTACTTCAATTTTTTAATAAACTTATGTGGATCGCCTTTTACTTCAAACGAAAGCATACCTCCAAAACCACCTGGCATTTGTTTTTTTGCGATAGCATAGCCAGGATGATTTTTTAAACCCGGATAATAAACCTTTCCCACCTTGGGTTCATTCTCCAAAAATTTAGCAATAGCCAACGCATTTGCATTTTGTTGCCGCACACGGAGCACAATTGTTTTTAAACTGCGTTCCACCAGATAACACGTTTGTGCATCTAAGCTGGCACCAAAGTGCAAAGCGCTTTGCTTGATTTGCTCCGTTAGTTTTTTAGATGAAACCATCGCGCCACAACAAATATCACTGTGCCCTCCAATGTATTTTGTTCCACTGTGCGTAACAATGTCAATTCCTAAATCAATTGGGTTTTGATTAACCGGACTGGCAAAGGTATTGTCAATGATTGTAATGATGCCATGCTTGTGCGCCATCTTAGCAACACCAACTAAATCCGTAATTTTTAATAAAGGATTAGAAGGCGTTTCCACGTAAATCACTTTTGTGTTTTTACGGATAGCTTTTTCGAATGATTTTAGATCGGACACATCGGCCATTGAGTATTCCATTCCGTATCGCTCTAACTCATGCAGCGCTGCATGGTGTGTGCCGCCATACAAATCGTTTTGAAATAAAATATGATCACCCGTTTTCATCATGGCAAAAATAGAAGTCATGATGGCGGCCATTCCTGAGCCAAAAATCAATCCATCCTCCCCATTATCAAGCGCGACCAGCTTTTCGACAACTGCTTTTTGATTAGGTGTATTGTAGTAGCGCGGGTAGCGAACTTCTGTTTCATAATCGTAGGCAGCCGATGGATAAATAGGTGTAACCACTCCGCCATAGAGTGGATCGCCATGTGAGCCTACATGAACACTTTGAGTAAGTTTTGAAGTTTTGGATTTCATTTCGTCTTATTATTCAAGAGCAAATATAGAATTGAAGATGCTATTTCACTCTTTTGTTGAAACTTAATACCGAACAGATTTCAACTTTATGTCGGACTTGGCGAATGCACGGTCAAATTCTTTTTTTACTTCTATGGCCTCGCTCTTTTTTCCCTGTGCAGTAAGACTTTCGTAGAGCCCAAAGAGTGACCATCCATTATTGCGATATTGATTTAAGTCTTCGCGAAAGCGTTGTTCGGCAAGCGCTGGTTTTTTGGCTTCCAATAAAAGACCACCCAAAATTTGTCGTGATGGGTGGTACCAGTCAGGGGGTTCCTGGTACAATAGGTTATCTTCAATTTTAACAGCACTAGTTACCAGCATGATTGCTTTATCATAGTTCTTTTGCTTAATTTCTATTTCGGCCTCCAGAACGTTTTGCCCAATACTTAAAACGTTTTTGAAACTGTTGAATCCCCCAATCGTGTTTTCCATAAATGGATCTGCCACTAACATCTTTAGTTGAGTGAGCTCATACGTTGATTCATTCAATTTATTGGTGCGTGTATACGCCATTCCTCTTGCGTAATGCCAAACAGCTTTTATATATTTTAAAGAATCGGCTGGTTCATTGAGTTGAAGGATTTCATCCCATTTTCCGAACCGAACCATATTATACCAGGGCATAGTATACCAATGCTGCAGCGTAACAAAATCAGGTGTTGTCAGCAACTCAACCGGAATACTTTTCTTCAACGCTTCCGCTGTCTCCATTGACTTATCACTCATGCCTGCCATTTGTGCACAAGCCAATAGAAAGTGATAGTTATGAGGATAATAAAAAAGTGGATAAACACCTTGCGCTTTACATTGTGCAATGTACTCTTCATCAGTTTTAACTGCCCGCTCATTGGATTCAACTCCCTCAATATATCGGCCCACCCGAATGTAAATATGAGAAGGCATATGCACAAGATGCCCCGCCCCCGGAACAAGATCTACCAATCGATCGGCACTTGCTACTGCTTTATCTGGTTCAGGCGAAGCTTCCAGGATGTGAATATTCAAATGATTAGCACCCGGATGATTAGGATTAGCAGAAACAATTTTATTAATCACACTTACCGGCTTATCCGTCCATGTTTGTGCCTCCCCATTTTTCCAAAAATCCCAAGGATGTAAATCCATCAAGGCTTCAGCATATAAAGTATTCACGTCAGCATGATCCGGAAATTGTTTTGCAACTTCTTCCATGGCACTTGCATAAGCTTCATCAAGAGATTTTCTGTCTTTCAATGCTTCAGCCGTATACCTCATGGAAAGAGCGTTGATCAGCAACTGTTCCATGGGCGATGCATTGTCCTTTCTGGCGATGGCCTGTTGAAGTGCTTTATAAACTGTTTCGGTATCGGCCGGATCCATCTGTAGGTTAATGTTAGGGCCGAGTGAAAGAGCTTGACCCCAATAGGCCATAGCACAATCCGGATCAAGCCGTGCAACTTCTTTAAAGGATCGATATGCTTCGAAGTGGTTAAACCCATAGTAGAGATTTAGTCCCTGGTTAAAGAACAACTGCGCGCGATCATTCTTGGTACTTACTTTCATTCCATACTTTCCCAAGTTCTCCATCAAAGGAGCCATCTGTCGGGTGGTATCCATAATGGCAAGAATGGTTCTGGCTCCCGGTGCGCCACAGATTGATAAAGGTGGAGTAATATCAGCTTTTATTTGACTTTGAAAAGTAAATAGTGCTGGAACAAAATGAGTAGCTAGTCAGCCCTTAAAAAGCTGAAAGGGTTAAGATTAATGAGAATATGAATTGATTTTAGTTGAAAAAATCTGCAAGAAAGTAGAGTTTTATATCGAAAACCTTGCAGATTTTTATGCTCTCTACAAAAGCCTCTCCTTCT
>JBGSIM010000090.1:0-5737 GCA_041742535.1 Cyclobacteriaceae bacterium | reverse complement strand
TCAGAAAAGAAGACACAAAATCCTAAGGATTAGTTTTTTATACGTTGACAATACGCAAAAGCAGTTGACAAGTTCATTGTCAACTGCTTTTTTGTTTACGATAACCAAGCCTCAGTCAGTCTAGAACTGAAATCTATAGCCTACATTTATAAGTAACCCATTAGAGTATATTGGTTTGGTAGCTACCTTTTCAGCTTTTGCGCCCGTTCCTACTGCTCCTATTTCTATGAAATAATTAGAACTCCTTGTTAGGAAAAACTCAAAACCAATCAAACCATATCCACCAAATTCAAAGCTATTTGATGACAATTCACTTGGAGGAAAAAGGAAGATTCCACCTCCTTCACCATACAAACGGACAAAGTCTCCAATTTCTCTTCCGATTCCTAAAACACCAAGTGATAGATTCGAGTAAGAAGTCCAGGTAGTTTCAACATTGCTATCAAGATGTTCATTCCACATAAAATTTCCTCTAACTCTAACAGCCAACCTATCGTATACAAAAAAGGGACTTGTCATATTAATTCCCAAGCCAAAATCGTTTTGATATTGACCTAGTTGAAAACCTAACCCGAAATTTTTATTTAAACCCTCACTTTTTGAATTGTCATTCTGTGCATTACTAATAGTAGTTGCTATTCCAAATAGAACTAAGAATATCATTGATACTTTACTCATCGTTTTATTCAATTAAATCATGAAAAAATTATAAAATCTAAAAGAAGACTCTTCAAAAGAGAATTAAAAAGATTAATAGGTAGGTAGTTATTCTGTTAGACGAAGCTAACAGGGAAATGTTACACGAGTTATAGTAGTTAACGTTATGGGTAGCAAAGGTTGCTAATTTGAAATAGGTTAAGCTACAATGCGCAGTTTGTACTCTTCATAACGCTGCAACACTTCTTTCACATACCGTATAGGTCCATCACATCGGCAATAGCCTACTACGGTTACTGGATCTCTGAAATATTTTGGATCTGACTTTTGTTTCAAGTAATACTCAACATTGTCCTCCCAAACGGTTGGATCTTTGCCGTACTTCTTTGTTAATTTTTGAGCATCCCTAACGTGTGAAAGTCCAACATTATAGGATGCAAGCACAAACTTCATTCGCTCTTCAGGTTCAGGCACCGTTTTAGCCCACTGCCTGTCTAAGAATTTTAAAAACCGTATACCAACGCTAATATTTTGATTGGGATCCCATAAGTCGTTTACTCCAAAATATTTTCCTGTCTCAGGCATTACTTGCATTAACCCGATAGCACCGGCCCATGATTTTACGTTAGGGTTAAAGTTTGATTCCTGGTACGCAACCGAAGCAATCAACCGCCAATCCCACCCAATTTGTTCAGCGCCCTTTTTCAATTGATCATCAAAGGGTGATAAGTGATCTCCCGCCAAGGATGAATACTCGCTCTTAATATGAGCCAATGAAAGCCGCGGACTGTCAAGATACTTATTGAAGATGACGTTAAACACGCCACTGCGCTTCGTATCCTTCAACCAAACATTTGTTGCCGCTAACAGTTCGGGAGAATTTTTACGAATGCCCCAGGCGATTTGCTGAGGTAAACTAAGCACTGTATTGATATCGAGGTTTGGATAGTAAAGCAAATTAACCATCGCAATAGTTTGATCCGTAACGGTATATTTGATTTCACCGGTAGCTACATTCTTAATCAATGATTCCGTTTCTGCGGTGGCACTGTCTTCAATTATTTTAATGGGTCCGCCAATCTCACTTGATAAATTCACCATGCGTTCTTTAAATGAAGAGCCCTTCATCACATGCACTTCTTTTCCAATTAGTTTAACTGGATTACGAATCAGTTTTTTCTCAACTAGTTGAGGAGGTTGCATGCGCCAATTGGCGGGTTTCTTTTGTACCAGCACCTGATGGGTATTAAAGTGTGTATCGGTAAAATTTAAATACTGGGTCCGCTCCTGTGTAATGGTGAGTGGAAAAGCCAGAATATCACCCTCGCCTTTGTTTAACATATCAATGGCCTGCTCAATGCCACTGACAAGTTTTATTTTTAAATCTACTTTTAGATTTTTGGTAAGGCGCTGTAGTAGTTCATACTCAAAGCCCATGGGGCGACCTTTGTAAATGAAATAGCTAATGGAATTATTGTCGATTAGAGCAACGAGATTGCCCCTTTTACGAATTGCATCCAGATCAAATTCTACTTGCGGTTCTTTTGCAAACTCATCCTGTTCGTGCTCTTTTTCGCAACTAAATAGACAAGCAAAGGCAAAAAGAAACGAGAAAAGCCAGCCGCATCTTTTGGTCATAGAAATGAAGATACGCGTTTGGCGATAATAAAAAAAGAGGCTCGAATGGAGCCTCTTTTTAAAGATTGAGTTAACTATAAATTAGTTTCCGAAAATGTAACGGATACCTAGTTGCAATTGCCATCGAGAAATCAAATCCAAGTCATCTCGATAAGTTTTAACAAGCGATTCTTTTGTAGTGTTATTCAGGTAAGGATAACGAAATTGAGGCTGGCCGCTGGCGTTATAACCTCTAAAATCGAGTAAGGTTTGTCTATTTGGAGTTTGGAACACACCCCATTTGGTATTCAGCATATTCCCAAAATTAAAAATATCAACACTTAATTGGAGAGTATTCCTCTTACCTTTTATGTCAAAGTAGACATCTTGTAGCAAACGAAGGTCTAATTGACCAAACCATGGACGTTCAGCTCCATTTCGTTCAGCATATTGTCCTCTTCTTTCTTTCAAATATTCATCTTGACTTATATAAGCGTCTAAGTCAGCCCATTGTTGAGTGGCAGTATAAAGGGTAGCGTCAGAATTGACAATATCCTGTAAGATAATTTCACCTTGGTCGCGAGGAACGTAAATCAAATCGTTTCCACCGCCCCCTGAGTTGTCACCGTTCATATCACCCGAATAAACATAAGAGAATCTACCTGACGGTGCTAACTCATAGAACAAGCCTATACTTGTGGCAAAGTGACCACCATATTCTTTTCTATAATTAATGGAAGATATGATTCTATGACGTTGTAAAAAATTTGAATACCCCAAAGTGTTGTCATTAGGGTCTCCGGACACCTGGCGATCTCGCCAAATAGATTGAGCAATTGAACCTCCATCGTTTACTGATCTTGCATCAGTGTAATTGTATGCCACCATTGCGTCAAGGCCAAAATCAAATGTCTTTTTAACCTGTGCCGTAACAAAATAGCTATAACCTTGATTGGTATTAGCCATTAGAATTGCATCTGTCACAGAGCCATTGATGCGAGTATTAGCAGTTGAATTTGAGGTTCCTGTAACAAGTGGTAAAGCCGGAAAAAATATAGGTCGTGTGTCAGAACCCGTTCCCACTGCTACTGCATTTCGCGTTGAGGCGGGTAAATTTATATTTTGATGGTATACAGCATTTATATCCTTAGTTATAGCGATATCAAGAGATGCCAATATATTACCTGCAAAAGACTGGTCGATAGCAATGTTTGTTCTCCAAACCTGTGGGAATTTGAAATTTTTGTCAGTTACAGCTAAGTTGTATGTTGGATTTGCAGCAGCAGGTGGATTTGAACCTACTCCAGGACGATAAGCATCCACATCTGGGCTGAATACCAAAGTTGCAAGTTGCGCAGTCGTGTAGTCACGTGATCCAAAAAGCACTCCATTATTACTTGCTTGGTTAGAAATCCAAACGTAAGGAACACGACCGCTAAAAACGCCCGTACCTCCACGTAATTGAGTTCTCTTGTTACCAAAGACATCATAATTGAAACCCACACGAGGTGACCACAATAGTTGAGATTTTTGAACTTGATCTGTTTCAACCGTTGCACCATCACGGAAACTCATTTGAGCGGCCGCTTCGTTTCTTCCTATTTCTGCATTTATGATAGGGACATCCACACGCAAACCAGCAGTTAAATTAAATCTATCGTTTAGTTCATATTTATCTTGCGCATAAAAGCCCAATTGCATAGCTCTAGTTTCTACCAATGGAAATGAACCATCTTCAGCAGTTGAGTACTGCAACCTATAAAACGAAGCTTGACCAGGGGTACCAGCAGCACTTGCATAGAAGCTAGCCAAAGAGTTGAAACGATAAATACCAAAGTAATTGGGAGCAAATCCATTCTGGAATTTATAAAACTCGTTGTAAGTTCCAAATGAAAGTGTGTGTTTGCCTTTGTACAAATCAAAGTTATCCGAAATCTGAAGTACGTTAGTGTTTAATATATTATTAGCTGAAAATGGCTCGAAACCAAATGAGGTCAGGAAACCACCCGTTCCATTACCAATATCTACCATAGGAAAATTTTGCGAAATAGCAGGGTTCTCTCTAAAATCTCTAAAGGCAGAGTAGCCAACTTGTAACTTGTTTGACGATTTATTTCCAATGTTACTATTCAATTCAGCAGTGAATGAATTCAAATTATTATTAATGCGATACCATGCTCCAAAGAAGGGTAGTCCTGTATTTCCAGGACTTCTTGTATTTGATATACCCCCGCTACCACTCGGTGGTACATCGCGGTACGAGTTCAGGAAATTATATTTCAGGGTCAACTTGTGAACGTTGTTAATGTTCCAGTCTATCTTAAAGGCAGCTTTATCGCTGTCAGAAGCTCTTTTGTAATTTTCATAAGGCCCTGGATTAAAGCCATAAGTACTTTGAAGAAAAGTACTTAATCCATCTAAATCAGAAGCTTGTGCTGCTGAAACATTAGTGCCGCTTACACCAGGGCGAGAAGCTAAAAATGTAGTGCCAGGATCATTTCTTCTCTCCTGTTCATAGTTGGCAAAGAAAAAAAGTTTATCTTTAATAATTGCTCCTCCAATCCGAAAGCCCGTATTCTTTACACCGAATTCAAGGAGTGGGCTTTCCAAATCTCTTACTTTACTATTAGCATATCCTTCATTTCTAAAAAAGTGATAGACTGAACCCGTCAATTCATTGGTTCCGCTTCGTGTAACAACATTTACACCAGCTCCAGTAAAACTTCCTTCACGAACATCATAAGGGGCAATACTTGTAGTAATCTGGTCGATAGCATCTAAACTTATAGGTTGCGCATTTGCCTGTCCACCAACTGTTCCAGAAAGCCCAAAAGAGTTGTTAAATAAGCCACCATCAACAGTAATATTATTAAATCCACTGCTTCTCCCTCCAAAACTATTACCATTAGCTTGTGGTGTTAGTCTTAGATAATCATTAAAACTTCTGCTCAAAGTTGGTAACGCAGCAATTTGTTTGGTGGAAATGTTGGTCAATGCACCTGTTCGATCGCTATTGATTAGAGAACTTCCTGAAACCAAAATTTCTTCCAATTGTGTTCCAGTTTCAGCTAGTTGAAAATCAACATTGGCAGTTACGCCAAGGTTAAGGAAAATATCGTTCCGCTCCTGATTTTCGTAGCCCACAAAAGATGTGGTGATTTTATATGGGCCTCCAATTCTTGCATTTGGAATTGTGAAAACACCGTCTGCTCTAGTTGATGTTCCGTACTGTGTTCCTGATGGCACATGAATGGCCACAATGTTAGCCCCCGGAAGGGATTCGCCCTTCTGATCTTTAACACTACCCCTGATTGTTGATGTAGTTACACCCTGTGCAAGCACAGCCCCAGAAGCTGCAAATGCCAAGATCAAAAGAAGTAAAATTTTCCTCATAATAGTTGGTTTAATGTTTCTATTTCAAGGCGCAAAAATATCCTTTTGAGGGTATAAATTGCTAGACCGG
>JBGSIM010000089.1:0-7806 GCA_041742535.1 Cyclobacteriaceae bacterium | reverse complement strand
GAAAAAGTTCGGCAAGTGTTTGATCTCTTACCAGCAGTGTCAATGAACGCTATCTATCGTTTTATTGCTAAAAATAAACAACTTGATTTCCCGCTCTTGGAGTAAATATATTAGGTGTTTTTACAAACCGAGAATCGCTGTTTAAAAATCTATGTTATTATGAAAACGAATATCTTAATTCCGCTTCTGTCATTGTTTTTAATGCTCGCCATTCAAAATGCTTTTTCTCAAATTGGGACCAATCCTTGTTTCGACATCGATTCAATCATAGGAACCGAACAACCAAATTTAGCTTTGTATAAAAATACTCACCAATCAAGCAACTATTACATCGATGGAGGATTTTCTTCTTATGCCGTAGACGGAGTAACAGGTGGAGGCGGGGGCACAGTACTCTCCGCCAGGACAAATTATGAAAATCAGCCATGGTGGGAAGTTAATTTAGGCGATTCATATTTTATCAGAGGTGTAACCATTGAATATCCGGCAGGCTATTATCCGCAAGGAATTAGTGATTATTATATATTATTTTCTGATGTTCCCTTTCAAGAGGTTAGCTTGAACGAAGCAATTGCTTCTGACTTTATTAGTCATATTTATGTTTCTGGTACTACAGTTTCAGGCCAAGAGATCCCTGCTTCTTATCAAAAGGCACAGTACGTTCGGATTCAAATGGCAGGCCATAATATCATTTCATTTGTTGAAGTGGCTATTCCTGGTGGCCCTGGAGAAGGGAGTTCAGAAATTTGCAACAACGGAATTGATGACGATCATGACTGTAAGATTGACTGCGAGGATTTTAAATGCACGCCTGTAATCTGGGCTGTTAACAAAAAAGACCCCACCTGTAAGATATGTAATGATGGGTGGATAGAAATTAAAGCCTATGGGTACGGAGGCAATCTTCAATATAGTATTGATGGTGGATTCTCGTTTCATTCATGTCAGCCTGTTAATCAGCCTGATTGGTGTGGGTTTGATGATCTTCCTATTGGTGATTATGACATTCTTGTAACCAATGGAATATGTACTACTGCTTGGAATGGCAGCCCTGTAAGTCTACGTGCCCCTGATGGGGCCCCAGGACTTGACCTTTGCATTAACGGCGGTTTTGAGGAAGGGGATGATACTGGATGGCTTGCATCTCTTGGCAATAATGTTAACGGTGATTTTATCTATAGCAACGTTATAAACTTTCCATTTTTTGGAATATCTGAAGGGGTTCATTCTTCGGGATGGATTGACCCCAATATTGGACTTGTTATAAATGCTCCGATAGGAAACTATTTTGGCAGGGTGGGCTACACTATTGGAGCACCTTTTAACTCTCTAGGTGCTTGGGGTGCTAGCATAAAATATTGCATGACTGTGGATGCAAATAACGCAATGAATCAATTCTACTATTATTTAATTTTTGAGGATGGTACTGGTACACCAGACCATAATTCGAATCCATTCTTTGAATGGCGAATTCTTGATAATAATCACAATGTCCTTCAAACATTAGGTAAATTCACTGCCGATATTAATGACCCATTCTTCACACGATATGGAAATTCACAAATTGTTTACAAAGAGTGGTCTTGTGAACCACTTGATCTTCAGGCATTTATTGGTCAAAATATTTGCATTGAGTTTATTGGGACTAACTGTGACCCGGGTTCGCATTTTGGGTATGCCTATGTTGATGGTCTTTGTACGGAGAGTCCCGAGCCATATGGCGAATTGTCACTGGTTTCGGATGTTTTCTGCATAGGTAATAGTGTCAACTTAGAGATAAAAAATGAAACACGATTTAACTACTATAAAATTGAATTGTCTCGAGTTGATAATAACGGAAATATCTTGGAGACAAGTATATTATCTGAAAATATTGGATTTTCAATCCCTGATTTACAAGATATTATAGGAATATATGAATCAAAAAACATGAATTATACTTTCAATTGTGAAGATAAATGGAAAGTTTCACTTACATTACAAAATGCTTGTGGTCACACTTTTAATGTTGAAAAGAAGTTCCGTTTCGCATGCAAAGAATATATATTCAATTATAAAGATATTGTAGCCTGTCTCGGGAACTTGCAAGACATACAAATGCAAGGAAACACAGACTGCACTGGTTGTATTAATTATCAGTGGAGCATCCTGTATGATCCCAAAACAAACTCAAACCCAGTAAGTGTATATTTAAGTGATCCAAGCACACCTTACCCATACATTAAATTTTCAACTAATATTTATGCACTGGGGCCGACATATCTGGTAAAAGCAACTACCCCAGAAGGTTGTGTATTATCTGATGTGGTTCGAACAACGGGTTTGCCAGATTTCTCAGATCAAATGGAGGTTTTATTAAATAATTCACCAAAAGACGTATGTACCTTCGATGCAGAAACAACAATCAAATTTTCTTACCCAGTGCATAGTGATGATATTGACGTGAGATTCTATATTACATCTGACTACGGGCAACCAACCCCTCCTGGAGTACTTGAAGAAGTGTTTAATGCAATTCAGGTTGATGCACCAGGAATGGATACGGAACATAGGTTTAAGCCCGATGTAGAACATTTGTTAAGAGGCTTTGATCATCAGATACGTGTAGTAGTACGAGCTAGGGGTTTTGATTCACCTGACGTATATCAAGTTGGCACATGTACATATATTACTACGTTTGATAGAGAAAGTGATAGCCCGTTTTTTGGAGATATTCATGTTAATCTTCCAAACGCATTTTCTCCACTAATTCCTGGGAGTGCAACACTATACTTCCCTGAGTTTGGAGTCGTCGCAACACATCCAAGCACTGTGTATGAAGCGTGGATGAGTATTTGGGACCGTTCTAGTGGTGGTTTAATACATGAGGCACATGTGGTTAGCACTAACGACGAACCTATTAATCCAATAGACTTGGCTTGGGACGGCAAATGGAATGGTCAATGGGTGGCGAATGGAACATATAATGTACTGGTTGACTATCAGAATTGCCAAATTGCACCCACCGAATGCTTCACTGAGCAAGAAGTTATAGGGCCAAAACTTAACTTCGGGTACATAGGTAATGGAGCATCAATTAAACCGTATCATAAATTGGGACTTACTGGATACTTTTGTACTCCTGATCCACTCTCTTGCACACCGCCCATTAGTATCAAAAACTATAGCAGTTGTTTGAAATTTCATTGTAGTGAAAGTACAGATTGCCACCATAAGCAATTTTTAAGAGTAGAAAACTAAATTTAGATTGTAGGTGATGCAAAGTTTGCGTCGCCCACAATTAATTATTCAAGTTAATAATTACTCTTTTTATGATGAATTTTACAGGGTATATACTAATAATTAGAATTACTATCGTTTCATTATCGGGAGTTCTACCTCTGACTACAAACTCTCAAAGCCAATTTTATGTGATCTCAGGGATAAATAAGACTATGTTTGTTCGGTTCAATAAAAACTCGTTAGTTAATACCTCTGGACAGTATGGTTATATGGGAGGTTTTGGCCTTGAAAAGAAGATAAAAGATCATTCATTTTCTATAGAATTAAACTTCACATATCAAGATTTTGATATCAAAGTAGGGCCATTTTTTTTTCCAGATGACCCACCCACAGGAAGTGGCAGTTTTTATCAAACTAACAATTCAGTAAAATCAGTTAGCATTAATCCTACATTTAATTATTACCTTTTGCAAGGTAGAATTTTTATTCCTATTGGAATTGGGGCGCGAAGAACTTTTTCATCATTTGATTCAAGATTAATTAGACCAATCTTTGTTTCTAATAGTGAAACAATATTTTATAACGTGCCTAAAAACAATATATCGATAAATACGGGTTTAGGAGCTACGATTTACAAGGCAGACAAGTCTGAGTTTTTTTCATTATTAAGATATTCGATAGACTTAGTTCCACTAGAGCCGACTATTACTGAATTAAAAAAAATATATGTATCATCGATCACACTGTCGTTAGGGATTAAATTTAGGTGACACTATGCAGAATCTTTTTTTGACTTGTATATTTTTTGTAACGATTTTGGCAACAACTTCTGCACAAGTAGACTCATTATACAAAAATAAACTTCAATTGTTTTACTCACCTAATGTGAGCAAAACAAATTTTAATTCATCAATTGAGAATGCCCATTTTGGGTTTGGAAAAGAATTTTACCAAACGGCGAGGCCGAGCCAACCAATAATGGGATATTCTTTTGGCTTGGCATATTCAAGAACTCTCTCAAATAGCGATAAAATAATATTTACACTTAGGAGGAATGTGTATGGGCAATCATCCCCACTTGCATATAACTATAGAGGAGTGATCCCCTCTGATACACTTCCTGGCTATGGGGGGCTACAATATAAGGTATCAGTGTGGTCATACTCATTTTCTATTGGTTATCAAAAAGAAGTACTTAGAAAACGGTTGCTTCATTTTTTTGTAATGGGTGGGATCGGGATTGATGTGTACGATAAGGCAATATTGCAAAATTATATTCTTAACAGAGAAACGGGAGTTTTAAGCTATGGATGTTGTACGGGATATTATATTAAGTTCTCTACATTTCAAAAATTAAACGGATTTTTCTATCCCTTTCAAAAAGGTTTTTACCGTATTGAACTATCTGTGGCAGCTAATGCACAATTCGATTTTTCCAAAAGGTTATTTCTTTTTATTCAACCTGAATTCAGATATTTAACGAATTTAGTAGGTGCATCCACCGAATTCGTGTCTCTTGTCCCTCATGGGGATATTATCAGTATAAATTTAAACCTTGGCATTGGAGCATACTTTTAATAAAACAGAGATGAAAGCAATTTTTATCATCGGTGTGACTATAATAAGTACTCAAGTATATTCTCAAGTATTACTTAGACTTCAGGTTGGCCCATCACTTTCGTATGCTAAAATGGGAACTCCGACCGATAATGGTTTTATGAACACTGGTGTAATGCCTGGACTCACCTTAGGGGTATCTGCCAACAACGTATTCAATATTTCAAAAGTAGAATATGAGTTGCAGTATGCTTTGGATGGTCATAGAAATGAGGTGTTAAACTTTTTTGAAAAAGAAGAAGTAACGGCGCGTTTAGTTAGGCACAACATAGGGTTACTTGTATTCTATAAGCCGAACGCTATTCTTATTTCAGAAAAAAAGAGACCAAAATTTGAGTTTTTTGTTAAACCTGGTATCTGGACACAGTATTTTATTGATAGTTCATTTAAATATCACGAAGACACTACTATTCATAACCCAACAGCATCCAAATCAATAAATTGGGGAGGAGTACTGAGTTTTTCATTGGTGAAAAGAAAGTTAAAGAAGAAATTTGCTTACGGCTTTGATCTGAGATTTTATTATGGACTAATGAACCTATCAACCCTGCATGATACAAAATGGTTTACAAGAAAGATTGAAGCTACATTTTCTATACCGCTAAGCAATTAACCAGCACAGTGAAAAAAGCCGCAAGAGCACTTACGTGTCTAGCGCCTAAACAAACTTACGTCTTCTCACCCTGTTAAGCGGCAACCGCTCTAAAGTAGAGGTTCTGATCACATACAATTAGTTTAATCGGTGGACTTTGGTATTACTATAATCGGTGAGGCATCAAAGACTGGCTGAAGTAAACACCGAGTGTCAGGTGATCCAACCCTACCGTACTATGCTCCAAACCGGAACCTGATTGAGCTATTATAGAAATCTCACCTCGTACTATTTCTCCGAGCGATTTGCTGAACTGTTACGCAGCCAACCCTAGCCGCTCCTTCGCTCTTGCAAGCATCAAGGCCCTTATATCATTAACCCGTTTGACCTCCTTGTAAGGCAGATGGATGACGATGTGACGCATTCCTTCTTCGTCAACCCACTCATTTTCTTCTCCTCCTTCGGGTGTGCATATGTATATTATGCCGATGTTTTCAAGGTCTGCGAACTGCTCCCTGATGTAATCAGTATCAACTTTGTCAGCGACATCTTGGTTAACCACTTTGACAACAACCATGCTGGAATTTTTTTACAAAGTTACGTTTCAAGATCATGTGATGCAACCTACCGCATAATGGAGTTGAACGGCGGCCTCGGCAAGCGTTCTGTTTCGGGACGGGCTAAATTCTCTGGCAGATACGGATAACCGAAAAGTTTGATCTGCTCTTGCTTGAGGCATTCGGAAAAGGTGCCATTAAACTCTACAATGTAAGACACCTTGTTCTTGACCAGGAACGCGGCGGCATACCGTCCGAACTCACCTTTGCTCGTAACGCCATATTTCCACACCTCTCCAGACTTAAGGTAATAGGTGGCTTGTCCACTATGCAGGCAAGGGTACAGCCCGTTGATTGTTGCTACCAATGCGTACTGCTCAGAGTCATCAATCTCTCTCAATCGTTTCTGTAGCCGCGCTGCTTCGTTCGGATTGAGTGTGTCAAGTGCAACCTGTTGCCTTGCCGTTATTAATCTACAACACTATGAGAAGACATGTAATTACCTATTTGATCATCATCGCACTTTTCCATGATACCACAGGTGCGCAATCAAGCTCGAGACTGATCATGGAAAAAGTCAACGAAAACATCATCGAAAAATCAGCAGGCTTTTTTATAATTGAAGGCTTGTGGAGGTCCGCCACGAGCGATGATACAGTATGTCAAAAGGGGGAAGCGTATTTTTTTAGAAGCGAAACAAACAACCCTGATAGCATTTGTGCTTTTTCCTTGAGCAGGGACGGGCAAATGTGCGAAGCATTTGACGGGCAGCTATACTACCACATCGGCTCAAAGAATAAATTGATAACAATTTCTCGCCCGTTCGACGAAAGGGGGGTCTATCAAATGATCAAAGGCGGTTACAGACACCGCTGGGCTTTCCCGCCGTTTCTGGTTGCCAACGAGAAACCCCCTTTTAACTTGGCCAAATTTGAGGATGCTATCACAGACACAGTATTGATCAACGGCACTCGTTATGCCATTATCCAAGTAGTAGATTCTTCGGAAAACAAACACAAGTTGAGCAGTTCCGATCCAGATGTAATGACGATCAAGGAAGTGTACGAAGTTTCCTTGGAAGATTATTCATTACATCGTTTGGTGCAAGAGGCACATTTCTGGTCAAGTCCTCAATACGAGGAATTCATTTTTTCTCCAATTGTTTCACTCCCGGACAGCATGTCGTTTTTTCAAGTTTTCAACTTAGATTCGCTACTCGCAAACGGTTATAAAATTAAAGAGAGCAAACCTCGTGTTCCAACTCCAAACCGCTTTACGACAGGAGATAAATTGTATCTTCCCCCATTGACAAACCATTTGAATGATACTATTGATTTGAATGCAATCCCAAGCAAACTTCTACTGCTTGATTTTTGGTATCGAGGCTGTCCACCATGCATTCAGAGTATGCCCATGGTTGAAAAAATTTATCGAAAATATGCCCAATCCGATATAGCCGTTATAGGTATCAATATGCATGACCGCGAAGTAGAAAAATTCTTGAAGGCCAGAGACGTGACCTATCCCACCCTACTTGACTATAACAAATCTTTTACTAAAACAATCGGCATAACTTCATATCCGACAATCATTTTGCTGGAAACCAAGACCGGCACAATCCTGTTCTACGAACTCGGTTTTTCTCCCGACTTGGAAAGCCGAATTAGTGCCTTAATTGACAGCGGTTCTCGCTTTGTAAAAACTCATAATGTAATTTTTAATCTTTGACAGAGTTCTTTGAATATCAATACCTTTCGTTCAAAAAGATGAATGATTGACGAATTGATAAAACTGGTAAGAGAAGGTTTTAAGTCTATC
>JBGSIM010000088.1:0-26279 GCA_041742535.1 Cyclobacteriaceae bacterium | reverse complement strand
CCTCTGCTTTTTTGCCAGCGTCAAACTCCTTGAGTATCGTGGCGATTTGATTTGGACTGAATTTGCTCCTTTTCATTTTTATACAATTTAAAAGTAATTTTTTCTACTTTTAAACTGTACTATTTTTAGGGAGCCTTACACGCAAGCAAAAAGGCTACACCAGCCATGAAGACTTTGCTCTTGATCACGAAATTCCTCGCGTGCAATATTGGCGCATTGAGAAAGGGCAAACCAATATTACCATGAAAAGCCTGATCAGGCTCCTGACTATTCACAAGCTTACCGTTGAGGAATTCTTTAGCACTCTATATAAGGAGTCCAAAAAATCGGGCTAAGCTTTTGGCATGAGATAAACCCAATTTTTAGGGTTTATTCTATTTTTAAAGGGAATTGCCAGAATCCAGCTTAAAATCTTCTATTTGCCCGTGTTTTGATTCTCTGATTAAAAGTTTATATTCGCATTGTACTACGAATTATGTAGTGAATAGCGAATGATAAATCAATGAAAAAGCCCCCCATTGTCCATAATTATTTGGAGGATTATTTGACTGAAATCAGATCTCAGGGCCGATATGCCTTTACCTGGGCGGAAATCAATGATAAATTTAACCTATCGGAAAAAGCCTTGAATCAGAATCTGTACAGGCTGAAATCAAAAAATAAAGTTGCTCAAATCAGGAAGGGATTTTATGCCATCATTACCCCGGAGTACATGCGGCAAGGAATGCTGCCCCCATCACTATTTATAGATGATATGATGAAATCCTTAAAGAGACGCTACTATGTGGGAACAATCTCCGCTGCCGCTCTTCACGGTGCCGCTCACCAGCAGCCAATGGAATATTTTGTGGTAACGGAAAGGCCTGCGCTACGCGCAATAAAGAACAAGAAGCTCAAGATCAATTTTTATGTAAAAAAGGAATGGTCTGATGAGGACGTTAGTCAAAAAAAGACAGACGCAGGCTATATTAATGTATCATCACCAGAACTCACGGCACTTGATTTATTATATTATCTGGATAGCATCGGACTGAACAGGGCACTTACTCTACTTCAGGAATTGTCGGCAGAAATGAAAGCGACAAACCTGGCTAAGGTTGCTAAGCGATATCCACAAACAGTAGCGATACAGCGGCTTGGATATTTGTTGGATAAAGAACTACACCATCCTAAATTCGCGGAGCCTCTTTTGAAAGTCTTAAATGACAGAAAGTATTTCCCGGTGTCACTGTCACTTAACAAAAAAAGTGGAGGTGAAATGGATTCACAATGGAAGGTAATTAAAAACACAACCCTCGAAAGTGACCTATGATACCCAGGCGATACATTGAAGAATGGAAAGCAAACGCACCGTGGCCGGAGAATGCACAAGTAGAACAAGACCTGATAATAGAAAGGGCTTTAGTTGAGCTATTCTCTGATGAATTGATTCGAACGAGCCTTGCCTTTAGAGGTGGAACAGCGTTGCACAAACTTTTCTTAAAACCACAAGCAAGGTATTCGGAAGATATTGATCTGGTGCAAATTTCAGACGGAGCGATCGGCCCCGTGCTAAAACGCATCCGCGAGAAACTTAGCTTTCTTGGAACAAAAAGAACGGTCAATCAAAAGGAACATAACAATACCATTATCTATCGCTTTGATTCTGAAATACCACCGGTTATCAACATGCGACTAAAAATTGAAATTAATTGCCGCGAACATTTTAATGTGCTGGGCTTAAAGAAAATTCCTTTGTCTGTTAAAAACACATGGTTCTCCGGGGACTGCAAAATCCAATCTTACGAAATAGAAGAACTGCTTGGCACCAAGCTCAGGGCATTGTATCAACGAAAAAAAGGACGAGATTTGTTTGACTTGTACTGGGCTTTTGCAAATCATACAATTGATAGTGATAAACTGATACACTGCTATAAGCAGTACATGAGTTCTTCTGTTGATCAGCCTCCTACACAAAAGTTGTTTCTAATGAATGTAGAAGAGAAAATGGCAGACAAAGAATTTACGGACGATATTCATGTGATTCTTAGGCCAGGTATTGAGTATGAAAATGAGAAAGCCTATGAGATTGTTAAATCTGAATTATTGGAAAGGATTTAAGGTAAAGTAATGATCAAACTTATTAGTGAAGACAATGATAAGAAAATAAAGGGCGCGTGGAAGAATAGGTCTTGGGCATCAGATAGCCAGTGCGCAATTGCCAGAGTATGGGGTGGTGAAGAAGAGTCTCAACATGTTGCTTGAAAATAATTTTATGAATCAATAAACCAAGCACCCATTTGGTGAAGCATGCTCCAGAATTCCAGTTTGAAATTATCCTTTACCAAGTCCAAAGTGTTTACTTTGTAATGTAGAATAATAAGTAATGCAACTTACTTTACGCGCCCCAAAGCAATCCTTAAACAAAGCCTACCTCAAGGAAAAGGTTAGCCGCAGGGATATTGAATTGTTCAAAAAGAATTTAAAAGAATTCCTGGCAGGCACTAACGAGAAGGAAAGTGAAGAGCATGTAAAGAATAATGTAACTGAGTTTTTGAAGGCAACCTATTACCAAGGGAAAAACCAGATTAATACAAAAGGGCGTATCGACCTTGCTATTTATGAAGATAAAAAGCCCGTTGTAATCTTCGAGGCTAAGAAGCCCAATTCACCTGATATGGTAAGCGCAAAGAATCTGAATGCGAAGGCAATGCATGAATTGATCCTGTATTACCTGCGCGAACGGATTGAAGAGATTAATACCGACATTAAATATTTAGTGGCTACAAACATGTATGAATGGTTTGTGTTCGATGCCAGTGTATTTGACAAACTGTTTTACCAAAATAATGCTCTTACTAAGGAGTACATGGATTGGAAGAATGGAAGGAAATCAGATAGTTCAACTGATTTTTTCTATTCCTCAATAGCATCGCCCTTTCTTAAAGCATTAAAAGAGGAGATCATCTTTACCTGGTTCGATCTGCGTGAGGTTGAAAAAGTAGTTACCAATGAAGACCCTAAGGATGATAACAAACTCATACCACTATTTAAACTCCTTTCACCAGCCCATCTTCTAAAACAACCTTTTGCCAACGACAGTAATTCGCTTGATACCAAATTTTATAGTGAGCTTCTCCACATCATAGGGCTCGAAGAAAAGAAAGATGGAGGCAAGAAGCTAATACAACGAAAGGAGAAGCCAGATGCAGGCTCATTACTGGAGAATGCCATTAACATACTGTTAGCAGAAGACCGCCTTCATAAACTGCCGCAGGATGGTGCAGACTTTGGTGAAAAGAAGGAAGATCGTTTATTTAATGTGGCGCTTGAACTGTGTATCACCTGGATCAACCGCATCCTGTTTCTCAAATTGCTCGAAGGGCAACTTCTCAATTACCATAGCGGTGACCCACGATACCGCTTTCTTGATTTTAAAACCATTCCAAACTACGATGAACTAAATAAACTTTTCTTTCAGGTATTAGCCCGCAAACACGATGAACGCACTGGAGCTATCCGCGATAAGTTTCAATTGGTTCCGTATCTCAATAGTTCATTGTTTGATATTAGTTCACTTGAGGACGATACCTTACGAATCAACAGTCTTGATGATAGTGTTAAGCTAAAGATTTTAAATTCAACAGTTTTAAAAGATAACACCAAGAAGAAAGGAGGAGAACTCCCGACCCTTCAATATCTTTTTGAGTTTCTCAATGCGTATGATTTTACTTCTGAAGGCAAGGAAGAAATTCAAGAAGAGAATAAAGGCCTGATCAATGCTTCAGTTTTAGGCCTAATTTTCGAAAAGATCAATGGTTATAAGGATGGTTCTTTTTTTACACCTGGTTTCATTACCATGTACATGTGCCGTGAAACAATTCGAAGAGCGGTGGTACAAAAATTCAATGAAGCGAAGGGTTGGAAGAATGAGTCATTTGATCAGTTGTATAACCAGATTGAAGATGTAAAAGAGGCCAACGACATTATTAACAGTCTTAAGGTTTGCGACCCTGCCGTTGGCTCTGGGCACTTCCTGGTTTCTGGATTGAACGAGATCATTGCCATCAAATCTGAACTAGGGGTATTGGCCGACCGAAGTGGAAAAATCTTGCGTGGCTACGCGGTGGAAGTTATTAATGACGAATTGATCACTTCCATTGACCATACCGAGTTCTTTGAATATAAGCCTGGCAACAGAGACAGCCAACGTGTGCAGGAGGCACTCTTCCATGAAAAGCAAACCATTATTGAAAACTGCCTTTTTGGGGTGGATATTAATCCTAACTCAGTAAAGATTTGCCGCCTTCGCTTGTGGATTGAATTGCTGAAGAATGCCTATTACACAGAAGAAAGCAAATACATAGAGCTTGAAACACTGCCCAACATTGACATTAACATCAAACAAGGCAATTCCCTGATCAGTAGATTCCAGCTCGATGCGGACCTAAGCAAAGCCTTGAAAAGCATTAAATACAGTATTGACGACTATCGGGGTTTCGTAAATAATTATAAGAATGCCACTGGTAAGGAAGAGAAACGCGGATTTGAAGCTTTAATCAATCAGATCAAATCAGACTTCAGGACCGAGATTGCCAAGAATGACCCTAAAGTTTTGAGAAAAAATAAACTCGGTGGCGAACTATTTAACTTAATGAACCAAGCTAAGGTATTTGAACCAACTGAAAAGGAAAAGAAAGAATCTAAGAAGAAAAAGGAAAAGCTGGAATCAGAAATCAATAAACTAGGAGCCGAGATAAAAGAGATAAAGGATAGTGCTATTTATAAAGATGCCTTTGAATGGCGTTTTGAGTTTCCTGAAATTTTGGATGGAGAGGGTAAATTTAAGGGATTCGATGTGGTGATAGGGAATCCGCCTTATGTCTATAGAAATTACGATTTTTCTAAGCAAAAATTATATTTTGCTGAGCGGTACACTTCAAATGAAGGCAATTTTGATTTGTACAAATTCTTTATTGAAAAGATATTCTCATTAACAAATGTAAATGGTATTGGTTCCTATATAGTACCTAATACATTTTTATCAGCTAAGACATACTCCAGATTAAGGAGATTACTTATAGACAATTTGGAGATTATTGAGTTGTTCGATTTAGGTCTTGATGTTTTCGAAGGTGTTACTGTTGAAAATGTCGTATTTGTTTTACGTAAAATATCGGCTCCTCAAAATAACAACGTTAGAATCAGGATTGACCGGAGAAAAGAAAGAGACCTTAACCACCCAACAGTTCAGTATCAAATCGATTTGCGTAACATATTCAATCGCGAAAATGCTTTTAACATTTATCTGGATTCAAGCTCAGAAATTTTTATCAATAAACTCCGCCAATCTACTATTCCCCTAGGCAACATTGCTTACTGTACAGTTGGTATCAATACAGGATATATCAAAGGAGAACTTGTTGCAAAGGAAAGAGTTGATAAAAGCTATCATAAAGTATTGAATGGGCGTGATATAGGTCCCTACTCAATATGCTGGAATGGCGACTGGATTAAATACGACAAAGAATTCGTTGACAGTTTTGGGAATTTAGGGAGATCATTACCACCGGAGCATATATTTACGAGTGAAAAAATATTAGTACAAAGAACGAGACGCGGGTTATCAAGAAAATTGGTGTGCGCCTTTGATGACGATAAGTATTATAACCTTAATCGATTATCAAACATCGTAATCACCGATTTAAAGTATTCAGTTAAATATGTAATCGCTTTACTGAACAGTAAAGTATTGGATTATTACTTCAATAAAGTCTTTAATGAATATGAAGTAAAACCATTGCATCTAGCACAATTGCCAATCAAAGCCATCTCAAAAAGTAAGCAAGCCCCCTTTGTGAAATTAGTTAATGATATCTTGACGATAAAAAAGAAGAACGGTGATGCTGATATTGCTGAATTGGAAAGCAAGATAGACAAACTCGTTTATCAGCTTTATGGCTTGAGTGAAGATGAGATAAAGATTGTTGAAGGAAAATGAATTAATTAAGCTAATCTCTTTTGGTATGGAAAAAATCAATTTAGTTAAAGAAATCAGAGAGCTAAAAAATCACCTTTCCTATAGTAAGAATATTGGTTTTTTCTTTGGTGCAGGTACCTCGTGTGCTTTAAAAATTCCAAATGTCGAGCAATTAACAGATGCAATTGAAGTTGGGCTAGATGGTGAGTTTAAAACACATTTCGGTTTAATAAAAACTGAACTAACTCCAGGGCTTGCCCCAAGAAAAGTAAATATTGAAGATATATTAAATCATGTAAGAAGAATACGAGAACTTACTGGTGAGACGGCAAAAGCCTATCAAGGCATAAGTGGGGAATCTGCAAAAAAACTTGATAAGGAAATTTGCACAAAAATTTATGATATCATTTTGCAGAAAGAAAGTGAAGCCGATCTCACAATCACAAAGAAATTTTTCGCGTGGCTGAGTATTCTTAATCGAGACTTTTCAAAAGAAGTTTTTACAACAAACTATGACTTAATAATAGAAAAATCTCTTGAGGCAAGTCAAATTCCGTACTTTGACGGGTTTGTTGGTTCTTACGAGCCCTTCTTCTGGCAGGAGAGTGTTGATAAGCTGGTGACAAAAGACGACCTAACACAGAATTGGATTCGTCTTTGGAAGATTCACGGCTCATTGAGCTGGTTTTGGAAAGATGATGCCAAGCCTAAGCCGCCAAAGATTATTAGAATAGGGAAAATAGAGACAATTAAAGACGAGAAGGATGAATTAGTAATCTACCCTTCAAAGGAAAAATATGATTCATCTCGAAAACAACCTTTCATAGTATACTTTGACAGATTAAAAAACTTTCTATTAAATGGGGAGTTGCTTTTCATTTTTACTGGTTATTCCTTTTCGGATCAACATATCAATGAGATAATTTTCAATTGCTTAAGGCAGAATAATCGACTTTCGATTATAGTATTTTTCTTTAGGGACGAAGAGGTTGAGAGTTTATATAAAATAACGTCATCTTATATGAATTTAAACGTTTTTGGACCCGAAAAAGCTATCATAAATGGAAACTTAGGAGAATGGCAATTTTCTAAGGATGAGTTTAAATCGACCACTGAAAAATTCGATCACTATTGGAATGAAGCTGACAATAAATTGACGCTCGGTGATTTTAGTTCATTAGTGAATTTTTTAATAACAAATTCCGGCAAAAAGGAAGCTATTGAATCAAGTATAAAATGAAAAGTGACGTTACCTTTTTAGGCAAGATTATTCGAGTTGATTCAAGCACCGTTGAAGTAGAGGTATCAAATGATATTCCATCCGCTGCTCCTATTGTAAATGGTAGGCTTTACAAAATTGGCCAAATTGGAACATTTGTAAAAATGCCAATTGGTAATATAGTTCTTTATGGTATTGTTTCTTCCGTAAGTAATTCGCCAAGCAAAAATGATGAAACGGAAATTAAGTACACGTTTGGATCACGATTTTTATCAGTTCAGTTAATAGGTGAAAAAATTGGAGATGATGATTTTGAAAAAGGAATAGGAACCTACCCCACTATTAATGATGAAGTGCATTTAGTAATAGAAAAAGATCTCATTGATATTTATGGGAAGAAAGATGAAGGGTCGATTGAAATTGGTAAGCATTCGTCTTCCGAAAATCTATCAGTTTATGTTGATATTCATAAATTAATTTTGCGGCATAGCGCGATTTTTGGCTCTACAGGAAGTGGAAAGTCAAATGCTACAGTTAGTGTCCTAAAGGCTATTCTCAATGATTATCAAGGGTCACGAGCCATTCTGGTTGATCCGCATGGCGAATACGCATCCGCCTTTCCCGAGGCAAACATTTTCAAAATCAATGATAATACTAGCCCACTCTTCATCCCATTCTGGTTGATGACTTTTGACGAGTTGGCTTATTTTCTTGTTGGGGCCAAACCGCAAGATGATCAAAAAGTTGAGTACAAGAAATTAAGGGACCTGATAACTGATTTTAAGAAAGAAAATAATGAATTGGTTTCAGGGAATGTTGACAAAAGTTTTATTACTGCTGACTCACCAATCCCTTTTAGTGCAAGAAAATTATGGTGGAAGATGAATTGGTGGATAAACGCCACATTTAACATTCCTAATAAAGATGATCAAACGGAAGCAACTGCAAGTATAACTGGACCTGGCAATTTTGAATCCCTTACCCCGGCAACCTTTGCTCCTTATGCTTTAAATAATTTAGCCCCACATAAGTCTAAGCATTCCGAATTCTTTACATACGAGAAAAAGATACTCTCCAGGCTCAAGGATAGTAGATTTGATTTTTTGTTTAATCCAGGCGAATTTAAAGGATCAGAAGGAACAAAGGATTTACACCATTTACTTAATGAATGGATTGGAGGTACAAATAAGCTAGCCATACTAGATCTTAGTGGAGTTCCATTTGAAGTTCTAGATATAACCATTGGCCTTATAACGAGGTTTGTTTATGACAGCATGTATTGGGGCAGAAATGAGTCATACACAGGAAAGAAAAGACCACTTTTACTAGCGTATGAAGAAGCCCACACATATCTGAATAAGAACGACAGTAGCTATTATTCGAAGCAAGCCGTTGAACAAGTCTTCAAAGAGGGTAGAAAGTTTGGTTTGGGGTCACTAGTTATTTCACAAAGACCTTCAGAGATTTCTGAAACTATACTTGCCCAAGTGGGTACATACATAGCAATGCGACTTACAAATTCTGGAGACCAATCAATTGTGAAATCTTCAGCACCAGATAATTTAATAAGTTTAATTGATTTACTTCCAGCATTGAGAACAGGAGAAGCAATTATTGTTGGAGAGGCAATTAAAATTCCTTCAAGAGTAAGAATCAAACTAAATAGTCCAAGACCGACAAGTGATGATCCAAAATTAGTGGAAGCGTGGCGAACTATTCATCCAGAAAATGCAGACAATTACAAAACGGTAGTTACACGAATACGACAGCAAAAATTTTAAACCTATGGATAGACAATCGGTGGACTCATCTATGGCAAGTAGCGTTGGTTATGATCCTACAACCTCTACACTAGAAATAGAATTCCGAAAGAACGGAGAAGTATGGCAATATTTCGAAGTTCCAGAAAGCGTTTACTACGAAATGATGAGTGGTTCAATTGGCAAATATTTCTTAGCCAACATCAAGACTCACTATGCTGAATCAAGAGTCGGCTAACGTATTAGCAATTTCTTTAAACGCACATAAACCATTCGCCCATTTCATTTGATCAATAATTTTGCATTCCGGTTCAAGAAGTTTAGGTGACGCAACCAAAATACAAATACTTTTTGCCCGACTGGTGGCTACATTCAAGCGGTTAGGGCTGTAAAGAAAATTCATTCCACGAGGCGCATCTTCAGGAGAAGAACTTGTCATGGAGTAAATCACTACCGCTGCTTCCTGTCCCTGAAATTTGTCTACCGTACCAATATTAATGTCAGGTAATCTTTCTATCAGTGACGCTACTTGCGCATTATATGGGGCAACAATTAAAATATCACTCTTTTGCAAAGGTCTTGTTTCTCCATCTACATTCGTCCATTTTCCACTAGCTAAAAGCTGTTCTACTATGTTCGCAATTACTTTTATCTCTTCGATTGATTTGTTTTGATTGCCGTTATGTACAACCGGTACATAAAATAATCCGCCTCCATCAAATGGTGTGTTACCACCAATCACTTGCCTCTCTAAACCAGGTAATGACTTTAATCTGCCTTCATAGAATATCTCAGAAGTAAATCTTGTAATATTCGGATGGAGCCTTCTTGTCGTTTCAAGAAACAAACCTTTGTCTTGTGGCATTGTCTTCTTTCCATCAAGCAAATGATTCAATGCTGCCACATCGGCTCCTTCAGGATGCGCCCCGCGCTGGGGTTGCTCTAGTTGCTGAGGGTCTCCCAAAAGAATAAGATTCTTGGCACAACGGGAAGCAGCCAATACAAAAGACAAAGACATTTGCCCAGCCTCATCCACAAAAAGGTAATCCAGCTTTTCGCGCGAGTCGTTATTAGCCCATAACCAGGCAGTACCACCCACTACTTTACCGTGTTCAATAGCCTCAAGAGCTTTCTTGTTGTCCGTTACTTCTTCAATGCCATTCGGCAATTCATCGCTCTTCTCTTTGGGCTTATGTACGAATGTGACTTTGTAGTTTTTTTCTTTTGCCAATGCATTGGCTTTGTTAAACAAGTTTCGGATTACTTTATGGCTCACAGCGGTAACACCAACTTTCTTTCCTTGCTTCGCTAATTCAAGAATCATCATGGCACCGGTATAAGTCTTTCCGGAACCAGGAGGGCCCTGAATGGCAAGTACGCTTTTGTCAAGGTTTGAGGCTATACGCACGGCTCCTTTCACTACATCTTCATTGGTCAATAAAAGTGGACCCGTCTCACTTCCACCCAAGTTAGGTCGTTTCTTAAGTAATAAACTCTTGGCTGCTGGATATGGCCACGGAGCATTCATGCCGTGGAAGATTATATTTTCAGCAATATCAAAGAGCGATGAAGCAAGCGGCTCAGGATTTACTACATCTTCCGCGTGAACGGAATACGGGTGAATACCGACCGAGTCTTTTGTTTTCTTTATATCTACCGTGTAATGCTCCTGGGATATATTAACCACTGTTCCAATCTTTTCTCCCTGCACTTCAATAAGAGAGTCGCCTTCGTCAATACCAATCTCCTGAGGTGGGAATTTATAACGATGAGTTGGATTTCTGTCTCTTCCTTTGAGTGGCAATACTTCAACGAACTGAAGACCTGTTATTGCTTTGCGCTCATCGAGCAAGCTCTCGTGGTCGAGGTCGTGTAATCGAAAATATTCCCACCATGCACTTTTGTTTTCTCTACGGAAATAATCAACAAGGTTAGCAAGAAGCCATTTTGCTTTTTGTTCTTCGTTAAGGTTTGTCTTGTCTTCCGGCAATCCTTCCACTAAACCTTCAAACAAGGATTGAGCTCTTGTTTCAATGTCCTTAACGTTGTCTTTGGGTTCGCCACTTTCTAAAACAGGTCTGTTAACAACGTTTCCTTTGTGAACAAGTTCTTCTCGCAACTTTTCAAGCCAGTGATGGACAGCTTCAGTAGCAAGGCAATCATCTTGATTGTATTCCTGAACAATTTGTGTTGTTTCAGGTGCAAGTGAAGAAAGTTCATTTAATTCAAGAGCACACTCCAGAGATCTTCGGGATGCACCAGCCAATGGCAAGTCTATTTTTCTTTTATATGTAGTGAAACCCTCAAGGTCTTTCAATGAATATCTTTCAACGCTGGCCTTAAGTCCCTCTTTGATAATAGCGTGCAGGTCAATGAACCGCAGACCTCGAAGTAGTTTGTCAACTTCAGTGCTTTTGGTTGCATGCCGTCCGGCCAATCGTTTAATGGCCGAGGGTTCATAGATGCCATAATGATATATGTTTAGATTGGGGAATCTTTTCCAACGACTCATTACAAAATCAATGAACTGTTCGAAAGCTTTTTTCTCTGAAGCCCGATCAGTGCCCCACAAGGCGGTGTATTCGGTTTCCTCTGACTTGCTTTTGAAAGAATAACCAAGCAGATATTCAAGTCCTCCATTGTCGAAAAATGGATCGCCTTCAATGTCAAAGTAAATATCACCTTCTGTTGGTTCAGGCAGTCGGGCTAGCCCTCTGCTTTCTTCGGCAGGTAGTAATTCATAAAGTAACTTCTTTGCTACTCTTCCTTTCAGTTGAATCTTTGCCTGTTTTTGTATAGACTGATATGACTCTATGTTTCCCCGATCAGGTTTTTCGCGCAGAGCCTTAGGTTCTTTAGCAAACTGTTCGAGGGTTTCTATTTTCTGTCTTTGTAATTCACCAATATGAAGTGATCGAATGCCAGCCACGAGTGACAAGTGATCGTCTTTATGCCTGCGGGTATCACAATGTTTCCACCACCGGCAGATGTCGCACTGAGGAACGGGATCGGGATATGTATTTATTGCATCTCCTGAAATCACTTTCTCAAGATTTTGCTTAACCAATCGGTAATAAGCATGAAACTCAGTGTAAAGAAAATCTTCCTTTGGAAAATCCTGACCAGGTTTTACCACCCACATTTTCCAGGGCGGTGAACCTTGAAGCTCAGAGAGCAAATCGGTGTATAAACAAAGTTGTAGAATGGTGGCAGCTCTTGTATCCTGTGCAAGTTTTGTATCCTGTACTTCGTATGACCAATTGCCAAACTTGCTCTTGCCGGGTATTTTTAAAAGAATATCGGCATAACCCATCCATGCATCTTTCTCAAGTTTTGCTTGCACAAGCACATCAATGCCTTTCTTCATGGCATCAAGCGTGGCTTCTATGGGTTGATTTTTTAGATAGATTGAACTGAGTCCTTGTTTCTTTAGGTAATTGACATAAGCTGCTTCATGTTCTTCACCACGTTTAGCAAGCACGGCCAAGGATGGATCATTCCATTTAGGCTTAGTCTCTTCACCCTTAGCTACTAATCTGTTGAGTTGGGTAAGATGATCGCAGCCTAGGTGGTTGGAGAGATCGGTGGCTGCTAATTCGAATTTCGGTGAACTGTATCTCATAGTTTATACAAAAAAATAGTCAATGACAATTCTAAACTATGCACAGCGGTTCTATTCTTCGAGACGAGCTCAAATCTTCTTGGCTCTTCACAGACTAAGCCTCGTCTGTATTATTTTTGGAGGATAGAAAACGCCAACAATAACAAATGGATTAGACCATCTCCTTCTATGGCCTTCCGAGGTAGTTCCAAGAAACAGATAGACTTCTTTAGTTAGAGCAAGATCGTTAAAATATTTCTGCTTCACCTTTTGAACTGCTATATTATTGTCTCCTTCAGCATCCCTTAGGCAGTTCCAGTACAAAGCACCGATCTCCCAATCTTCAATCATCATTTTGCTTTCGCGGCCGGATTCGTCCTTGAAGTGATATTTGAATTTGAAAGGAACCTTTCTGATTGGCTCTCTTGGTTTCTGACCATTGCCGGACGTAAACATGTCTAACTGGAGAAGTTGATCCAGCCAATCCTTCTTCCAATCTTTATCATCCGGTTCAACAATTAGATCGATAATTTCTGCAGGCTTAAAAGTTGCCAGAGATTTATTTGTCGGCTCTTTTGAATCATCAATCAGTTTAGTCATGTTGGTATAGACTTCTTGCAAGCAGAATTTTTTACGATCCTCCCAGTTGTATTTTGTTCCCAGATCCCCTACAACAACTATATCAGACAGATCAGGCTTAGTTGGTGAGTGACTTTCAGGTCGAAAATCTTTTTGCCTGGGACCCTGTAAGTCCAATTCTACCCATTGATACTTTTTGAATTCAAGGAATTTAAAAGGAACTGGATAAATCCTTACCCAAGAGCCATCTTCACGAACCCCAGCAGTACAAACCAATTCGTCATAACTGCGAGAGGGCAAGGGGTATGCGGTTACGGTGATAAGTACTTTGGTCTTGGGCATTGTTGACAGTGAGGCTATAAGTGGGTGATCGGGATATTCCATTCGGGCAAGTTTGACAGAGCCTTCGCGACACGCCCACGATGGCATTGCTGTTCACAAGCCTCGAAACAAGTGATAGCTACTCTGCCATGCTCAGAAATAAGTTTTTGAATAACTGACAGATGGTTTTGTCGGGTAGGCAAAACATTCTTATCGTAATTGTCAAAGAGTTTTTCATAATCTGACTGCGTGTTCAAGGCCTGCCTTTGATCAGATGGAATGCCAAGTTCGGGCATATGAATATAAGTAACCCCCACCTTCTTGCATGCGGTACTTAGCTGATTTTTGGAAAAGCCGAACTTCTGACTAAGCGCATTCCTCCTGACATCGCAAAGAATTTTTACATTCGACTTGATCAACTTGTTCAAATATTCTTCAAGACTTATACCTTCATATCCAATTGTAAAAAATCGAGGAGAAATATCATTTGGAATAAGGGCCTCAACCACTTTTAACTCATCCTGGGTTAAAATGGTAGCCGCAATCTCACTCTTGATTGCGTAGTATGGGAATTGTAAATAAAGGCTTCGAACTAATCGCTTGCCAAGATTATTCTTATAAGCACTCTTTACCTCATTCAATACGAGTCTATCTTCCGGTTTAAGTGTGTTTAATATATCCTTTGACTTCTTTGTTGTCAGCCATTTATCATTGTCCTCCAAATATCCATACTTAATTAATGCCGATTTATCCGCTATCGATTGGAATGAAAAACTCCCGAATCTGTACGGAACAAAATGATATGTCTTAATGGCTTGCTTGGCGGATATGGCAAATAGTAGCTTTTGGAAATCTGTATTCTGTAGTTGGCCGCCAAACGCCTCAATCAGGGAGAGTAACACCTTTCTTCTGTAGTACATGGTACAAATTTAAGCAGATTCATTGTTAAAACGCAGATTTTCATTAGGATGTTACCCGCAACCATAAGCGAAATAAATCTTCCCCATCTTCCCCCCACCTTGTGAATATCTTTTTTAAGTAGCTCACACTTTAGCCTTCGTAATCAAACCCGCCTACAGGCAGGCAGGCACGAAGGCTATGTTCAATTCAATTTCATCTGTTAATAATTTTTTGATCCACGGTCAGATGGAATGCCCTTGTTTCACTATCATTTTTTGTTGAACCTTTTTTACCGGCATTTCCTGGCAAGAATTCCTTTCAACAATCGGACTGATCGTTGGAGGATACTACGCAATCACCACGCTCTTACTCTACAGTGAAGAGATCAAATCCATCGATGGTAATACTTTAAGACTTAGTTATTAGTTCACGAAAGAAAAGTAAATTCGTTAGGAGATTTTTCTGGAGAGCTCTTGAAACTGTTTTGTGATGCCTGTAATAATAAGTAACCGAATACTAAACTTTTTGGAACTACTTTGAAACAAATGTACTTTTAAGATCATGAAGCCTGCTGCTATTTGGTATTTTGAGAGTGTAAACCTTTATAAGAGTTTATGTCCTGTAAAGTTAAAAGCAGATCAAGGCCAACATGCCTTCCTCAATTTCAAAAAAGATGATTTCATTTATTTTGAAAATCAAGCAGCGGATACCATATTTTTTGTCGCTAAAGGCAGGGTGAAGATCTTTTATAACTCGGATAAAAGCCAGGAAGTGGTTAAGTCTATTTTATCCAGTGGCGAAATATTTGGAGAGCTGGCGCTCGCGGATGAAGAAAAACGATCTGACTTTGCCCAAGCCATGGATAATGACACCATGATTTGCGCCTGGAAGCTGGAGGATATCAAACACTTGATGTTTGATAATAAGGAACTGAGCTTTAGCCTGATAAAACTTCTCGGCTTGCGGCTGTTTAAATTGCAACGCAAGTTCGATTTGCTGGTGTTTAAGGATACACGCACACGCGTGGTGGAATTTTTAAAAGATGCCGCTGAGTGGAAAGGAAAGAAAGTAGGTGATGAAACATTACTTATGACTCCACTCACCCATAAGGATATTGCTAAACTCGTAGGACTGTCAAGGCAAAGTGTAACCACTATCCTAAATGAGCTAAAAAGTGAAAACTTAATTTATTTTGATCGTAAGAGAATACTTATTCGCGACATCGACACCTTACGATAAAACAGACATAATATCGTTTATTGGAAAATTGGGTTTAACGATCATCTTGTTTCGCCTGTAATCAATCCAACCCTTATCTCTTAACTCATTCATAAAAAGATTCACACTTTGACGGCTTGTGCCGGTAAGCTGTGCTATTTCATCGTGTGTTAAATTAAGATTCAGTACTAAATTGCCTTCTGGATCTGGTTTGCCAAAACGCTGGATGATATCCTGAAGGGACTCTGATATGCGCTGACGTGTGTTTTTAAAATATAATGAATCCATCTTACGTTCCATTTTTCTGATACGAAAACCGATCCACTTAATGAAACTGTAACTTAACGCTGCATGATCTTTAATGAAATTCTGCCAATTCGCAAAGGGTAGATAACACACCATGCAATCTTCTGCAGCAACAACATGTTCGTGTCGATCACTTATTGAATCGATGAACTTACCAAAAATTTCACCCGCTTCAATGATTTCTTTAATCTGTTCGCTTCCGTCTTCGGTTATCACAGCAACTTTAATACTACCTGATTTAATAAAGTAGATATTAGAATCACCTTCTCTGATGTAAACATGGTCGCCCTTTTTATAAAGGGACATTGCACATTGCCCACCCAGCACCATCAATTCCCTTTCCGAAAGACTTTTCAGAATATTGATTTGCTTTAAATACCAGATCTTGTTTTCCATGGTGTAACTAGCACCAAAGATACTTTATCCGTTGATCATTTTAATTGATCAAAAAAAATGGATTCAAGGTCTTATTAATCAGTGTTATAGCAAGCTGACTATTTAATTTCAATGGTTGCGTGCGTTACAATATTTCTGAGTGTATCCACTTTGCCAGAAAGGTAGTTAATAGTTAAAAGATTGATTTCCGAATTTGTGCTACCCAGACCAAATATCAAGGTGCTGCTCTGATCGCTGGATAATCCTTCGCCACTATATAAAAAATCGGTCAGTGTCTTTCCTGCTGCTGTTACCGAAACAATGGCCCCAAGGTTTTTAGCATTTTTTTGAAATCTTACTTTCAGGAATTTGTTGCTGCCGCCCTGACTCATGAATATCTTTAAAGGTCCGTTTAGATTACTGTAAATAAGATCAGGATAGCCGTCATCATTGAAATCTGTACTTAGAGGAGCGATGGCGTAATTTCTATTTTCGGCATGAGCTTGTTCCTCTACCGCAGCGAACCGGCCACCTTCTTGCTGAATAAGTAACCGACACGGTAATTTAAATGCCTTTTGTGGTGGAAAGTCGATGTAATTTTCAGCAACAGCTAAATCCTGTAAGCCATCGAGATTGAAGTCTTCGAAGATAGCACCCCATGAAAACTCGAAGTTGGCGAGTTTAGCTTCAGATGCCACATCGGTAAATTTAAAGTCGCCATCATTGCGAAATAAAATCCAGTCTTTTATAAATGTTTGATCATCGCGAAGATCACCTCTGGCCATAAATTCTGGCACCGAAGAGCCTGTGTTGGAAAAGAAAAAGTCAATTAAGCCATCCTGATTGTAATCACTGGCAGCAATGCCCATGGGGTAGGCAAATTTTCCGGTAATCGGGTTCTCTTTCATCTCGAAGGTATTACCGTTACTATTTTTGTAAGTGCGCACTTCACCGGTATCATGAGCTACCACCAGATCAAGCCAACCATCGCGATCTACATCAACCAGAATTCCCTGAAACGTATTGTGGACATAATTCAAACCTGATGAAACCGTAATGTCTGTAAATGTATTGTCCTGGTTATTGAGCATCAGCAAGCTCGTTGCTCCATAGTTGGGATCATTGAAAATGGTTTGGCCTTCCATTTTATTCAATTTAATATAACCGGCTACAAACATATCCAACCAGCCATCTTTATTAACATCGCCTAATGAAATGGATACTGCGGTAGATTTATCATTCAGAGGGATCGCAAGTTTTTTGGATACGAATGAAGTGCCCTTGTTGATATAGAGGTAAACGCCAGAGGTACGACAAATAATCAAGTCCGTAAGACCGTCATTATCCATATCAGCACTGGCGGCTCCAAGCGTGGCATCATCGCCTTTGTTATCAGAAAATGCTTTGGCTGCAATGTTATTGAAAGATCCGTTTGTGTATTGAAAAAGTGCATCGGGTTGATTGTTACCTCCGCCAATAAATAGTTCATCAACGCCATCATTGTTTATATCAACCAACGCTGCGGCCATCATCGGTAATGATTTGGTATCATCAAACTGATGAGTAAAATTTACCTTGGCCTCTGTGAACGTTGGAATTACCTCGGCAGGCACCGAATAATCACAGGCTTGTACATACGGATCCTGCGTATCTTCATAAGAGTAGTATCCAATAAAACCTATCGCAGCGACTACAATCACTACTACTACTAAAATAATCTTAAATCTGGTTTTCATTTCTTGTATTGATATTGAGTAATAAGTGAAAGAGAGAACACAACAAAGTGAGTAACATTCATGGCTGTGGGCACCAGGTATTTTCCCAGTGGGGGCGCCACAAAATAAATAATAAACACCAGTACTAAAACGACAACAGGACTAAACCATGCCAGCCATTTTGGATATCGTGTATCCCTATACAAGATAGCCACTACCCAAACGATGGAGATGAGCAGGATGACGAATCGTAACACATTAACAAGCACTTCGTAATGTGCCTTATAATAATCAATCAACACGATGTTTTCTGATTTTACTATTTCCGTGAGCAACGCACGCGATCCTGCCCATACGCTACCAATCGTAAAGGCGATGATACCCAGCACAAGAATGGTTTGAGCAAGTCTTTCGCTTCCTTTTCGGATAGCAAGATAAAAATGATAGTAACCTAAAATATACAGCGGTAGACCAATCGGCATCAGATAATGCCCAATGATGACTACGTTTGTATTACTATGTTTGAGCCATAAAAAATCTGCGGCTCCCTCATATCCGGTGGCAGAGTAGTGCACCAGAAACTCACCCACACCCACCAGCAGTGAGGCCAGTAATCCCACTATTCCGAATACGATGACTCTTTTTGTTTCAGGGGTATGCAGCATGCCTGACTACTTGATTTTTTTTCCTTCTTCAGCGGTAAGACAAGGCCAGTTAGCCGTAGCTTTTGCCAATATTTTTACCTTATCCTTAATCCACATTTCTTTTGCCTTCTTGTTCATAAATAGGTAAAGCTTACCGCTATACACTTCAAATTGATCATTCTCAATATCCTCCACATCACCCATGGAAGCTGCCACGGGACAATATCCACCAAAGTCGGGAGCATATCTGGCCGGTTCTTTCTTGAAGGCCTCTTTGTTTGCGTCAGTACTAAAACGATAGACTGCATGATTGAAATAAACAGCTTGCGAAGCCTGACCTTTTACCGGCTTATTAGACACAACGTATTCAACTACATCATAATCATGAATGATCACATTTGCTGAGCCGGATGTATTCATTAAAATTTTATCGATAGGCATCGGCTTGGTGCATTGTGCCTGCACGTTACGTAAGCCACATGCCACAAGTGTGATAAAGAAGATTGAACTGAGAACCTTTTTCATAGGAAAATCATTGTCTTTATTTGTTGAGCGTTGAACAACTACATATATATTTATTCATTTAATGACCAGTCATAGTCACGGTATTCAATCGATGCGTTTTTATTTATATTGGTGGTTGAATACTGATTCAAAAATTCAATCAGACTGCTTTTTTTGGTAAAGTCTCCTGAAAACCAATTGAAAATTTGTGAAACAGACAGATCATTTTCCGAGATCGAATTTCTTTTCGGATCATTGATGAATAATCTTGCCTGATCATCAAGTTGCTCGTTAATCTTTTCAGATTCAAAGGCTTCATGGCGAAGCGGTGGGCACGAATAGGACGCGCACACAATAGCAAAGTGAATACGAGGCTCATCAAACTCTTTTCTTAAAATACTATGTTCAATCTGATCGAGGTTGAAGTCAACACCTCCGATTTTGAAAAACTTTATATGCCACACGGTATTTACCAATGGAACATAAAGTGTTGGGTTTAAATCACGAATGCTGGCAACCGGGTAATGATCCACAATAAGTTTTACCGTGAAAGCATTATAGGCATTAATCCAGTAAGCGAGTTGTTCTTCCTTGCTCCACCTATTTTTGTCTGGAGGATTTTCGCTGAGCGATGTCAGATAGGAATTCAACGCTACCGAATCTTGTATGAAGCCTTTATAATTGACTTTTCCCTCTGATGAAACATGCCTGGTCAATAATTCACTCCAGGGTGTGTGTGATGGAGGTACGGAATTTTCAGTTTCCATTGCTGACGGCTTACCACAAGAAATCAGAAAGACCGCGAATAATAGGATTGAAACGTTTTGCATGAATAGGTATTCCTACAGAATAGTGTTCTGAGCTGTAAATCTCTCCAATTAAGCACTGAGCGAACGTCACATAGTTGACCAAACTTGAATATTCTCAGCATGGCAGATTCATTTGTTGGACATTCGCTGGCGAAACGGCTCATACAGTATGCTGCGAATAGGTAAATTATTATTTATACTTTCTTTTCTTCTATCGGCAACTGATACTTCCGCACAATCAGTGGCCACCCATGTTAATCAACTTTTTGATGAACTGTGGAGCAACCCGATCGCATTCGACCGTCATGGGAAAATGAAGCTTCTTATTGATAGCATTGATCATGTTCCTCCAGCCGATTTCCTGAATATTGTCAATAGAATCTTTGAAGACCGAATGATCACAGACGAGTCAACCTCAAGCCAGGGTACCATTGGCTATTTTAATAGAGTTTCAGGACGTAAACGGGCCAAGCGATTTAATCGTTCTCTCAAAAATGGCTTTCGAAATAGTATTAAATATCCTACCCATAAACTGGTGGTTGCCGATGGAGACTCATGGTTTCAGTTTCCCGTCTTTATTAAAGATATCGTAGATCATCTCAATAAACGGGAAGACCTTGCCATTTTAAGCCTGGCCAAAGGTGGCGACTGGCTTTCCAGCGTCATCAAGGAGAACCGTTACTTAAAATCATACATTCAATATCGTCCCGATGTCATGCTGATTTCAGCAGGTGGTAACGACATGGTGAAGCAACGTCTCACCAGTATTGTTGATAAACCTGAAAATATTTCTTTCAGCCAGACTCAAATGGATCAATACCGCGACTACCTGATTACCCGCCTTACGGATATTGTCGACTCACCGATTTGCAATGATGATTGCCCCATCCCCGATGCAATCGCCAGAGAGTTAACGGTAAGAAGAGATTCCGTTACGTATGACAAAGAACTTTTAAAACTGCTCATGCACGGAAGAAAATTCATCACCGATCGGTTTTATGTGTTGCTCACGCTGCATAAATTACAATACTATGTGTTCCTCGAAAACTTGAAAAAAGCAGATCCAGACTATTTCTATAATCATCTTACCATCATTACACAAGGGTATGATTATCCTATCCCAAGATTTAATAAAGGCCCCCGCATCAAACAAGGCATTGTGAATTCCATGACCGATCATGGTGAGTGGTTGAAATTACCATTAATGGCGAAGGGTATAGTGGATGAGTATGATCAGCGTGCAGTGATGGCAAGCTTGATTTTTTCTTTTAATGAGATGCTGATCGATGTAATCATGGATCCTCGTTTTGACCATGCCAACATTTTTCTAATTGATTGCCGCGGTGCAATTGAATCGATGACGCACATGAAGAGAAAGTATTACTGGTTTGACGAAATGCATCCCTCCTCAGCAATTTTTGGTGAAATCAGTAAGGCGTATTTGTCATGTATAGACGGTGAGCAACAGGAAAAAATCCTTCGCTTAGATGCTAAAATTAAAAATGCATTTAAATAAAGCAGATTTGAAAAGTTATGTTTAGGGAAATCATCGCCTTAAGTTCAACTACTTAAAAAACCCCATCACTTTTCGCACCGCTTTATAAGCAAACCATTCGCGCGCTTTGAACATGGCATCCACCGGTGTATGAAAAATATGGTTGGAATAGTTACTTATCGTTTTTACAGAAAGAGCAAGGATGATGTATAGAATTTGTTGTTCTTTATATCCTGCCGACAAAAAAGAGTTTACATCGTCTGGTGAAGGTCTACCTCGTTTGTTAATCATAATAGCAGTGAAATCTGACAATGCCTGAAGTTTTTGATCTGGTATTGGTCCACCCGTGCGGATAGCTTCTGTTACTGCGGGCGGAACCTTAGAGAACATATCGGCCACGATACTATGTGCGGCCATACAGTAGTCACATTGGTTTTCATAACTTATTGTCAGGAAAATAACTTCTTGCTCTGCCGGAGTAAAGCCGCCCTCTTTACGAAAAAGTTTGTAGCCATGCGAATAGGTACTTAGCAAAGCAGGTGCATTAGCCATGTTGGCATACATATTCGGAACCATGCTGAGTTCTGCCTTTGCGCTCAGTAAAATTTCCTTCGCAGCTGGAGATGCGGTTTCAATAGATTTTGGTTCCAGTGTTAATTGATACGTTGTGTCTGTCATAATGAATACTAAACGTCTTTCCGTGAGTTTTAGTGGCGAAAAGTCCTCTTTAAATATATGGTTACGTGTCCTGTGGTTGACAAATATGAATAATCGTGTTTTAGCTTATCATTTTGTTTGATGCCATCTCTGCGCAAGCTTCTATCATTGCAGATTAATCTGGATCTAATTAAAAAATAACCATGAAGCTAACATCCATCCTCATGCTAATAATGAGTACATCATTGTTGTCAGTCGGCCAGGTATCTGATTCAAAAGGTGACGGTAAACTCACGATAGCGATCACCGGTCAGCTTATGGTAAGTGGAAATAAAGACAATCTGTTTTTCAATATGGGTGGAGGCGGGCTCACCTTGAAGATCAAATCATCGGCTTTGTCCGTCAATTTTTTCCCCTCCTTACGATATAATTTTGATACCGAAAAAGTCACACCTAATCTTGGTTTTGGACCACAATGGTATTTTAAAAATAAGCTTATTATCGGGTTGCCTCTTTATTATCTGGAAGGAGCATGGAAAGCAAGTTTTGGTGTTGGGTATAAATTCCCGCTAGTCAAAATTTAGCGATTAGATATTCAGTATTGCTCTCTCAAACGAACTTTAGTATTTATATCCGGTTATCTCAGACTCTTTGATTTCTAATCCAAGCGCTAGCACCATCCGGTTAACGAAATTGAAATAACTGATCACCAAGGTTGCATCTAATATAGCTCTATCATCAAAGCCTACATCACGTAAAACATCTGTCTTTTGTTTTGTGGAAAGTTCGGGCTGTAAGGTTAATTCACGGGCATAGCTGCAAAGTGCCTTGTCTTCACTGGAAAGTTGTGGATCCTCTGCTTGTTGGATAAGCGCTTCGATGCGTGACTCACTTTTCCAGTAATGCATCAGAGCCTCTTTATGATGTTTAATGCAATATTCGCATTGATTAGCAGCAGATACCGCCACGGAAATCATTTCACGTTGATATCGTTTCAACGGAGAATGACCGAACATAATATCCTTATAAAAATTCATATGGCTTAAGACGGTTGCCGGATTGAGGCTTTGAATCATGTGAACATCAGCCAGTTTTCCGCGGGTTGTAATCAGATGGTCGTAAATTCCTCTGAGTTCGTCAGACGACTCATTATACTCGATAACTTTAATATATGCCATGATAGAGTGTTTTAAATAGTTAATGGATAAAAATGAATGATTAGCATGACTTTTCTAAAATTGAAATGTCCAGCTCCTGACATACTGTAAGTTTTGGCTAAGTGTACCCTATTCCAGGGCATCAAAAATCTACCTTGTACCAAATTAAAATATACTTCTATGAAGTTTTTGAAACATCCCACTCTAGTTGCATTGTTGATGGCTTTTCAAACTTTACAAGGGCAAAGTATTCCCGATAAGGCCATTGATGTTTCAGCCTTGCTGATAGGAGAAAAGGCACCTGTTGCTTTCTTGATTAATGTTAGCGGTAAGGGTGATAGTTTGTCGCACATCACATCACTAAAACCAACCATACTGATATTTTATCGTGGCGGCTGGTGTCCTTATTGCAACTTACATTTAGCCGAACTTCAAGGTATTGAAAAAGATATTTTAAAACTTGGTTATCAGATTGTGGCCATCAGTCCAGACTCACCTGAAAATCTAAAAGCCTCATTAGATAAACATCAGTTATCCTACCTCTTACTTTCTGATGCAAACATGGCATTATCACAAGCCTTTGGAATTGCGTATGCAGTACCTGAAGCTTCGAGGGAAAGACTAAAAAATTCTAGTGGCGGAAAGAATCCAGGTATGTTGCCAGTTCCTTCCGTTTTCGTGCTTAACCAGCAAGGAGAAATACTATTCGAGTATATCAATCCGGATTATAAGAAACGGCTGAAGGGAAGTTTGTTGTTAAGTGTTTTGAAGGAATTAAAATGAGGTGAATTAGATTCACGTACATGATAACTAAGAAAAGTTCGATGGATGAAGTTAGAATAACTGACGTTGCCTAACTGACAAATTTATTGTGAAAATTAATTAAGTGGAATTTTATCCCCAATAGCAAATCAATAAGGGTAACTATTCCCCGCTAAATCCCCATTAAGCATTGCTGCAATAATTATGATTAAGGCTTGGTAATTGAAGTGTCATTGGAAAGTTAAATGCGCAAATATTAAATCAGCGAAATATGAAATCTAGATTTATTCAATCACTGCTTGGAGGTTTAGTTGCCACAGCAGTAATGTCAGCAGCAATGATGCTTGGTGCAATGATGGGCATGCCAAAAATGAGTCCACCACAAATGCTCGCCACCATGATGGGTGTATCCATTGTAGTTGGATGGCTTTTCCATTTTATGATTGGGATAATCTTTGCCTTGAGCTATGCCTACTTGTTTCTAAATGTTGTAAGGAAAATTAATAGCCATGTTCTCCGTGGAGTATTCTTTGGGGTAGCAGCATTTATCTTTGCTCAAATCGGTATAGCTGTTTTGGATGCCATGATGGGCGGTATGCCGGCTGCTGAAGGCAGCGTTGTACTGATCATGATCGGCAGCATCATAGGGCATATCATTTTCGGAATCGTGGTAGCTTTATTTGTGAAAGAGGAAACGACTCAATGAGCGTGAAAATTAGTTAGACTGACTCACTTTTCGCATTCTTAAATTTTAAAAACAAGCGAATGCATAGAAATGGAGCAATGAACGCGGTTAAGGCTTTGGAAGGAATCCATATAGGCAGGTGGTTTTTTTCGCCTTGATGACTCTCAGCACATTCGTTGTCGCTATTAACGCCAGCCTTTTAAAAGTGAGATAGTCTGGAACTCTATCGCTGGAGAATTCGATGAGTGTGTTAAATACTAAAACTAACGATTCGATGCGCAAAGAATCAAGCGAGTAAGACATAATGGAAAAGTCCATCAGTATAATTATTCCCACATACAACGAATCGGAGTGTCTCCCCTTGTTGTTGTCTGTCCTAGTCAGTTTGAATTTTTTTGGAGTGGCTACTGAAATCATAATCAGTGATGGTGAGAGTACCGATAACACAGTTAAACTCACTGAAGGATTCAATGTAAAAATAGTGATCGGCCAAAAAGGAAGAGCCAAGCAAATGAATGCAGGTGCTTCCAGTGCAAAGGGTGATGTACTCTACTTTCTTCATGCTGATTCAATTCCTCCGAGCGATTTTATTAATAAAATTATTGAAGCCCAAATACGAGGATCGCAAGCAGGATGTTTTCGCCTTCGGTTTGATTGGGATCACTGGTTCCTTCGAGCGAATGCGTGGTTTACCCGATTTAATATAAATGCAGTTCGGTTTGGCGATCAGAGTCTTTTCATAACAAAGTCGCTGTTTGAGGAAATTGGTGGTTTTCGGGAAGATTATATATTGATGGAAGATCAGGAGATTGTCTATCGTATCGCCAGGCATACTAAATTTAAAGTAGTCCCCGACTACATTACAACATCAGCGCGTAAGTACCGGGTTAATGGAGCCCTCCGCATGCAGGGTATCTTCTTTTACATCTATTTCGCATACCGATTTGGAGCATCGCAGCACACACTTAAAAACATTTATCACAAATTAATTCGAACGGCATAACAACATTCCACTATGAAACCATCAACGTACGACATCATTGTTATAGGGGCAGGTTCAGGTGGGCTTGGTGTTTCTTTATTCATGGCCAAAGTGGGTTTGAAAACATTGCTGATTGATAAATCTGACGAACACATTGGAGGTGATTGCCTCAACTTCGGATGTGTTCCCAGCAAGGCTTTAATTCATGCTTCCAGAATTGTACAACAGGCGAATGAAGCTGCACAATTCGGATATACCGTAACTGGCAAGCCTGATATTGCAAAAGCAATGGAATATGTTTTGTCGAGACAGAATATTATCCGTAAACATGAAAATGCGGAATACCTTCGGGGCGAGGGTCTTGATGTTGTGCTGGGACTGGCCAGCTTTCACGCTTCCAATTCTGTTATTGTTGATGACACCATCTATACAGGGAAGAAAATTGTAATAGCCACCGGTTCCAGACCCGCTTCTTTAGAAGTGCCGGGAATTGAAAAAGTAAAACAGTATAACAACGAGAGCATTTTTGAAACCAGAGATTTACCGCAGCGAATTTTGGTTGTCGGTGGTGGGCCGATTGGGATTGAAATTGGACAGGCTTTACATCGCCTGGGCTCTTCAATTACAATTG
>JBGSIM010000087.1:0-1810 GCA_041742535.1 Cyclobacteriaceae bacterium | reverse complement strand
TTTTCGTTTTTCAAAATCACCTTCTTTATCGGGTTGATGATTTTGAGCACCTTCGGTATACACATTGTTTGCTACTTCATGATCATCCCAAATGGCAATCATAGGATGTTGCTGACTTACCCTGCGCAAGCCTTTATCAAGCCGATATTGAGAATGACGCGTGCGATAATCACTGAGTGAAACAATTTCGTAAGCCGGTAAATTTTTTCGAATGGTGGTGTCGCCATATTTTCCACGACCATATTCATAAATGTAATCGCCTAAGTGAATGACTGCATCTACGTCTTCGCGATCGGCAATTTTATCATACGCATTAAAAAATCCCCACTCCCAATTGCTGCAACTTACTACTGCAAATTTTAAACTATCCACTCCGTTAACGGGTGTAGTTTTTGTGCGGCCTGTTATGGAAGTTTTTCCCAAGGCATGAAAGCGATAGTAATACGTGGTGTGCGGTTGCAGCCCTTCCACATCCACTTTTACTGTGTAATCTTTTGCGGCTAGCGCTTTCGCGGAATCAGTTTTTAAAATAGCGCTGAAATCCTGGGTAGTTGAGATTTCCCAGGCAACGGGAATTGATGAAACCGAATCTTCAGGCGTTACGCGTGTCCAGATAATTACCCGATTGGCTAGTGGATCGCCAGAGGCAACGCCATGATAGAAGGGAGCCATGGAAGCATCAAATAATTCGGCAACGGGCTCAATTAGTTTTTTAGATTGTTGCTCAGGCTTAGTACATGCTGCGATTGAGAAAATGACTAAACAAGCGAAAAGAATGCGGTTCATGGCGATGGAATTTTTAAGATTTGATGAGGCGAGTTCACAAAACTTGCTATTTACTTTATGCAAACTTAGTGACTTTGTGTCTTAGTGGTATAATTTTCAAGTCTTCTTTAACCACGAAGGCACCAAGGCTCGAAGAATTCATAAAGTTTACGCCACACAAGTAAAGATGATTTTATAAGAATGTTGTTATGGATACATGAAGAAAATGACAATTGATCCATTGAATTCTACACTTCGGAATAATGACGATTAATTTACAGGCAGCGTACAGGTGTGTTTCCGTATTTTTAGTACAAATAAATTATTTATGAGAATTACCGTATTGCTTCTTTTCGTTTCGTCAGCGTTGCTTGCACAAACCGTGGATCGCGCAAAAACACTTTGGGACAACAAAAATTCTGCGGAAGCGAAACGTCTTTTAACCTCTGTAAAAAAGGATAACAAAGAATTTGCTGCGGCTCAGTTTTATTTGGGACGCATAGCGTACGATGAAAAAGACTATGATGCTGCCGAAGACTATTTTGAAGAAGCAATTGAGGCAAATGATAAAGTAGCAGAATATCACACATGGTATGGCAACACCTTAGGTACGGTAGCAGGAGAGGCTAATTTTTTCAAGCAAGCCATGTTGGCTCCAAAAATGAAAAGCGCGTGGGAGAAAGCAGTGGCATTAGATCCTAAAGCCATAGACCCGCGTGAGTCTTTGATACAATATCATTTAAATGCTCCTGCCATTGCAGGTGGCAGTGTAGACAAAGCCAAAGAGATTGCGAATGAAATTATAAAACTAAAACCAGCTGAAGGCCACAGGCAGTTGGGAAATATCTATTATAAAGAAAAAAATTATGCAGAAGCCGAAAAGGAATTTATTACGATGGGCAAAGCCGATCCTGCATACAAATCTGGGTTGGCAAACTTTTACATCAATCAAAAACAGTACGACAAAGCGTTTGCTATTTTTGAAGAGGAGTTGAAAAAAAACCCGGACGACATGTTGTCAACGTATCAGCTAGGAAAAACCAGT
>JBGSIM010000086.1:0-3411 GCA_041742535.1 Cyclobacteriaceae bacterium | reverse complement strand
AATGAAGGATGAATTGGATAAGGGAAATATTGATGATGCAAAAGCCATTGCAAATGATGCGATAGAGAATCAACAAAAAATTCTTCACCACGGAAAACGTGCCGATGCCATTGTCAAAGGCATGTTGCAACACAGCAGCAGTGGCAGCGGTAAAAAAGAACCAACAAACATTAATGCTTTAGCTGATGAATACTTACGCTTGGCCTATCATGGTTTAAGAGCAAAAGACAAAAGTTTCAATGCAACCCATGAAAACAGATTTTGATGAAACGATTGGTAGCATCAATATTATTCCTCAAGATATCGGTAGAGTGATACTCAATTTAATCACGAATGCTTTTTATGTAGTGAATGAAAAGAGTAAGCAAAACACTCCCAGTTATGAACCAACTGTTTCTGTTTTTACGAAAAAAGAAGGCAACAGGGTTTTAGTAAGTGTAAAAGACAATGGCAACGGCATTCCTGATTCTATCAAAGAAAAAATATTTCAACCTTTCTTTACTACTAAACCAACAGGACAGGGAACAGGTCTTGGCTTATCATTGAGTTATGATATTGTAAAGGCGCATGGGGGAGAGTTGAAAGTGGGAACGAAAGAAGGAGAGGGAAGTGAGTTCGTCATCACATTTCCACTGACCTGAAAGGATGAAAAATGAAATTCAAATATTCAATCGAAACATGGTCCAGCGTACACGTCTTTGGCTTGTCCCACTCACGATCCTTTTCTGGCTGACGTTGAGTATTTCTGCTTTCTCTCAAAACTCAAACATTCCACCTGATCAAATTGATAGTCTTAAAGTTTATATAAGTCAGCTTTCGGAAAACGATCCACAATATACCAGACTAACATCCCTATATGCTCAAATGTGTTTCGACAGCCTCCGGATAATTGATGGGATGGAAGCCACGAAAAGATTAAAAGAAATCGCTGAAGTATCAGGCAACGATCAAAACCTGGGTTATTTTCATGAGGCATTGGGATTCCTTCACTCCTATTCACGACTGAAAGAAGCCAACCAGGTGAAGGCTGACTGGCTTTTAAAACAACACCATGAGTTTAACCGATGGGGAGGGATTGAGGGGCTTATGGACATTCAGAGCGACACTGCCGGGGTAGCTATAGATGCTTATGAGCACGCATTGAAACATTATCAGATGTTAAAAGATACCTTTTCTGTCAAACATCTCCATGCAGAGTTAGCGATGATGTACCGGTGGTGGAAACTGCCAGGCAATACCTATAAAGAGACAGCAGAAATTCGAAAATACCAGATTCATCGGGACGAGGTGCTCAACCTAAATGACAAACCGGAAGAAAGCCTACTCAACCTTGTGATGAAAATCCAGCAGCTTGAAGACCTGTGGTTTCAGCAAATCAACCAGACATCGGAAATTGAATTGTCACTGGCCAATCAGGTTTCAACCATCAAAGATCCTTTTAACCGTGCCTGGGGCTATCAACTGCTCAGTCACAATTACGGAGGCAATAACCGGTACTTCTTAGGGCTGAGCTACAATGCAAATTCCATTGAGCTATTGCAAGAGCTTGGCGAAACAAACCTTCAATCATTTTGCTATTATCATGCCGCATCAATCTATCAACGGGCCTCTGTTAGGCAACCGGAGTTGCGAACTAAAGTTATTGAGAATTGCGAAAAGGCGATACGCTTTCACCAACAAATGAATTATACCAAAGGAATAGAGAAGGTTTATTGGCTTTATGTTCAAACCAAGCGCGGGCTCAATGAAGATGCTATTAATCAAGAACCTCACGAAACTGGCCGGTCCGAAGCTTCAAGCATTCCCGACAGTATTAATAGAGCCATGGATCATTACTTCAACTACCTCGGGAATAATCTTAACTCTACATTGAATAGGCAACTATTCGCCTTTCATCTTCAGGAGGAGGCAACCAATCTGTACAAAACTGGCAACGCAGAACAGGCTTTGCAGAATAATTTTCGCGCGCTAAACCTGCTGCTGTCAATTGCCGATTTTCGTGGCGCGAGCTACGGTGCGCTCGTAATCGCTATCAATTTTAAGGAAAGAAAAAGCTATGAAAAAGCATTGCAATATGCTATAGAGGGATATCAATACGCAACCGAAACCACCTGGACTATCACCATGATCTCCGGCTCAGCATTGCTGGCGGAGCTATATGAAGAGACCGGGCAGTTGGGCAAGGCTATCGAATATTTGAAAATTAACCAACAACTGGTAACAGAAAACGAGCGGCTGAATAACCAAATTCAGTTTACTGAGATGCAAGTGGCTGGAGCGATCAAAGAGAGTCAGCATGAAATTGACAGGTTGGATACTCAACGCAAAATGGTGGAAAGCGAAAATGAAAATCAACGAATCATTCTTGTAATGGCAGGCATCTTGTTGGTCTTCTTGCTGGTGTTTTCTGTTGTAATCTATCGAAATAGTGTTTCCAGGAAGAAAGCCAACCAGGAATTAAGTCAACAAAGAGATTCGCTGCAGAAAACACTTTTACAGCTGCAATCCACCCAATCCCAGCTCATCCAATCCGAAAAGATGGCAAGCCTTGGCGAGCTCACTGCAGGCATTGCGCATGAAATTCAGAACCCATTGAATTTTGTAAACAACTTTAGTGAAGTGAGTACTGAGTTAGTAAAGGAGATGGTGGATGAAGTTGACAAAGGAAATACAGAAGAGGTTAAAGCCATTGCCAATGATGTCGTAGAGAATCTTGAAAAGATTAATCACCATGGCAAACGCGCAGCGGATATTGTAAAAGGTATGCTCCAACACTCCCGAACATCAACCGGACAAAAAGAACCAACGAACATTAATGCATTAGCCGATGAATATTTACGATTAGCCTATCATGGTTTGAGAGCCAAAGACAAATCATTTAATTCAGAGTTCAAAACTGACTTCGATGGGACATTGCCAAAAATCGAAGTGGTACCGCAGGATATCGGTCGGGTGTTGCTCAACCTGATCAACAACGCTTTTTATGCGGTGGATAAAAAGGCAAAATCAGGAATTGAGGACTATAAACCGGAGGTTATCGTCTCCACGAAAGCAATTACCCTCCCTGGAGGGGATAGGGGTGGGTTAAAGGAAGTTCAGATCTCCGTCAAAGACAACGGTCCCGGAATCCCGGAAGAAATCAAAGACAAAATCTTTCAACCTTTCTTCACCACCAAACCTACCGGACAAGGGACAGGCTTGGGATTGAGTTTGAGTTATGATATTGTGAAGGCACATGGCGGGGAGTTGAAGGTGGGAACGAAAGAAAATGAAGGATCAACCTTCACAATCCAATTACCGATTTAAAAACAAACTAATGATCAGAACATTTACTCTTGTATTCCTTTTAGTATTCACATTCAAAATTGGCCATTCTCAAAAAAAAGAAGCCGACAGTTTAAGAACGTTGTT
>JBGSIM010000085.1:0-132939 GCA_041742535.1 Cyclobacteriaceae bacterium | reverse complement strand
ATTCAGGCTTTTCGCGGATTTCTAATGATCACGTGCGGTAACGGTTTAGTTTCGTGGGCCGAAGTAGTAGTTACGAGTGGACTTGCTGCAATTATTTGTTCAACATTACCCGTTATGGTAATTCTGATTAACCTTGCCATTAACCGCAATGAGCGCCCAACACCCACTATTGTTTTTGGATCTGTCATCGGCTTGGCGGGAATCGTTTTAATTTTTAGCGAGTTTCTCTCCGACTTTATTAATCCTCAATACCAAATCGGTATTCTCTTAATTTTCACAGCCACGTTTACCTGGGGCATTGGAAGCATACTTACCAAGCGATCGATTCAAAATTCAAATCCATTTTTGAATGCTGGGCTCCAAATGCTCTTTGGTGGAATTTTCTGCTTACCGTTTAGTTTTGTATTTGACGATCTTCACCATATTGTTTGGACAAGCGATGTTCTGTTTGCACTCTCTTATTTAATAATAGTGGGTTCTATAAGCGCCTTTAGCATGTATGTATATACTTTGAGTAAATTACCCATGACCATCGCTTCGCTATACTCTTATATCAATCCACTGGTAGCTGTTGTGTTGGGATGGCTTGTGCTGGAGGAAAAATTGAATTTGAAAATTGGCATTGCTTTTTTGATAACCGTAGGCGGGATTTATCTGGTCAACTATGGCTATCAACAGCAAAAGAAAAAACAATACGAATCGCTAAAATTATAATATGATTTCAGAAATCAGTTTTCATCCCGCTAAGGAAAGTAACAGACCCTCTGATGAAAAACGCGTGTTCTCCATTCTTATTCCTTCGTGGAATAATCTTGATTATCTGAAATGTTGCATTCAAAGCATAAAGAAAAATTCACGGTATACACATCAACTAATCATTCATGTAAATGAAGGAAAAGATGGAACCTTGGAATGGGTAAAAGAACAAGGATTCGATTACACCTTCTCCAAAGAAAATGTAGGTGTGTGTTATGGATTTAATTCACCAGCCTCACTAGCTAAAACAGATTACATTCTTCTTTCGGATGATGATTACTATTTTGCTCCAGACTGGGATTACTATTTATTTGAAGAAATAAAAAAATTAGATCACATCTATTTCTCGATCTGTGGAACAATGATAGAACACAGTGCTACAAACTACTCAAGCATGATGGCTCCGCACAACTTTGGCAAGACCGTAAAAGAATTTGATGAGGAGAGATTTTTAAAAGAGTATAAATCATTTCCCTTTGCAGATTGGAATGGCACTAATTGGTATCCCATGGTTTTACACAAAACCATATGGAATTTAATTGGTGGTCTCAGCACAGAGTTTTCACCCGGCATGGGTTCCGATCCAGACATGATGATGAAGTTGTGGCATTGTGGCGTTAGGTACTTTAAAGGAATTGGTGCTTCAAGAGTGTATCACTTTACTTCCCGCAGTACTGCTCGCGTAAAGAAGAATGACGGTAACAAGCAGTTCTTATTAAAGTGGGGACTTTCGAAATCAACTTTCTTTGATTTGTATTTGAGACTGGGTCAAACCTTTACTGGTTATACGCCAGAGCCCGACAAAAATGGATTCAAGCTAAAATTACTACGCGATCAATTGAAAAGGTTGTTCTCGGTTTGGAGATAAGTCAACTTAGAAGCATGTATCATTTATGAGGCCGACCTCTAAATTAAACTTAACTTAATAATGTTTAGGCATCAAGGAAAGACAAGAACATTAAATCACAACAAAAAAAAAGCTTCTTTACTTTCATTTGTTGCAGGAGTTGTAAACGTTGTAGGCTTTTTGTCTGTTCAGCGTTTAACGACAAATGTTACAGGGCATTTTGCATTTTTTGTTGACGAAGTTTTTAAATTCCATTTTTCTGAAAGTTTTATCTACTTTCTCTTCATCCTATTTTTCTTTCTAGGATCTTTTGTCTCAAGTCTGCTCGTAGAAATTATAACAACAAAAAACGAAAGATTCATTTTTGTCATTCCCACAATAATTGAAAGCATTATTTTATTTGGTATTGCATCTTTTGGTCACATCTTAATCGAAGACAATTCTAACCTAATTGCATTTAGTTTACTTTTTGCAATGGGATTACAAAATTCATTAGTGACTCGAATTTCAAACGCAATAGTAAGGACCACTCATTTAACAGGGCTTTTTACGGATTTGGGAATTGAGTTATCGCAATTGTTCTTTTACAAACAAAAGGAGCAACAAGACAAATTACTTTCAACCATTAAACTTCGGTTAAGAATTATAACCTTTTTCTTTTTAGGCGGATTGTTTGGAGGGATTTTCTATTCCTATTTAGTTTTTTACGTTTTATTCATTCCAGCAACAATGCTAATTGTTGGTCTATACTATGACAATCTGAAATTTAAATTATTAAGCTGGAAACGAATTTTTGATCTGAAAGAGAAAAAATATCAATAAATCTTACCAACCCTGCTTAATCACATCGCAGATGTAACTCACGTTCGCTTCAGTCACCTTTAAATGTAGCGGTAGCACGATATAATTTTCTTCCACCGCATCCATATTTGGCAAATCATCTCTACGACCTCCAAAAATACTATAGCGATCATTTCGAAAATGTACCTGACTCGATTCTATTCTCTTATCGCGCAAAGAACGCATAAAACCTGTTCGGTCTTTTTCAACTAATGCCGTACATAACCACGCAGCATGGGTGCGGTCGGTCGCGTTGGCACCAATTAACTTAATTCCTGATACACCTTTCAATCCTTTTTTATACGTTTCAAAAATTCGCTGTCGATGATTAAGAATTTCATCAAAATCGGCAAGCGAAGCAAGTCCCATGGCTGCGCTGATATCAGTCATCTGATATTTATATCCTACTTCCGTGATATCATTTTCCCACGTTCCTTTTTGTTTGTCGGATCGATCGATCCCAAACCAACGAATACGTTCTGCTTTAGGAACCAATTCCTTATCCTTTAAAATAAGCATTCCCCCATCACCTGTAGTAATGTGTTTAATCGCCTGAAAAGAAAACATAGTAAATTCAGAAATCTCACCTACTTTTTTTCCTTTATAGGTAGCACCCGGTGCATGAGCAGCATCTTCAATTACAGGTATGTTATTTTCTTTTGCAATAGCATGCAACTCATCCATATCGCAAGGCAACCCGCCATAATGAACACATACAATCGCCTTTGTTTTTTCATTCACCAGTTCGCGAACATGGTTAACGTTGATGTTTAGTGTTTCCGGATCAACATCGGCAAAGCGAATAATCACACCCATGTATAAAAATGGAATATTAGTGGCGGTGCATGTGAAGACGGGAACAATAACCTCATCGCCAGCCTGCAACCCAGATAAAATATAAGATAAGTGCAGTGCATCAGTACCCGAGCCAACCGCAATAGATGCGCCTGATCCGGCAAACCGTTTTGTAAATTCAGTTTCAAATTCTGCTACTCGAGGTCCTTGCCCAATCCAGCGCGAATGCAAAACCTGTGTTACTCCTTCTACTGCTTTTTCAGGAACGTGCGGGTGAAATAACACAATGCCTTCCGACTCGTGCATGACGGGCAATTCATTCAAGGGCTTTTCGTGGTGCATAAAAAAACCGGTTTTAATTTCCGGTTGGCAAATTTAGTTCAAAATAAAGAAGGCTCCGCAGGCGAAGCCTTCAATGTGATTTTATATCTATTAATTAAATATTTGGCTGAGGAGTTGTTCGCAAGTAAGGTTTAATTCGGGTATGCCCTTTCGGGAATTTAGCCGCAATGTCTTCATCCTTAACTGCCGCTGTGATAATTACATCTTCTCCATGTTTCCAGTTAGCAGGAGTTGCTACACTATATCCTGCAGTCAATTGTAAGCTATCAATTACGCGAATAATTTCATCAAAATTACGACCCGTTGAAGCTGGGTATGTAATGGTGAGTTTCACTTTTTTATCAGGACCAATAACAAATACAGATCGTACAGTAAACTTATCACTCACCTGCGGATGAATCATATCGTACAGGTTAGCGACTTTAAACTCCGGGTCTGCAATTATTGGAAAATTGACAACCGTCTTTTGAGTTTCATTAATATCTCCAATCCACTTTACATGTGATTCAAGTCCATCTGCACTCAAAGCCATCACTTTCACATTTCGTTGATCAAACTCAGCGCGAAGTTTTGCCACTGCTCCTAATTCTGTTGTACAAACAGGGGTAAAATCAGCAGGGTGAGAAAAAAGTACTCCCCAGCTAGAACCTAACCACTCGTGAAATTTTATAGAGCCCTCAGAAGTCTCTGCTGTGAAATCAGGGGCAATATCTCCTAAACGAATTGACATAATAAATCGGATTTAAATTTGAAAAGCAAATGTACTATAATTCTATAGAATTTATATACTAATGCTTTGGAGTTAGGATTCTCCTAGAATTTTCTCACGCTGAACAATCTTGGCAAGCGTGCTTTCTGATAATATTCGTAAGGTTTCGTCCCTTATCCCAACAAAACTATCGCGAATGCCACAGGTCTTTTCATTTTTACATTCCTCGCAAGGTTCATAATAATTCAGGGATACACATGGCAACATGGCTATTGCGCCATCCATAAGCCTTATTATTTCCATCAGATTAACATCTTCAGGCTTTTTGTATAAATAATATCCTCCACCCTTACCTTTCTTGCTATGAAGTACTTGAGCATTTTTAAGTTCCAGTAAAATTGCCTCCAGAAACTTTTTAGGAATGTGTTGGCGATCGGCTATTTCCTGAATGTGAACGGGCCCTTGCTGATATCGCTCAGCCAGGTAGATTAACGCGTGAATCGCATATTTGCATTTCTTTGACAGCATAATGGGTCAAGTTATACTTTTTATGAATAATAATAATTTTGTGTTGAATATTGAATTCAGTAATTATTCAATAGGCGTCTGACACCTCAAAGGTGTCTTGAGGCCTCAAAGCTTCATATGTTTAGTTAAAATCAGTTTCATTTAAACTTTATAAAGTTGGTAATTTCAAAACCTCAGCCTAATACGCTCATTTCCTTTTCGCTGTTTCTCCTCATCACAGTTGTTGTGTTCTCTATGAATGTAATTTCTATCATGAAAAATACTGCAGCCTGGTATAACTATGTGATAGCTGCCGCCCTATTGCCTATTGGATTATTTGTTTTGTTTAAGATTTTTATCCGATACAAAGTAATTCGAGCTGGCAATAACTCTATTGACATCAGTTATCCGGTATTAAGACAAACTGAAAAGTATCCACTACAATCCATAGTTGCCTGGCGCGAAAACATTATAAAAACTGGTAAGAACTCGGTTTACAAGCAACTTGAAATATTAATGGATAATAAAAAGAGGATCAGCATTGGCCATAAGGAGCACACAGAGTATGCGCGGCTGGTTCAATATCTGCAACACAAGATCCCGAAAAAAAAGACTGCAGGAGCTTAATCGACTACATTGGTAAAGTTTTAAAACCTTTATACTTTTGCAGCCCTCACTCGATTAAACCCGAGTTGTTAATGCCCAGGTGGTGAACCTGCCTGCGGTAGGCAGGATTGGTAGACACGCTACTTTGAGGGGGTAGTGCCGCAAGGTGTGCTGGTTGTTCTTAGATTTGTTATCGATAAATGTCTTGCCCAGGTGGTGAAATTGGTAGACACGCTACTTTGAGGGGGTAGTGCCGCAAGGTGTGCTGGTTCGAATCCAGTTCTGGGCACAAAATGAAGTTCTTTGTTTATGCGATCAATAGCTTAACGCGTAATTATATTTACGTAGGCCTTACAAATAATTTCGATCGAAGATTTATCGAACATAATTCCGGTAACAATAAGACCACCAACCCTTATCGTCCATTCGAACCAATATTAATCGAAGTATTTCCAACAAGATTAGAAGCTAGAACAAGAGAAAAGTTTTTAAAATCTGGATCTGGTAAAGAATTTTTAAAAACACTTAAAGCCTTGAAAATGGAATAGGTGCCGCAAGGTGCGCTGGTTCGAACCTGCCTGCCGGTAGGCAGGTCCAGTTCTGGGCACAGTTATGAAGTTCTTTGTTTATGCAATCAAAAGCTCAACGCGAAATTATATTTACGTTGGACTTACAAATAACTTCGATCGAAGATTTATCGAACATAATTCCGGTAACAATAAGACGACCAAGCCCTATTGTCCGTTCGAACCAATATTGATGGAAGAATTTCCGACAAGACTGGAAGCAAGAACAATGGAAAAGTTTTTAAAATCTGGATCTGGTAAAGAATTTTTGAAGACACTTTGAGGGGGTAGTGCCGCAAGGTGTGCTGATTCGAACCTGCCTGCCGGTAGGCAGGTCCAGTTCTGGGAACGAAGAAAAACAAAATGCCTTCGAAGATTAAACTTTCGAAGGCATTTTTATTTAAGATCAGTTTAATTAAAACGGCAAGTCATCGCTTGCGTTTGTATCGGGCATAAACGTTTCATCTACAGGTGGTGGCACATTTCTATCAGCTCCGCCCGTTTGCTTTCCAATTTTCCAGGCGCGGACATCGGTGTACCACCGGCCATTAAATTCGCGACTTTCTATATTCACAGAAGCGGTAATAGCCTCACCCACAGCAATTTTTATTTCATCAACTTTTTCGCCCCACAGCGAAAGACACACTTTCTTTGGGTATTGACCTGGTGTTTCCATAATAAACTCCTGCTTCTTCCAAACTCCGTTTTTACCTTGTCCTGATTGCATCGGTAAAAGACTTACCACTGTTCCACTAATTTCCATTGACATAATTTTATTCTTTTAAAAAGGTAAAAATAGGGAACTCAATTTCTAAATGAAAGCCATCAAAGTGCTCCATTTTTAATTTCATCCACAACAGTCGGATCTGTTAAAGTAGAAATATCACCTAAATTGGTTGTTTCACCTTCAGCTATTTTTCTTAAAATCCGTCTCATTATTTTTCCTGAGCGTGTTTTTGGCAATCCGCTTACAAATTGAATTTTATCGGGCTTGGCAATGGGGCCAATAATTTTTGAAACCACTTCTCTAATTTCCGCACGCAGATGTTCTTCTTCTCGGGGAGTTTCATAACAAATCACATACGCATATACTCCTTGTCCTTTCACATCATGTGGATAACCGACTACTGCAGTTTCGCAAACAGCAGAATGTTCATCAATGGCACTTTCAATTTCCGCAGTGCCCATGTTATGACCCGAAACGATAATAATATCATCTACCCTTCCGGTGATTCGATAAAAACCTTCCTCATCGCGTTTACATCCATCACCTGTAAAATATTTTCCCGGAAAGGTGGAAAAATAAGTTTCCCTAAATCGTTGATGATCTCCATAAATTGTCCGAGCCATCGATGGCCACGGGAATTTGATTGTTAACCTTCCTTCTACACCATTGGTCAATACTTCATTTCCGTTTTCATCCATCACAGCAGGTTGAACTCCCGGCAACGGAAGCGTTGCAAAGGCTGCTTTTAATTTTGTTACATGAGCGATGGGCGAAATCATAATTCCACCGGTTTCTGTTTGCCACCAGGTATCTACAATCGGGCATTGGCTGCGGCCGATGTGTTCGTAGTACCAATGCCAAGCCTCTTCGTTGATCGGCTCACCTACCGAACCTAATACTTTCAATGAATGAAGATCTGACTGATGCACAAAACTTAACGGTGCTTTTTCTAAGGAACGAATAGCAGTAGGAGCCGTATAAAAAATGTTCACTTTATGTTTCTCAATCACTTGCCAGAATCTACCCATATCCGGCCACGAAGGAATTCCCTCAAACATCAGGGTCGTTGCTCCTGCCGCTAATGGTCCATATACAATGTATGAGTGCCCTGTGATCCATCCTATGTCTGCAGTGCACCAATATACTTGTCCTTGTTGATACTGAAACACAGTTTGAAAAGTATAGGTTGAATAAACCATGTACCCTCCGCAGGTATGAACCATACCTTTTGGTTTGCCCGTAGAACCAGATGTATACAGGATGAAAAGTAAATCTTCGGCATCCATAATTTCAGGTTCGCATATTGGCTTTGAGTTTTTAATTTCATCGTGCCACCAAACATCACGACCTGCTTGCATTGAAATTTTGCTGTCTGTGTATTTAAAAACAATTGTCTTTTCTACATCCGGACATTTTTGAAGAGCTTCGTCTACAATGGGTTTTAAATCAATTTTCTTTTCCCCGCGCGATGAGCCATCACTGGTAAGAACAACCTTACAGCCTGCATCATTTATTCTATCTACTAATGAGCCTGAAGAAAATCCCGCAAAGACTACTGAATGCACAGCCCCAATACGAGCACAAGCCAACATTGCATAAGCCGCTTCGGGGATCATAGGCAAATAAATACATACCCGATCACCTTTTCCTACTCCATTGCTCTTGAGCATGTTAGCCACTTTGCATACTTCATCATGCAATTGCTGATAGGTAATTTGCTGCGATTTCTTTTTCGGATCATTTGGCTCCCAAACAATAGCAGTTTGATTTGCTCTATCGGTCAAATGGCGATCGATACAGTTTTCTGTGATGTTCAACTTTCCACCAACAAACCATTTTACCTCAGGTTTGTGAAAATCCCACTCAAGAACTGTGTTCCATTTTTTTCGCCACACAAAATCATCCGCTACTTCAGCCCAAAATTCTTCAGGCTGCTCAATACTTTTTTTATAAGCTTTTTGATAGTCGGATTGGTTTGCTATTTTTTTCATGGCAGAAGAGATACAACGAACCTCTAAAATCGATTTCTTAATCGAGATTTCAAAGGTATGATACACCAAAGGCTAGATGATGAACTCCGAAGCAACGGCTACTAACGCTCCCGTTATAGCAACAGCAAGTTTTTTTGCATTAAAGCGGTGCTCAGGGCTGCTCTCAAACACAATAGTAGTAGAGATGTGCAAAAAATTTCCGCTGACAAGTGCGTACAAATAAATTAAACCGGTGTCAGATAAAACTTCGCTCTCTACAAAATAAGAACTGACTAACAATCCGACAGGAGCAGCAATGGAAAACGTGAGTAAGTGAGGCAAAGCTTTCTTCTTTGAATGAAGTTGGGATGCCAACACGGTCATTAAAGCAAATGCAGCTGGCGCGCGATGTAATGCAATTCCAAGCAACACTGAATTGGTTTCTCTCCCAAAACTCATAGCCGTTGGTTTCGCCAGCATGCTGCCTTCCAAAAAAGCATGAACACACAAAGCAACTAATAAGACAAGAGCCGATACAGCATGATGATGGTGAGAATGATTATGCCCGTGATCATGATGATCATGCGTGTGAATATGTCCGTGTTCAATTCCTGAAGTAAAATATTCTAAAAGTTGCTGCAGAAAGAATCCAGCCAGCACAAATAATCCAATAAACGCTACCCCCTGATTTTGTTGATATAATTCTGGTAAGATGTGCGTAACCGTGATGGCAAACAGAAATGAGCCGGCAAACACTAACAACAATTTAAAATTACTTTCCTTAGCCGAAGGCACTAAATAGACCATAAGTCCTGCAATCAGTGGAGTAAAAAAGAGCACGATTAATTTTATGGCCATAAATCTTACTCAGCAATTAAATAGTTCAAGGTTTAACTGTTAAACTTTTGTTTATTTTCTCGGTGGCAAATGTAGCCATACCGTCATCAGTAGAGTAAATCAAAAACGCATCGAGTTCAGGATGTTTCTTAAGCAGCTCAATTGCTTTTACATGCCCCATTGACATGATAGCCGTTCCCCATGCATCAGCCGTTGTGCAATCATTAGCAAAAACAGAAGCACTTAGAATTTCGCGCATGGCTGGATAGCCGGTATTGGGATCGATGGTATGAGAATATTTTTTACCATCTACTTCGCGGTAGTTAAAATAATTTCCAGAAGTCGTGAATGATCTATTGGTTAAAGAAACATAAGCTTTATACGATTGCTCACGTTCGGTAGAGTTGGGATCTAGAATACCTAATTCCCACGCCTTACCAGATTGAAGATTTATTCCAATTGCCATGCCTTCTCCTCCTAACTCAACAAGCATATTTTTAATTCCCTTACTCTTTAAAAAATCTGTAATTACATCCGCACCATAGCCTTGACCAATTCCTCCAAAATCTAACTGCGATCGTGGATCAAGCTTCCAAACACTATCCTCGCTGAACTGAATTTTTTCGAAGCCAATAAAATTTCGAATTGAATCTATTTTTGAACTATCGGGTCTGCTCACTTTTTGTGATCCAAATCCCCAAAGGTTTACTAAAGGCATCACAGTAGGGTCAAACGCGCCTTGCGAGTCAGAAAAAACTTTGTTTGCAATTTTTACAGGTGGCAAGAGGTAGGGTAATGTAAATTTGAATCCCGTTTTTGATTTATTAAAAAGTGAAACTTCAGATGTTGGATTATAATTGTTGATTGACTGATTTACTAAAATCAGAATTGAATCAACGGATGTTTTGAAATTGCGATGTTTCGAATCGAAGTAGGTGATGTGATAACTGGTGGCCATCGTCTCTCCTTCTATTTTTATTGGAGTTTTATCCTCAGCGCCTCGCCATTTCCATACTGCCCACATAGCAGCTAGAACCAGCACCGAGTACAACGCATTTTTCAACCGATTATTCATGTGTTAATTTTTAATTATCATGGACACATGGATTCGCATGCATAATTATCATTCTTTTGGGTAAACTTTGTGCCTGGCGATTTCATACTTCAATAATTGGGGTGCAAGTTAAACTCCTTACGTGCATCGTAAACTGTTTTCGCGGTTTATTTGCTTAACTTTCCGATCTCATAAAAACTATGCGCGAAGATTATTTAAAAGGAGAAACCGAAGGGCTGAGTGCAGCGGAGAAGGAAATAGAAAAGGCCTTGCGCCCATTAACGTTTAGTGATTTTACCGGACAGCAGAAGATTGTAGATAATATTAAGGTGTTTGTGCAGGCTGCCAAGCAACGCGCTGAAGCATTAGATCATGTACTGCTTCATGGCCCTCCCGGGCTAGGCAAAACTACACTCTCATTTATTATTGCTAATGAATTGGAGTCGCACATTAAAATTACTTCAGGACCTGTATTAGATAAACCCAGTGACCTTGCGGGATTGCTTACTAATCTTGAAACCAACGATGTGCTTTTTATAGATGAGATCCATCGACTAAATCCTATTGTAGAAGAGTATCTGTATTCTGCCATGGAAGATTATCGGATCGATATTATGTTGGACTCTGGTCCGAATGCACGATCGGTTCAAATTACACTCAATCCATTTACATTAGTAGGTGCTACAACAAGAGCGGGGTTGCTTACCGCTCCGCTCCGTGCGCGTTTTGCTATTAATGCCCGATTAGAATATTATGATGCCGAGTTGCTAACAAAAATTGTAAACCGTTCGGCTGAGATATTAAAGACACCCATTATTGAAGATGCTGCTTTTGAAATCGCACGTAGAAGTCGTGGAACCCCGCGCATTGCAAACAATCTTTTAAGAAGAACCCGCGACTTTGCACAAATAAAGGGTGATGGCACTATTACAAAAGCCATTGCGCAAATGGCGCTTAAAGCTCTTGATGTTGATGAGAATGGGCTCGATGAAATGGATAACCGTATCTTAACAACCATCATCGAAAAGTTTAAAGGCGGTCCTGTTGGATTAACAACCATTGCAACTGCTGTTGGCGATGAAGCAGAAACGATTGAGGAAGTTTATGAACCGTTTCTTATTCAGGAAGGATACATTAAGCGCACGAGTCGTGGCCGTGAAGCAACGGAGAAAGCATATAAGCATTTAAAGATAGTTGCGCCTGTTTCAAAACGACCAGGACTGTTTGATTAATGAAACGAAGGATACATTACGATCCTAAACTTACCGCTCGCGCTCGAGAGCTACGCAACAACAGTACACTTTCAGAAGTTTTGTTATGGAGTGAATTAAAAACCGGCAAAATGATGGGCTTTGATTTCCATCGACAAAAGCCAATTGATAACTACATCGTTGATTTTTTTTGTTACGATTTGATGTTGGCAATTGAAATTGATGGAAGTAGTCACGAAAATAAAGTAGAGTATGATAAGTTTCGCCAAAAAAAGCTTGAAGCATTAGGTGTAAGGTTTTTACGATTTGATGACTTAGACGTAAAACAAAAAATTGAGAATGTAATAGAAGAGATTCGGAATTGGATAAACGAAAATAACACCCCCCTTGTCCCCCCTTCCATGGGGGAATTAGAGCAGAGTAAAAATTTAGAAAGCAGCACACCTGCAACAACTGATAACATAATAAACTTAGGGGTTCCCCCCCTCAAGGGGGGAAAGGGGGGTGTCCAAGACAAAACTACTTTTATTAAATCCTTAGCTACAGAGCTTGGCTTCAGCTTCTGTGGAATTTCGAAAGCAGAATTTTTGGCAGAAGAAGCGCCCCGCTTAGAAGAATGGTTAAAGCGCAACTATCAGGGCCAAATGAGTTACCTCGAAAATCATTTCGACAAACGTTTAGACCCAACGTTATTAGTGCCCGGAGCAAAATCAGTTATAAGTCTTCTTTACAATTATTATCCAGAAAAGGATTTGGCAAAAGAGAACGGTGATAATTTTAAAATAGCCAAGTATGCGTATGGCGAAGATTATCATCACGTTGTAAAAGACAAACTCAAAATATTTCTTGAAAAAATTCAGGAAGAGATTGGGCAAGTAGAAGGCCGAGCTTTTGTTGACTCTGCTCCTGTGCATGAACGCGCGTGGGCAAAAAAATCAGGCTTGGGTTGGGTAGGCAAAAACAGTTTGTTGCTCAACCGAAGCATGGGTAGTTTTTTCTTTCTGGCCGAACTAATTGTTGATCTCGAATTAGAATACGATGGCCCGGTAAAAGATTATTGCGGCACATGCACGGCATGCATGGATGCGTGCCCTACCGAAGCCATTCCCGAACCGTATGTAGTAGATGGAAGTAAATGCATCTCGTATTTTACAATCGAGCTAAAAGAAGAAATCCCGGCCACGGTGAAGGGAAAATTTGAAAATTGGATCTTTGGGTGCGATATCTGTCAGGATGTGTGCCCCTGGAATAGTTTTTCAAAACCGCACAATGAAGCGCGTTTTGTCCCCCATCCAGATTTAAAAGATATGAATCGACAAGATTGGGCAGAAATAACGGAAGAAGTCTTCCAAAAAAATTTCAAAAAATCCGCTGTTAAACGAACAAAATTTGAAGGCCTAAAACGAAACATTTCGTTCATCAACCCAAAAAATTAGAATAGTATTAAAATCTCTTCTCTGACAAATTAACCCCTCAAATTTTGATTTTTTGATCAACCGTTTATAAAAAATAAGTCCCGCAATAGCGGGACTTGATACTTAAATTTTGGGTGAGACAATTTTCAAACTCTAACGAAACAACGATTTAAAATCGCTTCATGTTCTCTCGCGTAGTTAGCATAGCACCAACGTTGGAGATCCTGAATTTCATCCGCTATCAGCATTTTAATAGCCTTACGCAGCTCTTTCTCAAAAAGCCGCGCGTCAAAACTCACTCGCGTGAGGATGTTCTTTACATAACTGAGCATCTTCATATTAAAAAAATTGTAAAGTACGTTGTACAACTGACCGCCCTGTTGCAACCATGAAAATACAAAAGGAGTTGAAGAGTGAAAAGAAGAATCTATTTTTGTATCCTGCAACACGTTGCGATGCCATTTGCACTATGAAATTTATCCTTAGAACGAGCCTTATTATTCATTTGTTGTTTGCGGCAAGTTATGCCCTGGCACAAGATAACATACAAGTCTCTTTAGGCCCCGATGAGATCGGTGAGAACCAGATTTGGACCATTACGGTCACCGTAAATAATGACCGCTTAAAGAATTATGACAATTTCCCTGATATTGATGGTTTTCGAAAACGAGGCACCTCCACGCAATCACAAACGAGCATTGTAAACGGACAAGTTAGTTCTTCACAAGGCATTGTGATGAGTTATTCACCCACAAAACAGGGTACATTCTCAATTCCATCTTTTAAGATGAAAATAAATGATCAGATTATTTCCGTTACCGGGAAAAAAGTAAAAGTGGGTGCTGCTGCTCAGAATCAGCAACGTGATCCATTTCGTAGTTTCTTTGATCGCGATCCGGCAGATGATTTCTTTGGTCGTGGTGAAACTGAATTTGTAGATATTAAAGAAGATGCATTACTGGCTCTTACTACAAATAAAGATGAGGTATACGTGGGCGAAGGATTTACTACCACCTTATCATTTTTAGTAGCCGACAATAATCGTGCACCCATGCAATTTCATGACTTGGGCAAGCAATTAGCAACCATCCTTAAAAAGTTAAAACCTGCTACTTGCTGGGAAGAAAATTTTAACATCGAAAACATTGAAGGCGAATTGATACAAATAAATGGGAAAGGATATACACAATATAAAATTTATCAGGGTTCTTTTTATCCACTCAATGCCCAACCTATTGAATTTCCAAGTGTTGGATTAGAAATGATAAAGTTTAAGGTGGCTAAGAACCCATCCTTCTTTGGACAAAACCGACAAGAAGATTTTAAGACCTTCTATTCAAAAAGTAAGACAGTCAAAGTAAAACCACTACCGCCACATCCTTTGAAGGAGTCTGTAGCCGTAGGAGATTATCGATTGGATGAGAAAATTGGTTCCACTGAATTAGAAACCGGACAAAGCGTATCGTATGAGTTTCGCGTTTTTGGTGAAGGAAATATTTCGTCCATTGAAAGACCTATAATCAACAATGACAACGCATTTGATTTTTATGAACCGAATGTAAAACAGAATATCAATCGTGAGAAAACCCGCGTAACGGGTACTAAGTCATTTAACTATTTTATGATTCCGAAGGAACCCGGTACTTATAATTTGGGTGATTATTTCAATTGGGTTTTCTTTAATCCTAATACACAGAAATATGATACGCTTCGCTCCAAGTATGTAGTAGATGTAAAAGGTGAGAGCAAAAAAAATCAATTCATTGAAAGCACAAGCCTTGGTGCTTTTTATGATCGTATTGATGCATCTAATAATAGTATTAGGAGTTCAAATGAACATGACTGGACAAAAATTGGATTTAATATCTTTATACTGCTGATGCTTGGCACGTCTGCTTACCTTATCTTCCGCAAATAATTCAAAATTCGAGGTTCTAAAATTTAAAACTGAACGCTCAATTGTTGAATTTTAAGTTTCAAAACCTTTCATGAACTCATACGGAACACTTTTTAAGATCAGCACCTTTGGTGAATCGCACGGCCCTGCTATTGGTGTTATTATTGATGGCTGCCCTGCAGGCCTTCACATTGACGAAGTCTTTATTCAATCTGAATTGAGTCGTAGAAAACCCGGTCAATCAAAAATTACAACACAACGCAAAGAAGACGATACGTTCAAAATATTATCGGGTGTATTTGAAGGCCAATCAACAGGTGCTCCTATCGCCTTGGTTATTGAAAATCAAGATCAACGCAGCAAAGATTATTCACACATACAAAACACATTTCGCCCTTCACATGCCGATTACACGTACGAAACCAAATACGGTGTTCGTGATTATCGTGGTGGTGGCCGAAGTTCAGCGCGTGAAACTGCTGCGCGTGTTGCAGCCGGAGCAATTGCAAAGTTGTTGTTGAAAAAATCTGGTATTGATATCAATGGGTTTGTTTCTCAGGTGGGAGATTTAAAATCACCTCCTTACACACAACTTGATCTTTCTAAAACTGAAGATAATATTGTTCGTTGCCCTGATTCAGCCACAGCTGAAAAAATGATTGCGCTGATTGATCAGGTTCGGTTAGATCGCGATACAATTGGTGGTGTAGTTACCTGTGTAATTAAAAATTCTCCTGTTGGATTAGGCGAACCTGTGTTTGATAAATTACATGCTGAACTCGGCAAAGCCATGCTGAGTATTAATGCTGTGAAAGGATTTGAATATGGAAGTGGATTTGAAGGTGTAGAACTCAGAGGTTCACAACACAACGATGAGTTTATAAATGAAGCCGGGCGAATCAGAACAAAAACAAATCACTCAGGTGGCATTCAAGGTGGCATCAGCAATGGTGAAGATATTTATTTCAATGTTGCCTTTAAACCAGTTGCCACTATTATGCAAGACCAACAGAGTGTAGACAAAGAAGGTAATGAAACTGTAGTCTCGGGAAAAGGAAGACATGATCCATGTGTAGTACCGAGAGCAGTGCCCATCGTTGAAGCGATGGCTGCATTAGTACTTGCTGATTTTTTATTGCGAAGCAAAGTTTCTAAGATCTAATTCGTTCCAAACCATAGATATTTCTCTTTTTCCCTAACTCAATGTGTAATAATTGAGATTAGAGTCGCATTCCTTTCTCATTCCTGTTAAATTTAAACATGAAGAAAAAACTACCACTCTACGCCAAGATTCTGATTGGCATGGGCATAGGTTTAGTTTGGGGTATTGTTGCTACCCCGCTTGGCCTCACAGATTTCACTCAAGATTGGATCAAACCCTTTGGCACAATCTTCATCAACTTATTAAAACTCATTGCCATTCCGTTAATTATTGTATCACTCATTGATGGTGTTTCAAATCTTTCGGATGTGAGTAAACTTTCCCGCATGGGCGGAAAAACAATTGGTTTATATATTTCAACCACCATACTGGCTGTTACTATTGGGCTGACACTCGTAAACATTATTAAGCCCGGCAAGTATCTTTCTGCTGAGCGTAGAGATTACTTGAAAGAAACTTTTGCATCCGACCTCGACACCAGTATTCTCACTGCTCACGATGAAAAACAACAAGGGCCACTGCAAATTTTAGTTGACATCGTGCCTGACAACTTATTCTATTCCTTTTCTGATAACACCAATATGCTGCAGGTTATCTTTTTTGCCATCCTGTTTGGAGTGGCAATGATTCTTGCTCCTAAAGAAAAGGTGGCCACGGTAAAAAGCTTTTTTGATGGTGCAAATACAGTGATTCTATCCATTGTAGATATCATTATGAAGTATGCGCCTATTGGAGTGTTTGCTTTGTTAGCCAGCTTAAAACTTGATGTTGAATTACTAAAAGCATTAAGTATTTATAGTGGTAATGTGGTGCTAGGTCTGGCAGTGATGATTTTTGTCGCCTACCCAACGTTGCTAAAGCTTTTCACGAAAATGAATTACGTTCGCTTTATTAAGGGAATATTACCTGCCCAGATACTTGGTTTTTCTACCAGTTCAAGCGCAGCCACTTTACCGATAACGATGGACTGTGCAGAAAAAAATCTAGGTGTTCCTGAAGAAGTTTCCAGTTTTGTACTTCCCCTTGGTGCTACTATCAATATGGACGGTACAAGTATTCATCAAGGAGTGTCAGCAGTTTTTATCGCACAGGCTTTTGGCATCGATCTTTCACTGGGGCAGCAACTAACTATATTAATGACAGCCGTGTTGGCTTCCATTGGGGCAGCCGCTGTGCCGGGAGCGGGCATTATTATGTTAATCATTGTTCTGGAATCGGTTGGCCTTGATCCAGCAGGGTTGGCTCTCATCTTGGCAGTTGATAGGCCATTAGACATGTTGCGCACCGCTGTAAATGTTACCGGAGACAGCACCATTGCTGTGATTATCGCAAACTCTGAAGGCGAATTAAAAAGTGAAAGCGATCTGCTTAAGGAGAATCAATCAGCTCCTTAATTAAAATCAATTTCACCTTCAGGTTCCGTATACTCACCTTCCCACTTAGCAATTACCACAGTAGCCAAACAGTTACCTGTTACATTCACTGAAGTACGAGCCATATCCATCAGTTCATCAATTCCTAGAATTGCCATGATGGGCCAAAGCGGAAGACCAAAAGAAGCAGCGGTTCCTAAAAGGATGACCAACGATGCACGCGGAACACCTGCTACGCCTTTACTGGTGAGCATTAGGGTTAAGCCCATTAATAATTGTTCACCAAACGTGAGAGGTATGCCTGCCGCTTGAGCAACAAACACTGCTGCTAATGACAAGTATAATGTCGTTCCATCCAGGTTAAATGTATATCCGGTAGGAAGAACAAACGATACAATTTTTCGAGGCACACCCAATTTTTCCATATTCTCCATAGCCTTCGGTAAGGCAGATTCAGAGCTGGTTGTTGCAAAGGCTATTGATACCGGTTCGGAAACAGCCTTAATAAATTTCCGAATAGGAACTTTAACCAATAATGCCACCGGCAATAATACCAATCCAATAAAAACAACAAGTGCTCCATAAAGTGTGAATAACAACTTCATTAATGAAGTAAGGATATCAATTCCAAGATGGCCTACCGTTACAGCGATTGCAGCACCTACCCCAAAAGGAGCAAAGTGCATGATGATGTTTGTGAACTTAAACATGGTTTCAGCCAGGCTTTCGGAGAAGTTGAGAAGTGGTCGTTTCTTTTCTTCCGGCAACATGGCCAACGCTATACCAAAAATTACACTGAACACCACAATAGGAAGCACATCGCCACCATAAATGGATTTCACAAAATTCTCTGGAAAGATATGAAGCACTACATCTGACCAACTCTGTGCTTTTGCTTCCGGTAATTCTTGATTAAATCCTGCAGGTAGTTCAATACCTGCTCCTGCCTGAGTAAGATTAATGGCAACTAATCCAACAATCAATGCAAGTGTTGTCACACCTTCAAAATATAGTATTGACTTCCAGCCCATACGCCCCACTTGTTTTAGGTTGGAGTGACCTGCTATACCTACTACTAGTGTTGCAAATAGGATTGGAGCAATGATTGTTTTCACTAACCTCAAAAAGATTTTGCTTAGCACGGCAAGATTCTGGGCAAACTCAGGAAAGTTCAATCCAATCTCCACACCAATCACCATGCTTAATAAAATCCAGGTAGTAAGTGATTTCCTTCGTATTGCATAAAAAATTAGCCAAGCCCAGGTGATACATCGACTGCCCACCAATAACAAATGAGGTAGCGTGAGTGAAGTATAGAAGTCTGCTAAATGTAATACCGTAGCCAGGAAGAAAAATCCCAGAATAAACCAAACAACTTTCTTTTGAGTCATAGAATGGACGATGAATGTAGCTTATTAATAGTTCCTAAAGCCGTGAATATAGGGATTTCGGTCTGCAGGCTGAACTTAAATTTCATAACTTTGTTGGTCGGTAAACAGAGGCATTAAAAACCCAAAAGTGATGATTCAAACAGCACCCAAAAACATACATATTTATTTAGAGTCAAACCCCAACCCCAATTCATTGAAGTTTGTGGTGAATGAGGTACTAATACCAGAGGGATTGAGCTTTGATTTTCCAACGCCAGCCGATGCGGAAGAAGCGCCTTTAGCCCAAGAACTTTTTATGTATCCATTTGTGGATCGTGTGTTCTATGCTAACAATTTCGTGACGGTAACAAAAAAAGAGGATGTTGAGTGGATGGAAGTTCAGGAGACACTGAAAAATCATATCAAAACTTTTCTGGAATCAGGAAAATTGATTTTGGATATGAAAGCCCCTGAAGCACCTGAACAAGAAGAAACTGAAACCGTAAAAAAAATAAAAACCATTTTAGATGAATACATCCGCCCTGCCGTGGAGCAAGATGGTGGCGCGATTACATTCCATTCTTATCTAGATAAGCAAGTCACAGTAATGTTACAAGGTTCATGCAGCGGTTGTCCTTCCTCCACAGTAACCTTAAAAGCAGGCATTGAAAATCTTTTCAAAAAAATGATGCCTGAAGAAGTGGAATCGGTGGAAGCATTAGGATAATCATGTTATCATGAAAGGATTCATACTATTTCTTTTTGGGATCATGTCATTAACTGGCTTTAGTCAAACCGTAACGGTAATGAGCTATAACATTCGGATGGATACGAAAGCAGATGGCGTAAATCAATGGGGCAATCGAATTGAGAAAGTAAATAACTTAATCAAAAAGTATAATCCAGATTTACTGGGAGTGCAAGAGGCTCTTCACAATCAAATGATGGACTTGCAAAAAAATTTGCCCGACTATCAATTTGTTGGCGTGGGTCGCGATGATGGAAAAGAGAAAGGGGAATATTCCGCGATCTTTTATAAGAAGGATAAATTTGATGTGTTAAATCAAAATACGTTTTGGCTTTCCGAAACTCCTAAAGTGCCAGGAAGTAAAAGTTGGGATGCAGCCATAACCAGAGTAGTAACTTTTGCCACTCTTAAAGAAAAAAGTACAGGCAAGTCATTCATCTATGCAAACACACACTTTGATCATATTGGCAAGGAAGCTCGGAAACAAAGTGCTATTGCCATAAAGTACATGTTGCTGGGTTTTACAAAAGGGTACACTAATGATAAATCTGAAAAGGAAATTCCCATACTTGTTTCAGGTGATTTTAATTCTGAGCCAACAGCTGAGCCTTACCTCAATATGATTAATGGTCAACAATTAGCGTTAACAGATGTAAGACCTTCCTCTGATCAAACAGGAACATTTTGTGGTTTTGAAGTCGGCAAGATTGAATGCCGAACGATTGATTACATTTTCCATTCAACTCAATGGAAAGCCAGCAATTATAAAGTGATTCAAGACAACGATGGAAAATATTATCCCTCTGATCATTTGCCTGTAATGGCAACCTTTACAGTTAAATAATTATTTTTTCTTATTCGCCAGGTATACTCCTCCTAATATGGCCACCATGCCAATGAAGTGACCTACTAACAATTTCTCGCCATCAATTACGCCCCACATAACTGCTACAATGGGCATAATGTAGGTGACTGAACTTGCAAAGAGTGGCGTTGAGATACCCAGTAATTTTATAAATAGCAGATTGGCGATAGCGGTGCTCATCAGCGCCAGCAAGGCAATAAATCCAAAAGCCTTCCATGCACCCGGCTCGGTTGTAAGCACCGTTGTAAAATCTGTAAATCCAAATAGATAGACTGCTGCCAACGGACCAATAAATAAAAGCGACACACTGGTAATGGTCAGTGAACCTAAATCATGAATTTTAAACTTCACCCAATTCAGGTTAGCACCATACAAGGCACACGCAGCTACAATCAGCAATGCATATAGATTGAAACCTGTAATTGCATTTCCGCTTCGCGATAAGGCTAACAGGATTGTCCCCGTGAAGGAAATGATTATCCCAAGAATAGCCATTCCCCGAAATCGTTGTGTGAAAAATAACGCTCCAAGAATCATAGTCCAAAGTGGAGATAATGTATTTAAGATTCCCGCCAGGGAACTATTGAGTTGAGTTTGTGCCCAGGCAAATAGGAAAGCCGGAAAAAATATTCCCATCAATCCCGACATTAATAATTTAAAATGATCGCCTTGTTTCAATTGCCTCAGTCGTGGCAATGCCAAGGGCAAAAGAAAAAGCGAAGCTGCTGTTACCCGCAAAGCTCCCACCACATCCGGAGAAAATACTTTCAGTCCTTGCTTAATTAAAATGAACGAGGTTCCCCATATCAATGATAGGATGATTAATAAAAAAATGGCTGTGAAGTTTTTTTGCGATGACATTTTTGATTTTACCTACTTAACAGCAAGCGCGCAAAGAAAGATATTCCCGAAAGGAATTCAAATGTGTTTTCTTGCTATTTTTTAAGCTTCAACTGGTAGCCCGCTAAATGTTTCAACCACTTCATCCAAAATGGAATTAACTTCAACTTGTGTCATTGATTCAACCAAGCGAGTTCGGAATGGTTTGAAATCGGGAGTTCCTTTGAAGTAGTTGGTATAATGCCTGCGCATTTCAAAGATGCCCAACTTATCACCTTTCCAACGAATAGAAAAATCTAAATGCTTTCTGGTAATGTTCACACGCTCTATCATTTCAGGAGGTGGCAGTAACTCACCAGTTTTGAAATAATGTTTAATCTCGTTAAAGAACCAAGGGGCACCAATGGCAGCGCGGCCGATCATCAGACCATCCACACCATAACGGTTTTTATATTCCAATGCCTTTTGAGGACTGTCAATATCGCCATTGCCAAAAATTGGAATGTGCATACGCGGATTTTCTTTGATCTTTCCAATCAACGTCCAGTCAGCAGCACCTTTATACATCTGCACGCGAGTACGCCCGTGAATTGTTAACGCTTTAATGCCAATGTCTTGAAGGCGCTCAGCAACTTCCACCACATTCTTTGTATTGTCATCCCAACCTAAACGAGTTTTAACAGTAACCGGAAGATGCGTTGCCTTCACAATCTCAGCTGTCATTTGCACCATCTTTGGAATGTCTTGTAGCAACGCTGCACCAGCGCCACGACAAGCAACTGCTTTTACCGGGCAACCATAATTGATATCGATCAGATCAGGATTAACTTCAGTAGCAATCTCAGCCGACTGCACCATGTTACCAATATCTCCACCAAAAAGTTGAATGCCGATAGGACGTTCGTACTCAAAAATATCAAGCTTCTGCCTGCTCTTGGCCGCATCACGAATAAGGCCTTCTGAAGAAATAAATTCAGTGTACATCAGATCTGCACCACCCTCTTTGCAAACGGCACGGAAAGGCGGATCGCTCACGTCTTCCATGGGCGCCAGCAAAAGCGGAAATTCACCAAGCGATATGTTGCCTATTTGTACCAAATTTGATTATTAAACTAAAACTACGTTGTTTGCGACCACAAAATTAACACTTTGGGAACGACAGAGGAAATAAAAGAAAGGCCAGTCTGGGAAGTCTTATCTCTATCAATCATCGGAATGGTGATTGGGATGCTTATTGGAACTTTTGTTGGGTTATTGGTTGCAGGATTGGTATCTGGAAATGGCCTGACCCTGGTGGCAAATCAATCGTTCAGTAAAACTGATCTTTTAATCATACAGGGGATTACTTCCACTTTTGGATTACTGGTTTTTCCATTTATTGCTTATTCAAAAATTTGCAGAATAAGTCCCAATACTTTCTTCAAAAAAGGAGTAACTCCAATCTCAATTCTCTCTTTATTATTTATAGTTATATCATTTAGCATAGGCTTATCCGTAATAATTGAGTGGAATCAAAACGTTCATTTTCCAAGCTTTCTAAAATCATTTGAAGAGTGGGCTCGACTAAAAGAAAATGAGATGGAGGTTTTAACCAAAGACCTTACTCAGTTTGATAGTTTTGGATATTTCGCATTAGCATTACTTGTTATTGGGGTTGTTGCAGGCGTAGCAGAAGAATACATGTTTAGAGGAGTACTTCAAACTCAAATTCTAAGATGGACAAAAAATCATCATGCTGCAATCTGGATCACTGCTATTCTTTTTAGTGCTTTCCACGTGCAGTTTTTTGGATTTGTACCGCGAATGTTATTGGGCGCTTTGTTTGGTTATCTCTATGTATGGTCTGGCAATTTGATTATACCTATAGCTGCTCATTTTATTAATAATGGTTCGCAAGTGATTTTGCTATACCTATCTCAGAAAGGAATTATAACAATTGATATGGAATCGACCGAGGCTGCGCCTTGGTCGGCAGTGATAATAGCAACGGCTTTATTTATTGCTTTGCTTTATTACTTTAAGAAGCATCACCAATCCACAAACCAAACTACTGCGTGACCGACATCACAAAATTCAGCAATCTTACGCAACGACTTATCACGGCTATTTTAGGGGCAGCCGGTATCGTGTTTGGTATTGTATTTAGCGAGTGGACTTACTTTGCTGTGTTCTTTATCATTTGCGTTTTCTCACTCATTGAGTTTTATAAACTTACCGGCCTTGATGGACTAGTGCCTCAAAAGACTTTCGGTACACTGTGCGGGATTGCTATTTTTTGTTTGTCCTTTTTTATTGAACGTGGCGATATCTCCTACCGATATTACTTCCTTGTTTTCCCAACGATCTCCTGCGTGTATATGATCAAGCTTTATAAAAAGTTTGAGCGCAAACCCTTTACGAATATTGCCTATACATTTCTGGGCATTTTTTATGTGGCTGTTCCGTTCATGCTTTTAAACATTGCAGCGTTTGAAAATAAGGTGTACGACTATCAAATAATTTTTGGATGCCTTTTCATCTTATGGGCTAGTGATACAGGCGCCTACTTTGCGGGGACCTTATTTGGCAAACGAAAATTGTTTGAGCGCATTTCGCCAAAAAAATCATGGGAAGGTTTTATTGGTGGGGCTGCTCTTGCCTTCGGGTTTGCCTATGGCTTGCCTTATTTCTTTTCATCCATCGGCCATGAACCAACCATAAAATCATGGCAGTGGATGGTAGTTGGGGTTATCATTATTATTGGTGGCACGTTTGGCGATTTGGTTGAATCGTTGCTAAAGCGTAGCATAGAAATCAAAGACTCCGGAGATAGCCTTCCCGGCCACGGAGGTTTTCTGGATCGCTTCGATGGGCTTCTGATTTCATCACCATTTATCGTTGCTTTTTTAGAGATTTTTTAGTTCAGTTTTCCTTAAAACTTGAAAATAATAAGTATTTAAACTTAAAAAGTATACCCTAATCCTAATCGAAGGGAGTAAAGCAATTTACCAGGACCAGGGCCATATTGCTCATTTAGAAAGCGATTATACCCTATGGTTAAAGCAATTGAATGTTTATCGTTAAGTGGTGTCATTAATTTCGAGCCAACTTCGTAGCTAAAATTAACCTTCTCCTCATCATTCGTTGTGTTTAAAAATGACGAAATACTTTTTCCATATATATCAGAATGAATTCGAGTTTCAGACTTAAGGTTAATATTCATTGCAATTCCAGCGTAGGGAAAGATTTGAATTTTCTCCTTATCAATTAATTTAAATAAAACCCGATAGTCAAATGATACAAATAAGTACTTGCTTCGTGTATCAATTATTCTTGGTTCAATGTAATCAGACGGATAATTGTATCTGTTTATATACGAGTACTTGGCAAGTGAAAGCCCTGTCTCCATAGACCATCTATTTCTTATTTTTATCTCCCTACTTGCTTGTAAAAACCAACCGAGATTCATTTCCTGAATCTCGGTTGCTCCTGATGAATATCCTACCGAAACACCTCGTGGATACTTAGCATTAGAAAATTGAACGCCAGCACTCAGTCTCCATGGGTTGTTAACAATTACATCTTGCGCAATAGTATGAAATGCATTAAATAGAAATATTGATACGAGAAAAAATCTCATTACATAGAAATTAATTATTTATCAGATTACAAGGCCCTGCTTCGCAATATTCAAATGGATTTTGTCCAAAGCTACAGGTGGTAGAATTATATCCATTAATTGTATAAAATCTTTTATAAAATTTTATTGCCCTTGCTGTGTAACCAGTCGGCAAAGCTGGCAAACAATTGAAGGGCACTCTATCAATAAACACCCAATAACCTGTATTACCAAAACTCATATTATAAGTAAAGTTGGTTTTATCAACAAAAGTCCTACTAACATAAGATGGAAGGCCAGATGAGCTTACATACCATTCAATAATCTTAACATCAGCTGTTACCGACATAAAATTCGTATTATAATTTTGCCAAGTACCTAAAATTTTCTTCAGAGATCTAATTTTAATGTGGCGTTGCCAATAAGATAGACAACCATCACCATAATTGATCTCTTCTTCGTAGCCAATAACTTTATAATTTCCATTTGAATTACTACATGAGCCATCAGCAAAGATGGTTGCTGTTTTTCTAATTTTTTGGTCAACTACCGTGGAGGTTCGCATAACAGGGATTTTCTCTCCCGATTCAATATTTTTTATTTCATGCATTCCATATTCATATATATTTCCATCAATCTTGACAACTCTTTGTTCATTCAAAATACTACCTAAAGAAGGCGTTGTAATATTCATATCGATAATACCATTATCATCAAGTAGAAGGTCTGCTGTAATCAATTTACTATTTGTATATTCTGAGTATCCAATTTTTTCTCTTGTTAAACCTGGATCATCTCCAAATTTCATTTTCAAGTCTTCCAAAAATAATTCTTCTTGAGAAACTGCTTTTTCATAAACGCCTCGAATTGATTTTATCCCAATACTCCTTTCCCAGTTTTCTAGAAATTCTGTGCTCTTGATTCATGCAAAAGAGTTGCTTGATTTCTAGTAAACCACACAATTATAGGTCACGGTGGTTTTTTGGATCGGTTCGATGGACTCTTGATCTCATCGCCATTTATCGTTGCTTTTCTGGAAATTTTTTAAGCGGCTCAACTTCCAATAAATTAAGATCACTTTGCAAGTTAGGGTAGCATTAATACCTGTCTTTCCCGAAGCATTAATCTTATCACAAAATGGTGTTATTTGGCTAACATGGCTCACTGAAAAATAGAAGACCTTTCGCAGGTAAAAGCCTTAATTTAAGGCTTTGTTAAAATCACACATTTATGCCTTACAACTGTATGGGAACAACGAATTTCTATATCTTTGCAACCGATTTAAACGCCCAAAAAGAACTTTTTATTGAATTCAAGCATTTCTTGCTGAACTGAAACTCACACACATTTTTATATGGCATACATAGAACCAGCTCCTATTGTTGATAAGGAAAATCCTTTTGAGGCAATGATGTCTCGTTTTCATACCGCATCTCAAATTTTGGGGTTAGAAGATGAAGTTTATAACGTATTAAAATCACCCGCCAAGCAGGTTATTGTTTCGCTTCCTGTTACTATGGATGACGGAAGCATAAAAGTGTTTGAAGGCTATCGGGTTATCCATTCAACCATATTGGGACCGTCTAAAGGTGGTATTCGTTTCGATCCACACGTGAACCTAGATGAAGTAAAAGCATTAGCAGCCTGGATGACCTGGAAGTGTGCAGTAGTTGATATTCCTTATGGTGGGGGTAAAGGCGGTGTTGCCTGTAACCCGCGCGAAATGTCTGCCGGAGAAATTGAGCGTTTGATGCGCTCATACACTCAAGCTATGATGGGTGTTTTCGGTCCTGATCAGGATATTCCTGCTCCAGACATGGGAACAGGTCCGCGTGAAATGGCTTGGCTGATGGACCAATATTCGCGTAATAAAGGAATGACTGTTTCGGCAGTAGTAACTGGTAAACCTATCGTAATGGGTGGCTCGTTGGGAAGAACGGAAGCTACCGGGCGTGGCGTTATGGTGTCTGCGTTGGCAGCAATGGAGAAATTAAAAATCAATCCTTACAAAGCCACCTGTTCCGTGCAAGGCTTTGGAAACGTGGGTTCGTGGGCATCGCGCTTGTTGGCAGAACGTGGATTAAAAGTTGTTTCCGTTAGTGATATCTCAGGTGCATACTACAATGAAAATGGAATTGACATTGATGCCGCCATCGCTTATCGTGATAAAAATAAAGGCTCATTGGAAGGCTATGCAGAAGTAGAAAAAATACCAGGCGCTGATTTATTAACCCTTCCGGTTGATGTGCTGGTACCTGCAGCCACAGAAGATGTAATTACTGGAAGTAATGCAGGAAAAATTCAGGCGAAGCTTATTGTTGAGGGCGCAAACGGCCCTACATCCTCAAAAGCCGATAACATCATTTTTGAAAAAGGAATAAGTGTAGTGCCCGACATTCTTGCCAATGCTGGAGGCGTAACCGTTTCCTACTTTGAGTGGGTGCAAAATCGATTAGGGTATAAATGGACGGCAGAACGTGTAAATCGTAGAAGCGACCGGATCATGAAAGATGCCTTTAATGTTGTTTACAAAACAGCAAATGAATACAAGGTTTCGTTGCGTATTGCTGCCTATATAGTGGCTATTGACAAAGTAGCCAAGACTTACAAATTCAGAGGTGGATTTTAATTCAAAATTCAATACCTAAACATTAAAGATTGTTGTCATTAATGTTGAATTTTGATTTTTAAATCTTGAATTGAGATGACTATTCACCGTGAAGGACGTGCGCTATTATTTGTTTTATTAATTGTGCTGTTTACAATCAACTGGGCAGTTGGCTATTTCTTTCCCGAACTCCTCGTTGTTCAAAATATTTTAATTGGGGTAAGCGTTGTATTCTATCTTATCATCCTTCAATTTTTTCGCATCCCTGTTTTTAAAGTCAACAAAAACGAAAATCAAATTTTGGCTCCTGCCGATGGGAAAGTAGTAGTGATAGAAGAGACCGAAGAAACTGAATATCTGAAATCTAAAAGAAAGCAGATTTCAATTTTTATGTCGCCTATCAATGTGCATGTAAATCGCATGCCCGTATCAGGAACGATTTCATATTGCACCTATCACCCCGGAAAATATTTGGTGGCCTGGCATCCAAAATCAAGTACAGAAAATGAACGCACAACTATTGTAACGCGCATGAACAATGGTACAGAAATTTTGTTTAGACAGATAGCCGGAGCGTTAGCGCGAAGAATTAAGTGGTACATAAAGGAAGGTCAGCCCTTACAACAAGGTGATGAGTTTGGTTTTATTAAATTCGGATCGCGTGTTGATATCTTTTTACCACTCAATGCCAAAGTAGCCGTGAACATTGGCGACATAACAAAGGGTGGCAAAACAATTATTGCTGAATTTTAATCAAGCCGCTTTAAGCGAATATGCACCTTTCATAAGATTTTAACTCCTAACGCCTGTTATCTTAGGTCAAATCCATATCTTGGTAGAATTATTAAATCAAAACTGAAAGAATAGTTTGCTGAAGTGCATCTCAGCTATATCATAATATTAAAACGCATATGAGTGTTAATCAAAATTTGAAATTTGCCAATCATCAAAAAGATTTTTTTATAACGCTCACTCAGCGTGTTAATGGATATTTCAAAACTAATAATATCGAACGTACTGCCAATTCGGAAATGGTGATCAAAACCATTTTCATGTTTTCGCTCTACCTTATTCCTTACTTTCTTTTAATTGGCGGCACCACTTCAAATCTTTGGGGAATGCTAGGACTTTGTGTGTTGATGGGTTTTGGAATGGCTGGTATTGGACTCTCCATTATGCACGATGCCAACCATGGATCATACTCTACAAAACCTTGGGTAAATAATTTACTTGGTCTAAGTCTCAATTTAGTTGGAGGCCATGACCTGAATTGGAAAATTCAACATAACGTGTTGCATCATACGTACACAAATGTTCATGATGTGGATGAAGATATTAGTCCGCGTGGAGTTTTGAGAATGGCACCTGAATCCAAGTGGCGAGGCATTCATAAATTTCAACATTATTACGCTTGGTTTTTTTATGGATTGATGACCTTCGTCTGGGTGATTGTCAAAGACTTTGACAGGATAATAAAATATCAACGTGATGGCCTTGTGAAGAAACAGCGCACTACTGCCACTCGTCAGTGGATAATCATGATCGCTACTAAGCTTATATATTTCACCTACATCTTTGTAATTCCTATGTGGCTGCTACCTATAACATTCTGGCAAGCATTCGCTGGTTTCTTTGTTATGCACTATATAGGGGGCTTCATCCTGGCAATGATCTTTCAACCCGCACATGTGGTAGAAGGAACTGAATACCCAATGCCCGATGAACATGGAAACCTGGAAAACAATTGGGCTATTCATCAGTTGCACACCACTACAAATTTCGGGCACCGCGAAAAAATATTTTCTTGGTATGTGGGTGGATTAAACTATCAAGTAGAGCATCACTTGTTTCCTAACATCTGCCATGTTCACTATCGAGGCATTTCTAAAATAGTTGAACAGACCGCAAAAGAGTTTGGGCTTCCATACAAATCTAAAGACACATTTTTTGAAGCGGTGGTGGCTCACGCACGACAATTGAAAACGCTTAGTGCGAAACCTGTTCGGAAAGAAAACAGAGTAGCAGTAGCCGCTTAAACTATTGTATCTCACGCAGTACTGCCAGCGATTTCATCTCCCCAAAATTATCAACATGGCTTGTGTAAAAGCGCAACAAGCTTGCAAGCAAAGTTTGCCTTTGATCGTTAGTGATTAAAGTTGCTGATGTATAATTAGCGGCAAGTAACTGTTTCAATATTTTTTCATCCGTTTCATCCATCCAATGCCCACCCAAAACCTCTTCTGTTAAATTCGGGCCAAAGCCCAAGTGCTTGCTCAGTCCTAATAAAAATAGCAAATGAAAATTCTCAGGCTTTTGTTGCTGATCTAACGTAATCAATGAACTCGCTATAAAATCATGTATCTCACCCGCGTGACTCTGTTCTTTCACTGCTTTATTTAAAACTTCATTGATAAACATCGCAATAGCCGACTTTTTTATTTCTGAAGTTACCGTTTGATACGGATGATAACACTTCACTTCTTTAATGCGTAGGATGTTCGCATTCTCTTTATGATAAACTACAAGATCAAGCAACGTAAGTGGTTGAAACAAAGCGATCTTACTTCTTTTGGAACTACTTCGAACTCCATTTACAATGTAACTCTGCAAGCCGAATAATTCCGTGAAAATATTTACGATAATGGATGTTTCTCCATACTTAGTAAATCGAAAAACAACACCTTTGGTTTTATGAAGCACAGCTAGTTTTTTCCTTTTTCTCTAGCAGCAAAAAACGCCTGGCGACTTCTGGCTTCGTACGCTTCCTTTTCTCCTAACATAACTTTTGATTCATTCTCATTGAGCCGATAAGAGTATGAAGCCAATTCTCCTGTTTTTGCGCAAATGGCATGAACCTTTGTTACATATTCAGCAACAGCCAACAAATTGGGCATTGGCCCAAAGGGCTTGCCTTCAAAGTCCATATCCAAACCTGCTACAATTACGCGCTTCCCTCTGTTAGCAAGTGAATTACAAACTTCTACTATCGCGTCATCAAAAAACTGAGCTTCATCAATTCCTACTACATCACAATCTCCGGCTAACAGAATAATGTCATTCGCAAAATTTACTGGGGTAGAACGAATCTCGCGTTCGCTGTGTGATACTATTTTTTGATTATGATATCGTGTATCAATGGTGGGTTTAAATATTTCAACCTTTTGTTTGGCAATCAATGCTCGGTTTAATCTGCGGATTAACTCTTCTGTTTTACCCGAGAACATGCACCCGCAAATCACTTCAATCCAGCCACTCTTTCCTGATCGATTACTTCTGCCAAGTTGAGGTTCAATAAACATAGTGCAAGATAAGATTTAAGTCCGTTTGGTTTTAATTCGTGTAGGTCATGTGAGGCAACTTGGTTTCCTCAGGCACCCTGATTTTGCAAACACCCAACACTGTAGCTTGGCATGCTAGTCGTTCATTGGCCGCAAGTTCGCCTCGCTTTCGGTAACTCAATTCGGCACTTGAGGGAAGACTAAGTTGCTCGGCACCTTCAATCACAATCATCTTACAAGTCGTACACCGGCCTTTGCCTCCACACGCATGCATCCAGTCGATATAATTGCTTTGAAGGATCGATAAAACTGAATTTACCTTTTCTACAGGGAACACTTCCTTTTGAGCCAAATTTTCAATTACTATCTTTACCATAACAACATGCTGCTTGGGCTTGCGTTTTGATTAAACAAGAATACAAAAATAGTAACTCATGGACGAAAAGATTAGTTTGAAAGCAGTCGATCAGTATTCAATCAATGTAGCCAATCATCTGGCGGATGCTTTCTTTTCCCGTAAGGAAAAAATCTCAGGCCCCGAACTACTTACCCTCTGTGAAATCAAGCAGGTTAATCTTTTTGTGCTGAACGACTTGCTAAGTGTTTGGAAACGGGAAACTGAAAAATTAAAAAGTCCGTATTTTGATTACGAAGCAACGCCTGTGGCGGAAGCACTTATTCAATTTCAAAACACGGTAAGCAATCACATCCAAATCAATAAAACAAACTTGCTTCCGCTCTTAAAAAAAGGAGTAAGTCAAACCTTGTTTTTGATTTTAGCACCTTACGATTTCTTTTCGGATACATTGGATAAAAAAGATGGTGAAGCTATCCGTACCAAAGATTTGAAGGACACCGTAAAATATATTAAAATCAACAAGGCTCCTTTAGAAAAACTAGTGAGCCACCTCGAGACAAGAAACTTGCATACTATTGCAGGCAAAGAAGCTTTCGCATTGCTGGACCATATTTTAGAAGAAGTGAATTTTACACCGGAAGATTTTGAACCTTATTTGCTAGCCTTCAATAAACTTGTACCCGTTAGCATCGATAAGTTTTACGAAACAAAGGCCGTGCAAGCTGTAGTGCCTGAACCTAAACAAGAACCACTTGTAGAAGTTAAGGTTGTCGAAACTAAAACGGTTACTCAATCAATCACTGTTGAGAACAAGCCCACGTTAGCTGATAACCTAGCAAAACAAAAGGTTACACGATTAAAGGAAAGCCTAACAATCAATCAAAAGTTTATGTTCACCAAAATCTTGTTTCATGGTGATTTTGAAATTTTCTCGGAAGCAATTGATAGGCTTGATCGTTTTGACAGCCTAACGCAGGCAACTCGCTTTTTAGATGATGGCTATCCCGACTGGGATAAAGAAAGCGAAGAGTACGAAGAGTTTATTGAGATCGTTCAGAAGCGGTTTAGTTGACCTAAATCCTCTGCAACACCTGACTACGGTGAGCATCCAGTTTTAATAGGATAAACAAAAGAATAGTAAAACTCCATAACGAAGAGCCTCCGTAGCTAAAGAAGGGAAGAGGAATTCCAATCACTGGAAATAAGCCGATTGTCATACCAATGTTAATGGCAAAGTGAAAAAAGAAAATACTGGCTACTGCATATCCATAAGCCCGCGAGAACTTACTCTTCTGTCGTTCGGCAATAAAAATAACCCGCAGCAGGAGCGCCATAAAAAGGGTAATTACAATAAGGCTACCTAACCAACCGTGCTCCTCGCCTATCGTGCAAAAAATAAAATCCGTGCTCTGCTCTGGCACAAAATCAAATTTCGTTTGTGTGCCTTTTAAAAATCCTTTACCCGCAAACCCTCCACTACCAATGGCAATTTTTGATTGGGTTACATTCCAGTTAATTCCCATCGGGTCGAAATCAGGATCCACCAACGCTTCTAATCTTTTTTTGTGACGGATGGGCAGCACATTGTTTACGATGTAATCGAAGCTCTCAATGGTAATCATCAGGATAACTGCCCCCGAACAAAGCACCATAATGCGTTTCATTTTTCTCTTACCAAAAAATATGAGTGCCAAAAGCACCGCTGCAATCCCGCCATGCAGATACCATTGATTTTCAACGATCAATGTCAAAATAGCAATGGTAGCAGCCGATACACCTACAATCATTATGAAAGGCGACATTCCTTCTCTAAAAAAAACAAAGATGAACGCAGTAAACACAATGGCTGTTCCAAAATCTTTTTGTAAAAGAATTAACCCCAGCGGTAAGGCAATCAAACCCAGTAAGATCATTTGATTGCGATTATTCTCCATTTTAAAACCGACCGAACCCATAAACTTGGCTATTGCTAGGGCGGTTACAAACTTGGCAAACTCAGAAGGTTGAACCCCAAAAGAACCAATCCCAATCCATGATTTATTTCCGCCAACTTCCTTACCGATGATTGGAATCAGCATGAGTGAGATCAATATTATTCCATAAAATAAGTAGGCAAACGTTTCGTAAAACCGCATGTCCATAATAATAATTGCCAGTATGATAAACATAGAAGCAGCAATAAACATCAATTGCCGACCTGAGTTTAGAGACATGTCCCAAATGGTTTGGTTGGCAGTTTCGTCATACACGGCTGCAAAAATGTTGAACCAACCAAGGGCTACCATTACAATATACAGTAATACAGTTACCCAATCTAACTTGCCCGATATGTCAACTTCGTTTCTCATTCAAATTTTCCAGCTAACACATAGCTTTCGGTGTGTGGCCGTTTAGTCGCACCGATTAAATATTTTTCAATCATTAAACTGGCAATGGAACCCGCAGCTCGCGCGCCTTGCCCGGCATCCTCTACATACACAGAAATAGCAATTTTAGGATTATCTCGTGGGGCAAAAGCAATAAAAACAGAATGATCAAACAGGGGCGGTGCATTTTGAACGGTTCCTGTTTTACCACACACAATTATGTCAGCCAACTTTGCACGCTGTCCTGTTCCTTCTCTTACCACTTGTTCCATGGCATCCACAGCAACAATAAAATAAGATGTATCTATGGACGTATAATGCCGCTCCTGATATTGAGGCAACGGTTTATTATCCTTGCCAATAGCTTTTACCAAATGGGGTGTATAATAATACCCACGGTTAGCAATGGTTGCTGCAAAGTTTGCCATTTGAATAGGCACTACCAGATTTTCGCCTTCACCAATTGCCAACGAATAAATATTAGAAAATTTCCAGGCCTGACTTCTATACGCTCGATCATAGTAAGCTGGTGTTGGCACTAAGCCTTCCTTTTCATTGGGTAGATCTATTCCTAATTTCTTTCCAAAGCCAAAGCTCATGATGTGCTTATCCCATTCTTCCAACCCAACACGTGTGTCACCAAACGGATCATTCACAACACCTTTGTTGAGCATTCTTCGTAACACATTGTGGAAATAAGGATTACATGAATTGGCAATCGCGCCACGTAAATCTTCATTGGAATGCTCGCCATGGCAATTGATAATATTTCGGTCGCACCGGATGCGGGTATCCGGAGTAATTACTTTTTCCTGAAGCGCAGTCATTGCTTGCGCGATTTTAAAAATAGAACCCGGCCTGTATTGAGCCATCAGCGGCCGATTAAAGAGCGGCTTCATAGAGTCGATACTTATCTGCCTAAAGTTGGAGCTGTAATTTTTTCCCGTAAGGAGGTTAGGATCATAAGAAGGTCCTGAAATCAGGGAAAGAATTTCGCCTGTTGCCGGTTCAATGGCCACAATACTTCCCGACTTTCCTTTCATCAGCATTTCGCCATATTGCTGAAGATCAATATCGATGCCTGTTGTTAAATTCTGACCGGGTACAGATAATGTATCGTATTGTCCATTTTTAAATTCTCCCTTCTCAATACCCTTTACGTTGCGCAACTTAAATCGTACACCCCGCTGTCCACGCAGTTGTTCTTCATAAAAAAATTCAATACCGCTTTGCCCCACGTAATCTCCCTGCTTGTAGATCTTGGTTGTATCTCTTTCCAGATTTGTTTTACTAATCTCACTTACATAACCCAAAGCATTAGCTAACGCAGGGGTTGCATACGAACGCGTGGTTCGTGCTTGCACATAAAAGCCCGGAAAACTTTCGAGGTGATCCTGCACTTTAGCAAAGTCCACATTCGATAATTGATCCATGAAGATGGTAGGTTTATAAGGAGAATATTCCTTTCGGGCCTTCATTGCTTTGAATGTAGCGCGAAGTTCCTCGCGCGAAATTTCAAACACGTTACAGAATTTTGCAGAATCAAAATTCTTTACATCCTTAATTACAACCTCGAGGTCAAACTCTGGAGAGTTGAAAACAATAAGCTTTTGATTGCGATCATAAATCAATCCCCGAAAGGGATACTCTACCTGGCGAAGAATTACATTTCCATCAGCGAGTTCTGCGTATTTATTATCCAGCACCTGAATAAAGAATAGTTTGATTAAAAAGATTAATCCAACTACGATAAATATAACCTGCAATATGTCTTTCCTTCCCTCATTCATATGCGTCTGCGCTGTGGAGATAAATACTGTAGTAAAGTAATGACTGTCATAGTAAACAACAAACTACCTACAATTTTTAACATCGTATACCAAAACAAGGTGAAGCCTGCTGCCTCCACAAAAAATAAAACCAAGTGATGAATAAACACAAGTGGCAATGCGTAAACCAAAAACCATTGAAGTCCATTGGAAGCGACAGTAGCTGACGAACCCGAATCATATCCGCCTTGTGGAGTAATCGTTGCCATCCAGTAATTTCGCAGGTATGCTACCAACACGGTGGCCATTGCATGCAAACCCATGCTATCGTAAAATATATCGATGGTAAAGCCGAGTACAAATCCGATAGCCATTAAAGCCAGCGTATTAAGTTCAATCGGTAAAAGAAGAATAAAGACTATGTATAAAAAACAAAAAGCGGAATCAAACAAAACAAGGTTTCTTAATACCAGCACCTGAAACAGTACATAGACAAAAAACAGAATAAATTGAATGATACCTGTACGACTCATTTTACTACTCCAATAGTTATTTGTTCCAGAGAATCTTTTTCGTTTTTTAATCGGCTTTTGATCACTTCTACAAAAGACAAGCGGCCAAAATCTTGAGTCAATTCTATCTGAATATCCCAAAAATTTGTTTCTTCCCGCAGATTCGCTTTTCGAATAATGCCTACCATTATTCCTTCCGGGAAAACTGCATTATATCCCGAGGTGATTACCGTATCTCCAACAACCGGAGTTGCATGGCGCGGAATGAATAATAAATTTGAATAACGCTGATGAAGACCGTCCCAACGCGCACTTCCAAAATGGTTTGTTCTTTTAATCACACATGAAATTTGTTCGTCTACATTTAATAACGAAATGAGAACAGAATAATTCTCGGAAACAGATTTTACTTTACCAACAGCACCATCATTACTGATAGCAGCCATGCCGGGCAAAATTCCATCCGCTGCTCCTTTATTGATGGTTATAAAATTTTTGTACAGGTTGGTTGAATTGGCAATCACCTTTGCACTTACAAAATCATACAGGTCAACTCTAATTGTGTCCTGATTTACCGGGAAATAATTCTGTTCAAGTTGGTGCAATCTCTCTAGATCGGTACGCAGGTTTGCATTTTCCTGCGCCAGTTCTTCATTAATTGTGCGCAACGAAAAGTATTCTCTTACTCCTTGCGAGAAGCCAAGAATGTTAGCGGCCAGCCGATTAGAGGAATTAAAATACTTTGTGCTTTGATATTGGTTATTTTCAATAACCAACCAACTGCAAGACAACTCGAGAAGTAAAAAAGTTAAAAAAGCCCTGTACTCGTAAATAAAATTTATGAGTCTCTCCATTCATCAGGTCATCAAAATCTTTCTGAAATGATCCAGGTTTTTAAGCGTTGCCCCTGTGCCTCGCACTACTGCACGCAAAGGATCATCTGCAACGTGAATTGGCAATTTTGTTTTTAGTGACAAGCGCTTATCCAGCCCACGAAGCATCGCTCCACCACCTGTTAAGTAAATTCCGCGTTCATAAATATCAGCGGAAAGTTCCGGTGGGGAAAGTTCCAATGCCTTAAGCACTGCTTCCTCTAATTTTGATATCGACTTATCAAGTGCAAAGGCAACTTCTGAATAGGAAATCTTAATTGTCTTTGGAATCCCCGTCATAAGATCGCGACCTCTGATTTCGTAATCATCCGGACCATCATCTAATTCTGTCAGTGCTGAGCCAACTTCAATCTTTACGCGTTCAGCCGAACGTTCACCAATCAATAGGTTATGTTGTCTGCGCATGTAATCCAAAATATCTCTATTAAAGGTGTCACCAGCAATTCGAATAGACTGGTCACACACAATTCCTGATAAGGCAATCACAGCAATGTCAGTGGTTCCACCACCAATATCAACAATCATATTGCCAACAGGCTGCTCAATATCAATACCGATACCGATGGCCGCAGCAATCGGTTCGTGAATCATATATACTTCTTTAGCATTTGCATGCTCAGCAGAATCTCGCACCGCACGCTTCTCAACTTCCGTGATGGCTGAAGGGATACAAATTACCATCCGCAAAGACGGTGGGAAAAGTCTGCGACCTGTGTCAATCATCTTGATCATCCCGCGAATCATCATTTCAGCAGCATGAAAGTCGGCAATTACGCCTTCTTTCAGCGGTCTGATGGTTTTGATGTTGTCGTGGGTTTTCTCGTGCATTTGCATTGCCTCGCGACCAATAGCCAGCACTTTGCCAGTTGCGCGATCCAAAGCAATAATAGAGGGTTCATCTACTACTACTTTGTCTTTATGAATGATCAGTGTATTGGCAGTTCCCAGATCGATGGCGATGTCGCTGGTAAAAAAATCAAAAAGTCCCATGCGTTCCCTTAAGGTAAAAAGTTATAAGGCACGAAATTACAGAAATAAATGAATGAATTTGATGTAATAAATAAGGAAAAACTTACTTGAGATTGGGTTGGTATTCAATTACCTCTAAGTCGTGGATTTTTAGAAAAACCTGATCGGATGTAACTAGCGGAATTTTAAGGAAGCGAGATGTTGCCGCTATTATCGCATCTGGTGTTTTGATATTCGTAACTCTGCGCAATCGACTTGCTTCTTCGCAGATTGAGTCATTGCTATGAACAATATGAGTGAAAGATAAAAATCTATCGATTATAGATGCAGCTTCCTTCGTAAAAGCTTTTTGGCTTTTTAATTCAATCTTTGAGATAAAAGAAACAAATACTTCCTTTCCTTGAAGCAAGGACTCAAGCGTTGAGTCTCCATTTAGATGGTAAATTATGATATTCGTATCAATAAAGATGCGATTACCACTCATCTCTTAACTTTCGTTGGAACAAAACGGGATCGCCTTCAAATTTGATTTTTCCTGTGAATAAATGAGCAGGAAATCCTTTCTTAGGATTGCTGAGCTTCTTTAACTTAGTTTCAATCGATCTCTTTGACTCTCCTTTCTTAATCTTCACTGTCATACCAATTGAGTTTGATGGAAAGATACAAAATTCCAAATTAATGCTTGAAGTGACGAACGCCTGTGAAGACCATAGCCATCCCATTTTTGTCGCAGTAATCGACCGAGTCCTGATCTTTGATAGAACCGCCTGGTTGGATCACTGCAGTAATACCTTGTTCATGGGCAATCTCAACACAATCAGGGAAAGGAAAGAACGCATCAGAGGCCATTACTGATCCTTTGAGATCAAACCCAAAAGCAGCAGCCTTTTCAATAGCTTGCTTTAGTGCATCAACCCGGCTAGTTTGTCCAACACCACTTGCCAACAGTTGACCTTTTATCGCTAGAATGATTGTGTTTGACTTGGTATGCTTACAGATTTTGCTTGCAAAGAGTAACGCTTCAACGTCTTCAGAAGTAGGATTTTGCTTAGTAACTACTTTAAGATCAGATTTAGAATCTGTTTTAAGATCCAGGTCTTGCTCAATCACACCGTTGAGTAAACTCTTAAACTGCTTCTTCCCTCCAAGGGGCTGTTGCTGCTTTAAAATAATTCTGTTCTTTTTAGACTTTAGCATGTCTAGTGCAGCTGAGTCGTAATCGGGCGCAATTAATATTTCAAAGAATAGTTTATTAATTTCTTCCGCGGCCGCGAGATCAATTTTTTGGTTGGTTGCCAGAACACCTCCGAAAGCAGAGATCGTATCAGCTTGAAAAGCTTTTAAATATGCTTCCTTAACAGTTGGGGCGATTGCTACACCGCACGCATTGGTATGTTTGATAATGACAAAAGCCGTTTCATCTTCAAATTCCTTAACGAGGTTTATTGCCGCATCAACATCAACCAGATTGTTATAAGAGAGTTCCTTCCCATTGAGTTGATCAAAAAGCTTTTCTAAATCACCATAAAACACCCCTTGCTGATGGGGATTTTCTCCATAACGCAACACTTTGCCTTGTTGAAAACTCGATTTGAAACTTGGCAACTGTTGCTCGCCATTGAAGTAGTTAAAGATGGCGGTGTCGTAGTGAGAAGTTACATCAAAAGACTGAGCGGCAAATTTCTTCCGATCAGCAAGATCTGAGACGCCTTTCTTTTCTTCTAACAAAGTCAGTAGCTGTTGGTATTGAGTTCGAGCCGATACAATCAGAACATCTTTGAAATTTTTTGCTGCAGCGCGAATCAATGAAATTCCACCAATATCAATCTTCTCAACAATATCTTCTTCGCTGCCACCCTTGGCAACCGTTTCTTCGAACGGATATAAATCAACAATCACTAGATCAATAGGAGCTATTTTGAATTCCTGAGTTTGTTTTAAATCACTCGAATCATCCCTTCTGAATAGAATTCCTCCAAATATGGCAGGATGAAGCGTTTTTACACGACCTCCGAAAATTGCTGGATAGCCCGTTAAGGTTTCGACAGGAGTAACCGAATAGCCTAACTTCTCTATAAAATCTTGCGTGCCTCCGGTTGAAACAAACTCTACTCCTTGCTTTCCCAACAAATGAATGATGGGTTCGAGATTATCTTTATAAAAAACTGAAATGAGGGCACGCGTGATTTTTTTAGACGACATAGCTATAAAATTGAGTTGCAAAAATGCTAATAATTTGTCGGCTATGGGTTAGATTCTATGTTTTTTCCAGTCAATTTTCACGCAAAGACGCGGAGATCGCAAAGAGGATTGAATCATACTATTTTCAAAACAAAGAATTAAAAACTTAGCGTTCTTTGCGCCTTTGCGTGCAATAAATCTATGAAACTCTTTCTTCAGCTTGATCTTACTCCGTTTCAGGAATCAGAATATAACAAGCCTCTATTAATCTATGCTTCATCGCTATCAAGTGATCTGATCGGGGCTGAACTTGATAATCAATCAGAGGGTTCTATTGTAGATATTATTCTTAAGCTGTGCGATCAAGTGACTTCGATTTTTATTTTCATTCGCGCAAAGCCAGCCGAGCAATTTGGGTCTGTACTTAAATTATTGAACACTTTGCTTCGAACCAATCAGAAAATTTATACGGTTGTGCTTTCAGGAAAGCATGAACAGACAGAGCTTCTGTTCAAACATCTTAATATGAAATTCAAAAAGGAAGATGATCAGGAAAAGATAAAACGCTGGATTGAGGAGTTCGCGTTAGCTTAAGCCGTGAAGGAAGTCACGCTCCTCGTATTCTTCCGCCTCAATCGTAAAATCATCGCCATCAATGAAGGCAGGAAACTTATCGCGATACGATTGTAATGCATGCGCATTTAAGGCCAACGTCTTAATTGCCTCCACTCCTTCTACTGAGAAAAATGAATCGCCCTTAGGTCCAATAAAAGCCGAGTGCCCATTGTACTCAACACCATTACCATCCAATCCAACCCGATTGACTCCAACAGTATAACTTAAATTTTCAATCGCTCTTGCTTTCAACAAAGTTTCCCAGGCATTACCTCGCACCATTGGCCAGTTGGCAACATAAATCAGTACATCATAGGATGGTTTCTTAAGGGATGCATTCCAACGATTTCTGCTCCACACCGGAAAACGCAAATCATAACAGATCAATGGACAAATCTTCCACCCTTTCCAGTGACCTATCAAAAGACTTTCACCTGGGGTAAACACCTGATGCTCTTCTGCCATGCGAAAAAGGTGTCGCTTATCGTAGGTCTTATAATTTCCACCTGGCTCCATCCACAACAACCGGTTATAAAACCGATCGTGTACGTTAGCGATAAAGCTTCCCAGTATAAGTGCACCTGTTTGGTCAGCCATCTGCTTCATCCACTTAAACGTGCGCATGTTCATATGCTCGGCCAGTTTGTCAGCCTTCATGGTGAAACCCGTTGTAAACATTTCAGGCAACACAATCACATCCGTAGATTCATTAATTCTCCAGATTTTCTCCTCAAACATGGCCAAATTAGCCCCTGTGTCTTCCCAATGGAGTTCTGATTGAATAATGGTGATTTTTAAATCCTGCATATGATTGTAAACGGGACTGCAAAGAAAGCAATACAGGTTCAAATTTTGAACCCTTTGCAGAATAAAAACCCGTTAAAGTTTACGAAGAATGGTTCCCGCCTTCTCCAAGGTCTCTTCGCCTTTAGCAAAGCAAAATCTCAAGAGTTTGTGATCCGCTTTATCAATGTAGAAAGCTGAAACGGGAATAGGTGCAAGTTTTTTCTCTCTGGTCATCCATTCCGCCATTTCCATCTCTTTTTTATCTGATACCCCCTCGTATGACACAAGTTGAAAATAGCTTCCAAAGCTATGTATCGGCTTAAAGGATGAACCTTTAATCTGATCGAGAAAAAAATCGCGCTTTCGCTGAAAGAAAATTCCGAGTTGAAGATAATTTTCAGGATTGTGCAGATACTCTGCTAATGCGAGTTGCACAGGCGTATTTACACTGAACGTGATAAACTGATGCGCTTTACGAATTTCTCTGGTGAGATCTTCATTTGCCACTGTATAACCCATTTTCCACCCAGTAGCGTGAAATGTTTTCCCAAACGAAAATACAGCCACACTTTGGGCGGCTAGCTTTGGAAACTTTAAAACACTTTGATGTTGCTTATTATCAAAAATTATCCGCTCGTACACTTCATCACTCAGCACAATGATGTTGTTATCAAGGGCGATTTGTTCCAAAGTTTTCAAATCCTGTTCACTCAACACCGAGCCCGTTGGGTTATGTGGAGTGTTGATCATGATCATCCGCGTACGCGAAGTAATTTTATTTTTTACTTCTTGCCAATCGATGCTGAAATGAGGTGGCTTTAGTTTAATATGAACAGGAATTCCTCCGTTTAATCTTATCGAAGGATTGTAAGAGTCATAAGCAGGATCGAACAAAATAACTTCATCTCCGGCATTCACAAGCGCTGAGATGGATGCAAATAAAGCTTCTGTGCCTCCTGAGGTTATAGTAACCTCAGTTTCAAAGTCAGTAGGCCGTTGATAAGTCTTCATCACCACATCAGCAATTGCCTGACGAAGCAAAGGAGCGCCTGGCATGGGCGCATATTGATTGTGCCCCGCCTTCATATTTTTATAAATCAATTCGACTAATTCTTCCGAAACCGGGAAGTCAGGGAATCCTTGCGAGAGATTGATTGCTCCTTGCTCTAGCGCAAGCCTTGACATTACTGTGAAAATGGAAGTGCCTACTTCAGGAAGACGGGAGTTTATCTGCATTAGAGCTTATCTTTATCTAAACCTGCCTGCTTTAAAATACCAAAATATGTACCCTTTGGTAAATCTTTGTTCCCATGAAGTGGTACAACAGTGATTTTCTTTGTGACTGAATTCTCATAGATATGATGACTGCCTTTGAACGTTTAAATTCAAACCCATTCCTTTTCAGGATTAAGATTAAATCCTTTGCTGAATAACTCAAGTTGTAGTAAGATTCAGAGAATATTCCAAGGTTTCACTATCATCTGGAATTGGTTCTCCTTTTTCCTGAAGATGCTCAATATAAACTTCGATTGCTTCCTTAGCCATGGAGATAGCATGATCAATATTATCTCCATAGGTAATACACCCTGGAAGCGCTGGAACACTTGCTGTGTAGGCACCTTCAGGTTCCTTGGTCAACAAAATTTTATAAGTCCGGCTCCTCATATCGTCAAAGTTAATAAATGTGAAAAATCAATACTACCTTTTCAAGGGTGCAAGAATTCGATAATCTGTATCAACAATCCCTTTGCTGATATTGGTCAACTTGCCTTTGATCATTCGTTTTTTAAGTGATGTGAGGTAATCTATAAACAATTTACCTTCAATATGATCATACTCATGCTGAATGATACGCGCTTGCATGCCATCAAATTTTTCTTCGTGCAGTGTCCAGTTTTCATCATAATACTTAATTTGAATTTTCTCAGGCCGCCAAATATCTTCGCGCACATTAGGGATACTTAAACACCCCTCTTCGAAATCCCACTCTTTGCCTTCTTCATCCAACATCACTGCATTAACAAATACCTTTTTAAAATCTGTAAGCGTAGGTTCATCATCAAGTGTAGAGCCATCCACCACAAAAAGCCGAATGCTTTTTCCTATTTGCGGAGCTGCTAGTCCAATCCCATGAGCGGCATGCATAGTCTCATACATGTCGCGAACCAGCTCAGTTAAATCAGTCCCTACTTTTATATCGGCTGCACGCTTACGCAACACAGCATCACCATACATTACAATCGGATAAATCATCAATTAAACCATTTGAAATGCAAAGGTATCAAAGGTTTTCAAGCTTTTAAAGACTCTTCATTTGCAAATAATCCTGAAGAATAAGGGTTGCGCTGATCTTATCTACATTTCCTTTCACCTGCCGATCCTTCTTTTTCATTCCACCATCAATCATAGCCCGCTGCGCAATGGAACTTGTAAAGCGTTCGTCAATTGTTTTAATCGGTACGGATAGAAAGACGGTCTTAAATTTTTCTATAAATTTTCTAACATCAGGGGCTGTTGCGGAATCAGTATTATCTAATTGCCTCGGCATACCAATCACCACTTCATCCACTGTTTCCTTCTGAAAATATTTTTTTAAATAATCGATTAACCCGCTCGTTTCAACAGTTTCAAGCGCTGTAGCAATAATCCGCAACGGATCCGTTACAGCCAGACCAGTACGCTTCGTTCCATAATCAATTGCAAGAATTCTACCCATGTGGGATTTTGAAAGAGAAGATTAATTTAGCTTAGAACGCTCAAAAAATTTCTTCTTTACTTCATTTTCAAGTGCCATCGCTTTCGGGAAAAGAATTTCATTTTCTACTCGCGCATGCACTTGCAAACTTTTTTCAAATTGGATTAACTCAGCATAAATAACTTTCACGTGCAACGGAGCATCCGGTATTAACAAATAATTCTTTGTTATTTTTCGAATGCCTTCCATTTCATCATCATGTGCTTCATGTTCTATAGCACATTTTTGTAATGAATTTTTCTCCATCTGATGATACAATCGACTTGGATTAAATTTGCCATGCGAAGCCCGTTCCAGCATCTGTATGTACTTGAACAAAGTATCTTCCTCCTCGTAGATGTGGTGAATGAAATCTTCCAGAAACAGAGGAAATAAAATTTTCAAATCACGCTCAACGGCATTGTATGCCTCGTGATTTGCTTTAAAGCTCTCAACCAATCGACCAATGTAAGGCAATTTTTGCTTGACAAATAAATAGTGCGAATGTTTCAGGTATTCTATAATCAAATCAATCGGATAGCTCACCAACGGCAAATCCGACTCTTTAAAATTATCTCCTGGAGATTCCAACTCACGAACAACGGTATCAACACTCAACCCCTTCTCTAGGCAAACTTGCTCAAGGGTTTCCACCGGATACTCGTAAAATTTAATGCCAAAATAATACAGTACATGAGCCCGAATACTCTCCTGATCCACTAGCTCTGCTATTCTTCTATGCTTTAGGGCTACTTTTTCCATCTATTGGGTAAATATAGTAAACTCATTTTTAGCTAAATTCTAACCTTAACAATTAATTTGGCGTTCCGTTAGAGAACTAATATTGTAACGAAAAAGTATGGAGGAGCAGAAGAATTCATCGTATCAGATCAGTTTACCCTTGATTTTGTGTATTGGCCTTGCAGCAGGAGTGTTGATTGGAGCCAGCCTGACCAATAAAAGCGGATCTGAGGACATCAGCAATGATGTTCAAAAGTTTAGAGAGGTTTTGAGTTTAGTGAATAACGAATATGTGGACGAAGCTGAAACCAGCGTGCTTGTCGAGGATGCCATCGGGCACATGCTCGGAAAACTAGACCCACACTCTTCCTATATCTCTGCACAAGATCAGGTAGAAGCCAGTGAAGAGTTGCGTGGCAATTTCGAAGGCATCGGAATTGAATTCAATATTTTTGACGATACGCTGGTGGTGGTTGCTGCTTTAAGTGGTGGCCCATCCGAATCAGTGGGGCTTCGCTCAGGCGATAAAATCGTAAAGGTTAATGATAAACTTATTGCAGGCGTTGGTTTAACGACACGCGAGGTTCCAAAAATTCTTAAAGGACCAAAGGGAACTGAAGTAAAAATTGATGTGGTGCGCGATGGCACTAAAGAGCTTATTCAATTCACAATTATTCGCGATCGAATCCCACAATTTTCAGTGGACGCAACGTACATGGTTACTCCAGAAATTGGATACATCAAAGTAAATCGTTTTTCTCAAACTACTCATCAGGAAGTTAAAGAGGCGATCGAAAAATTGAAAAAGGAAGGCATGACAAAATTAGTGCTTGACTTACAAGGAAACCCTGGCGGGTATTTGGACCAGGCAGTAGGAATTGCTGATGAGTTTTTACAAAAAGGTGAAAAAATTGTATTCACAAAAGGTCAGGAGAAAAAATATGATGAAGACCATGGCGCTACAGCCGTTGGAGATTTTGAACGTGGCGAATTAATAGTATTGGTGAATGAAAGTAGCGCTTCAGCCTCTGAAATTGTTGCTGGCGCTCTTCAAGACAATGACCGGGCTCTTATTGTTGGGCGGAGATCCTACGGAAAAGGATTAGTACAACGCCCCTTCAGATTGAATGATGGTTCAGAACTTAGACTTACTATTTCACGATACTATACACCGAGCGGCCGCTCCATTCAAAAACCATACGATGATTTAGATGGGTACGATGAAGATATTTCAAAACGTTATAAACATGGCGAGTTCTTTTCAGCAGACAGCATTCATTTTAATGATTCATTAAAATATGAAACTGCAAACGGGCGCGCTGTTTATGGAGGTGGTGGAATTATGCCTGACTATTTTGTTCCGTTAGATACAACTAACACAAGCAAGTATTTTAATCGGCTATTCAATGCCAATGTGTTGCGTGAATATGCTTTTACGTTTGCGGATCAAAATCAATCTCAATTAAAAGAAAAGGGGTACAATGCATTCCTTGAAAATTTTGAAGTGAACGATGCGATGCTTAGTCGTGTGGTAGTAATGGGTATTAAAAATAAAATTGACCCACAACCAAAAGATTTGGAAAAAAATAAACGGCTGTTCCAGGTATACTTGAAAGCGGAAATAGCTCGCAATGTATGGGATAATAAAAGCTTCTATCCCGTCATAAACGAAACCAACGAAGTTTTACAACAGGCTATCAAATTGTTTGATAGAATACCTGAATTGAATCGGAGCAAGATGTGATGTTTAAACACATAGAAACATAGGTTTTCATCTATCAAAAAGACTACTGAAATAGATGATTTCTATGTGCCTATGTTGTTAAATAATCGCGAGTTAACCCCTGTTTTTTGTACCTTCAAACCAAGTTTCAGATCAAAATTAAACAGCTATGTACTACCATCGACTTGGAAATATTCCGCATAAGCGTCATACACAATTCCGGCAGCCTGATGGTAGTTTGTACAAAGAAGAATTAGTCAGCTCAGAGGGATTTTCCGGAATTTATTCCAACCTCTATCACATCAATCCGCCTACACGCATCAAGGCAGTTAAAGATCCCGTAAAGTATGGCCCAAAAATAATTCAAGATTACGCGCTACGACAAACACATTTAAATACATCAAAGGTAACTACAACCGGAGATGATTATTTAACTGCACGCAAAGTTTTACTCGCGAATAACGATTGTTCTATTTCCATCTGCTCGCCCACGCAACGCAAGATGGATTACTTCTATAAAAATGCAGAAGGTGATGAGGTACTTTATGTGCATGATGGCAAAGGAGTTTTGTTTTCTCAGTTTGGAAAGTTAGAGATACAACAAGGAGATTATGTGGTAATTCCGCGCACTGTCATTTACAAATTAGAATTTGAAGAAGGACCGCTACGGCTATTAATTATTGAATCGGCTTCACCTGTTGAAACTGTAAAGCGTTACAGAAATCAACTTGGACAGTTAGGTGAACATGCACCCTATTGTGAACGTGATATTCGTCCGCCCAATGAATTAATTACTGACACCAGTAAGGGTGAATTTCTGATGAAGATCAAAAAGCAAGGCTACCTGCATCAATACATTTATGATTATAGTCCACTTGACCTTGTAGGTTGGGATGGGTTCTTATGGCCATATGCGTTTTCGATTCACGACTTTGAGCCGATTACAGGTCGTATTCACCAACCACCACCGGTGCATCAAACCTTTCAAGCGCACAATTTTGTGATCTGCTCATTTGTTCCACGACTCTTTGACTATCATCCACTTTCGATACCCGCACCCTATAATCATAGTAATATTGATAGTGATGAGGTGCTGTACTATGCGGAAGGAAATTTTATGAGTCGAAGGGGCATTGAGCGTGGATCATTCACCTTGCATCCGGGTGGATTGCCTCATGGACCGCATCCGGGCACGGTAGAAAAAAGTATTGGCGCGAAAGAAACTCATGAGTTAGCTGTGATGGTTGATACCTTCAGACCTTTATTTCTTACAGAAGATTCGTTGGAATTCTTAGATAAGAATTATCCTATGAGTTGGACTGATAATTCTGGTGAAGGATTTCATGAAGTGAATACACCTTAAACAAAGTTCCCGCAGATTGCACAGATACTCGCAGATAATATTGATAAGATCTGCGCAATTCAGCGAGATCTGCGGGAGAATGATTTTGAAATATTCTTAAACTAATTTGTTACCATATGAAAACCATTATAACATTACTTTTCCTACTTTGCTCATCACTATCAATCCAATCTCAAAATCTTGAGGGCGGATGGCAAGGCGGTTCAGATGAAAACCATATTGCTATGATTGTTGCCGGAAAGTTTTTTTCAGCAGCCGTTTATAATAAAAAAACAGGCAACTACATTGGCACATACGGAGGTTCGTGGCGTATTGAAAAAAATCAATTCATAGAGGTGCAAGAATTCAACACGTTCCACCCAGAATGGATTGGTACGGAACAAAAATCCGAAGTTACATTGAAGGGAAACAAACTTACTTTCAAAACGAAGGAAAGAACCGAAGAATTCACACGCCTCGATGATGGAACCCCAGGAGCGCTCTCAGGCGCTTGGTTAATCACCGGACGAGTAACGGATAGCGGTCAGCAAAAAATGACACCCGGAGCCCGCAGAACCATGAAGATACTTTCGGGTACTCGCTTTCAATGGATTGCATATAATGTTGATACCAAAGAATTTTTTGGAACCGGTGGCGGAACCTATACAACCATCAATGGCAAATACACCGAAACAATTGAAGTGTTCTCGCGAGACAACAGTCGCGTAGGTGCTATTCTTGAGTTTGATTATTCCATTAAAGATGGCGACTGGTATCACAGTGGCAAGAGCAGCAAGGGAGATCCTATTAATGAAATCTGGTCGAAACGCGAAAAGGTTGGCTTATAAAATTTCCCCTATACTTTAACAATGGATAAATATTCGCTCCCTATTCAGGTTCGATGGTCTGATATCGATCAGAACCGGCACCTTCGACATTCAGCGTATTATGATTATGGAGCCACTGTGCGGATCGCTTGTTTCTCCGATCACGGGTTAACCAATTTAAAATTTGAAGAGCTTCGCATGGGACCCATTCTATTTCGTGAAGAAGCAATCTTTAAAAGGGAAATAAAGTTTGAGGACAAAATCACCGTAGACCTAGCAGTAACAAAAGCCACTCCTGATTTTAGTCGCTGGAGTGTGCGGCATCATTTTTATAAAGAAGACGGAACGCTAAGTGCGATCATTAATATGGATGGTGCCTGGATTGATATGCTTGCCCGCAAGTTGGCCACCCCTGATCGTTTTATTCAAAACGTTTTTGAAGACTTCCCAAAAGCACAAGACTTTGAAACGATAATTCGAACCAAAAAATAATTATTGGTTTATCCACTTTTCGATTTCGCGTGGATAGTGGGCGTGTTCAAGTGCCTGAACTTTCTCTGCAATTAATACAGGTGTATCACTTGGTAGTACATCGCACGTTGCTTGAAAAATAATTTTTCCTTCATCATACTTTTCGTTCACCTCATGCAGCGTAATTCCGGTTTGAGTTTCATTGTTAGCTTTCACAGCCTCGTGCACTTTTATTCCGTACATCCCTTTGCCACCAAACTTTGGCAGCAAAGCTGGATGAATATTTATAATGCGATTTGGTAAACCCTTAATCAAATTCATGGGAATCATCCAAAGAAAACCAGCCAACACAATGTGCGTTATCTCTGCTTTCTTCAGCCAATCCAATACTTCATCGCTTTCGCGGAATTGGTGTTTTGTGAATGTTCGTGTAGGAATATTAAATTTTATTGCACGCTGAAGTCCGTACGCTTCAGGATTATTACTCAGAACTAATCCAATGCGAATAGAAGGATGATCATTAAAATAGGAGAAAATCTTTTCGGCATTAGAACCAGTACCAGAAAGAAAAACTGCAAGCCGTGCGGATTGATTCATGAAAGCAAAGAAACTAATTAATAAACACCATACTCAATATACCCAGCAACATAATTACTTTACACCACTGACTGAGCCAATAAAAATCCTTTCGCGTATCAGCACGGATCAAGCGCAAAACAAGCAATCCGAGCGGTACATATAGAAAAATCACAAAGTAATAAAAAGGGAGTTGAACAAATTGCATATTCAACAATAACACTGCAGCCGATAAGAGAAATAGCAAACTATAAATCATTACTTTGGTTTTTCTTATTCCCCAAACAATGGGCAGGGTTCTACAACCAAATGTATTATCTCCTCGCAAGTCCTCCATATCTTTGAGTATCTCTCGAATCAACGTCATAAAAAAAGCAAACAACGCATAGATAATTACAAGCAAATTATCACTGTAGTATAAAATGTTAATCAGAAGAATTGAAATGCTTGTAAGCAATGCCACTACAAGGTTGCCAATAAACGGTTGACGTTTCAAACTATTGGAATACCACCAGAGTAAAAATGCCGAAAAGAAATTAACGATCCCTATCCGCCAGCTTATCACAAAGCCCAACCCTACTCCTATAACAACCAAAACACTGTGAAAAAAAAGTGCATACCTGCGTGTGACGCTTTTGCCAATAACTACGCGCTGCGGTTTGTTAACAAGATCTATCTTAATGTCATAATAATCGTTGATAATGTATCCTGCTGCCGCGATAATTACTGTTGACGCCACTAAAACAACTAATCGCCAGTCAAAAATTAAATTCCGATCAATAAGAAAAAGTGCAGCAAAATATTGCGACAACCCAATAATTACCAGATTCCAGAACCGGGTCAGGCGGATAAGCGCTCGAAGTGTAAACGGTCTGTATTTCTCAGTGGGCATCCAGCAAAGATAATTGGATTCTGGATACTGGATTCTATATGTACACAGGGTATCACAATACATCCAGAATCCAGAATCTAGCGGTCCAGTCTCAGAATCTCAACGCCAACATCATCATGTAATTTCTGCCCGCCTGTGGATAATAAAAATTTTGCCGATACTCTGTTGCTCCACCCTGATAGCCATACGTGTAGCCGTTTGAGGAATACTCTACATCAAAAATATTATTGGCCAACAAACTCACTGAAATCTCTCTCATAAACGATGGCCTTACAGTATAGGATAATCTTAGGTCATTCGTAAGATAAGAATCAATACTTCTGTTATCATTCGATGTGTTATCAAGAAATTGTTTACCAACATACTTAGTTAGTAATCCTAGCTCAATGCTTTTGATAGGCGTAAACATCAATCCCGATCCAGCTATCACATTGGGTGAAAAAGAAATATCTGAGTTTGAATATGTGTTTACTACTTCATTGTATTCATCAAAATTATCGCCATAGTCATAAATCACCTCATTGAAGTTTTTGATTTTATTTTGACTCAGGGTAATGTTCGCATTCCAAGTGAGTTTTGAACTAAGACGAATGATACCCTCTACCTCCACTCCTGTTCGGTAACTCTCATCCACGTTGGTGCGAATAGCAGCTCCTACATCGTTCAGTTTTCCGGTAGGCACCAGCTGATTTTTATAATTCATCAGATAGTAATTCACATTTACATTGAAATTATTTTTTCTGAATCGCCAGCCGGCCTCAATATCGTGTAATGTTTCATGCTTTGGATTTGTGCCAGCGATGGCATCGATAAAGTCATCACGCACCGGTTCACGATTGCCTACACTATAGGATGCATACCATTGTTGCTCAGGCGATGCTTCGTAGGTAATACCGGCCTTCGGATTGAAAAAATTAAATTCCTGATCTACCACAAAATCAAACTGCTTGTTTTCCTTACCAGAGGCCTGATACGAAATTCTCCGATACTGAAGGTCAAGAAATCCGGTAAGTTTTTCTGTAAGCTCATAATTATTTTTCCAGTAGATCGTGAAATCATTTTTCTTACCATTGTTGAAATAGTATTGATAGTCTTTCGGCACGACTGAAACCTGCGCCCAGATAATTTCTCCAAAGTGATCGCCATCATATTGATTTAGCGAGCCTCCAAACATTGAATTCAACTTATCTTTCTCATAGTTTACAGAATAGGTGACGCCATAAAAATTATTATCCAACCACCGCCTGCGAACCAAATCAGTAGAGGTAATAGTTTCTCCACCGATCACCACATCACTCAATCCATAGTTTGCAAATTCATCATCAATCCGATACTCTTCATAAAAACCGCGCCCATAGGTATAATGCAATGCAGCATTTGCGGTAAGCGATTCCGAAAAGCGATGCGAGGCATGAAACTGATAATGATCTTGCGCATAGTTGTCTACTTGATTTTCATAGGTGTAAATATTAAAGGTTCGCCCACTCGATAATAAATTATCAGTTTGTTCTTGATTCCATCCTTCAATCGCAGCGGTCTCCAACATTGCAGCCTCATCATTATTCAATCTCGATTCAGGAACACCATACCAACTTTGATAGGTAACTTCCTTGCCTCCAAACACAATGGCTTTGACCATTGTTTTTTCGCCATAGTATCCACCTGATAAATAATACGATTTCAAATCGGAGCTTGCCCGATCTATATACCCATCTGAATTTATTTGCGATATGCGACCATCAAACACAAACTTGTCGTTGATCAATCCAGTACCAAATGCTACTGTGTGCCTGCGCGTATTGAATGAACCAAACGAATTAACAACATCAGCATAAGCCGCATCAGTGCGTGTGTTTGTTTGCATATTAACACTGGCGCCAAACGCACCGGCTCCATTAGTAGATGTACCAACCCCACGTTGCACTTGCACACTTTGAGTGGATGAAGCCAGATCAGGTGTGTTAACCCAAAACACACCCTGACTTTCACTATCGTTTACCGGAATCCCATTGATGGTAACATTAATTCGTGTTGCATCGCTTCCGCGGATTCGCAAGCCTGTGTAACCAACACCAGCTCCGGCATCGGAAGTTGTTACCAATGAAGGAGTCCAGTTGAGTGCGATCGGCAAATCCTGACCAAAGTTTTGCTTTTGCAAGGTTGCTTTATTGATCGTAGTGAACGTGGTGGGACTTTTTTCATTGACCCGTGTTGCCAACACAATTACCTGATCGGTTATGCGCACATCTTCTTCCAATAAAATGGAAACCCAACCCGATTCATTTGCTTCCAGCGATTGATTAACTGTTTTGTAACCTACAAACCGAATCTCTGCTTCATAGTTCCCATCTGTGAGTTGACTAAATGAAAAGTATCCATTCTCATCAGCCACTTCAACTTGTTGAGATTTTTTTAATGCAACCGTAGCTCCCGTAAGGGCTTGAGCAGTTTGTTTGTCCTTCACATAGCCGCGAATGACCGCCTGTGCCGAAGCACACCACGACACCGCAATGAGCGCTGCCAACATCATACATTTTAACATGTTTACTTTAGTTTAAACCCGCAGGCACATCGGGGAATGTACCTTACTTACGTGTTTACTCTGCCTCCCTTCGTCCGCATTACCGGCATCAGGTTCTATGGGTATAATCTCAGCCCTTTTATTTGGCACCCCTTGTCTCTCGACAGCACAAAGGTAATAATCTTTGCAGTCTTCAGCCGCTTTGCGCGAAATTTTAAATATCGCTCTGTTAATCTATTTTTACTGAATGTATAAAGCGACTGTTAACAATAAAGTATTTGAGATTGATTCGCATGAATCGGGGTTACTCGTGAATGGAGAACTTAATCCTTGGGATCTGGTTCAACTTTCTGATGGATACTTTCATATACTATATAAAAATAAAAGCTATCGCGCTGAACTTGTTAAAAACGATTCGGAAACAAAAACCGTAACGCTTAAAATAAATGGAAGCATTTACTCGGTTGCCCTAAAAGATAAGTTTGATCTTTTGCTGGAGAAGATGGGCATGAACAATGCTGCAGGCAGTAAAGTAAATTCAATCAAAGCGCCCATGCCGGGCTTGATCATAGATTTGAAAATAAAATCTGGCGACTCTGTAAAACAAGGCGATCCATTGCTCATTCTCGAAGCCATGAAAATGGAAAACATTTTAAAATCCCCCGGTGAAGGGGTTGTTAAAAATGTGAAAGTAAAGAAGGGCGATAGTGTTGAGAAGGGGCAAGTATTAGTTGAGTTTTAAAACGGATACGATTGTATGATCTGTACTGAAAAGACCTTTAAAACAAGATAAAAAAACGCTTTTCACAAAAAATCTTAAAAGTACTGCTCAAGTACCCAGAAAAAGGTGGAATGCTTTTGTATGATGGTGCACAACGCTTCGAGCGGAGTGATAAGATTACAGTATTAAACTGGAGAGAAGTTTCAACCTTAAAAAGATTAATATAGCGAGTCATTTTTTTGAATACCCAAGGTGACAAAGAAAGAAAAGCTAATCTTACTAATACCTCCTCTCTGGGCAAGTCTTTTCGATATAGTTATAACAATTATATTTCAACCAAAAGAATATTGGAGCGGTGAGTTAAGTGCTGCTAATGAAGGAAACCCAATTGGAGCCATGTTTATGAAACATCATGTTTCAGGTCTTTTTATTATTTCAATACTATGGTTGATCTTGATTGGAGTACTTGGTTATTATCTTCCCAGAAAGATCTCAAGAGTTTTCTTATTGTTCACATTAATAGCTCACAGCTTTGGCGCATCCACCTGGTTATCGGGCAGATTAGGATTTTGGTATGCCATGATGTTCATTCTCCTTAACTCAATACTATTCTACGGTATACAAGACCGTATAGACAAAAAAGACGCCTACTGCAAATAGGTTTTTCTAATGTTATTCCTAATAAACTATTAATTACTAACTTTATCTTAAAGAAATATTACTCCATGATAGTTCGGGTTACCAAAAAGACAGCAAAGAAGAAGGTTAAAACAGCCTTAAAAAAAATATCTTCCAAAAGAAAACCGATCGATCTTGATAAATACTTTGGTAAAATCAATTTTGGAACAGACGGATTGACTTATCAAAAGAGAATCAGAAAAGATGAATGATTCGCTATTAGCTGATACGAGCGTGATTGTAAATCTTTTCAACGGCCATCCAGCAGCCCGTGAGGTCTTGCTCACTAAAACGATTTGGATTTCAGGTATTACTGAAATTGAAACATTGGCTTCTCCAAAACTTACTCAAAAAGATCGTGTCCTTATCCGAGAATTTCTATCTCAAATTTACATTGTTGATTTAATAAAGCCTGTAAAAGAACTGGCTATTAAAATCCGGATTGAGAATAAATTAAAAATATCCGATGCAATCATCGCTGGCACTGCAATGTATCTCAAAATACCAATTTATACATACGACAAGGATTTTAGTAAATTAAAATCGGAAGCCAACGTTGTCCTTATCGACTACTGATTTCAATTAGGGCAAAAAAATGACCTAGCTTTAGTTAACCATTTAAAGATTTTTGAAGGTTAAAATTCTGTAAATCGAATATATTTGCGAGGTTAACAAAATAATACACCTCCCACACATGAAGTATAAACGCATCCTCCTCAAACTCAGCGGTGAAGCGCTGATGGGCTCAAAAAACAGCCACATCGACCCAGCCGTACTCGAGCAATATTCCGAAGAAATTAAAGCAATAAAAGAGGCAGGTGTTGAATTAGCAATTGTAATTGGGGGCGGAAATATTTTCAGGGGCGGACAGGCCGAGGCGCTGGGCATCGACCGTGTGCAAGGGGATTATATGGGCATGTTGGCTACCGTTATTAATGCCATGGCTCTTCAAAGTGCGCTCGAAAGACATGGTTTATACACCCGATTGATGTCGGGGATAAAGATGGAGCAAGTTTGTGAGCCCTTTATCAGGCGCAGGGCAATCCGGCATTTAGAAAAAAAGCGGATTGTTATTTTTGGTGCCGGTATTGGAAATCCGTATTTCACAACGGACTCCACGGCAAGTTTGCGTGCCATCGAACTTCAAGCAGATGTTGTTCTAAAAGGCACACGGGTAGATGGCGTGTATGACAAGGATCCTGAAAAGTTTTCGGATGCGGTTCGGTATAACACGCTAAGTTTTCAGGAAGCGTATCAAAAGAAATTAAATATCATGGACATGACAGCCTTTACGCTTTGTCAGGAAAACAAATTGCCGATCATAGTTTTTGATATGAACAAAAAAGGAAATCTGTTAAAGATTGCAAAAGGCGAAGAGGCAGGAACGCTCATTAGCTAATTATAAATCATCATTCGTAACAACAACTTTTATGGAAGAGATTGAATTATTTCTGGAAGAAGCCGAAGACCAAATGAACAAAGCCATTAATCATGTGAGTAGTGAGTTGGCAAAAATTCGGGCGGGTAAAGCAAACCCTTCAATGTTGGATGGTATTCAAGTGTCGTATTATGGTGCTATGAGTCCACTCAACCAGATTTCATCCATCACCTCACCCGATGCGCGCACGTTGTTTATTAAGCCGTGGGAAAAAAGTTTAATTCAAGAAATTGAGAAAGCCATCATGATTGCCAATTTGGGTCTTACTCCTCAAAATGACGGGCAGCAAATCATCATTAACATTCCCATGCTCACGGAAGAACGAAGAAAGCAACTTGTTCGCCAGGCTAGTCAGGAGTGCGAACAAGGTAAAGTAAGTGTGCGGAGCATTCGTAAGGACACCAACGAACAACTCAAAAAAATAAAAGGTGCTTCAGAGGATGATTTGAAGAATGCTGAAGAGGCCGTTCAAAAACTTACAGACGAGTTCAACCTGAGGATTGATTCTCTTTTAAAGAAAAAGGAGGTCGAGATCATGACAGTCTAATTCTAATTAATAGTGGATAATTGACAATTGACAGTTATCATCTTCAGTAAGCAACTCACATTGTCAATTACTAAATTGTCAACTGTCAATTAACAATGCATCCCATCCTATTTGAAGTTCGATCCATCACCGTTTATACCTACGGATTCTGTATCGCCTTAGGTGCACTGCTCGGTTTCGGTTATATGTATTGGCAAGGCAAAAAACAATTTGGTCTTACCTTCGATCAAAGCAACACACTCTTTATCATTCTTGTATTGGCTGGAGTAATTGGCGGGAAACTTTTTATGATCTTTGAAGATCCGGCTTTGTACTTACACAATCCTAAGAAGCTTATCTCAGGAAACGGATTTGTCTTTTACGGATCGCTGCTCCTCTGCATCCCAACCATGCTTTGGTATTTCAAAAAAATAAAAATCCCAACGCTGGGCATGTTGGATATTATGGCCGCAGTAACTTGCATTGTTCATGGCTTTGGTCGCATTGGTTGTTTTATGGCTGGCTGTTGTTACGGATTACCAACCGATAGTTTTCTGGGTGTAATTTTTTCTGATCCTGTTTGTCAGGCAGAACCGCTCAATACCATGCTTCACCCTACTCAATTGTATGAAGCTACTTTCCTTTTTTGTTTGCTTGGCATTTTGCTCTTTCTGCGATCTAAAAAGAAGTTTGATGGTCAGCTTTTCCTTATCTATTTAATTGCATACGCCACTGGTCGTGGTGTTCTGGAATTATTTAGAGGCGACATTCAACGCGGGTTTTTAATTGAAAACATCCTTTCCAACTCCCAATTCATTTCCATTTTGGTGATTTCAATTGCTATTTATTTCTATTTAAGATTGAATAGAAAGAGTAAATTGCTAACCGGAGTTAAAAAGAAATAGGTATCAAGCATCTTTTTAAAGATTTCGGTACTCGATTAAAACTCAGATTTTGTTTACCACGAAGGCACAAAGCCACTAGGGAATCACAAAGGATGAGAAACTCCGGTCGCTAAACCAAAAGAAATAACAATGGAACACGAAAGCTTTATCCAAAAAACAACTCGTAAAACTATTAAGGTGATTAAACGAATTCTCCTGATTGCCTTGCTGCTGGGAATTGGCGCCCTTTGCTATCTCTATTGGGGCGTTTATGAAGAAGGCGTTTGGGCGGGTAAGGTATTAAGCATCTCACAAAAAGGTGTTCTTTTCAAAACACAGGAAGGCAAAATTACCGTTGAATCTTTTGGCTCATTGAAAGGTGCCAGCCCTTTTGCAGAGACCCGGGATTTTTCCATTGAAAAAAGTGAAGAGCAGGTTATTAAAGATCTTGAATCAGTTGCACTGAATGGCGAACGGGTAAGTTTGCATTTCATAAAACGGTACGTAGCGTTTCCCTGGCGCGGGGATACAAAATATTTTATTACAAGGGTTGAGCGCAGCAATTCAAAAGAATAATGAGAGAATCCACGATTATTCTCTACGGTTCATACGGCTATACGGGCAAGTTGATTGCTAAAGAATGTAAGTCTAAAAATCTAACCGTTATTCTGGCTGGTCGCAATAAAGAAGCATTGCAAAAACAAAGTGAGGAGACTGGTTATCCATTTGAAGTTGTTGATGTAAGTGAAACAACTTCTCTTAAAAATTTATTAACAAAAGGAACACTCGTTATTCATTGCGCGGGTCCATTTCGACATACAGCCAAGGCCATGGCCGATGCATGCCTCGAAACCAAAACTCATTACACCGACATCACCGGTGAATATCAAGTATTTGAATTATTGGCTGGTTACGATCAAAAAGCAAAAGAAGCTGGAATCACCATTATGCCAGGAACTGGTTTCGATGTAGTACCTTCCGATTGTCTAGCTCTTCATCTTAAAAATAGATTGCCTTCAGCCTCGCATCTTCAACTTGCATTCACCATGTCGAAAGGTGGTTTATCGCGTGGCACAAAGAAAAGTATGACCGAAGGTTTAGGTGAAGGCGGGCAAATCCGCACAAACGGCAAGCTTACGCACCTTGAATTAGGCGCAAAGAGTATGGAAGTAGATTTTGGTTCTTTCAAAACCCCAACACTTTGCATTCCGTGGGGCGATATTTCAACGGCCTGGCGCAGCACCGCTATTCCTAACATTGAAGTGTATACCGGAGCCACCGCCAGTATGATAAAAAATGCAAAGCGCACGCGTTACATCAATTGGCTAATGCGCATGCAGTGGGTAAAAAATTTCATGTTGAAGAAAATCGATAAACAAAAACCCGGACCTAGCGATGAGAAGCTAAAAAATGGGCGCAGTTTTTTATGGGGAAAAGTGTGGGACGCATCAGGGAAAGTTGTTGAAAGTAGATTGGAAACAGTAAGTGGTTATACGCTTACCGCGATAACGGCAGCTATGATTGCAGAGAAAATACTTGTCGGAAATTTTAAAGTTGGCTATCAAACTCCGGCCATGTCGTATGGTGCTGATTTGATACTTGATGTTGATACAACTAAAAGAACGGATAGCTAATAAACTACCTTGATCCAGATACCAGTAAATTCTCCAACTCCTCCTTTTCCTTCATATTAATTCCACTTGATGGCACCGAGTTTTTACTTTCTAATTGCTTTATAGATTTGGTTAATAAAACCGGACGTTCTTTATACACTACCTGCTGAATAAAAACAGTATCGGGTTTGGTGGCTACATAAACGGTATCGTAAACAAAAGAAGTAAGTATTTGTTGTGGTTGAGTTATCACTTTATCGCTTGACGAAGTTAACCACCAGGCTCCAACACCAAAACAACCTGCAACTAGCAGTGTGCTCCAGGCCGGTACTTTTGCTTGCCACCAATTCAATGACTGCGATTGTTTTAAATTCAACCTCGCTTTAAGCTGGTTTAATCCATCAGGGTTGGGCACAACATTTTCAGATTTAAGAAAGTATTGCTTAATCTTCGTTTCTGATTTTCTCAGATTTTCATATTCCAATTCAGATCCAATCCATTGGCTCACCCAAATTTTCTCTTCAGATGTTAACTCTATAAAGGTCTTTGTCTGAAGTAGGTTCTCGATTCTATCTAACTCGTCCATCTTTATCATATCAACCCTCTTTTAATATCTTTTTATATTCACTTAACTCTTTACTCAATCCTTTTCGTAAATAAAATAATCGCGACTTGATGGTGCCAACCGGTATACCAAGTATGTCGCTTATCTTGGCGAGATCAAATTCCTGTTCGTACCGAAGCAGGAATAACGCTTTACTTTCATCATCCAATGTCTCTAACAAAAAATCCAGTCTGCTTTTAAAATCACGTTCATCAATAAGATTACTTAAGTCTGAACTACTTCGTTCAATGGGAATTACAATTGACTCTTTATTCTCTTTTCGCCTGTATTCATTCTTGCACATGTTATGTGCCACCGAATAAATCCATGTTGAAAATTTTCTGGTAGCATCAAATCGACCCGGGTTATCAATTACTTTAAAAAACAAGTCTTGCAAAAAATCCTGACCTGCATGAGCATCGTGCCAAAGCATACGCGTAAAATAGCGAAGCAAAGGAATGCTGTAGCGCTGATAAATTTCGGTTAGCGCTGCTTCACTCCCCTGCTGAACTTTTTGCATTAACTCCTCATCCGTGCTATGAGTATGTTGCTTTTTAAAAAACATTCGCAAGTTTATTGTTCAATAACTTCCATAAATACTCTGAAGCCAACTGCCGCATCAGGATTTGTATAAGTAGTTACACTTCTTATGGTCGACTCGGAAGGTGGATGATTCCAACTTCCTCCACATGCTTTTCCTTCTTCCGCAATCATTTCAGCTACGTTGCCCACCACATCATAAAGACCGACATCATTTGGAAAATACGTTTTTGCCGGAGCCATCATTGCCCATCCATCATTATTCATTGGCACTTTGCCCCTATACCCTGGGCAATCGCATGGCTCGGATTTAAAGTTTCCTAAATAGCATTTCTTATGATTAATTGCAGAATTCCGCAAACCGAAATAACGAAACCATGGATACAAAATTTCGGGATCGTTCAACGAAACTTTTTTTGTTTCAGCTTTCGCATCAAATTCAGAACCATCAGGAGTCATTTTTACTTCAACCTGTTGTTCGTCCAGCTTCCATGAGGTGGGCTTTTTAATTCCCGCGGCAGCAATTTGCCATTCATCATGAGTGGGAAGTCTGAACTTCACCTTCTTGTACTTGCGTTCTGTCTTATTGTTATACTGTTGAGTGAGCCACTCACAATAAGCATTGGCAGCTTCATACGAAATATTTACTGCCGGATAATGATTGAAGTATCTGTTCTTTTTAGTTTCGACTCGTGGTTGTGAATAATTAGACATGAATGAAAATGCTGGTTCATCATACCTACTAAAATCAAATTTATATTTGTCGTGAAGGCCATTCAAATTATTTTTTACCAAATAAGCCAGAAACTCGTTATAATGATCATTTCTAACTTCGGATTCTTCCGCATAAATTTTATCGGTGATTGGCTTGAATCTTCCCTCCACCGATTTTGGGTTTAGATCATAAGGGAAATAAGGCATTTCAGCAAAATCATTTCGCTTAAGAAAATTACTCAGCATACTTTCCTTTCCGCTATCGGTAGCAATTCGTTTCAACAGAGTCATCACTTCCTTTTGCTTCTCACTGTTACCCTGCTCCTGATAATGCTCATATAGCAAAACCAATGGCACTAAGTAATTTGCACTCAACACTTTTCCGGTAGCACTTTCACTCTCGCCATTAAAATCCACAGATAAGTAATCCATTAAAAAACGGTTCTCTAAATTCTCCTTTATCAAGGCAAGATTGTCCATGCGCACCGGGCTTTGCTGAGATGCTAGTCCTACTACATACAGTTGATCCTTCATCGTAGCAATGTTATCCTTCGAAAGTGTTAAGGCATAATAAAATTTACGATCATGATTTTCTACCGGCAATGCTGCACAAAGAAGTTGTTTAAAATTATTTTCATTCTCTGAAACAGATTTGAAAATTAAACCAGTCTGTTCAAATTTAGCTTTCCGGTAATCCGATTGAATAACCATATCTAAATTAAGTACGGTTACATCTTTTCGTACATTCCAAATATCCTGCAAGGCCAAAAGAGGAAGTGTTGTGTTATCTCCCTCGGTAAATAAAACAGAGCCAGCCTCAACAGACATTAATACATTATAACTGTAATTGAGAAGAGAAGCAGGTAACAGTCCGGATTCATACATTTTTTTTTCGAACAGCAATCTTTTGTCAGCATCAAACTGAAATTCATTTGCTAGGACAAGTAATCCATAAGTGCCCGAGTGGGTTGGATTGAGTTCATAGGCTTTGTTTAAAGCCTGAAAAGCTTCATTGGTAAATCCACCCTGCCAGCCACTTACTAAATGATACTCAAACGAATTGGGAACAACGTTACTCATGCGAATAACAATACCATCAAGCAGTTGATTATCTTCTTGTGCAAAACGTGCAGCTGCATAATAGTTGAGCCACGCATCCGTATTTTGTGGATTGGTTTTCAAAACTAAACTCCACTCAACTTCTTGATTGGCATACCAATGAACAGGTTTTAGTTCTTTTGTTTTAGGTAAAATGGTTTCTGGTGTTCCTGCAAAGGCACCAATGGAAATAAAAAGAAGGATAAGAAATCTCATAGTTCAGGGTTTTATTGCTCTGTACACCCGAGATCGGTTTTGGTTCAAGTTACCTCCTCAAATAAATAAATCCATGCAAGGGTTTATCTCCATTATTTTTATCAATTACATAATAATACGTGCCATCAGTTAGAGCTTTATTATCATCGCTAATACCGGCAAACACCACTTGCGCATTATCATACCCCTCGCGTTCAAAAACTTTATTACCCCACCGATCGAAGATGCTTACTTTGTTTTGCGGAAAAAAAGTAATGTTTTTAATGTTAAGAAAATCGTGCTTGCCATTTTGATTGGCAGTAACCACATTATACACCTCTGGCTCCACTTCACCTTCACCGGTAAGGTTGATAGTAAAGACCGGCACATCTCCATTACTTAATACAGTTAAGGTGCCTTGGCGCGCACCCAAACCAGTTGGCGCAAAACGTAAACTTAATAGTGTACTATTGTTTGGATCAATAGGCGGTGGCAGTGGACTTTCTAAACTAAAATCTCCGGTAACCTGAATATCAGTAATGACTAATTGTGTATTTCCTGTATTAATGATTTCTAATTGCTTTAGCTCTTCATTACCAATACCAGTATTAGAAAATACTACATCTTCACCATTGCCTTTTATAAGTTCGCCCTCTTTTATATTGTATGTCCCTACGCATTTCAAACTTGTACCAAGATAGGAACCGACATTGGTTTTCCAGGTTTGAAATATTTCATTTTGAGATTCGCAGAGGTTAGTATTGAAGAATTCAAATTTGATTAATGAAGTCAAATTTGTTATTTCAAGTGGTATGATGCCAGTTAATTGATTGTCATTTATTATGAATTGTTGTAAGCTATTTAGATTGCCAATTTCTGCAGGAATATTTCCTGTTAATTGGTTATTTTGTAATTCAATCCTTTGAATATTAACCAAATTCCCCAATTCTGATGGAATTAAACCAGATAAGTTATTATTATTAAGCACCATTGCTGTGGTAAGATTAGTAAGATTGCCCAATTCAGAAGGTATGGCTCCAGTAAATTGGTTTCCTCTCAATCCTAAAAAATTTAGATTTATCAGGTTGCCTAAATTTTTAGGAATATTTCCAGTAAAATTATTGTCAGCTAGGCTTAAATGTGTCAATAGTGATAAGGTTCCTAATCCTAAAGGAAGATTACCTGAAAGTTGATTCCCAAACAGTACTAAAAATTTCAGGTTTGTAAGATTAGACAATTGACTAGGTAAAGAACCTCCTATCTGGTTATTAAACATTGACAAACCGTCCAAACCTGAAAGATTACCCAACTCCATCGGAAGGAATCCATTAAGTTGATTGCCATTAAGCGATATGTTACTTACCCTATTTCCACTCACAGTAATCCCAAACCAACTACTCACAGGCCCGGTCAACCAATTGGTATTATTTGTCCACCCAGGGCCGTTGGTAGAGTTGTAAAGTGCAACAAGGGCGAGAGAATCTGAAGCGAGTACCTGAGCTTTAGCCGTATAACCGAAAAGTGTTAGCGAAAGAATAAAAAATAAAATTCTAAACTGCTTCATAGTAAATCAACATCAATGCAATCGCATTTCTTATACTACCTCCTCAAATACAAAAAACCATTTAAAGGTTTATCACCATTGTTTTTATCAATCACATAATAATATGTGCCATCAGGTAGTGATTTATTATCATCGCTAATACCTGCAAATACCACTTGAGCATTATCATACCCATCGCGCTCAAACACTTTATTCCCCCACCGATCAAAGATGCTTACTTTGTTTTGTGGGAAGAAGGTGATGTTTTTAATATTGAGAAAATCATGCTTGCCATTTTGATTGGTGGTAACAACATTATACACCTCCGGCTCTACTTCGCCTTCACCGGTTAAGTTGATGGTAAAGACAGCTACATCACCATTACTTAAAATAGTTAAGGTGCCTGTTCGTGCACCCAAACCAGTGGGTGCAAAGCGTAAACTAAGTAATGTGTTATTGCCCGGATCAATGGGTGGTGGGATGGCACTTTCCAAACTAAAATCTCCGGTTACTTGTATATCAGTGATTACTAAAGAAGTATTTCCTGTGTTGGTGATTTCTAATTGTTTGAGTTGGTCATTACCAATACCGGTAGTAGAAAACACAACAGCATCTCCATTGGGTTTTGGGGTGCCGCTTTCTTTTACTTCAATGATGGGAGTGGGTACTTCGCCTACTCCTGAAAGATTAATGGTGTACACCGGAATATCTGCATTGCTTGTGATAACAATCGTTCCTGTTCGTGTGCCAGCAACGGTAGGTGTAAACCGAACGGGTACGGTTACATTCCCTCCAATAGTTATTGAAGTTGGCGCTGCACCTACAATAGTATAATCACCCGTGGTTAGAATATTAGAAATATTCATTGTTGCATTACCGGTATTACTAATTACAAAGTTGGTGGTTGTGCTGCCGCCAATGGTTGTAGATGAATATGTAGTTATACTATTATTAGGTTGAGCAACAGCGTTGACTGTTACATTTGAAATGGGCAAGGGTACAACCCCAACTCCAGTAAGATTAATAGTGCAGACCGGAATATCTGCATTGCTTGTAATGGTAAATGTTCCGGTTCGTGTACCACCAGCAGTAGGTGTAAAACGAACAGGTACAGTTACATTTCCTCCTATAGCCACTGAAGTTGGTGGCGCTCCAACAATAGTATAATCTCCTGTGATTTGAATGCTAGTGATATTCATTGTTGCATTGCCGGTATTATTGATTACAAAGTTGGTAGTTGTGTTGGCTCCAACATTTGTAGATGAATAAGTAACCGTGCTACCGTTTGGTTGATTAATAGCATTCACCGAAACGCCAACAATTGCTAGTGGTGCCGCAGTGACACTCAAAACAATGGGTTCTGTTCGAAGTGTAAGACCAGGTACAAGTGAACTTGTAATAAATAATTCATAGGTGCCGGCATCACTCAATACTAAAGAAGGAATTGAAAAAGAACTGGAAGTTGCTCCAGAAATAGCTACTCCATTTTTCCGCCATTGATATTGGTTTGCAGAGCCACCAACTTGTAAAGTTGCAGTAAAAGGTGCTCCAGTTGTCAAAGCCTGATTTCCTCCTCTTGGTATCAACCCTTGCGGGGCATACGTAAAACCGGTAATACCCATGTTGGGTTCAAGGTCTCCGAAATCCAACAAATTGTTTTGAGTACTCAATGTAGTAAGTGATGTGAGTCCACTCAAATCAGGCATAGCAGTGAGTTGGTTGTTGCCGAGACTAAGTTGGGTAAGGTTAATTAGGTTGCCTATTTCGGGGGGAATTGAGCCGGTGAGTTGATTGTTGGATAACCATAACTCAGTCAGATTACTCAGATTTCCCAGTTCCGGAGGAATGGTGCCGGTGAGTTGATTGAAATGTAACCATAACCTCTGAAGATTACTCAAATTTCCCAATTCCGGAGGAATGGTGCCGGTGAGTTGATTGTTATATAAGTTTAAATACTGAAGATTACTCAGATTTCTCAGTTCCGGAGGAATAGTGCCGGTGAGTTGATTGTTATATAAGTTTAAATACTGAAGATTACTCAGATTTCTCAGTTCCGGAGGAATGGTGCCGGAAAGTTGATTGTTATTTAAGTATAAACGCTGAAGATTACTCAGATTTCCCAGTTCAGGTGGGATAGTGCCGGTGAGTTGGTTTATGTCGAGCAATAGCTCTGTAAGATTGCTTAAGGTACCCAGTGCTGGGGGGATGGTGCCAGTTAGTTGGTTTTTATAGAGTCTAAGCAATAGAAGATTGCTTAAATTACCCAGTTCAGTAGGTATTGTGCCAGTAAGTTGGTTGTTGAAGAGGTATAGCTGTCTAAGATTGTTTAAGTTACCCAGTTCGGGGGGTATAGTGCCAGTGAGTTGGTTGTTAAAGAGAGTAAGCTCTGTAAGATTGCTTAAGGTACCCAGTGCTGGGGGGATGGTGCCTAATAAATTATTTCCTATAACAGTTCCAAAACAAACTATACACATTCGTATTTCGGTAACCCTATTGCCAGAAACAATTATCCCAAACCAAGTGCTCACCGGCCCTGTCAACCAATTCGTATTATTTGTCCAGCCGGGGCCGTTAGTAGAGTTGTAAAGTGCAACGAGCGCAAGTGAGTCTGAGGCGAGTACTTGGGCTTTGGAAGTAAAGCCAAGCGGACTCAGTGAAAGAATAAAAAATAAAATTCTAAACTGCTTCATATTATCAACATCAATGGAATTGCATTTCTTAACCTACCTCCTCAAATACAAAAACCCATTCAACGGTTTATCACCATTGTTTTTATCAATCACATAGAAGTACGTACCGTCTGGTAGTAAGATGTTATTATCGCTAATACCAGCAAACACCACTTGAGCATTATCATATCCATCGCGTTCAAAAACTTTGTTTCCCCATCTATCATAAATGCTTACGCGATTCTTAGGGAACAAGGTAATGTTACGGATGTTCAGAAAATCATGTTTGCCATTGCTGTTAGTAGTCACCACATTAAATACTTCTGGCTCTGCATCTCCTTCGCCCACTAAGTTTAACGTGTAAGCAGGAATATCGCCATTGCTTAAAATAGTAAGCGTACCGATGCGCTGGCCTAAATCTGTTGGTGCAAATCGAATAGATAGTGTTTCTGAATTTCCGGGATCAATAGGCGGTGGTAAAGCACTGGCTAAACTGAAATCTCCGGTTACGTTTACATCGGTTATTGTAAGTGTTGCCGTTCCGGTATTGGTGATCTCTAATTCTTTGAGTTGATCAACCCCAACACCGGTGGAAGAAAACTGAACGTTGCTTCCAACAGGTGTGCCTGCTCCTTCTGAGTTTATTTCAATGGCAGGTTGAGGACAAAAAAAACTGATCTCCTGTAATAATCCAGTTATTTGGAACGCTTGTTAAAACCGAACGAGCAGACTGACCGCTACAATACCGTAAACCAACCGCGCCAAGCGTTACATTAGGCTGTACTGTTTGCGTTGACCAACCCACAAGAGTGGAATCGTAGTTGGCGATGGAGAGGCCAGAGTTATTAAGCATACTTGCCATATTTGTTACATTGCTCACATTCCAGTTTCCAAGATTTTGGTTGAAAACTGATGCCCCATCGAACATCAATAACATATCCGTTGCATTGCTTACATCCCAATTGCCGATAGGCTGGTTGAAAGGAGTACTCGCAAACATCACTCGCATATCCGTCACATTACTTACATCCCAATTGCCAATGGGCTGATTGAAGGAGGATGCCAGATTGAATAGGCCACCCATTACCGTAACATTGCTCACATTCCAATTGCCAATGGGCTGGTTGAAGGAACTTGCCCTTTGGAACATACCTGACATACTCGTCACATTACTTACATTCCAATTGTCAATAGGTTGGTTGAAAGAACTTGCCAACCCGAACATGGCTAACATAGTCGTTACATTACTCACGTCCCAATTGCCAAGGGGTTGATCAAATGCGGACGCACCAGTGAACATGAAATTCATGTACAGTACATTGCTTACGTTCCAGTTGCCGATGGGCTGATTGAAAGAGGCGGCTCCTTCGAACAGACCAGTCATATCAACCACATTGCTCATATCCCAGTTGCCAATGTTGCCGTTGAAGGAAGTGGCCCGAGTAAACATATAACTGATATCCGTCACCCCTGAAAGATCAGGAGCATCGATGGCGGGGATGGTTAAATTGCTGCATTCCAAAAAAGCCCTCTCCATAGAAGTCCAAGCAATACTGCCCCATTGCTCTACCGTAAGGATTTTTTCACGGTCGCTAGGGTTCCCGTTGTTGTAAAAATAAATACGGGGAAAGCTACCACTGATCTCCACTCGGTAAGTACCAACAGCAGGAAAAGTAATGGTAACATTTCCTGTCTGGTTGTTAAGTGTTCCGTTTATAGCAGGGCTCCCTATGCGTTCCCAATAAATATTGTAGTTATACCCTCCACCAGTTGTTGGTATTGTAATTTGGTTTGTTGCTGATGTGCCTGGGCTGTCAGTTTTCCATGTGGTGATGAAGGGCTGGGCCCCAAACTCTGCCAAAGGCCGCGACCAAACCCCTCCTACATTAGTCCCTGCAAATAGGTCTGTCCCGCTCACGGCTAAGGAAGAAACATAAGCATCATTCAAACCGGAGTTCACGGCCACCCAGGAGGTTCCATTGTTAGTAGATTGGAAAACACCACTTTGAGTTCCTGCAAATATGTTGGGCCCGCTCACGGTGAGGGATCCAACAGTTGTACCAGGCAGGCCGGAGTTGACTGCTGTCCAGGAGGTGCCATTATTTGTAGAAAGAAAAACACCACCAAAAGTCCCTGCAAACAAGTTACTGCCACTCACTGCGAGGGACGAAACATTTGTATTAGTCAGGCCAGAATTGACTGCTGTCCAGGAACTTCCATTGTTGGTGGTGAGGAAAACGCCACCACTAGTCCCTGCTAACAAATTACTGCCACTCACTGCGAGGGACCTAACATTTGTATTGGTCAGGCCAGAATTGACTGCCGTCCAGGAACTTCCATTGTTGGTGGTGAGGAAAACGCCACCAATAGTACCCGCAAAGACGTTTGAGCCGCTTGCAATAAGAGATGGAACATTAGTATTGGTCAGGCCCGAGTTCACGGCAGTCCAAGAAGTTCCATTGTTAGTAGAGAGAAAAACGCCACCTCCTACTGTCCCAGCAAACAAATTGGAGCCACTAACTGCAAGGGATAGAACTTCAATATCAGTCAGGCCTGAGTTCACGGCCGACCAAGAGGTTCCGTTGTTGGTAGACCTGAAAACTCCAACTCCCAAAGTCCCAGCAAAAATGCTGGAGCCACTTACAGTGAGGGACCGAACAATTGTATTGGTAATGCCCGAGTTCACTGCAGTCCAGGAGGTTCCATTGTTGGTGGACAGAAAGACGCCTAATCCCAAGGTCCCGGCAAAAATGCTGGAACCACTTACAGTGAGGGACTGAACATCAGTATCAGTAAGGCCCGAGTTTATGGCAGACCAAGAAGTTCCATTGTTGGTTGAGAGGAAAACACCAACACTGGTTCCTGCAAACAGGTTGGAACCGCTCGCGGTGAGGGAGCGAACGACACTACTTGTAGTAAAGCCCGTGTTTACGGCAGACCAAGTGGTCCCATTGTTGGTAGAAAGGAAAACGCCACCTCCTAAAGTCCCCGCAAACAGGTTCGAACCACTCACAGTGAGGGACGGAACAACAGTGCTAGTAAGGCCCGAGTTAACGGCCGTCCAAGAAGTTCCATTGTTAGTGGAGAGGAAAACACCACCACTAGTGCCTGCAAATAGGTTGGAGCCACTTATGGTAAGAGACCAAACAAAAGTATTAGTAAGGCCCGAATTCACTGCAGTCCAAGTAGTTCCATTATTGGTGGAAAGGAAAACACCGCCATTAGTACCGGCAAACAGATTAGAACCGCTCACGGTAAGGGATAAAACAGTACTACTAGTAAGGCCAGAGTTCACGGCCGTCCAAGAGGTGCCATTGTTGGTGGAGAGGAAAACACCGCCATTAGTACCGGCAAATAGGTTGGTGCCGTTAACAGTGAGGGACCGCACAATAGTGCTTGTCAAGCCAGAGTTGACGGCTGTCCAGGAGGAGCCATTATTGGTGGAGAGGAAAACACCATCATCAGTTCCAGCAAACAAGTTGGTGCCGTTCGTAGCCAAGGCATAGATAAATCCACCATAAATGCCATTGTTTCTTTCAACCCATTGAGCACGAAGTAAATTAGGAAACAATAAAAAGGTAGTGAATACAATAAAAAATATTGGGAGGTTTATACGGGATTTCATTCTTCTTTTAATCTAATTTTTTTTGAGAAGCACAAGAATTTTCAAATTAAAAATACCGAAACACCTTCTGCTGGCTCCCCAACGGACTAAACTCAATCATTAAAGAAAGTTCATGCGTTCCATAGTTTTGGCTGATCAAGGAGTTGGTAGGTAATTCAAACGCATAGCCTACCCTAAATCGCTGGCTCACTTGCAATGCACCGTCAATACCAACACCAGAAAGATTTCGATAGGTAACGCCCACCCACAGGGTTTCTAAAATGGAAGCATGCAAACTAAGATCGAGTGCCTGGTTGCCATCGGGCACCATGCGCCATAAAAAAGATGGTCGCAAGCGCGCCAATGATTTGAAGGTGTTGTTTATAATAAAGCCACCACTCACATAGAAGTGCCGTTGATACCGCGTGCTTGTTGTTACACCGTCATTCACTTCTACATTTAAAATGCGTGGTGAAGAAAATCCAAGATACAAGCGGTCTGTTTTATAAAAGATACCCGCACCCACATTTGGTTTCGAAAAAGATGTTTGGGAATAATCGAGGTCTTCATCATCTACATATTCGAGGTTGAGTTTACTATAGTCATACCGGTAATTAATATATCCGCCTTGCACACCCAGTGCGAGTACTCTGCCTTCATGATTAATCAATTTAAACGAAAATGCTCCTTGAATTTCTGTCGTTAAATTGATACCCAGCTGATCAGTAATTACCATGCCCCCTATTCCAACCCTATTATTAATAGAGGAAGCACCGGAAAGAAAATTAGTTAAAGGCGAGCCTTCAATGCCTACCCACTGTTTGCGGGTAATTAAATTTAGCGTTACATCTTCATACAATCCTGCATAGGCGGGGTTAATCATAATCTGATTGAAGCCATACAGGTTGTAGAGTGGGTCTTGTTGAGCATGTACTTCAGCAACACTCAATAAAAAAAACAACACTCCGAAAAGTGATTTTCGGTATTTGTAGATCATAGGCCAGACTATTAGGGAATCAATTTAAGAAAAAGCTGGTAAAGGGGTATCCCTCTAAAGGGGTATTCCATATAAATCGTCCAAAAAAATATTCCTGCTTTTCGTGTCAATAGCCCGTCCATTGAATACACCTTGTGCGTGGCACGATTAATAAATTACCATGTAGCCACGGGCTGAAGCCCATGGCTACTCATGTATCACTCCTACGGAGCTGTATTTTTAAATGCGATTTCTCTGAGTGTAAGGGGACTGCAAACGTTGCAATTGATTAAAACAGATGCTTATCTGTGTAAGAATTCATAGCTAGCACTAGGTTAAGTATGATATGCGCGCCAAGTAGACAGTTGTCAAATGTTCAATTGACAAACACTTACCGAGATATGAAATTGTCAATTGCTTTTTTTGTCACCTTAAAAACACTGCGGTCACATTAGACTTAACACAACACTAGTGTAAGATTCAGAATCCAAACTTACTTCTTTCCGGCAAACCAACTAAGTCGCGCTGCCTCAATCTGATTTCGATAGTCTACCCATTCATTCGAAAGAAAACTATTCACCTTCCCAACAAATTCGCTTGTCAATTTCTCGGCAACATCTATTCGCTCGATATCTTGAGTGGATGGTTTTGTTAACCGAGCCCTTAGCGCCTGCTTAGCTTCAGAAAGTTTTGACTGTGGAGTTACCTCAAATGAGCTCCACGCACCCACTTGCTTTGTGGGTCTTGCGCCCTTGCCCTCATCCTGTAATTTTTTCATGGCAAGTTTAATGTCTTCTGATTTTTTACTCAATTCAGTTGCTTCATCCGATTTTACTTCATTCAATTGATTTAGAATTTTGTTAACTGTTTCGCTCTCTTCGTTTAGCTTACTAAAAGCTGCTGCGAGATTCTCAGTAATTTTATCCAATCGTTTTTGAGCAGCATAATTTTCCTTCTCAATTTCATCGTTGTATTCAAAGCGCGGATCAGGAATCACGCTCACGTACGTTGAATCTTTGGCATCCATATAATTCAACACCACTTTATACTTTCCGATACGTGCTAAAATTCCCTTCGACTCTGAATCTTCCCAGCCACCCGGCAGTTTTGCAATTCTCTCATCCAATCGCCACGAAATATAATTTAAGCCTGCATCGATTTTATCTGTGATGATGGTTTGAATCAATTCATTCTTGCTATTAAAAACGCGAGCCGTCACGGTACTTTTCTCCTTTACAGGATGCTTTACATAAAATGGAATGGGCGCTTCACCAAACGGTCGGTTCTCTCCTTCAAATGTGGTATTAAAACCCGTCCAGATATTTCCGGGTGGCGCAATAAATATTCCTTTTACTTGCACGGCATCATTTACAGGAAAGACTTCAAAATCTTTGCGCGAAGTTGAGGCTGCCATTTTTCGTAGTGAGATCAAATCATCTAAAATCCAAATCGACCGACCAAACGTACCGATAATTAATGCCGACTCTCGTTCCTGTATGACTAAGTCCATCGTAGACACAGAAGGAAATCCATTTCGCAGTTGCGTCCACGTTTTTCCTTCATCCATACTAATCCACAATCCATTTTCAGTTCCCGCAAAAACTAATTTAGGTTCAACCGAATCCTGAATCACCGTAAGGGCATAACCCTTCACTTTGGTTGCATCCACCATTCGCTCCCATGTTTTACCAAAATCTTTGGTGCGATAGATATACGGATTAAAATCTCCCTTCCGATAATTATTAGCCACTACCCAGGCTTCGGCTTTGTTAAATCGCGAAGCCCGTATTTGCGCTATCCAACTTTCTTTTGGCAAGCCTTTAATATTTACTGTTAGGTTGGCCCATGTTTTACCTCCATTTTGTGTGAGTTGAATATTTCCGTCATCCGTACCCACCCAAATGATTTTAGTGTCTAATGCGCTTGGCGCGATACTCAAAATGGAATTATAATATTCTGCCCCCGAGGCATCAATCGTTAAACCACCATAATCCTGTTTCTGATGTTCCGTATTGTTAGTGGTTAGATCCGGTGAAATAATTTCCCAGGTAGCGCCTTTATCAGTCGTACGATGTAAAAACTGACTTCCATAATAAGCAATAGAATTGTTGGTTGGATCTTGTGCAAAACCTGCGTTCCAATTAAAACGCAATCTGGTTTTAAGATCAGGAGCGGGTGGACTGATACTTAAATAATAACCCGTTAGTTTATCGTATCGATACAAGTCTCCGTTCTGCGATGTTCCATAACCGAAACGAGAGTTTGCTGAATCGGGTGAAATATAAAATCCATCGCCTCCTACTAAGTACTGCCAATACAACGTACGAATTCCTCCACGCTTCCAAACATAACCCGGCCCAGACCAATTACCATTGTCTTGAAGACCACCATACACATTATAGGGTCGATCATTATCAACATTGATGTGATAAAACTGACCAACAGGAATTGATTCCGGAAAATACCAACTCTTTCCTTTGTCGTGTGTGATGCCAATACCACCATCACCACCTATAATAAAAAAAGTTGGATCCTTAGGATCAATCCAAAATGCATGGAAGTCGGCATGGATACCTTTCGTTTCATCGGCAGGGATCATAGGCTCCGAAAGAAAACTTTTTCCTCCATCTTCACTGACTGAAAGCGGTTGATAAATATTATATAATCGATTTTCATCTAATGGATCAACAGCAATATCTTGAAAATAAAAAGGTCGGTTGTTTGTGAAGCGTGGATTATCATTGATCATTTCCCAATGCAATCCGCCATCGTTACTTCGATAGAGCGCATTTTTAGTTGCCTCTACTTTTGCATACACCCGATTTGGATTACTTCTCGCTATCGCAATACCAATGCGACCTAGGTCTCCGGAAGGCAATCCATCTTCGGCTCCCAGTTTCATCCAACTTTTACCAGCATCCTGCGAAAGATAAAGTCCTGAACCAATTCCGCCTGAAGTAAAACTATAAGGTGTGCGATGATGCTCATACATTGCTGCAAAGATTTTATTGGGGTTAAATGGATCCATCACCATATCGCCTACTCCCGATGTATTATTTGTAAACAAAATATTTTTCCAGGTAAGGCCACCATCTGTTGTTTTATAAACTCCACGATTAGTATCCGGTGTAAAGGGATCACCCATCACACCCACATAAACAACATTACCATCATTGGGATCGATGATAATGCGATGAATGGTTTTTGAATTTTCCAATCCAACACGCTTCCACGTTTTACCTGCATCTAAACTTTTGAACAATCCCAAACCAAGATTCATTGAATTTCGTGGATTACCCTCGCCAGTACCTACCCAAACAATGCTTGGATTGTTCTGCTGCACAGCGATTGCGCCAATGTTAATGGTAGGACTGTCGTCAAAAATACTTTGCCAGGCACTCCCTCCATTTTCAGATTTCCAAACTCCACCTGATGCCGCCCCGAGATAAATTATTTTTGGGTTGCTTTGCACCACATCAATTGCCGTAATGCGGCCACTCATATTGGCGGGACCAACATTCCTAATTTTTAGATTTTTAAAGAGTTCTGGATTAAACTTTTGAGCAAAGAGAAAATTGCTCGCAGTGAGGAAAAGTAAAAGGTAAAGAGATCTATTCATGCTTTAAAAGTACTATTCTGCACAAGATAATTATTAAGCTGGTCACTTAATTTTTAAGATTTTTAGTGATTTAGTGAAAATAGTCATCCTTGAAATATTCAAATGGCATTTGAATATTTCAAGGATAGGAATATCTTTGAAAATGATTAAGAGAGGGCTTGAAAAAACTATGGTGCGTGCACTAAGCTCGTTTCCTGCATTGGCTATTCTGGGCGCCAGGCAAGTGGGCAAAACAACCCTTGCTAAACAATTGTCTGGCAAATTAAAGAAATCTGTTCACTACATTGATCTGGAGCGGCCCAGTACGCTGGCTGCTCTTGTACGTGAGCCTGAAGAATATTTAGCTTCGTATGCTAATCAATGTGTTATCATTGATGAAATACAACGATTGCCATCTCTGTTTCCCATGTTGCGTTCATTGATCGATGAAAAGCGAAAACCAGCTCGATTTATTATTACAGGTTCTGCCTCACCCGAATTATTAAAGGGCGCCTCTGAAAGTTTAGCAGGAAGGGTAATGTATTATCAATTAAATCCAATTGGACTTCATGAATTGCCAGAAAAAATAAGCTTTAAACAACATTGGTTGCGAGGTGGCTTTCCAATACCACTTACCATGAGGTCAAATTCGCTGCGCATTGATTGGATGGATTCTTTTATTACTACCTACATTGAAAAGGATCTTCCCTTTCTTTTTGATGTGAAGTTCTCTGCTGTCACTATGCGCAAGCTATGGCAAATGCTTGCTCATGTCCATGGTTCCATTCTTAATGCAGAAAATCTTGGCAATTCACTGGATATTACTGGAACTACATTAAAGCGGTATATCGATTTTCTGGAAGGAGCTTTTATCATCAAACGACTGCCTCCTTTTTTTATCAATCAAGGAAAGCGTTTGGTGAAAACTCCTAAAGTGTATATTAACGATAGCGGTATTCTACATTTTCTACTCAACCTTCATTCTGAAAAAGAATTAGTCAATCATCCAAAATTGGGTAACTCTTGGGAAGGATATGTTATCAGTCAAATAGTGTATGCTAAAAATACACGTTTAGACGCCTATTACTATCGCACACATGCAGGAGCTGAATGTGATTTAGTTCTTTCTCGTGGGCATGAAGTAAAAGCGGCAATTGAAATTAAGTATGCAAAGTCAGCGGCAGTCACAAAAGGATTTTACAACTCTGTTGCAGATTTAAAATCGAAAAATAACTTTATGATCACACCCATGGAAACAGACTACCTTTCTAAAGATGGAGTGCGAAGAGTTGGGCTTTCACTCTTTATTAACAAGTATCTTCCTAAACTAGCTTAAAGGCATGTCTAAAAACCTCAGTCGCAATTCAGAGCCTGCCTGGCACGTAGCCGCCACGCTACACGAAGCGTTTCACGTAGTGAAGCTTCGACAAAGGCAGGCGTGAGCGAAGAATCTCACTATATAGGAGAGAAAACAGATTCTTCGGTCGTACCTCCCTCTGAATGGCGGTTATGTTTTAGGTTTTTTAAAGATGCCCTAAATAACTTAAATATAATACACCCACTCTTTATACTGCCCATCTAATGGATTGAAATCGCTTCGCTTTTCAAAATGAGTATCTAAAACTTCAAGTTCAATAATCCGATCGAGTTGTAAGTTTCTATAGCCTTCCTTGCCGCCCGCTTTTGTGAACCCAAAAGTCTGCCAACAAACCAGCACGATTTGATTTTTTGAAGTACGTGTAATCCCGTAAGGACAAATGGTCCGCGTAAGCGGTTCGCCTTCTAACAAAATACGGCAAGCAAGTTTCTCTTCAGACGCTTGCCAAAATAGTTGCGTAGCCTCCTCAATATTCATTTCACAATAAAATTATCTAACATAAATGCTATGTGATTTTCTTGCAACTAGGTTCCCAATAGATTGCAATTCGTGCCCCTTGCTTTTGCAGAAAGTTTCAAATTCTGCTGCATGATTCTTATCTACTGACACCAACAAACCACCACTTGTTTGTGGATCGGCCAGTATTACTTTTTGTGCTTCCGTAATTCCTTCAATCTTATGACCATAGCTCTCCCAGTTGCGTTGTGTGCCACCGGGCATTGATTTTTGTGCAACATATTGTTCTAAGAAATCAAATCGAGGTACTTTACTAAATTCAATTTCAGCAGATAGATTACTTCCTTCACATATTTCGGTAAGATGACCCAACAAACCAAAGCCTGTTACATCGGTCATTGCATTCACGTATGGTAATTTTCCGAAATCTGCTCCGAGCTTGTTCAATGTTAACATCGCACTGACAGCAACTTGTAAGTGTTCATCTTTTACTATTCCTTTCTTCTGTGCGGTGGTAGTAATTCCAATGCCCAGTGGTTTAGTCAAATACAATAGCGAACCTTCTTTTGCTGTGTCATTTCTCTTGAGATGTTCCTTTTTTAGTTTCCCTGAAACTGCTAAACCAAAAACCGGTTCAGGACAATCAATGCTGTGACCACCTGCTAAGGGTATTCCTGCTTCAGCACAAATCTTTCTACTGCCTTCAAGTACACCTTGGGCTACCTCCGCAGGAATTTTATTAATAGGCCAACCTAAAATCGCGATTGCCATAAAAGGTTCTCCTCCCATTGCATATACATCGCTTATCGCATTCACAGAAGCAATTGATCCAAACGTAAATGGATCATCCACAATGGGCATAAAGAAATCTGTGGTGCTGATAATGCACGTGCCATCCCCCAAATCAAAAACCGCAGCATCATCTTTCGAATCGTTGCCCACCAATAAGTTTGGAAACTTTGCCTTTGGCAAATCAGAGTGAAGCATTTTATCCAGCACAGCCGGAGAAATTTTACAACCACAACCGGCACCGTGGGAGTATTGAGTTAGTTTTATATCGTTCATATTTTAATTTTAAACACATAGGCACATAGCCAATGTTTAAGAAGCGAGCGAAAATATATAATTACAAATGTTACTTTAATAGTTTTTAATAAGATCGTCAAGATATTTCTGCTTTACAACAATATTTCTATGTGTTTAATTGTTTGATCATTCTTGAAGCAACCTCTTTTGAATCGCTTCCATCCCACTCTAAAGAAAATTTTAATTGCGAATTTCTTTTTTCAATACTTCTTAAGTAAGCCTTGTCATAGTAGGTTAGTAAAATATCAATGGTACTATTCATGTCATCGCTCAATAATTTTTCCTTAGCATGATTATAATGTTGCCCACCGAGTTTGGTTACAATCTTTCCCATGATGGTAAGAAATTCATCTCGGTCTGCTGAACCATATTCATCTACTAATCGCTGCACGCGAATTTCCTTCGCAACATCCATCTTCACCAAAGGTGCACGATTCATGGTTTTCCAAAAATCAGTTGGAAGAAATATTTTTCCGATTGCAATGGATTCATCTTCTACCCAAATACGCTTGTCGCTATCCAATAAGAAAATCTCTTCAAATAATTCATTTTGAAATTGTTCAGTTGTGGGTTGTGGCGGCATGAGCAATCCACCAAACGCAGAGCCCTTATGATTTGCCAAACCTTCCAAATCAAGAACTTGTTCGCCTTTTGATTTTAATGCGCGCAGCACTTCACTCTTACCACTGCCCGTGCAGCCAGTAAGCATGATCAGATTAAATGGCTTTTTAAATGATTCAAGGGCAATACTTCGATATGCTTTGTAACCGCCCCGCAATGAATGGGTTTTCATTCCAGCCATCCCTACAAACTGGCAAAAATTATTTGAGCGCATTCCGCCCCGCCAACAATGCACTAGAAATTCTTTGTTCGGAATTAATCTTTCAGTTTCTGAAATAATCTCTGATAACCTTGGGCCTACTAATCTAAAGCCAGTTTTGATGGCTTCTTGTTGCCCCTTTTGTTTGTAGTCAGTACCCACCGCAATGCGCTCTTCATTGTTAAGCAGTGGAATATTAATTGACCCTCGAATATGGCCTTGCTGATACTCGCCTTGCGAACGAACATCCACAACGGGCAATTCATTGCGAAGGGTAAGAAATTCATCCAAGGTAACAGCCATCGTTCAAAGTTCGCGAACGATTATCAAGTTAACCAACTAAGTTGTACTAATCATTAAAATTAACCGTGATACTGGTGGCAATACCAACCCGAAAACCATAATTCAGGTATTGGCCGTCTTGAAAGGCAGCAGCAGCTTCTAAACGGAAGATTCTAAAAATTCCATCAATACCATAACCTACTTCTGTATAATTCTTTGAGGTGGGTGTAGCCAGGTAGTTGACGAAAATATTTTCTGTAATACCTGTTACCCGTACTAAAGGAAATCGGGTTACTAAAAACTTACGGAAATGATAATGGGCATTGGCTGAGAAATATTCGTTGGCTGTGCTGTGTTTGTAGTAGTCCAATAGTCTATAACTTCCTACGGGATCGGTAGTAATAAATGGCGTTAGGTTACCCAAAAAATGTTTGTAATCCATCAAGTACATATTATTCGTATTGAAAAATACACCAGCTTGCCAGGCTAAATCCAGTTTACCGCGAATACCAATTTTAAAGTCATCCTTAAACCCTAATTCTATTTGATCAAAAGCCACGTCACTATCTGCAACCCCTTTTATCCCTTTACGATAACTAAATGAAAGTAGCGGAGATGACCCATCCACACGCATTTTGCGCCCATTTCGGATTCTGTATTTCTGCCATGGCCGTGCATCTAAACTAACTGAACCAATAAAAGCCCGATTAGGATTGAAGCTCGTAGTAGGTAACTCAAGGTTTATAGGTTCGTTTGGAGTGTATTGATCTTTATTGCCTTTGAAAAAAGTATACGTACTGTTGTTGAACAATTCGGAGCGCCTCGCCCAGGTCCAATGTGTGCGAAATGAATACTTGTCATCAATCCGTTGCGTGTAGTTTAAATCAACAAAATTGCGTTCATAAATTTTCATATAGCTATCCCCTAAGAAAAGTGAAGTAAATGTATTCACTAAAGAATGGATGGGTTCTGCCGAATTAAATTGTTCAACATACTGTCCTCCTTCCACTGTCAGGCGCTTGTTTTTAAAACGATAATCCACCCGAAGTTTTCCGGTTAGTTTCTCACGCGAGAATGCATAGCGCGCAATGGGACTTATTTCTAAACGTGAGGTTTGAGGTCGTTTATCTTTGTTTAAGGAATCGCGCTTTACCCATCGCTTGTAAAAGCTTACGCGATAAATCAGATTAAACCCTTCTACTGAATTAAATCCACCGTAAGGTGTATGAATACGAAAATCTGCAGTCTTGCCTATTCCGTAGGTATCTCCGGTAAGTATATCCCATGGCTGAAATCCTTTTTTGCTTTTACTTGAGTTACGCAGCGTATCACCCTCGTCCTTCTTGCGCTGCACTTGTGTGAGACTATCATCAATGTGATAGCCGCGTTGCTCTTCTTTAGTAAGCGGTGTGGGTCGCATCTCAACCCAATACGTAGAGTCTTTTTTATACGCTAACGAATCAACCGAATAGTTAGATTCTGAAATTACCTCTGGCTCTTCTTGTTCGCTCGTTTCTTGTTTTTCATATTCCTTAATAAGTTGTTTCAATTCTTTGCGAGTCACTTCTTTCCCCTCCTTCAGTCGCTCTTGAAGATCTTGACCTTTTTTGCTAAACGATTGTTCCACCTTTTTTGCTTCTTCTTTTTCAATTTTTTCATCAATCACAATCATCTCCAATTGCAAATCAGGATTGAGTGTTATAGAATAGTCCTTCATTGTTGCCAGATACTGGCCTTCAAACTCAAACCCAAACACTTTACCATCCACTTTAAATTGTTGCGAAACGGGAAGCCACGCTTTATCTTCTATAGGCGTGTATAATTGATTGATTTGGAAGTTGATTCCCATCTTTGTCGTCTTCATATCCAGACTATGAATACTCCACCAATCTTCTACAATATAAATCAACCCTTCAAACACATTATCGCCCCGCGAGCGAGGAGTCACGCGTATTTTACTAATCTCATAATCACGATCGCGAAAAGATCCTAAATATTCAAACCGATAATAAGAAAATGATTTTGGCGAAAGGGGTGACACAGTCTCCGCAATTTCAGGATGATAGAAGCTTCCAAAAATAAAGGAGTTAGGGGAAGAGCCTTTGTTGTCGCCATTTGTGTAAACAGCGATTACTTTTTCCTCAAATTTATGTGGACGAGTATATTTTATTTCACTTACTGATTCAGAAATAAAAACACGGTCTTTAGTAATTCCTTCTTTCTCTAACGCTTTCTTAGCCAACCAAGGATAATCTTTTAATTGGCCTCTACCCTTTATATACACTTTAGCAGAATACGCATCAATTTGTTGTGTGTGATACTTTGCTTTAGCAATTGCTTTCCGCATAATGGTATAAGCAGGGTCTTCCTTTCCTGCACGAACAATTACATCGCGCAAAACAACTACTTGTTGCTTTAAAGTAAGATTGATTTCAATGAAATCGGAACCCACATCTACAACACGAGTTATGGCTTCATAGCCGAGGTATTGAAATAACACGTCATATCGTCCGGGTGCTAACTGAACTTCATACCTGCCTTCAAAATCTGTAGCACTGCCTGTACCTGTTTGTTTAACAAAAATAGTGGCATAGGCTAATGGACCTGTATCTTCACTTATAATTACACCCCGAATGCCACCTGCGAATGAAGATACGAATGCAGAAAGAAATAATACAGTAAAAACTATTCTCATCAACCTCATAGACGCAATCAGTCGTATTATAGTTGTCTTAGATACCAATTTCAGCGATAAAAATCTTTCAGACGAATCATTTGTTCCACCGCTTCAGGAACGAGATACCGAATCGATTTATTGTTTTTGATACACTGCCTGATATAGGTTGCTGAAATATCCAATAAAGGGGCTTCAATCATCTTTACCTGAGGATGACGAACCAACTCCGAATTTGTTACATGCGGGCGTGGATAAACATACAACCCAAACTGATTTAATATTTGTTCATGATTTTTCCACTTGGTAAAGCTTGGCAGGTTATCCTCACCAATAATTACTTTAAATTTCTTGTCAGGAAATTTTTCAGTGAGATGAGCAAGCGTATGTGCCGTATAGCTTGGTTTGGGAAGATTAAACTCTACATCTGATACTTCTAGTTTATAATGATCGGCAATGGCTGCCTTTACTAGATCGTATCGATCAAATTCATGCAAGAGTCCCTTGCTTTGCTTAAATGGATTTTGTGGAGAGACAACAAACCATACTTTGCTCAGATCTGTATTCTCAGCCATGATGTTGGCAATAATCAGATGCCCAATGTGTATAGGATTAAACGAGCCAAAAAATAAACCTATTGTTTGGGATTCCATGATTAAGGGGTTTCCTTAAACGTATCATAAATTTTTTGCGCCTCCACGAGCGATTTATCTAACTCTTCATTCACCAGCACTACATCAAACTTATCCTGAAAAGTCATTTCAAATTTTGCCTTAAATAACCTTCGTGAAATACTTTCATCACTTTCCGTTCCACGTTCTCTCAAGCGGTTCTCCAAAACTTCCATCGAAGGAACTTTCACAAAAATTGCCAGCGCTTTATCACCAAAATATTTTTTCAAATTAATTCCACCTTTTACATCCACATCAAAAATTACATTCTTACCAGCTTGCCAAATTTTCTCGATTTCAGTTTTGAGCGTGCCATAAAAATTTCCTGCATATACTTCCTCCCATTCTATGAAATCTCCATTATCAATTTTTTGTTTGAATTGTTCAGGTGTTAAAAAATGATAATCCTTACCGTCTTGTTCGGTACGGCCCCGCTTATCGCGTGTAGAAGCTGAAATTGAAAATCCGAGGTCGGAATTATTATTAAGCAGATGACGAACTAAAGTTGTTTTTCCTGAACCGGAGGGTGCCGAAAAGATTAACGCTTTGCCGGCCATTAAGAAGCGAGATTTTTGCTGATTTGAGTTTTGATTTGATCGACTAATTCGTTGGGGACAGAATCTCCGCAGCACTTTGTCTTAAGTAATTCTTTTATCGTAACATCAAGATCGTATGACTTAAAGCACGGAAGGCAAATATCCATATGAGCCTTGAAATAAACTTGTTGTTCGGCACTTGCCTGACCATCAAGAATTAGTTGCAACATTTCCATACACGATGGCTTCTTTCCATCTTCTAGAATAAAAGGATTGAGAGGCTTTGTCATAACTCCGTATTTTTATAACCCATTGATTTGGCGTATTCGCTAAGTTTTTCTTTTAATAAATTCCGGGCACGGTGCAATCTGCTTCGCACGGTGCCTATTGGTATATCAAGAATTTTTGCCATCTCTTCGTACTTAAATCCCTCCAGATCGCACAAAATAATTACGGTGCGAAAATCCACATCTAATGAATTCAATGCATTCGATATTTCATCCCCAATCATGTCCTTGAGCGACTCAACGCGCAAGTCAGGGGTAATTTGCCGATCTACATCTTCCGAATTATAATACGTCTCTACTTCCTGATAATCGACCTTCGAAGGTTCCTTAGTCTTCTTGCGATAATCATTGATAAAGCTGTTTTTCAGAATTCGGAACAGCCATGCTTTAGCATTAGTTCCTTTTTGGAATGATTCTATAAAACGATATGCCTTTAAATAGGTATCCTGAACGAGATCCTTGGCATCATCCTGATCGAATGTAAGCCTAAACCCAAAGTTGTACATGGATTTAATATGCGGCAGGAATTCATTATTGAAAATGTCATTCTTCTCCTGATCGGAATATGATTGCTTAGGTGCTTCTTCCATGAAGGGTCAAAAATAGCGAAAGAATGAGAGATAAATTAGTGCAGACTAGGCGTTAAAAAGTGAAAGACTTGAAGTGCTTACTTAAAAATTCGTTTGAATTTTTTCCATCGAATTTTGGAAAGGGTCAAATGAGTAGTGACACGTTCCCCAAATGTAGATGTTACAAAGCCATTCTTAATATATACAGTATCGCTTCGATCTTTATACCAGGTATTGTAGCCCTCATGCTGCATCCAGTCTTCAATTTCCTTAAAAAATGGATTTGTGTAATATTTTCCATGTGTCTCAATTGAAATTACATTGGGTCGACTTTTTAAATGTTTAATTACATACCATTCCCCACCCTCAATATCAACACTAAGTAAATCGATTGAACCATCATCTATCTCAGAGAATATACGACAAGGAACCTCAAACGTATTTTCCTCTTTAACCTGATACTTATCATTGATAATTGCCGGGCTTGCTTCTAATTGAGTAACAAACGTAGAGGCTGCTGCTTTCGATAATTTGATAACTCCGTTGGTATCCCACACAGCCACTGGCACAACTTCAATATTATACCCAGTAAAATACTCTTTAATTTTCTTTACAGTTTCAGGATCTGCCTCTACCAGAGTAGCCCGAACTCCATCTTTAATAAAATTTATGATATTAGAGGTTTCAGGCAAATAAACCCCTACCTCGCATACATGGTTAAATTGAATGCCTCTTGCTTTTAACCGTCTATAAATCAACTTGGTATCTCGGGTGTTCATTATTGCAACTAAATAATTTTATAATTCTTGTACTCGCCAATGCGATATCCGAAAATACCACTAACCATTCGTTTTACTTTCTCTTTTGCTGAATAATTCTTTTTAGAGATGTCAAATTCAAACTTCCAGTTTTTTCTTGCAATACGATCTTTCATCACCTGAGGATGATTTCCCTTAAATAGTTCCAATGAGCTTACACCACTGTAGTCAAACTCTGGTTCCTTAAGCGCATTCTTTTCAATCCATTCTTCATCCCGGTAAAACTGATACCAGTTATTAATTTTCCGTTTCATGTTGCCAGGTTCCTTTACCCAGCCATAGTGATAGATAAACGCATCAATCAATTTTACATTTAACTTCTCGTTGGGGTGCTTTCTGAAACCCTGAGCATCCTTATATGAAAAGATTCTCTTATCGTTTCTTACAATTCTGATCTCTCTTCTATACCAACTCCATGACTCGCCCACGTAATCATAACTTCCGTAAAAATGCTTGTATGAAAATAACAACCCATCAACTTGTTTATTATTCAGATATTGGCTCATTGAGTTTTTGACAACTTCGTAATATTGTTCATGCAGCACTTCATCTGCCTGAATGTAAAAACACCAATCTGAATCACCAGAGACTGCACTAAATGCTTTGTCTGTTTCGGCAGCGAAAGTTCTTCCTCCTTCGCGGATTGTGTCATCCCAAATGGTTTCAATAATTTTTATTTTGCTGGACGCTATCCCCTTTATTAGTCCTAACGTATCATCATCCGAATTGCCCACAGCAACTACAAACTCATCGCATAATGGTAACACAGAAGTTATGGCCTCTACAATTGGGTAATCGTACTTTATGGCATTGCGAACAATAGTAAACCCACTTACTTTCATTAAGGATAATTAAAATATCAGGTGGTTCAAAAACTAATTAACCTTCGTATAAACAGGCTCTTGCAACCTTAAAATTTCTTGCGAAAATTGTTCTAACTCTTCTTTCACTTGATCAACTCCAAGTGAGTTAATACACGCACACTCTTTGCTTGCTCGGCAATCACTGCATTCTTTTTTCTGAACAAGAAATTTGGTTTTTTTGCCTACTGGCATCCACCTTCCAGGATGAATAGGTTTCATAGGAGAGTACAAACCAAGAGTATAAATACCCAACGCTGCAGCAAGATGTAAAACTCCTGTGCTGCAGGCCAGTAGTCCATCAGCCTGACTAATGAAGGAGGTTAATTCTGTCAAATTAAATTTACCCGTCAGGTCTGTCACGTTTGGATATGCAAGAAGTTCTGGTTTTTCCTTTCGAATTAGATCACCTTCTTCCTTTAATCCGGTTACAAAAACACGGTAATCTTCTGCGGGTAGTGATTGCACAAGCTCATAATAATTCTCCAACGACCATTCACGTGCGCTTCCTTTTGATTTTGGATGTATAATCAGATTGAAATGAACGTTACCAAGTAATTCTGAGTAGTTATTTTTTGATGGTTCAAGTCCATAATATGGAATGAGCTCGCTGGTGTCTACATCCCCATTTAGTTTGAATGGCCTGAGGAGTTTAAAATTTAATTGGCTTTCGTGAAGATTTGAATTTATGCGACTAAAATCAACTAAGTGATTGCAATAAAACCAATTGTACCATCGATGCGCTGTGGCCACGCGATGTTTGATTTGTACCTGCTTTGCCAATTTGGCCAGCGTTTTATCGGGATAAATGAAGATGATTGTATCGGCATAAACATCAGCCAGAATTTTTGGATCGTTTTCCACTTCATCTCTATCTAAGAACTGATCAACAAAAACACATTGATCAATAATTGATTCTGTGTATTTTTTACCAATAAAAAATATCTTCAAATCAGGAACCTTCGATTTTAAATAACCAAGAAGAGGAAGAGTAAGGATTACATCACCCAAGTTATCAGTTCTGCTTATCACTAAACGTTTGCCTAAAAGTGCCCTATGGTTGGCTTCATATAATTTTGCGTATTTATAAAAGACATGATTGGCAACTGCACCTGCCACCATCAACCCTTCAAAGCCATCCATGAAACCACGCTTCAAAATGTAGCTCTTTAAGAATCCAAAAGTAGTACGTAGAATAATTTTGGGAACTGAACTTGTTTTCCTACCCACATTCTCTCTGGCAAAGATCTCTGAATAACTCTGAACTTTTACAAGCGTTTCTGCCGAATCAGTATATGCTCTATGAAGGATATCACCCTTTAAGTGTTGAATTTTAATACCCTTGGTAAGCACAATTTTATCATGCGGATTCTCGCCACCCCACAAACCAATTCTTCTATTCCACAATCTTATTTTTTGATCGGGATACCAATTACCATGACGAATCCATTTACCACCATAATTTGAAAGTCGGTTCATCCGGTACGCTTCGGATGGCCAGTTTTCTTTTGCTTCGAGAATTGATTTGGTGAGATTGTCTGATAGATACTCATCAGCATCAAGCGATAGCACGATATCGTGGGTGGCTTGAGTAACCGCAAAGTTTTTTTGATCAATGTGACTTTTGAAGGGATGCTCAACAACACGCGCGCCCTTCTCAATAGAAATTTCCCTGGTTTTGTCTTTTGAATACGAGTCAATTACAACTACTTCGTCTGCAACTTTGTATAGGGAATCAATACACCGTCCAATGTTTCTTTCCTCGTTATACGTAATTATAACCGCACTGATTTTAACCATGGAGTTTCAATTCGACCTCAATTTCTCTTTAAATCCCTATGTTACCAAAATTGTAAATCCTAAAAACACTAAAAACCCACAAATATTTTCAATTTGTAGGCTTTTGAGCTTTGCGCTAACATCTTTCTGGGTGCCGATAGTTATCGGATAAGATATTAGGTTTAACGGGCTGCCAACATGTTTAACGATTTTACCATGTTGATAAATTCCACCCGATATCCGTTCTCATCCTTACCTCTGGCATCTTGAGCCAATTGCAAAACATCTTCATACTTAAAATCATTTACATACTCTGAGTCACGAAGCAACATTCCCAATCCAGCAACGGCAGCAGACCAACGAAAATTATCAGAAGTTTTAGCGATTGAGATATTTTCATCTAACAACGGATGAACAATAAGTTTACTTACACTACCATTTGGTTTTTTATACCGAAACTTAACAGTCATAATTTCTTTTGATGCTGTGGCTAGTTTCTCAACATTGGTTCTTTGATACTTCAAATCATCCACTTTCGAGAACTCACTTTCAATACCAACTGGTATGATTTCATACAAGGCTGTCACAGAATGACCTGAGCCTAACTCTCCGGCATCTTTCTTGTCGTCATTAAAATCTTCATCGCGCAGCAATCTGTTTTCATATCCAATCAAGCGATAAGCCTTCACGCGAGCAGGATTAAATTCAATCTGAAGTTTTACATCTTTTGCAATTGTGAACAACGTGCCCCCAAATTCATTCACTAATGCTTTTTGTGCTTCCAAAATAGAATCGATGTAGAAATAGTTTCCATTTCCTTTATCGGCTAACGTTTCCATTTTAGAATCTTTGTAATTACCCATCCCAAAACCCAAGGCTGTAAGAAACACTCCTTCTTCGCGTTTTGCTTCAATCAACCGTTCCATTCCACCATTACTGGATTCGCCCACATTAAAATCGCCATCGGTTGCAAGTATAACTCGGTTATTTCCTTCTTTTTGAAAATTCTCTTTCGCGATCGCGTAAGCTAATTTTATCCCTGCACCACCTGCCGTTGATCCTCCTGCTTCAAGTTTATCCAATGCATCAATGATCGTTTTCTTTTCAGCGCCTGATGTTGATGGAAGTACCAATCCTGCTGCACCGGCATACACTACAATCGCAATCCGATCCTGCTCACGCAATTGCTCTACCAACATCTTAAAAGAAGTTTTTAGCAATGGTAATTTATTTTCATCGCTCATAGAGCCGCTTACATCAATCAAAAATACAAGGTTGGACGGAGGTAAATTTTCCTTTGGAATATTTTTTCCCTGTAAGCCAATATGAACTAGTTTGTGTTTTGTGTTCCACGGTGCTGTTGAAATTTCTGTGCTGATCGAAAAAGGATCTTCTCCTTTTGGTTGAGCGTATTCATAATCGAAATAATTAATCATTTCTTCTATGCGAACCGCATCCTTGGGTGGACGCTGTCCACCGGTAATAAATCTGCGAATGTTACTGTAGGATGCAGCATCCACATCAATTGAAAATGTGGAGAGCGGATTTTTCAACGGATCATGAAAAATATTCTCAGTTATTCCATCATACTCTTCCGTATTGTGCTTTGATTTCTTTTCATACTCGCCATAGCTTCTTGATTCATAGGGTGCAGGTGATGGCGCTGCTTTATCACTTCTTATTCCCCTTATCCTAACTGTTGAAACTGCCCCTGTCAGCGATTTTTTTTCTTGTGTGGCATAACCAGTAACAACCACCTCATCCAGATGAGTTACATCTGCACTAAGACTAACATCAACTCGATTAGAAATGCTAATAGCAATCTCTTGAGTCGTAAATCCAATAAAAGAAAAAACTAATGTGCCTCCCTTGGCGGGAACATGAATCAGGTAATTACCTTGGGCATCTGTAACGGAGCCTGTTGTGGTTCCTTTCAAAATAACATTCACACCCGGAAGGCTGCTGCCATCATCAGACGAAGTAACCTTACCTACTATGGTGCGATCTTGTGCTGAAAGTGTAGCTGCTATCAGGAACAAGACGATCAGGCTTAAAGCAATTTTTTTCATAAGCAGTATGTTTTGATTTTGCCTGTATGATTCCTTGTGCCAACCAATTCCATAAAAAAAGAATTAAAATTTTACTCAGTGTTACGAAGCAGTTGAATTTAATCTTAGTTAAAGTCAACACTCATTAGAGTTTTTTAAAAAGGGAGTGCTAAATTATTCGCGTAGTAGTAACTTAAGGGCTTGAGACTACACCTAACCGATACAGAATTATTAGCCCGATACAAAGAAGATCATGATCTCTCCTACCTGGGTGAGTTATTTTCTCGCTACCAATCTTTGGTATATGGGGTCTGCCTTAAGTACCTGAAAGATCGCGATGAAGCAAAGGATGCCGTGATGCAGGTGTTTGAAAAACTAATCCAAACCTTGCTTGCTCACGAAATAGATACTTTTAAAAGTTGGCTGTATGTAACTAGTCGAAATCATTGCCTGATGCAGATTAGAGCCAGAAAAGGTAAATTCACACAAGAATTTTCACCTGAGGTTATGGAAAACCAATTGTTGCTGCATCCGGAAGACGAACCCGAACTGGAAGGAAACCTGACCAAACTTGAAAAGTGCATTGAAACACTTGTAAGTGATCAAAAGGAATGTGTACAGTTGTTTTATTTACAGGAGAAATGCTACAAAGACATTGCTCAATTTACGGGGTTTGATATGAATAAGGTGAAAAGCTTTATCCAAAATGGAAAACGGAATTTAAAAATTTGCATGGAGCGAAATGGATAAGTGGGAGGACGATATTAAACGATACCATGCAGGTGAAATGACACCTCAGGAACAACATGCCCTTGAAAAGAAGGCGTTGAGTGATCCTTTTTTGTTCGAAGCATTGGAAGGGACCGAATCCATAACTGAAAGAGACTTTAGTAAGGATTTGAAGGAAATTGAACTTAAAATCAATAGTAGATCTACGGAACAAGAAACTTTTGGATTGGCAGGATCAGTTGCGCCATCAAAAAAATCTGCTTACGAAGAAAAAGCCATAGGGAAAAACTCAAAACTCAAAACTCAAAAAAATAAATGGGTATGGCCATTACGCATTGCTGCTTCTGTTGCCTTACTGGTTGTAGTCTACTTTTCTATCACACCTCTTCTCGAAAATGAAAAGCAACAACTCACTCAACAAAAGCCTGCTGAAGTCGAAAAAAGCGAAAGTGATGAGAATAAAATTTCAGATAGCACAACAAATCATTCTGATCAATTAGCTGTAGTGACTGAATCAAAACCTGAGGCTGATAAAAAGAAAGAATCTAAATCAAACAAAGCAGAGGATTCCGAAAAGATAAAAAAAGACGTGAAGGAATTACGACCTTCAATTGCTGATGTTGCTACTCAAAAAAATGATCTCGAGGCAGAGACAGAAAAAAATGCTACTGAAGAAGTGGCCGAATTAATTTCAGCCAGTCCGGTAGTTGCGGCTGAAGAAAGAGCAGAAGCTAAAAAAGAAACTTCACAAGTTTCACGATCGAAAGCTGCGACAAGCTTTTCAAGTACTCAAAAAATAATTAAAGGAAAAGTGCTGTCAGCTGATGATAGCACTCCATTACCGGGTGTAAACATTGTTATTAAAGGCACTACTACAGGTACCGTTACTGATATGCAAGGCAACTACCAAATAATCTCTGAATCAACAAACCCCACATTGGTTTATTCTTTTATTGGATTGCAAACTGAAGAAGTGAAAGTAGCCAATCAATCAGAGCTTAATGTAAATCTTGAAACGGATGTATCGCAACTAAGCGAAGTAGTTGTAACCGGATATAGTCCCGTTAGATCAGATCTTGATCGTGAACCTATTGTAAAATTAGCCGAGCCCGAAGGTGGAAGAAGAGCATATGACAAATATTTAAAGAACAGTTTGCAGTATCCACTACAAGCATTGGAAAATAAGATTAAGGGCAGAGTGACTATTCAATTTACCGTTTCAACAGATGGCTCCTTATCTGAATTTAGTGTGTTCAAAGGGCTTGGCTACGGATGCGATGAAGAAGTAATACGTATGGTTAAGGAAGGTCCTAAATGGTCGCCCACTACAGAAGACAATGTGGCCGTTGAGAGTGAGGTTCGTGTGCGCGTAAAATTTGCGTTGCCTAATTGATGGCGTAACTACCTGCCCGAAAATTACGTAAGCGGCTAGCACTTTTCCTTTCTCAAATCATTATTCTTTTTACATTTAAGGCTACGAATATTTCACTAACCTAAATACAATGGCAAATCCCTTGTTTACAAAAAAACCGATGAGTGTTCTGATGGCGGAATCAGATGGTTCAGGACATGGACTGAAACGAACTCTTGGAAGATTTAACCTAATCACCCTTGGAATTGGAGCCATTATTGGAGCTGGCATTTTTGTTTTAACAGGTCAGGCAGCTGCTATTTATGCAGGCCCGGCCGTTTCAATATCTTTTATTGTGGCAGGCTTTGCTTGTGCCTTTGCCGGTCTTTGCTATGCTGAATTTGCCTCAATGATTCCTATTGCAGGCAGTGCTTATACATATGCTTATGCGACTATGGGTCGATTGGTAGCGTGGATTATCGGATGGGCCCTTATCCTTGAATATTTATTCTCAGGATCGACTGTTGCCGTTGGCTGGTCCGGATATGTTGTTAATTTTTTAGATTCAATTGGGATGCATCTCCCTAGTGCCCTCACATCGGCTCCGATAGGATTAGATGAAGCTAATAACCTGTCCCTAACCGGGTCGATTATTAATCTTCCAGCCGTATTTATAGTGTTTTGTGTAACCATCTTGCTATTCCGCGGAATAAAAGAATCGGCATCCTTTAATAACATTGTTGTGATCGTTAAACTAACGGTTATCATCCTATTTATACTTTTGGGCTGGCAATACATCAACCAAGACAACTGGCATCCCTTCATTCCGGATAACACAGGTACTTTTGGTCAGTTTGGTTGGTCGGGTGTAATGCGCGCTTCTTCCGTAATATTCTTTGCTTATGTTGGCTTTGATGCTGTTTCTACTGCGGCACAAGAAGCTAAAAATCCTCAACGAGATATGCCCTGGGGAATCTTAGGATCATTAGTCATCTGTACAATTATCTATATCATCGTTTCTCTGGTCATGACCGGAATTGCTAACTATACTGAACTTAATACATCGGCCCCTATTGCGGTAGCGATTGATAAAACAGATTTAAAGTGGTTTAGCCCAATGATTAAAATTGGAGCAATTGCAGGATTAAGTTCGGTTATTCTTGTTATGCTAATGGGTCAAACTCGCATATTTTACTCTATGTCAAATGATGGATTATTTTTCAAGCCTTTTGGTAAAATCCATCCCAAATATCAAACTCCATACATTGCTACATTAGTTACCGGTGGTGTTGCATTAACTACATCAGGGTTGCTACCAATTGGAATTCTTGGTGAACTAGTTTCTTTTGGAACCCTCCTTGCTTTCATCATTGTATGTGCTGGTATTTTAATACTACGTTATGAGCAGCCAGAATTAAAAAGACCATTTAAAACTCCATTGTTTCCGGTAGTTCCTGTACTAGGTATTTTAAGTTGTCTTGGAGTAATGTTCTCTCTAAACTCATTAATTTTAAAAATTGCACTGGGCTGGATTTTGCTAGGACTTATTATCTACTACTTCTATGGTAGGAAGCACGCAAAATATTAAGACTAATTGATTACATCATCTGTAATCGTAAGTGTTTGACCTGATAATTGGGTACGGTATTGGAGCAATGGTCTCCATGCCGGCCCACCGGTTGGGTTTCCATCTGCAAAAGCAAAGCTAGAATTACAACAGGTATCAATCATAAATAATCCGGAGCTATGCACATCCACAGTAGCACATGCTCCGCTGGGTTGAAAAGAGCAATTGCGCTCATACGCATAATAGGTTGTTGAGTTAACACGATAAATGATTATTCCTCGCACACCCCCAGTGTTTATGGATTTATATCCACCATCGGTTTGTAGACCGAAATAGTCTGGCAATCCTAAATTAATAACAATGTCAATAAAGGGTTGAATGGGAATAGGATCATCGCTGAGATCGCGATTGCACGAAATCAGAATAATTAATACAAACCAATATTTAGCTTTAAGAATATTCATAAAATCCTCTTCCTGTTTTTCTGCCTAAACGCCCTTCGGTAATTTTTTGAAATTGAATTTCGCTGGGTTTAAATTTAGATGCATTACCGAATCCTTCATACACAGATTTGGTCACCGAATAATTAACATCGATACCAATCAAATCCATTAACTCAAATGGCCCCATTTTAAAGCCTGAAGATTTCATCAGTTGATCAATCACATCATGAATGGCAACCTCATTCTCCAAAACTTTCAACGACTCTACATAAAAATGGCGCGCTACCCGATTAACGATAAATCCCGGTGAATCTTTCACTTCCACAGAAATCTTTTCAATCGTTCTGGAAAATTCTTTCATTACTGAAACGACCTCTTTGCTTGTCGCAGACCCAGAAATAACTTCTACTAACTTCATAATGTGAGCTGGATTAAAAAAATGCAAGCCCACACATTGGGATGGATTATTTAGTACCGAAGCAAGTTGCGTTATTGAAATGGACGAGGTGTTTGTAGCTAGAATCGTTTTGCTCTTGTTGATCTGCTCAATCTCTAAAAATAATTTTTGTTTTACTTCCAGATTTTCAACCACAGCTTCAATCACCAAATCAACAGTAAGTTCTGTTAGTTGATTGGCCTTCTTTATTCGTTTAAAAGATTCTTCACTTTGAGTCTGTGTGAGTTTTCCTTTTTCTACAGATTTGTTAAGTGTCTTTTGAATGAGAAGCAATGCTTTATCACAAAATTCTGAGTCAATATCATAAAGCAAAACTGAATACCCAGCAAGCGCGCACGAAATAGCAATGCCTTGCCCCATCGTGCCTGCTCCTACAACTCCTACTACTTTTATTTCAGTTAGTTCCATAAAAAGATTTTATCATGTCGCACACGTACAAAATTTGATCTTCCGAAAGTTCAGGATGCACAGGCAACGATAAAACTTCATTTTGAAGCAGAGCGGATGCAGGAAAATCTGATTCAGTATGATTCAAGTAATTATAGGCTGGTTCGAATGGAAGTGCTTTCGGGTAATGTATCATCGTTTGAATTCCTTTCGAACTAAGATAAGCTTGTAATTCCGTTCTTCGTTTAACCTTAACTACAAATTGATGAAAAGTATGCTTCACTCCTTTTCGAATCTTGGGCAACACTAAATCAGAAATATCTGATAGATTATCTACATACAGTTGTGCATTCTCGATTCTTTTTTGATTCCAGGCTGGTAAGTGTTTTAATTTGACTGTAAGAATAGCTGCCTGAAGGGTATCCAACCGGCTATTGGTTCCCTCAAAAAGATGTTCGTCTTTACTTAAACCACCATGATTGGCTAACCGTCTTACTTTAATTGCCAATTCATCTTGATTTGTAATCAAGCAACCTGCATCGCCATACGCCCCTAAGTTTTTGGTTGGATAAAAACTAAACACACCAAAATCACCAAGAGTGCCTGCTACAATTCCGTTTTCACTGGAGAGATGAGCCTGCGAGCAATCTTCAATTAAAAATAATTTATGTTGATCGCATAAAGCTTTGATTGCTATTGTTTCCGCAAGCTGACCATAAAGATGAACGATAATTACCGCTTTTGTTTTTGATGTAATCCTTTCTTTAATTCTTTCAGCAGTAACTGTTAAAAACTCAGAATCAACATCAACAAACACAGGCTTCGCCCCGGTGAGTGAAATAACCTCAGCCGTGGAAATCCAACTCCAGGCAGGGGTTATTACTTCATCTCCCAAACCAATACCAAGTGCCTTTAAGGAAAGAAAGAGTGCATCAGTCGCATTGCCAACGCCCACACAATTTTTTGCACCACAAAGTCTCTCGAAATCTGTCTCAAATCGTTGAACAGGTTCTCCACCAAGAAAATTACCTCCAACTAAGACTGCTTGGATTGCCTCATCTATCTCTGGCTTAATCTGAAAATACTGTTCGGCCAGATTGGCAAAGGGTACTTTCATTTGTAGTCGGATCTTTAATAAACAGATTTGAACTGCTTCAAGAAACGGATATCGTTTTCAGAAAACAAACGAAGATCGTTGATACTGTGACGCAACATCGTAATTCGTTCAATGCCCATACCGAATGCAAAGCCCGTGTATTCTTCAGGATCGATTCCGCAATGGCGTAACACATTTGGATGCACCATACCGGAGCCTGCAATCTCTACCCAGCCAGAATATTTGCAAACATTACAGCCTTTGCCATGACAAATCAAACAAGAAATATCAATCTCTGCACTGGGTTCTGTAAACGGAAAATAAGAAGGTCTAAGTCGGATTTTTGTATCCTTGCCAAACATTTCTTTCGCAAAATGATAAAGAGTTTGTTTCAAATCTGAGAAGCCTACATTCTTATCAACATACAATCCTTCCACCTGATGAAAGAAACAATGCGCCCGCGCTGAGATCGCCTCATTGCGATACACTCTCCCTGGCATAATTGCCCGGAACGGAGGCTTGCGATCTTTCATTAACCGTATCTGAACATTGGATGTATGCGTACGCAGAAGAATATCAGGATTCTTCTCAATAAAAAACGTATCCTGCATTTCACGCGCAGGATGATTCTCTGGAAAATTAAGCGCGGTAAAATTATGCCAATCGTCTTCTATCTCTGGGCCATCTTCTACATTAAATCCAAGCCGCTCAAAGATTTCGATAATTCTATATCTGGTAAGATTTAGTGGATGATAGCTTCCTGTTTTATTGGGGGTGATGGGGAGGGTGAGGTCTAAGTCAACAACATCATGGTTACTCTTACTTTCAATCGATTCCTGCAACTCTTTAAATTTTGATTCCGCTAAATGCTTCAACTCATTAAGCACCCTCCCCAGTTCCTTTCTGTCTTCAGCAGTAGTGTTTTTAATACCCTCAAATAATTCTGAAATTTTTCCTTTCTTCGAAATGAACTCAAAACGGAATTTTTCAACTCCTGACTTGTTATCAGCTAAAAATGCTATAACTTCCTTTTTTATTTGCTCAATCCTTTCCTTCATATTATCTCTTCGCAGAAATTCTTTTTACAATAAGTCTATCCAATATTATGCTCAATAAAATAGTAATGCAGAGCACCCCTGATAATAACCAAACATCATCAAGTTTTCGAAACATCCATGCCCCCAAAATAAACAACAAATTAACAGTAGTTAATATAAGCACGGTACGTGCATGAGATGTTCCTAATCTCATAATAGAATGATGGATGTGACTTTTATCAGGACTAAAGGGAGATTGCCCTCTCGAAATTCGCAGGATAATTATTCGCAATGTATCGGCTAGAGGAATTATAATAAAACAAACACCAGCAGCAATGGTTGCCTGGTATTTGGCAGGATGACTAACTGATAAGCTATCATTTACACTCATAAAATGAATGACCAAAATAGCCAACAGCATACCAATAACCATAGCTCCAGTATCTCCCATAAAAATTTCTGAAGGCTCCCAGTTAAATACTAAAAAGGCCAAAATACCTCCAATCATTGCAAAGCAAAGCAACGCAAAAACTATTTCATCAACCATATAAAACCACACCCCAAAAGCCGACAAGGCAACTAAACCTATACTCCCTGCTAACCCATCAAGTCCATCAATCAGATTAAATGAGTTGGTAATCAGAATTACTACAAATCCTGTGAATAAATATGCAACAAATTGTGGGATTTCACCTACTCCAAAAAGTCCATAAAATGATCCTATTTGGACACCTGAAAATAATAGAATAACTACTGCTATGATTTGACCACCTAACTTATGCAATGCTCTAAACGGAACAATGTCGTCTCTAACCCCAAGAAGAAAAACAATAAAAAGGCTGGCAATTATAAAACGGGTAGTATTCCAATAATCAAAATCCATCCATATAAAAGTGGAAAGTAAGAAGCCAATGAAAATGGAGATTCCACCCATTGAAGGCTTCGTCTTCTTATGAACTTTTCTTCTTCCTGGCGCATCAACCAAATTCTTGTCAATAAAGAATTTAATGATTACGGGTAAAGTAATAAATGCTATTAGGAAAGCTGTTACACAAGATGCCAGATTAATGGCCATATAAATTTTTGGCCAAAAATAGACCTAAACAAACTCAAATTCAAGAAGATCGTTCTTCTGGTAGTTCAACCCTTGATTGCTGTTTAGCCAGAAGCATTAACAAAGGGCAAATGAGTGCAAAAAAGGTAACACCTTTTTGAGCGCTGAAAACATTTTCAAATAGTGCTGTAAAGGCAAACAAAATAATAAATACAGCCAATAAGGAGCTCCTATGCTTGAGTGCATAACGAAACGGAATAATTAATAACATTAGAAAAAAAGTCAATCCAATAATTCCATGACGATGAAGTTGTGCAAAATACTCGTTATGAGAATCAAGGTTTTGCTCATAGGCGTATGTATATCCTTTCTCCTGATAACACTTACGAATCTCATCTCGAAAATCACCAGTTCCGTATCCATAAAAAAATTCAGGACCCTTCAATAGTTCAATAGAGCAATCAAGAATTTGTTTCCGTGCAACCAAAGTATATGTGTTTCTGTCATTTGTAATCTCTGATGCATCACCGCGAATTACACGTAAGGGCGCATTAACAAATCGCTCTCTAGAAAAGGGAATAATTACTATTAATAATAAAATCGCTATCAAAAATAATAGCGAGACAATTCTGTATTTCTTTTGAAATTTATAGAAAGTATAAAAAATTGCTCCAGCAAAAAATGAAAATATTCCCGTCCTGGAATTAATCCATACCAAATAAACAATAAGTATCACCAAACTGAAAAGTATCCAGCCCGTTTTTGCTCTATTTGCTGTATCCAAGGGAAAAAATTGATCAACTAGAAAAAAAATGCAAAATGAAATGTATAGAGATAAAAAGACTGGATGGATTTTAACAATGGCATTATTAGCCAAAATTATATTTGATTGGAGATTTATTGGATCCCATAGATCGTAGGAAATAAAAAAAAGAGAGACTAGGTTTAATGCAATTACGCCAGCAACAAAGCTAGATAGTGAATACCGTATAACTTTACTTTCTATAATTTTCGAAGAACTAAAGGTTATAAATGATAGCACTAATAAAGGAATGAGAGACTCGATGGTGGCGAATCCGGACTTGTTGTTTGTGGAGAAAAATAAGCCTGTTAAAGCTGCCAGAAGAAGTAATAAGACAAAAATGAAGAACAGGTTATCTTTAAACAACTTGATAAATCCATCCTTATTCAATAATAAAATCCAAACCAACCCCAATAATACGAGAAGTTTGCCATGCCAACTAGGAATTAGAAGGGGGAGACAGAAGGCACACACATAGAATGATGAAATAAATATTTTATGTGCTAATCGCTTCAAGATATTTAATTATTAAAATGAAAAACTTCCTAAAATGCCGGAAAGTTAACAAACTAGGCTCGTAAGTTCGTAATTTAGAACATTTGAAAAGAAAAAGTTAATATTAAATAATTCATGGCCTCTCAAAAAAGTAATCTAAGGATCAACTTTGTTACTGAATATTTTCATCCCGCTAATAATGCCCCTGGTGCACGATTCAAACCTCTGGTAGATGAACTGCTGGCTTCTTCTATTGAAGTAATAATCTATACATCAAAAATATCAGCTAACGAAAGGGGATATTTTATAAAAACCAACTTAGTTAATTTCCCCTCAAATCAACAAAGTACAATTATACGACTGGCTCAGGAATTACTTTTTGGCATTGAGACATTCATCCGGCTCCTATTCTCGAAAGGTGATCTCTACTATATCACCAGTCCATCGTTTATAAATTGTATACTTGCATATACCTATTGCCGGCTGTTAAACAAAAAATATATACTGGATATTCGTGATGATTATCCTAGAGTTTATTTTGACTCAAACCTTATTTCAGAAAAAGGAATTGTCGGTAATATATTATCCTGGATAGAGAAAAATCTATATAAACATTCCTTCATACTTATTGCTGCAACAAGAGGGCTAAGGTCAAATATAGAAAGACTCTATAGAAATGGCGAAAATATTTGGTTACTCCGAAATGGTTATTCAGAAAAACTATTCTTTCCTTCAGTAACAAAATACAAAGAATTTACACTTGTGTTTCACGGCATTATCAGCAAATATCAGGACATCGATTTATTGATTGAACTAGGTCACCTTATCGACCAAAGGGGTCTGCCTTTTAAAATTATTGTTGTCGGTCAGGGTAATCAAGACTATAAACTCAAAAGTGGAATACCTAAATCAATTAGTTACCTAGGATCTCAACCCTATGCTAGAATACCAGACATCATAAGTAAAGCTCATGTAGGTTTGTCGTTTCGAAAGCCTGGGAAAATTAGCGAAGACTCTTTTCCTGTTAAAATCTATGAATACATTGGGGTTTGTGTTCCTGTAATAGTTACACCTGCTAGTGAAGCGGGGAATTACGTTGAAGAAAACAACATTGGATATCAGTATGATTGCGAACAAAAAGAGGCATTATTAGAGAAGATCATTGAGATTAGTGAAAACACTCAATTATATGACCAATTGCAATCCAATCTTATGAAGGTGAGGGGTCAATTCTCTCGCGAAAAGAATAGTCAGGATTTGGTAAGACTTATAATCAAGATTCACAACGGTTAAATAAATCAGCTTCTAAAAAAAGTTCTAATGTTATCCGCTACATAATTGATCTGATTAGTATCTAACTCAGGATAAATAGGAAGAGAAAGAATTTCATCCTGGTAGGCTGAAGCTACTTTAAAATCTTCTCTTTTGTGATTTAAATATTTATACGCTTGAAGATTGGGAAGTGCCGTTGGATAATGGATTGCTGTCTGGATGCTCTTTGATTCTAAATATAATTTAAGTTGATCCCTTTTCTTAGATCGTATCACATATAAATGAAATGAGTGTTTAGTGTCCTTTCTAACTACCGGAAGACTAATCTCATTAATATCTTTTAGAGCTTCCTTATAAATAGCGGCCTTTTCAATTCTAGCAGCAGTCCAGTCTAATATATATTTTGATTTTACGCACAGCACAGCCGCTTGAATTGTGTCAAGTCGACTATTAATTCCCTCCATTTGATGTTCGTGTTTCTTGAGTGCCCCGTGATTCGCATACATTCTGCATTTCTCTGCCAGCATGTCATCATCAGTGATAATACATCCTGCATCACCATAAGCACCTAAATTTTTCCCAGGATAGAAGCTAAAGGTTCCTGCTATTCCAAATCGGCCAGCCAATTGACCGTTCTCTGCACTAAAATGTGACTGGGCACAATCTTCAACCAAAAACAAATTATGCTTTTGACAAAGATTTTTGATTTGCGTGATGTGAGCAACATGGCCATATAGATGAACTGGAATAATTGCTTTAGTTCTCTCAGTGATTTTCTCCTCAATCAGCGCTGGATTAATAGTATACGTATAAGGATCAACATCTACAAAAACAGGTTTAGCACCAGTTTGTGAAATAGTTTCTGATGTTGATATCCAGCTGGCAGCTGTGGTTATTACCTCATCTCCCACACCAATTCCTAACATTTTCAAAACAATATAAATTGCATCTGTGCCATTAGCCACACCAATAACATTTTTTACACCATACAGGGAAGAGAATTTCGCTTCAAAATCTTTTATAGGTTTGCCACCGATAAAATTTGTTTCATTCAATACATTGAAAATTGCGTCATCAACTTCCCTCTTAATACTAATGTATTGCGTTTTTAAATCAACAAAAGGAATATGCATGTAAATAAGTTTTAATTTAATCCTTTATTAATCGTGCAGGATTGCCGGCATATACTCCTGGCTTAAGTATATTCTTTGTAACAACAGATCCCGCGCCTATAACAACATTATCACAAATTGTAACTGGTAAAATGGTTGCATTAGAACCAATTGACACATTATTTCCAATTTGAGTGCGTTTCCAAAGCGCTTTATTTCCCTTTGCTGGCCCTCCGTTTGAAAACACATCATTAATAAACACAACTCCATGACCAACAAAACAATCGTTTCCAATTTCTACCAATTCGCAAATGAAAGCGTGTGATTGTACTTTCGTTCTCTTACCAATTCTTACGTCTTTCTGGATTTCCACAAATGGTCCGATAAAACAATTATTACTAATCGCACAACCATATAAGTTGACGGGTTTAATAACCTTTACATCTTCACCAAAAGACACATCAATTATTCCAGATTCTAGAATTGTGACACTCATGCAACTACTTTTGCAGCGGAATAAATTTTATCAATGATCTCCACGGTTTTCAAGCCCTCAAATCCGTTAGTGGCGATTACTCCTTGATGGTTTAACACTTCAATAATGTTTTCATAAACCTTATCATGATTCGACATAGAGCCTTGATATTGTCCATAGTTATTTGGAGGATTGCCTGGGGGAAGGTCCTTTATTTCATAGCCCTCAATATTTTGATATTCTAATTCATTAAGATATTGCCCTCCAATTTTAACGGTACCTTTATCGCCAAATATCGTGAGAGAACCCTCCATGTTTTTCTTATAACTATTAACCGTATAATTAATGGTTCCTAGTGCTCCATTATAAAACTCGCAGGCAATCACACCGGTATCTTCAAATTCAATGATATTTTTATGACCAAGATTACCTATTAAGGCATGAACCTTTTTTATATCGCCAATCATCCAATACAATAAATCAACAAAATGACTAAACTGTGTGAACAAGGTTCCGCCATCTAACGCCTTCGTTCCCTTCCAGGAATTTTTATAGTAGTCTTCGTTTCTATTCCAAAAGCAACTCAATTGAACACTATGTATTTTACCAAACCGGCCCTCATCAATTGCTTTTTTTACAACTGCCACTGGTGGATTAAATCTGTTTTGCTTTACAATAAACAATCTTCGATTAGCACTTTCCGCTGCCTTAATCATCTCACCACAGTCATGAACAGATAAGGCCATTGGCTTCTCACATAAGATATGCAAACCCGCCTGAAGTGATTTAATTGTGTGCTCGGCATGCAGTCCATTGGGGGTACAAATTGACGCAACCTGTGCTTCCCTTTCGTTAAGCAGGATATCCTCAATAGAGTAGTAGTACTTACAGTTATATAATTTAGCCGCATTTTGGGCTTTTTCTTTATCAATGTCGCATACTGCCAACAAACTGCCATAATTTAATATGTGTTCAGCATGTCGATTACCTATCCTTCCACAGCCAATAAGGATAAATTTTATTTTAGTCATAGTATCTGATTTACTTTTATAATTTATAAACTCGGTTAGTAAAATTTGAGTGTTGAGTTAGCTGTAAGCTAGTCCTCTTCCCCTCAATTTATTAAGGATACTCCTCATTTTATTCAACAATCGATATTGATTTGGGTAATCTAAAAAAGTCCTATTAGGCAAATTAAGAATTTTATCAAATTCCTCCGGTGACATCCCAAGTTTCTTAAGAACAAAATCCAAATCTTCTTTGAACAACTGTTCCGGATAAATAGGTTTTTTAAGTTCTACAAATCCCTGTTCCCTGGTCATTTGACCGGCAAATATCAGTGAGGAGATGTGAGCTTTGCGCTTGTCTATGTTGAATTTTTTAGGAAGAATATATCCCTGATAGAACCTTGTATAAATGGATTCGTAATGTTTGCCCCCGTAATACTTCCAATCCAGTTTAGACTGGAGCAAGTCCATTGCCTGAACCTTGTTAAAATGCATGTAATTCAACAAAGAAACAATTCTTATCCCCTTTACGAATGTGTAATAAAAATATTTAAGTGGAGTAATGGTTGGATACGTCTTAAGCTCGGCTGTTCCAAACTGGCGATTTATTGTATTGATATATTTCCAATCTATATGTCCATATGACCACGTCAGCGGCATTACCGATTCTGTCTCAAAATTATTCCCGTTAATTATGTATTTTATTCCTTTCTCATTTGCTATTTTATAAAAGAGAGCAAAAATAGCATGATCGGTTGGGATTTCGCCATCTGGTGTGGAAGCCCTAAGAAACGCTAGTTGAAGAGATTTAAATTCCTCCCAGTCAATCACATGGGTAAATAAATCAATCCCCAGTTTGTTCAACGTATTTTCGATATTTTTAACAGCCAACTCCGAATTCCATCCATTGTCAAAATGAATGGCCAACGGTCGCAACCCCAATTCCTTAACCTTATAAGCAACATATGTACTGTCTACACCCCCACTTATTCCTATGATGCAATCATATTCCTTACCCTCACCCGATTTCTTGATTTTTGTAACAATCTCATTTAGTTTATGATGATTTTCAGGCGTATTGAATAAACGTGATTTTGCTCTCTGATGATATTCATAATAATAATTGGAAATACCTTGTTCGTCAAAAACAACATCTGGATCAGCGATGTTATCAATCACCGATTTGGCGCAAACTATTTTATTCATAAATAAAAACTAATTTAAATTTTTAATAATATAGAAACGCGTGGAAAAGGAATTGAAAGCCTCGTATTGAATTTCATTTGATCGTAGAATATAGTCCACTTCACGATAATCAAATCCAAAATGTGTACCCCAGCCTTCCTGATTATCTCTGTACTTAGAGATTCGCTTACCCATTAATAGATCTGTACAATATCTCCACCAGCCCGGTCTTTCAGGCAACTCTTTCAAAGAATAATTGAACACAAGTGTTTTGATTAGAAACTTAAAAGTCCCCATCAAACCGATTTCGATTGGAACCGACACCAGTATTCTTGACTCACTTGTACTATATGAAATAATATTCTCAATAGCATGATTTAAATTACCCACGTGCTCGAGTGTTTCAAAACAGGTAATGATCTCAAATTTATTTTTGTTATCAATCGATTTCTTATTAAGATCAACAAACTCAAATTTTATTTCTGGATAAAGAATTTTTGCTTTTTCAAGATTCTCTATGGTGTGATCCAAACCTAAAGTATACCCCAAGCGAAATTCGGCCCGGATAAGGTTGGTCAAATATCCATTACTACATCCTATATCCAGAAATGACTCATCTCTCATGGGCTCCAATGACTTCACTAGTTTAATAATTTTCTTTAGTCGAAGGATGTGAGGAATATTCCTAAGGCTTTTATTTTTGTATGTAAGTGAATGATCAATCATTTAAGTTGTGTTATACTTATAATAAATAAAACTAAGTCTATTTGATAGAATTCATGCATTTTCATGTCAATAACTAAATTTGAAAAGGGATGAGTAAACTCCTTTTAGTTTTTTCTTCTCCTGATTCCATGTCCAATTATTTCTATTTTGATAAACAATCGATTTTCTTTTTTTGATTTCTTCACTGGAAAGTGTGGAGACTAACTCAACCATTTCTTTCTCCGATTGAACGAACCAGCAAACTCCGAACTGCTCAAATTCAGATTTTACATCCGGGAAATCACTACAAATAAAAGGAACACCTGCAGCCATATATTCAAAGACTTTGTTAGGTAAACTATAATAATAACTTAAACAGCTTTTCTCTATAATACTTAACCCTACATCCGCGCCTGCAACATATTCTAATACTTCGTGTGGGGGTACAGCAGAAAGATAATGAATGTTGGGGCCAAGATTTGATTTTACTTTCGCCTCTAAATCACCATATCCTAAAAAAAGGAGATGTTTGCTTGAGCCCTGAAGATTCTTAAAGGCATTTAATAACAATTCAATGCCGCGTCCGCCTGACAGCAGGCCAACGTAAATGTACAATTGAGACGTTTCCTCTAATCCCAGAATGGATTTTGTGCTACGAATTTTATTGACCGATGTTGTTTGAGGAATGTTCTTTATAGTTGTTATCTCCTTTAGTTTGTAAGCATGCGTGTACCAAGTCTCAATCGAGTGACTTACCACAATTGTATGATCAACAAATTTTATAAAGAATCGCTCCAGTATTTGAGCTACTCGCTTACGTATTCCATGGGACGCATGAGTTTCCGTTTCTAATTCATGAGCATCATAGATAAGATACGATCTTGAAACCAATTTTAACAACACACCAAAAGGAAGGAGTGTAAGAGAATGAATATTGATTACCTGTGGCTTAATTCGTAAGGTCAAACGAAATAACACCATAAAAAAAGACAATAATGTAAATACATTTGACCATCGCGAATTCCCCTTTTTGGCCACCATAGTCTTTAGCCTATGAAGAGATATGCTATCTGATATTTCCTCTCTTTCAGGTAAGCCTTCCTTCCAAAGACCAACCAAGACGACCTTTTCTGCAATGGCTAATTGAATAATCGCCTGAGATTCCCTCATTATCCTGGATTCGTTGGTGAAATACGATGGATAAATGTGAAGGTTAAGGCGAACTTTAGAATGATCCGAGGTCAAATCTTTAAATAAATTAAATTAATACTTGATTCTCGCCAATTTTGAGCGCAAAGGTAATGATTTAAGGTTAAAATAACTGTTGAGAAATTCTAAACTAATTTTCGCAAGATTTCACTGATGATTAGGATGATGATAATTCCAATAATTTCAAGCGATTGATTTTCATCTTTTTTAAAAAAATGAACAGATCTATTCATAAGACCAGGGTCTAACTTAGCCCCAGATAGAATTCAAAGCACTATCATCAGGATAACTTATAAGGACAGCTTTATGTTTACCGTGAAACACAAACATACTACCAGCTGCAGCTGCTGAGGCATTGGCCTGTTTAACCACTTTTTCAATATCATGCAGCGAGCCAGCACCGCCACACGCAATAACCGGTACATCAACTGAACTAGTAATCTTTTTGACCAGATCAAGGTCATAACCCGTCATAGTGCCATCAAGATCAACATTATTTAAAAAAATCTCACCTACACCTAAATTTTGAAGATACTCAGCATGTTTTTCAGGGTCTACTCCTAGAGATGCATTTTTTACGTGAGAATAAACGTGATATTTTCCAAACATATTTTTTTTAACGTCCATCGAACCTACTATGGTAGAGGCACCAAAAATTTCACAGGCGTTCCTTATAAAATCAGGATTCAGAACTGATTGAGTATTAATACAGACTTTTTCAATTCCGCTTTGAATCAAATTTCTTATCTGATCAACGCTTCTTATAGCTCCACCGTAGGCAAGCGGCATGAAACATTCAGATGCAATTTCTTTCAGATATTCATAGGGTGGCGCGCGGTTTTCCCTTGAAGCATCAATATCAAGAAAGATGAGTTCATCAACTTCTTTTTCATTAAGAATTTTAACCGCGTTAAAGGGATCGCCAATATATCTAGCATCCTTAAACTTAACCGTTTTTACAAGGCCCTTATTGCGAAGCAATAGAACCGGTATAACACGTGGTATAGCCATTAGTAGTTTTCAATAAAATTTTTATAGAGCTGCTTCCCAAAACGATGGCTTTTTTCTGGATGAAATTGAACCCCTAGAATATTATCTCTTTCAAAAGCCGAGTGATACGTCATGCTGTATTTATTTTCGGCCAACACATCCGTTTGATCCATACACGTAATTCCATAGGAGTGAACAAAATAGAAACGCATTCCTTCCTCTGATGCCGGGAGAAGTTTACTTTCCTTCTTCGGTCTGACATAATCCCAGCCCATATGGGGAACCGAAAATTTTTTCCCATTCAAATTTGTTGGAAATTTTCGCACAACACCATTAATAAATCCAAGTCCTGATTCAATCCCTTCTTCGCTTGAGTTACAGAATAACTGTGCTCCAAGACACACTCCGAGAATTGGGGTTCTTTCTTCAAGCACTTTTTTTCGAAGCGAGGAAACCAAATTCAATTCTCTTAATTTCTGCATGCCAAAATCAAAGGCACCGACCCCAGGTAGAATTAAATGATCAGCTTGGTTTAACTCATCCGGATTTGAAGTGATAATCGAGACCTCCCCCAGTTTTTTAAGCATGTTTTGAATTGATCCAAGATTTCCAGCTTGGTAGTCAATAATTACGGTCATAGTATTACCTATTATATTTAATGACATCAGAATGATAGTAATCCATCTAGGAAAGAAAAATAATTAAAATCATACTTTATATCTCGTTATCACAATTTCAGTCAAATCCAATTAATTATTTTGAAGGGATGTGTCTTTAAGAAAGAATTGTCCAATAAAAAGCAATAGCAATCCACCATGCGTTAATAAAACCACAGGAAGGAAACTACTTACAAGACTATAAAAAAAGAGAAAAATTACACCAAAAAATTGAGTGCTTATACGAAGACGGCTGAGGAATGAGAAACATATGCTAATGATAAGAATATTAAGAACTACACCTGCCATACCCAGATTGATGAATCCGTCACTGATTATGCCATTATTGGCAAACACATCTTTGTCAAGAAAGACAATTTTACCAATAATATTTTGAGGAGGCATATTGTATGGATAGTCGAAGATGGCCCCTAAAAAAGAGTGCGCCCAAAACAAAGGATTGTTTTGGAAAAAGTTAAAATATTCTACATCTAAAATTGCAGGAATAAAAAAGACTCTGCGGTGAATTATATTTGGAATCGAGAAATCTCCAATACTATAAAATAGTATAAGCGATAAAAACGTAAGCCCTACAATTCCCATAAACAAAAAATTTACTTTCTGCCTATAATCACCCTTTCGAAAAGCTATTACCACGAAAACACCAAGAAAAACTCCTTTATGCCCTCCTGCTAAAAAAAGAAAGAGTAAAGCAGCGATTGCCATCCATGATTTAAAATAATCCTTTTTTATCAGCGAATAAATTAAGACAATTGGAATAATTATTTTAGCCAGCCAAGAATAAGCATAACGTGTATATGTATTCGAGAGCCCCTCTTCTATTTCACGAGTCGAGTAAATATCAATCAATAAAAAATTACTTAAATTTATATATGGCGTAAAAATTATCACAAATGGTATAATTGCAAGAGCTGCAATAATAAACAAAATAATAAGCCTCTGACCTTCCAAAATATTTGGCATTCTTATTCGAATAGGAATAAATGTGCAGAAAAAATAAACACTTAAGAAGTACAAGGAATGTGAGAAAAGGATTCTCCAATCAGACTCCATATAATTACTTATTATGATCGCTGGGAAAAGGAGCAAAATTAACATGCAGTTCAAGATGGCATACGTGAAGTCCGAGATAGGGATGAGTAAAATGAACAAAATATAACCAACCCCCAGTGCATATAAGAAAAAGAAATTGATTGAGGTTTTTACATCCTGGGGGAAGGAAAAGTTCGGCAATATTATTTGAGAGAATACAATTTCCAGTAAGATTAAAATACCAAGCGACAAAACACTATTTTTTAGTTTGATAGCGCTCACCTTGTATTTGTAAGCATGGTGGGTCAACGTATTCATAACTTAACATTATAAATTTCAGCCCACCGCGATAAATTATATAATTTCCACAACGTATCAGGGTTATTTATTTTTGCCGCTTCCTTTACATCTATCAACTCATTGATAAAGCTCGCGCTCTCCAGTGATTTGACTATCGTTGTTCCAGCTAGCTTATTCCAAGTTTGTTTTGGCGCTTCGAACCCAAATTTACTTTTCCTCCAGACTATTTCAGGGGGTAGTAAATCTTTTCCAATCACGCGAAGGGGATACTTTGTCCAACCATCCCTGATTTTTGCCTCCATCGGCAAAGAGACTGCAACCTCAACAAGATTATAATCTAAGAATGGCACTCGTGCCTCGATTGAAAACCGCATTGAGTTCTTATCCTCATAGTTCAATAACTTAGGCAACTGAAGTGATTGAATTTCATTTAACTGAAGTGCCTCTATGGATTGAAATGAATTAGTAATCGATTCTAATAACAAATCATTAAAATAGTGCCGATATGGCTCCTTTATAAACCGATTTCGATTTTGCAAAACCTTTTTTCTAATAGTCGCATTTGTAAAATAGGCTTTATATGCTAATACTTCAGAAAAAGATAGTTTCGAGTTTTTCGAGATTTTGAAATACTCTGATATCACTTTTGTTAGCGGCAATTCATTAAGATAGGTTGAATAATATCTTTCATAACCCAGTAAAGTTTCATCTCCTCCCTGCCCATCAAGCAACACTATACAGCCAGATTCTTTGGCCAGTTTCATTACGAAATATTGCATGACAATCGACAGACTCAAAAAAGGCTCCTCCTGAATTCGGATAACTTCTTCAATTACGCTGTCGATCTCATCAATCGTTGGCCTTGTTGTATACCAATCCAGATTGCAGTGTTTAACTACTAATTCGGCAAAGTGAGTCTCATCGGTTTCCTTCTCAATAGACCGCGCTGTAATTGCACGAAATTTTTGATTGGAGGTGTGGTGGTATTGTTCGCTGGCTATTGCCGAAATGATTGAGCTGTCTAATCCACCGCTTAAACACGTTCCAACCAAAACATCCGAACGTAGACGGAGATTAATAGATTTATTTAAATTTTCACGGTACACATCAATAGCCTCCATAATATCCAATTTACGAATGGCTGGGTTCAACTTAAGCTGATAGTACTTTTCTAGCGTGTACTGATTTGAATTAAGACTATAGATTAGGTTACAACCCTGGGGAACTCGTTTTATTTCTCTGAAGAAAGTATTGTTGGTATGATTCTGCTGGCTTAGATACAGGTAGTCAAAAATAATTTGCTTGTCAGCGTACACATCTTTCAGAAGCAATAATAATTGCCGTATTTCAGATGCGAAACTAAACATAGTTTCATTAGTAAACAGATAAAGTGGTTTAACGCCAAAACGATCGCGGCTAATGAATACCTGATTTTGTGATCGATCATGGATCGCAAAAGCCCACATTCCGTTGAATCGATTTACACATTGAGTCCCCCATTGATGATACGCAGCGAGTATTACTTCCGTGTCTGTTCCCGATGAAAAAGTAAAACCGAACTTCTCAAGTTCCTTTTTTATTTCCAGGTAGTTGTAGATTTCCCCATTGAACGTGATTGTGTATTTGTCATTCCATGACATCGGTTGTGCGCCCGCCTCCGAAAGATCCAATATTGCCAGCCTCCTATGCCCAAACCCAACATTACCGTGATAATAAAATCCTTCCCCGTCTGGTCCCCGGTGTTGAATTGAATCATTCATTTCCTTCAGTCTTTTTGAATCGACTGAAGTGAAATCTTTCATTATTATCCCCGTTATCCCACACATTTATGATAATTGCTTTAATGTCCAATACTGCAAAATGAAATAAACAGAATATAAGACTACTTCGTGAATTACATATACGATTAACAAGTCCTCTACGCCAATTTTCAAAACATAAGAACATATTCCTAAGGTTGAAAAGGTACTAATAAAATATAAGGTCTGCCAAAATGATGAAATCCTTAATTTATTGGTCGCGTTAAAAATTGAGGATAGTGGACTTACCACTAATTGTATTAAAAAACTTACGGATAAGAGGGATGCAAAATAACCAGACCGCTCCCATTTTTCGCCAAATACAAATTTAAATATCTCAGGGCCGAAAATATAGATAATTAGACATATCGGTATTCCTAATCCAAGAAGTCCCAATGCTGATTTGATAAAAAATCTCTTTGCCTCACTATAAAACCTACTGCTCACCAATGAGGCCATCTTCTGATAAAAGACATCTTTAAAGGAACCTCCCACTAATGCAATAGGCGCACTCAAAATCAACGTTGTCAATCCGAAGTAACCCAAATCTGTTATTGAGTAGAATTGAGTTAGGATGAGTACTATACCCTGAACCGAAGCAATATCAAGGAACGCGGGAATTAATCCGTATTTTGGGTAATCAATATATTTCAATCCTACCTCTTTAACATCGTCTATTTTAGCAAATCTAATTTCTTTAGTAGAAATTCGCTGGAGATATAACCAGGATGCAAGTGTACCAAATGTCCTTCCTAAAATTAACCCTAAACTGGTAAACTTCATCAATCCAAGAGTTAAGCAAACTATAATGTAGACTACCGATTGCAGCACCTTGGCGCTTGCATTATGAAAGAATGTTTTTCCCCGTACGGATAGATAAGAAAAAGAGCTCCATATCCCAAAGAATAAAACATAAAGAGGTACTAAATAAATATAGTTACCGAGGTAGTGATTGAGAAATATAGCCGTGAGAAAGACTATCAATAATAAGAAGATGGAATAAGCTACGGTTATATAAATACTTAAGGAAAATACTTTAACAGCCTCAGCGTCTTTTGCAGGTAAGACTATGGCTAATTGGTATCTTCCACCTACCCCAACCACCAAAATACTTGCCAAGGCAAAAAATGAAGTAAACAAAGCAAAATCCTGTTCAGAGTAAAGTCGTGTTAGTAACGGTGAAATAGCAAACGGTAATATCTGAGCGAGTCCGGTCCCTATCATTTGATAAGAAACATTACTGAGAAATTCTGATTTAAATATTTTGAATTTCAACATTTTCTAAAATCCAAGACCAAAAATTACTTTATAAAATGGAGGTCTACTTATTAACTATTTCAGGCCTGCTTTGAACTCCTAATAAAAGGGTAATAAAGATTGCAAAGAAAAGATTGCCTGAAAACCGAGTTAATAAATTTTCAAATAAAGCCGCAAAAGAAAAAACGAATACAAATGCCAATAGTACAAAATCATGTTTTCTTAAAGAACGCACCATCAATGAAAACAATCCAATCAAAAATACTCCTAAGCCGATTATGCCACCTCCCAGGAGAAAATCCAAAAACAAATTATGACTATTAAACATTTCCCTTGCGGGCTCATCATAACCTTTAGCCAGATACATCTCTAATAATTTAGATTCCTTATTTCCTTCACCAACTCCAATTAGCCAGTTGTCCTTAATGATCTCAATTGAAGCATCCCATGACAAAATTCTCAACGAATGTCCATATCTGGCAAGAGGGTCAATGACAAAAATTGTATCTGCAATAGTGTCTAAAAAAACCTTCAATCTGGGATTAACCAAAAAAAACAAAAGAATAACAGCACAAAATCCAAGAAGATATACAACCCTATTTTTTAACGGGGTTTCAATTTTTACAAATCCATAAATTAAAACCACAAACGAACTAATTAGTGCAGCCTTACTTGATAAAAGAAACAACGGTATGAAAAGAAAGATGTAGCAAACAACAAGAATCCTACTCCGGATTTTACTGGAACTACCTCTGAATAGTTCAAATATAAGAACTTGAGCAAAAACGATATAAAGAGCAAAATAAGATGAGTCCAGAAAATAAGAGTACTCGTTACTAAAAAAGTAATTCCCCCCCATCACCGATGATGTCAAAAAATCATAATCGGTATCCTTTAACACTTTGGCATCGAATAATATTTTACCATTATCGATATTAATTGACCGAACTAAAGCTCTTATTGTACAAATAATTGTAGCCAGAATATTTCCAGCGACAAATGACATATATATTCTATTCTTTAGTTTCGGATGAAAGTAGTTTAAATTAAGGGCGAAAATTATTGGTATTATAATGAGTGTCAATCTCCTTTCAACCAATGACCACGAACCACCACTGTTTAATACGGATATAAGAAAATAACAAAAAAGCAAAGGTAAGAACCAATGAACTCGAACAATTGGCCATTTTTTGGCTTTTACATGACAGAAAAGTGAGTATAGAATAATACATGTAATCGAAATATTAATAAAACTTCTGGAGAAAGAGAGTGCAAAAAAAAGAATTAGCACTCCAATATCATTTCTATTTCTCTGAATATACTCTAGAACTTTATTAATATTATTCCTAATCATCAATAAATCGAATAAGAGAAATGTTAATCTATTGTCTTACTAATATACCAATCAATTGTCTTTTGAATCCCGCTCTCAAAATTCTCTTCAGCTTTCCAACCGAGATCTTTTTCAAGTTTTGATGCATCAATAGCATAACGCTTATCATGCCCTGCGCGGTCTTTTACAAACGTGATTTGCTCTTTGTACGATTTTCCATTTTTACATGGACTTTTAGAGTCCAGAATAGAACAAATGGTATCTACAATCTGAAGATTAGTCCGTTCATTTCTTCCACCAATGTTATAAGTTTCTCCGCTCACTCCTTGATGAAACGCCAACTCTATTCCCTTTGCATGATCCAATACATACAACCAGTCACGCACGTTAAGTCCATCACCATAAATAGGTATTGGCTGATTAGACACTGCTTTTCGAATAATGGTTGGAATCAACTTTTCATTGTGTTGCTTAGGCCCATAGTTATTAGAACAGTTCGTTGTTACCACATTCATTCCATAGGTGTGGAAGTAACTTCTTACTAGCAGATCGCTACTTGCCTTTGATGCTGAGTATGGACTATTTGGTGAATACGGAGTCTTTTCTGTAAACAATCCTTCCTTCCCCAATGTGCCATACACTTCATCTGTTGAGACATGCAAGAATCGATTTCCTTCTTTTCCTTCTTTAACATCAAAGGATGTGTTCATCCAATTCTTACGCGCTACATCCAATAATGTAAATGTGCCATTGATGTTCGTTCTTACAAAAGCCTCTGGCCCTGAAATAGAATTGTCCACATGTGATTCAGCCGCAAAATGGATTACTCCTGATATATTGTTTTTTTCAAAGATCGATTCCACAAGTTGACGGTCACAAATATCTCCTTTCACAAAAGTGTATCGAGGATTATTCTCTACTTCTTTTAGATTCTCAAGATTGCCTGCATAGGTCAACAGATCGAGATTGATTACATGAACCTCTATATTACTCTCAATAAAATAGGGAATAAAGTTTGAGCCTATAAAACCAGCTCCACCAGTGACTAAAATATTTTTCATCTAAAATTCAAAGTTTGCTTCTGTTAAAATGGGATGGTTTTTATCCTTTTCTGAAAGTATAAAGTCTTTGGCTTCTAGTTTCCAATCAATGGCTAATGCAGGATCACTGTAAAGAATTCCTCTATCTGCCTCCGGGTGATAGTATTCATCGCACTTGTAAAATACTTCAGCCTGATCGCTAAGGGTTATAAATCCATGAGCGAAGCCTTTAGGTACAAGTACCTGTTTCTTATTATCTGCTGATAATTCAATTGGAAAATAATTTCCAAATGTCTTTTCTTGCCTGCGCAAATCAACTACTACATCTAAAATTGCTCCACTCAATACACGCACCAATTTAGTTTGTGCGTAAGGCGCAATTTGATAATGCAATCCTCTTAGCACCCCTCTTCTTGAACTTGATTGGTTATCCTGAACGAAATTGAAATCAATACCGGCATTTAATAGTGTCTTTCGACTAAAGGATTCCATAAAATAACCGCGTTCATCTCCCAACACCTTTGGTTGAAGCACAAATAGATCTTTAAATTCAGTAGCAACTATTTCCATATGCCTACCTGAATTTTCTTTCATTCATAATTTTCATCAGGTATTGACCATACTGATTCTTCAGCAAGGGTTTGGCTAATTCCGTTAGCTGATCTTTTGAAATATATCCTTTTTTAAAGGCAATTTCTTCCAGACAAGCAACCTTTAACCCTTGACGCTCTTCAATAGATTCCACAAAATTAGAAGCCTGCAACATCGATTGATGTGTGCCAGTATCCAACCAGGCCATTCCACGGCCCAATAATTTTACGGTTAAAGTCTTTTCCTCCAGGTATAATCTATTCAAGTCAGTTATCTCCAACTCACCTCTTGGCGAAGGTTTTACCTTTTTTGCTTTCTCAACAACCGTGTTATCATAGAAATACAAACCGGTAATTGCATAATTCGATTTTGGCTCAGTTGGCTTCTCTTCAATTGAAATTACTCTGTCTTCATTATCAAACTCGACTACGCCATATCGCTGCGGATCATTCACGTAATAGCCAAACACAGTAGCTCCCTCCTGAATTTTGTTTGCTTGCTCAAGCAAACCAGAAAAACCATATCCGTAAAAAATGTTATCCCCTAGCACCAAACAAGCTGAATCTCCATTCAAAAAAGTCTCACCTATTAAAAATGCCTGTGCTAATCCATCTGGAGATGGTTGCTCTCGATACTCTAGCTTTAATCCGATTTTTGAACCATCACCTAGCAAGGTTTCGAATAAAGGAAGGTCTTGGGGAGTTGATATAATTAGAATTTCCCTAATGTTAGCTAACATTAACACCGACAATGGATAATAAATCATCGGCTTATCATAGATTGGCAGCATCTGCTTTGAGATTGCTTTTGTCAATGGATAAAGGCGCGTACCCGAACCTCCAGCTAGAATAATGCCCTTCATTAAAGTCGAAATTTTGAGGGGTAAATGTACAAAATTAGGGTTGATTAAGACTTACTAAGTACCCTAATCTGATGAGCAAGTTCAATAGAAGGCTTTGCATCTTTCAATCCGAAGCCATTGCCTTTCAATATCTCTTGATAGCTAAGTGTGTGCAAATCTGTAAAACCATCACTAAACTCAATCTCACGATTATCCATCTTAAGTGACCTGAAAGTCCGTTTGCCTTGCTCCTTAGCAGACTTTGGCAAATGGTTTTCATTTATACTTAAGAACCATTTTATTTTCGCCCGGCTCATTTCAAGATATCCCGAAGCGTGATCCGTTTCATATTTGTCAATCTCAACTTTTTTAAGATCGCCAAAAATCCAGAGCAACATGTCGAAAAAATGGATGCCTATGTTGGTCGCGATACCTCCTGATTTACTTTCATCTCCCTTCCAGCTATGGTGATACCACATACCACGCGAAGTAATGTAGGTTAAGTCCACATCAAAAATTTTGTTTGTTTTGTCGTCAAGTACTTCTTCGCGTAACTTGATAATTGCAGGATGCAAACGAAGCTGTAAAATTGTAAATACTTTCTTTCCTGTTTCTTTCTCTATTTCTTCAAGCGCCTCAACATTCCAGGGATTAAGCACGAGGGGTTTTTCACAAATCGCATCAGCTTGCTGTCGTAAGGCAAATCGAATGTGAGAATCGTGGAGGTAGTTTGGTGAACAGATACTAACATAATCAACCGACTTACCCTGTCTTTTAAGTTTATCGATGTGTCTGTCGAAACGCTCAAACTCAGTAAAGAAATCAGCATGAGGAAAGTAGCTATCAATAATCCCTACACTATCAAACTTATCCATAGCAGCCACTAGATTATTACCTGTTTCTTTTATGGCTTTTAAATGACGAGGAGCAATAAAACCAGCGGCTCCTATTAATGCAAAATTGACCATTATTATATTGATTTTATGATGTGATTGATTCTGATTACTCAACGCGAAAACTTACAACTTAACAACTTTCCCGCTTTTTAATTCGTAGCGCTCACCACTCTCTTCGCATTTCGCTACGCCATTCTTATCAAAACTAAGTTTGTTCCCAAACTCACTCATCCAACCGGTTTGCTTTGCAGGATTACCTATAACTAACGCATAGTCTGGGACATCCTTGGTCACAACCGCACCGGCACCAATAAAAGCGTATCGACCTATATCGTGGCCGCATACAATGGTGGCATTAGCGCCAATAGACGCACCTTTCTTCACAGTTGTTTTTGCGTATTCATTTTTGCGATTGACAGCACTGCGCGGATTAATTACATTCGTAAAAACCATAGAAGGACCTAGAAAAACATCATCCTCGCAGATTACACCTGTATAAATTGAAACGTTGTTTTGAACTTTTACATTTTTTCCCAAGATCACATGAGGTGAGATCACTACATTCTGACCAATATTACAGTTTTCACTGATTTTACAATTCGGCATGATGTGCGAGAAGTGCCAGATTTTTGTTCCCGCCTCGATCTCACAGCCTTCATCAATCACTGCTGTTTCGTGGGCAAAGTATCTCTTTGATTCAGACATGGTTCGTGAATTCTTTGATTGAGTCACAAATGTAAGACAATTGATCGTCTGTCATTTCTGTGTGAATGGGCAAAGAGATAACAGTTTTGGATAACTCCTCCGTTACCTCGAAAGAACCAACTGGATAGTCAGAACTTGCATATGCCTTTTGAAGATGCAGAGGAACCGGGTAATAGATCATGGTAGGAATTCCACGCTCTTCCAGATATTTTTTTAACTGATCACGATCAATGTCTTTTGTTTTTAAAGTATATTGATGAAAGACATGGGTTGAATTTGAATATCGAAACGGAGTCTCTACAAAATCAAGAATACCTAATTCCCTATCATAAAAGTCAGCTACATCCCTTCTTCTTGACTCATAGTCATCGAGATAATTCAATTTTACGCTTAGAACAGCAGCTTGCAACGTGTCTAATCTGCTATTAACCCCAATACTTTCATGATGATACTTTACTTTTTGTCCATGATTGGCAATCATCTTTATTTTTTCAGCCAATAATTTATCTTGAGTAAAGATAGCTCCACCATCACCAAAGCATCCAAGATTTTTTGAGGGGAAAAATGAAGTACAGCCAATTGTACCGATTGTGCCCGCTCGCATTGTTCTCCCATTGGAAAATGTATAAACTGCACCTAGCGCCTGAGCAACATCTTCGATAATATGAATATTGTGCTTTTGGGAGATTGACAATATGGATTCCATATCCGCACATTGTCCATATAAATGGACAGGTACAATGGCAAACGTCTTATCGGTTATTTTGTCTTCAATCTGGTTTACATCGATGTTAAAATCATTGGGGTTTACATCCACAAATACGGGCTTCAACCCTAACAATGCAATTACTTCGGCTGTAGCCACATATGTATGAACTGGAAGTATGACTTCATCGCCAGGCTTGCAACCTAACGCCATCATAGCTATTTGAAGAGCATCCGTTCCGTTGGCACATGGAATCACTGCTTCGGAATTGAGAAATTTTCCCAACGCATCTGCAAATTGCTTAACCTGTGGCCCCTGAATAAATGCGGTTGAATCTAATACTTTGTGAATAGCAAGATCAATCTCTTCTTTGATTCGAAGATACTGAGTATGCAAATCGGCCATCCTGATTTTCTCCATACAAATTGATCAGATATTTCTTAGTTTCTTTTCCCAATGCCAGGCATGTAACAAAGATTGCCCAAGATCAAATTTTGTTTGCCAGCCAAAAGCTTGATGAATTTTCTCAGGATCTGCATACACTTTTTCTACGTCACCTGGTCTACGGGGGCCGATAGAATAATTTAAATCAACTCCAGTTACTTCAATAAATTTCTTCACTAACTCCAGTACAGATACACCAATACCAGTACCTAAGTTGAATGCATTGAAGGAGTTTTCCTTTTGGGTATTTAAAAAATCAATTGCCTTAACATGCGCGCTCGCCACATCACTTACGTGGATAAAGTCTCGCACACACGAACCATCCGAAGTATCATAATCGTTACCAAACACCGTAAGTTTTTCACGAACCTTAGCGGCAGTCTGAGTAACATAGGGAACAAGATTGTTTGGCACACCGATTGGCAGCTCACCAATTAATGCACTGGGGTGCGCTCCAATAGGATTGAAATAACGCAGGGATATTACTCTAAATCCTTCCGAAACAACTTCTTCCAATATTCCCTCACAAATTTGCTTTGTTGAACCATATGGGGACTCTGCTTTTTTGAATGGTGCAGATTCGTCCACAGGAATTTGGTCAGGCTGTCCATAAACCGTGCAAGAAGATGAAAAGATCAAATCCTTAACCTGATGGGCTTTCATTACATCCAACAAACTAATTAATGAACCAACATTATTCTTATAATAAGAAAGTGGCTTGGCAACTGATTCGTTAACGGATTTGAAAGCAGCAAAATGAATAACTGAGGAAAACTTATTTTCAGAAAACAATTTATTCATGGTCGCAGCATCCAAACAATCCATTTGTTGGAATTGAATTTTTGTGCCGGTAATTTTTTCAACACCTTCAATGATTTTATAGTCACTTCGTTCAAGGTTATCAACAACAGTAACTTTATCCCCTGCTTCAATTAACTCCACAACAGTGTGTGAACCAATGTATCCAGCTCCCCCGGTAACCAAGACATGATTTGTTGTTTTCATAATTATAAACGTGCGGTTACAAGCGATTTATCCAAGAATCCTTTCACATCATATACTATTGTACTCTTACTTTTTAATGCAGACCAGTTTAAAGATGCAAATTCGGTGTGACTCACCGCTAAAACTATTGCTGAGTACTTTTTATCAAGATCCTTCACTAAAGTCAGGTCATACTCATGCTTTACTTCTTCGGAATCTGCATGTGGATCAAACACTTCTACATCAGCTCCGAAACTTTGCAATTCGCGAATCACATCAATCGCGCGGCTATTTCTTATGTCAGGACAGTTCTCTTTAAAGGTTATGCCTAACACCAATACTTTGGCTTTATTAACTGGCAAGTCATTTTGAGTCATTAATTTAATAACGCGGCTTGCAATATGAACACCCATATTGTCATTTATCCTACGTCCAGCAAGAATAACCTGAGGATGATATCCCAAACTATCGGCTTTATAGGTTAGATAATAAGGATCAACACCAATACAATGACCACCAACCAAGCCTGGCTTGTAAGGAAGGAAATTCCATTTTGTTCCTGCCGCTTCAAGAACCTCATGAGTATCTATCCCCATCTTTTCAAAAATGAGAGAAAGTTCATTAACAAAGGCAATGTTAATATCGCGCTGCGAGTTTTCTATAACCTTCGCTGCTTCTGCTACTTTAATGCAGGAGGCTTTATGAGTACCCGCTTTTATAATTTTTTTATAAAGTTGATCTACTTTTTCTGCAATCTGAGGATTACTACCACTTGTAACTTTTTTAATGTTTGGCAATCGATGTTGTTTATCGCCTGGATTAATTCGTTCCGGTGAATAGCCACAGAAAAAATCGACATTGAACTTTAATCCGCTAACTTTTTCAAGCACGGGAACACAATCCTCTTCAGTACAACCTGGATATACAGTTGATTCATAGATAACGATATCTCCTTTCTTCAACACTTTGCCTACTGTTTCACTCGCTTTAATAAGTGGAGTAAGATCGGGCGTTTTATATTCATCGACAGGAGTTGGGACTGTAACAATAAAATGATTTACAGTTTTCAAATCGTCAACATTAGAAGTAAAAGTTAATTTTGAGGCAGTAGCGAATTCAGCCTTATCAACTTCCAAGGTGCGATCATATCCTTTTCGCAATTCTTCAATCCGGGATAGGTTAATATCAAATCCAACCACCTCCAAAATTTTCCCAAACTCAACCGCAAGCGGTAATCCAACATAACCTAATCCAATAACTCCAACTTTCTCCATTCTATTTAATATTATAATAATCTTTATACCAGGCTACAAAATTTCCTATTCCTGTTTCGATAGATGTGCTAGGCTTAAAATCAACATCCCGCATCAAATCATTTACATCCGCATACGTTTCGGGCACATCACCTTCCTGCAAAGGTAACAGGTTCTTCGCTGCTTTCTTACCGAGCTTATCTTCAAGCACTTCAATAAAATGAAATAACTCAACAGGGCTATTGTTGCCAATATTATAAATCTTGTAGGGCGCAAAACTAGTTGCTGGATCGGGATTAACCCCACTCCATTCTCCATTCCCTTTCGGAGGCTTTGGAATAAGTCTCACAATCCCCTCCACGATATCATCTACGTACGTAAAATCCCTTTTCATTTTACCTTGATTGAAGACCTCAATTGGTTTTCCTTCCAGAATGGCTTTCGTAAATAAAAACAAAGCCATATCTGGTCTTCCGTACGGGCCATAGACAGTAAAAAACCGAAGGCCAGTTGTTGGAATATTATATAGATTAGAATAAGCATGCGCCATCAACTCATTACTTTTTTTAGTTACGGCATATAGAGCAAGCGGATGATCCACATTGTCATGCACTGAGAATGGCATTTTTCGGTTAGCACCGTAGACTGAACTTGAGGACGCATATATCAGATGCTTTACTGGAAAATTCCTACAAGCCTCAAGAATATTCAAGAATCCAGTAATGTTACTGTCTAAATAGGCATATGGATTTGTTATTGAATACCTAACTCCTGCCTGAGCAGCCAAATTAACAACATGATCAAATTGAGAGAATGAAAAGAGTTTATCTATTGAAGCCTTATCCTGTAAATCAATCTTGTGAAAAGAGAAATTATCTAAGTTTCGTAAAATTGACAATCTTGATTCTTTTAAGCCAACCTCATAGTAATCATTGAGATTGTCCAACCCAATTACTTCATAACCGAGAGAAAGTAAACGTTTTGATAAATGATACCCAATGAATCCGGCAGCACCGGTAACAAGTATTTTAGCAGAAGTCACAAAACTATAATTTGCGTCAAAAGTACGTGAATTCTGATTAGATTTGCAGTAAATTAAAGACGTTTCTAAATGGCTGAGACCAAAAACCAATTGAACAATTCCGATGAAATTGATTTACTGGAATTACTGGCAAAGATTGTTATAACGATTAAAAGTAATATTCTTTCAATTATTGTGGCTTTTGTAATTGGATCTATTCTAGGGTTATGCTACTATCAATTTGTGCCCAGAACCTACGAAAGTAGTATGCTGATTAGTTCTGGTATCCTTACAGAATCATACAGTAAGAATCTAGTCTCAGATATCAATAAGCTTATAAAAGAAAAGAATTTAACTAAAGTTTCAACTAGGTTAGGTATAACTCAACAGGAAGCTAATATGTTGGGTAAACTTGAAATAAAAAGTGCGATCGAGAAGTCTGATGGTATTAAGGAGCAAGAGAAAAGTTATTTAACAATCATTGGACAATCTTCCGATAATTCCATTTGGCCAAGTTTACAAACTGGGCTTATTAATTTTTTTGAATCGAATGATTACGTAAAAATCAGAGTTGATCAGAACAGAAAATATTACACTCAAATCATTGAAAAAATTGACAAGGAATTAATCGATTTACAGGAATTAAAAACCAATATCTCATCCGGAAAAATGAGTCAGTCGAGCAAAGACAACTTGGTTTTGTTTGATCCTACTACCGTGAACACAAAAATTCTGGAACTGAATAAGGAAAAAATTGGACTGCAAAATGCTCTTGAAACTGTTAATAGCGTTCAATTAGTAGAAGGATTTACAACTTTTAAAAAACCTGTCAGTCCAAAACTTTCCATATCTCTCGTAGCTGGTGCTTCGGTGGGTCTTTTCTTAGTTGCTCTGCTAATAGGATTTAAGTCTCTTCGAAAAATTGTACAACTCTCAGAAGAAAAACTTGCAAACCCTTAAACATCTTTTTCTTAAAGAGCTCACCCTCGAACTCAGACGAAAGTCTGTCATCTCAGGTCTGTTACTCTATTTGTTTAGCACGGCCTTTATTTGTTACCTTACCTTTAGCCTCCGGCAAAACCAAATAACACCCTTGGTTTGGAGTGCTTTGTTTTGGATTACCATTCTTTTTACAACGATTAACACAATCGCCAAAAGTTTTATTGGCGAAAAAAAAGGTCGCGATATTTATTACTTCTCAATTGCTTCGCCTGAAGCTATTATCATTTCAAAAATCATTTATAATTTCTTATTGACGGTAATTCTTTCTTTTACCGGCTTTCTATTATTCGCACTGCTCCTAAAAAACCCAATCGCTGATTTAGGATTATTCTGTCTTATCATAACCCTTGCGTCAATGGGCTTTGCGGCATCGCTTACACTTTTGTCGGGCATTGCCTCAAAGGCCAGCAATAGCCATATACTAATGACAGTGCTTAGTTTTCCAATTGTTATTTCAGTGCTACTCATCACCGTAAAGGTGACAAAGAACTGTATTGATGGCTTAGATCGTTCAGTGAGCACCAATGATATCATAACTTTACTGGCAATAAATTGTGCCGTAACAGCAGCGTCATACCTGCTCTTCCCCTATATTTGGCGTAGCTAAGCAGACTATTCAAAACCCCGAATTCGGACTATTTGGGCAGGAAAAATCAAATCTATGAACAAGTACAAGTTGGAATGGTGGAAGATATTGACAATTGTACTTCTTTATTATTCAGTAATTGGAGGATTTCTTATTCCCGTGCCCAGATTACACATTTTAAACGAGAGCATTCGAATGAATTATTTCCACGTTCCTATGTGGTTTACAATGATGGCTCTTTTCACCTACTCTCTTTACTCATCCATTCAATATTTACGAACACAGGATATAAGTTTTGATGATAAAGCAGCAGTGGCGCTGAAGGTTGCATTCTTTTTTGGTGGCTTAGGATTAGTAACAGGAATGCTCTGGGGAAATGCCACTTGGGGAACCTTTTGGACGAGTGATCCAAAACTTAACAACACGGCAATTGGACTTTTGATTTATTCGGCCTATTTCGTTTTGAGGGGTTATTTGGAAGATGAAACACAAAGAGGAAGATTAAGCGCGGTTTATAACATATTTTCATATCTGGTTTTTATCCCATTAATATATGTTCTGCCACGCTTGACAGATTCCCTTCATCCTGGAAGTGGTGATAACCCAACGTTTAGATTATTTGATACCGCCCATAATATGAAATTAGTCGTATACACTGCCATTAGCAGTTTCATTTTGCTAGGCTTTTGGTTTTTTACCTTGCTCCTTAGATTACGGTCATTAAAAAAAATACATGATGAAGCAGTTTAGAAATATCCTTTTTCTCTTATTTATGCTCTTCTCATTTGATTCCTTTAGTCAAAATGTTGATCAGGTTGAAATGGCTGATGTTTTAAGACGAGATGGAAAAATATATACCGTTGTAGCAGGCCTTGTTATTATTTTAACAGCAATGATTGTTCTCCTGGTGAGGGTTGACAGAAAAATTTTCAAAATTGAAAAGGAGTTGAAAAAAAATAATTAAAATTAATTATGAAGAAGTTTCATATTCTTGCCATTATCGTAATTATCGCAGCTATTGGAATTATTATTTCCACTACGCGCGATGCCAGTTCATATGTTTCATTTGATCAAGCTTATCAGTTAGCTTCCACTGGAAGCAAAACTCAAATACATGTAGTGGGTGATTTAAAAAAAGATACTCAAGGCAAGATTATCGGTATGGAAAAAAGTGCTGATAAATTATCATTCTCATTCATTTTGGTTGATGAAAATCAAAAAGAACAGAAAGTTTATTACAATGAACCAATGCCTGCCGATTTTACACGGTCTGAAAAAGTAGTGGTGATTGGCGGATACCAAAATGAGGTGTTTGTAGCGAGTAAGATTTTATTAAAGTGTCCTTCCAAGTATCAGGAAGAAAAAATAAATGCAAGTATTTAAACTTGCTGTTTGAAGAAAGATTTCCGTGAGTTCTGTTTATAACCATTCATAAATGCATTACTTCATTGGTGACCTGGGTCACCTTTTTGTTATCACCTCATTCGTAACTTCCATAATCACTGCTTTTGCTTATTGGAAGGCTAATTCTGTCTCAAGTGAATTAAAAGAGCAATGGCTAAAAAATGCGCGACTGGCATTTTATACTCACGGTGTTGCTGTGCTTGGTGTTATTGTTTGTCTTTTTACAATAATCTCTAACCACTATTTCGAATATCACTACGCCTATAGTCACTCAGACAGTCGGCTCCCGGTTCATTATCTGATTTCTACTTTTTGGAATGGACAAGAAGGAAGCTTTTTGTTGTGGATTTTCTGGCAAGCAGTAATTGGTATTTTTCTTTTAAACACTCAGCGAGTTTGGGAAGCACCCGTAATGGTTGTGTTTGGTTTAGTGCAAGCTTTTCTTGCCTCGATGATTCTAGGCGTTGTTATCCCATTCATCAATATCAAAATTGGTAGTTCACCGTTCATCTTACTTCGCGATGCGATTGATGACCCTATCTTTTCTTTACAACCAGATTTTATCCCTAAAGATGGAAGCGGACTAAACCCCTTGCTTCAAAACTATTGGATGGTAATTCATCCACCCACATTGTTTTTAGGGTTTGCGCTAACGCTGCCTCCGTTTGCGTTTTGTATTGCCGGTCTTTGGCAGAAAAAATATTCAGAGTGGATAAAGCCTGCATTGCCTTGGGCGTTGCTGGGCGGTGCGATTTTAGGATTAGGAATTTTAATGGGCGGGTATTGGGCCTATGAAACTCTAAACTTTGGTGGATATTGGAATTGGGATCCTGTTGAAAATGCAGTGTATGTTCCGTGGCTTGTTCTCATAGCCACCATTCATACCATGATCATTTATAAAAACAACAAGACTGCATTGAAGAGTGCTATGATTTTAAGCATAGCGGTTTTTGTACTTATTCTATACTCAACATTTCTTACTCGCAGCGGAATATTAGGAGACGCATCGGTTCATTCTTTTACTGATCTGGGACTTTCTGGTCAGCTGCTAATCTATATGCTATTCTTTACGGTTGCAGCCATTTTACTTTTAGTTATCCGGTGGAAAGAAATTCCAACTTCAGAAAAAGAAGCGTCCATTTACTCACGTGAGTTCTGGATTTTCTTAGGCGCAATCACATTGTGTTTAATGGGATTTCAGGTTTTGCTTCCTACTTCTATTCCCGTTTATAATAAAATCATAGAACTATTTGGTGGTGAATCAAACCTTGCTCCACCTGCTGATCAAATTGGTTTTTATTCAAAGTTTCAACTTTGGTTTGGTGCTTTGGTCGCACTGATTTCTGGAACTGGTCAATTCTTTTGGTGGAAACGAATGGACAGAAACACACTGAAAAAAGAAATGCTTCCTCCTGTGCTCGTTTCCCTCGTCATTTTTGTGATCATCATTTCAATCGCAAAAGTCTATCAACCAGCCTACATGGTTTTAACCTTGGCGGGAGTTTATTTGATTGTGTCAAATGTAAAAGTGCTTCTATCTGTCACTAAAGTTAATTCTTCTTTATCGGGTGGAGCTTTGTCTCATATTGGTATTGGCATGATGCTGATTGGTGTTATGTTTTCATCGGGATACTCATATGTCGTTTCATTGAACAACACAGGCATGTTAATCTCAAAGGATTTACCTACAGAATTTAACCGCGATAATTTATTGTTGTTCCTTAACGAACCACGTTCTATGGCTGGATACGAAATTGAATATTTAGGTGAACGAGTTGAGCCAAGAAAGATAAGCGGCTACGTTAGCAAAAATGATATTGATCTTACCATAGATCCTTACAAAGTAATTGCTACAAAAGATATCCTGTTCAACGGCAAGAAAATTCTGAATGCAAAAGACACTTTCGAGATCAATCCTGAAAACACTTACTACGAAATCGAGTTACGGAAAAATGGGAAAGTAGAAGCCTCACTTTTTCCACGTGTGCAAATCAATCCAGCAATGGGTGGCTTTGTTGCATCGCCTGATATTAAAAGAAATATTTCTCGCGATTTATATACACATGTTTCCCTACCCATGAACCGCGAAGAAGAGCCAGAATGGAGTGAGACTGAAGAAATCAGGACTCGCCTGAATCAACAATTTTTCGTGAATGATTACGTGGCTGTTTTGGAAGAAGTAAACCGCATTCATGAAATTGAAGGATTCAAACTTTCGGATGAAGATGTAGCCGTGCAGGCAAAAATCAAAGTAAGTGGCGAACGAGATTCTTACTATGCTGATCCCATTTTCTTAATTAAAGACAAAGCACAGGTAGGTAGAATTTCCTCAGAGATTAATGATCTGGGAGTTAGAATTACATTACTCAATATTCATCCCGATACAAATGAATTTAGCTTGGGTCTTAACACACGTCAGAAAGATTGGGTGATTATTAAAGCCATGGAAAAACCCTTAATCAATGTATTGTGGTTAGGTACTGGAGTGCTAATGGTTGGTTTTTCAATCGCAATGGTTCGCAGGTTTCGTGAACATAAAAAATCCAATTAGAGATTTTGCTTCTTCAATTCATCAACGGCATATGCGCAGGCTCGTGCTGTCATAGCCATATACGTTAATGATGGATTCACACACGAAGATGAAACCATAAAGGATCCATCGGTTATAAATACATTCTTCACCTCATGCATTTGATTGAATTGATTTAGCACCGAAGTCTTTGCATCGCGCCCCATGCGCACACTTCCCATCTCATGATTTGCATTTCCCGGAAAAGACATATTTGCATACGACCTTACATTTTTATAACCAACTGCTTCCAACATCTCGGCCATAGAATCTGCCATATCGCGTTGCATTACTTTTTCGTTCTCTCTAAACTCAACACTCATATCGAGAGTTGGTCTTCCAAACTTGTCTTTCAAATTAGTATTGAGCGTAATTCGATTATCCTCATATGGCAAGCATTCGCCAAAACCAGTAAAACCAATGCCCCAGCCTGATGGACTTTGTAAATCCTCCTTTAATTCGGCTCCAATTTTTAAATCATTGTTTCCGCGGCTCCAACCTCCCCGACTAGCACCACCCTGATATCCAAACCCACGGATGTAATCCTTTCTCTTGTCACTCAGGTTTCTAAACCTTGGAACATACACACCATTGGGTCTACGTCCATAATAGTATTGATCTTCAAATCCATCCACCTGTGCATTCGCTCCTACTCCTTTGTGATGATCCATAATATTTCGGCCCACCTGATCACTTCCATTTCCTAATCCGTTAGGAAAACGATTAGAGGTTGAATTCAAAAGAATATAGGCAGTGGCAATGGTTGATGCATTCAGAAAAATAATTTTTGAATAGAATTCGATTACCTCATTGGTTTCCGTGTCAACTATTTCAACACCTGTTGCTTTTCCACTTTGTTCGTCATACAAAACTTTATTGACGAGTGAGTTTGATCGCAAAGTGAGATTACCGGTTGCAAACGCAGCGGGCAACGTACTTGCATTAGTACTAAAGTAAGCTCCATATGGACAGCCTCTGTGGCATAAGTTGCGATACTGACACACGCCTCTTCCCTTTACAGGTTCCGTAAGATTAGCTGTTCTTCCAATCGTAATTTTTCTATCAGGATAGGCACTTGCCATTTTGCTTTTGAAATCTTTCTCTACACAATTCATCTCCATAGGTGGTAAAAAATTGCTATCGGGCAAATGTGGGATTCCTTCTTTCTGCCCACTTATCCCAACAACTTTTTCTACGTAATCATACCACGGTGCTATGTCCTTGTATCGGATGGGCCAATCCACCGCGATGCCATCTTTCTTGTTTGCCTCAAAATCCAAATCACTCCAGCGATAACACTGTCGAGCCCATAATAATGATCGTCCGCCTACCACATCTGCGCGAATCCAATCGTAGCGTTTCAATTCTGTGTATGGATTTTCTAAATCATTGATATAAAAATGCTTGTTGTCGCCTCCGTACGAATAATGACGATCCTGAATGTGACAACGTTTTTTATCCTCAACTGTCAAGTGTCCTCTGTTTTCTAGTTGCCATGGATCCATTGTGGTGGTTGGATAATTAGGATGCTCAACCGGTTTTCCTCGTTCAAGCATTAATACTTTCAAGCCCTTTTCACAAAGTTCTTTAGCTGCCCATCCGCCACTAATCCCTGAACCCACCACGATTGCATCGTACGTGTTTTGATCGCCTGCCTTTATATTAAGATTCATGTGTTAACTATTTTATTGGCTTCATTGAAGCTCATTATTTCATCTTTTCACAATTCAACTCTAAATCTTAAAAAAAATATCTTTTATGGATAACCTTCTGAATAAAAGTAACAGATCGATCAGGTAAAACCTGAAAGACTGATTATTTTTGCAAGATTTATCCATACTCTAACAGCCACTATGCCAAGAGATCGCAGTATTCGTTCCGTACTAATTATAGGTAGCGGCCCCATTATTATTGGTCAAGCGTGTGAATTTGACTATGCCGGGTCACAAGCCGCTCGCTCACTTCGCGAAGAAGGGATTGAGGTAATCCTAATCAACTCCAATCCGGCAACTATTATGACGGATAAGGTAACTGCTGATCATATTTATCTTAAACCCCTGGAAAAGAAGTCGATCCGTGAAATTTTAGAAAAACATCATATTGATGCCGTCCTGCCCACTATGGGTGGTCAAACTGCCCTAAATCTTTGTATTGACTGCGATAAGGCAGGAATCTGGGAAAACTATGGTGTAAAAATTATAGGTGTTGATATTAATGCCATCGAGACAACGGAGGATCGTGAAAAATTCAGGCTAAAAATGCTTGAAATTGGAGTGGGTGTCTGTAAAGGTGCTACCGCTACCTCCTTTTTGGAAGGAAAAGAAATTGCTCAGGAGATCGGGTTTCCACTAGTAATACGTCCTTCATTTACCCTTGGCGGAACGGGTGGTGGTTTTGTTGAAAGAGCCGAAGATTTTGATGCAGCATTAAACCGAGGTTTGCATGCTTCCCCTACTCACGAAGTTTTGGTTGAACAAAGCATTATGGGTTGGAAGGAATACGAGTTAGAGCTTTTGCGCGATGGAATAGGAAATGTAATTATTATCTGTTCGATCGAGAATTTCGATCCGATGGGAATTCATACTGGTGATTCTATTACCGTTGCCCCAGCCATGACATTGCCCGATACCGTGTATCAAAACATGCGTAACCTGGCCATAAGAATGATGAACGCCATCGGAAAATTTGCTGGCGGCTGTAACGTTCAGTTTTCCGTGAATCCTGAAAATGATGACATCATTGGTATTGAAATTAATCCTAGAGTATCACGCTCTTCGGCACTAGCTTCAAAGGCGACAGGCTATCCAATTGCAAAAATTGCAGCGAAACTTGCCATTGGTTATAATCTTGATGAGTTGAAAAATGCAATCACCGGAACAACAACTGCTTATTTTGAGCCTGCATTGGATTATGTTATTGTAAAAATTCCGCGTTGGAACTTTGATAAGTTTCATGGAGCCGATCGCAGACTTGGGTTGCAAATGAAATCGGTTGGAGAAGTAATGGGTATTGGAAGAAACTTTCAAGAAGCATTACAGAAAGCTTGTCAGTCATTAGAAATAAGAAGAAATGGATTAGGTGCTGATGGCAAAGAAGTAAAGGATCAAGAAGATTTGCTTTATAGTTTAAAGAATCCAAGCTGGAACAGGCTGTTTCATATTTACGATGCGATGAAGCTTGGCATCTCTATGAAAACCATTTTGAATTTAACCAAAATTGATAAATGGTTCCTGGAACAAATCTGGGAGTTGATTGAAATGGAAAAAGAGATTGGAGAGTATGATCTTCAAACTATTCCTGTTGAGTTGATGCGCAAAGCCAAGGAGAAAGGATATGCCGATCGTCAGATTGCGCACTTATTCGATTGTCTTGAAAGTGAAGTTCATGCGAGGCGCAAAGAGATGGGTATCAACCGCGTTTATAAAATGGTGGATACATGCGCAGCAGAGTTCGATGCAAAAACTGCTTACTACTATTCCTCATTCGATACTGAGAATGAATCCATTGTAACGGATAAGAAGAAAGTTATTGTTCTTGGCTCGGGCCCGAATCGAATTGGGCAAGGTATTGAGTTTGATTATTCGTGTGTACACGGAATTCTTGCTGCTAAAGAAGCGGGTTACGAAGCGATCATGATTAATTGCAATCCTGAAACTGTTTCAACAGACTTTGATATTGCCGACAAACTTTATTTCGAACCTGTTTTCTGGGAACATCTTTGGGATATCATTCAACACGAAAAACCAGAAGGTGTAATCGTTCAGCTAGGAGGACAAACTGCACTTAAGCTTGCTGAAAAACTTCAAAAGAATGGAATAAAAATAATGGGTACTTCCTTCGATGCACTGGATTTGGCAGAAGACAGAGGAAGTTTCTCATCACTCCTTAAAGAGTTAAATATTCCTTATCCAGAATTTGGTGTGGCTACCAATGCTGATGAAGCACTGGAAGCTTCTAAGACAATTGGTTTTCCATTGCTAGTTCGTCCTTCTTATGTGTTGGGTGGACAAAGCATGAAGATTGTGATCAACGAAAAGGAATTAGAGAATCACATTCTTGATATCTGGAAACACCTTCCTGAAAATAAAGTGCTGCTCGATCATTTTCTCGAAAATGCCATTGAAGCTGAAGCTGATGCAATTTGTGATGGTGAAGATGTATATATCATCGGCATCATGCAACATATTGAACCTGCCGGAATTCACTCCGGTGATTCATATGCAGTGTTGCCTCCTTACAACTTGGGAGATTTAGTCATCAAACAAATTGAAACGTTTACAAAACGAATTGCAATTGCTTTAAAAACTGTTGGCTTAATCAACATTCAGTTCGCGATCAAGAACGACAAAGTATATATCATCGAAGCGAATCCAAGAGCATCGCGCACGGTACCGTTTATCTGCAAAGCGTATGACGAACCATACGTGAACTATGCCACCAAAGTAATGTTGGGTGACAAAAAGGTGAAGGATTTTAATTTTAACCCAACTAAAAAAGGGTATGCGATTAAGGTTCCGGTTTTCTCGTTCAATAAATTCCCAGATGTAAATAAGGAATTAGGCCCCGAAATGAAGTCGACCGGGGAGGCAATCTATTTTATTGACGATTTAATGGATGATTATTTCATGAACATCTACTCGGAGCGAAATCTGTACTTGAGCCGATGAGGTTGTATAAATTCAAACTAATATCTTTGAAATAGCGTTTACCAAAAAAACATTGTTCAAATGACCAGGCTACTTCTCATATTCGCCCTTGTGGGTTACGTTTTATACAAAGTTGGAGGTTTTTTCTTTAAAGTAGGAGCTGCATCACAGCAACCCAGACAGCAAAGACCTCAAGGAAACGTGCATGTTGATTCTGCGCCTAAGAAAGAAAAAGATGGCCACATTAAAGGTGGTGACTACATAGACTACGAAGAGGTAAAATAAGAACCTGATCGTAAGATCATTCCTTTTTTAATTCAACTCAGAGTGAAAATCCATTTCCATAAATACGAAGCAACCGGCAACGATTTTGTCATTATCGACAATCGAGCAGGAGCGTATTCTTTTTCCTCAGAACAAATACAAAAAATTTGCGATCGTAGATTTGGTGTAGGTGCCGATGGGCTTATACTCATTGAAAAGCACCCGTCATTCGATTTCAATTTGAATTATTATAATAGCGATGGCTCACAAAGCCTGTGTGGTAATGGAAGTCGTGCTGCGGTGCAGATGGCTGCAAGTTTAGGTTTACTAACTAATACAACTGAGTTTAATGCTTATGATGGCCCCCATCAGGCTGAGTTATTGAACACCGGAATTGTTCGTTTAAAAATGAATCCGGTAACGGAAGTAAAAAAAACTGGTGACGAGTATTTTATTAATACCGGATCACCACATCATCTCAAGTTTGTAAAGGCTGTTGACGATTACCCTGTTTTCGAAGAAGGCAGAAAAATCCGCTACAGCGAAAATTATAAACCAGACGGAACGAATGTAAACTTCATTCAATTGCTTGAAAATAATACCATCGCGGTACGCACATACGAGCGAGGAGTAGAAGACGAGACGTATTCGTGTGGAACAGGCGTAACAGCTGCGGCATTGGCTGCTTCCTTTCATGGTTATACTTCACCGATTCAGGTAAATGTAAAAGGTGGAAACTTAGCGGTAGAGTTTAAAATCGGTCAGGCAGGCCTGCCTACCGGTCAGGCAGGCACATTTCATGATATTTTCCTGATCGGCCCTGCCAAAATGGTGTTCGAAGGCGACTTGGAACTATAATTGCACCCCGAAATCCTTAATTTTACGACCCATTTTACCGGTTAATTGTTGATTCAATTTCGATACAGGCAATCCCTTAGTCGCTCCTGAAATAACAAACCAAAAAACGATAACGACTCATGTTAAAACTGCTTGCAAAAATTTTTGGCGATAAATCTCAGAAAGACATCAAACGCATGATGCCTTTGGTGGAAGAAACAAAGCGGGAGGGCGAACTTCTGACATCCATTTCAAATGATGAACTACGTGCCAAAACCGGTGAAATCCAGAATCATATCAATGAATTTCTAAAACCAATTGATGATCAGATTGCAGGCATTCGTCAGCGTTTGTTAGATCATCCAGAACTAGACATCACTGAAAAAGAATCTCTTTTTGCTCAAATCGATAAACTTGAAGTAGACCGAAATAAAGAGCTTGAAAAAGTTCTGTTAGAGGTTTTACCAAAAGCATTCGCCATCGTGCGAGAAACCGCAAGAAGGTTTAAAGAGAATGA
>JBGSIM010000084.1:0-35263 GCA_041742535.1 Cyclobacteriaceae bacterium | reverse complement strand
CTGAGCATGATGAAAGCGATCATCACAAAGAAGATAGTTTTATTTTTCATTATTGTCTCATTTTGTAACAATAATAAGTAGGTAATTGAAGAATACCGAATTATTTTTAATGAAAAATTTAAAACGTGCAAAAATCAGACTACCTGCCCCATATCGCTTATGACTCTGTAATACTGGGTTTTTCGGGCAAGGATTTGAAAATATTGATCATGGAGTATCACAACACCGGACTTTTTGCCTTGCCAGGTGGATTTGTAAAAAAGAATGAAACGCTTGACGATGAAGTGCGCAGGGGCCTTGAAGAACGTACAGGCATTAAAAATATCTACCTCGAACAGTTTCACACGTTCGGAGATTTAGCGCGATACCAACCCGAAGTAATGGAAGCGATTCTTAAAGCAAATAATAAGGATACTAAAACCTTGCAATGGCTACTCGATCGTTTTATTTCGGTAGCTTATTATGCGCTTATTAATTATGACGATGTTGTGCCTCGCCCCGATGCACTGAGTGATTCATGTCAATGGTATCCTGTTAAAAAACTTCCCAAACTAATTTTAGATCATAAAATAATTGTTGAGAAAGCTATTCAAACTTTGCGCGATAACCTCGACCGCAAATCAGTAGGTGGAAATTTACTACCCGAAAAATTTACCATGAAAGAATTGCAACATGTACACGAAGCTATTCTTGGCACCAAACTCAGGCGCACTTCTTTTCAACGAAAAATTCTAGCTGCCGATGTTCTTAAGCGTTATGAGAAAAGATTTTCTGGCAAAGCACACAAAGCACCATATTTGTATAGCTTTAAGAAAAGTTAGATTAGTTACCAGTACTCTCAATTATTGAAATTGCATAGGAAACGGAACCACTCGTTGCTCCTTAAAGTTATCAAAGGATTGCCTTACACTCAACTCTGGCCAATGAATTTCTGCTTCCCCTTCCTTCACCCGATACAAAATTGTATATAACGTGCCAAAAGATTTTTCGAAATTGGTACTATACAAAGGAGGCTGCATGAATTTTTTTAAAATAGAACTTTCTGTTTCGTCCGGATTAAGTACTAATTTTTCCAGCAGACGCTTTCGTTCAATCGTTCCCGTAAGGGAAGCATAGTCGCCCCACTCTACTTCAAGTTGATGATTAGTCGATACGGCTGTATTCACAACCACCGCTGGTCGATCGGGTGAAAGATAGACGGTAGCATATTCATCGGAAGTATCCATGAGTGTAACATTGTACGCCATATGCACAGGTACACGTTTCAAAATCTGCAAGGCCTCTTTCACGGTGTTTGAAGTTTCCAATACGTAGCGGATGATGATCGGAATCCCAAATCCCTCGCCCGTAATTTTTCTTCCCCCAAAGGTTAAAGATGCCGCAAGACCCGAAGCATTCATGCCATCCAATAAACCCCATGTACAATCACTTACACCAATAACAGGTTGCAACCAGTTTGTGTACAGCATGGTGCCTTCAAACAACTTAAAACTATAGTCGTAATTTCTAATGAGTGCCGAACTACCCTGTGTCCATGCAACTTGCGAGCAGCCCGACATATAAGCAGGCGGACAATACATACTGAGAAATCGTGCTTCCAAATCACCACCTCCTGCTAGTTGAACCAATTGATTGTAGACAGGAATTAATTCAGGCATGTGATCTTGCAACTCACCCATTGACGTTACATATCCTTTGCGCGCAAAATATCCTTCCGCTAAAAACCAGGTTTTATAGTGAGGCCATGTTCTGTCAAACAACCCCTTCCACTTTTCTGAAGGTTTGTCTTCGCGAACGCAACTAAACGATATGTGCATGTACTTAAATCATTTTAAATCCACCAATCTCGGCAGGTTCCTGCTGGTTGTTCATTGGCACATAATCAACTGCCTTGTATAAATCTTTGATTGCAGCAATCCATTTTGATGCACGAGGTACCATTTTAAAATCATCCGTCATCATGCGACCTCGCATTACCAGAATCCCCATATCAGCGCCTTCATAAAAGTAATCATCTTTACGACTAATGCGTAGGAAGAATGCTTCTTGTTCTGTTTCAACTGCTCTTCTGTGAGTATCCATCCGTGAATACTCTATGGTTTCATCAGCATTCATTTTATAAATTCCAGAAAGTGGAGCTTCAGTAATAACCTGAACTTGCTTATCGATGTATTTGATCACCAATTGTCCCCATGAGTCAATGTTCTCAGCTTTAAACCAACGCTTGTTAATTGCATTTACATTTAACTTATATGGTTGCTCCATCCATTCCATCATGTGGAATAAGAACAGCGGCATGTCGGATAAAGCAAACACTGCATGATTGGTAATTGAGCTCGCCCCAGTAATGCGTGGGTTAAGTTCTCCTAAATAAACTTTTTGAGTATCTTCATCAATCAAAAAATCCAACTCAAAATATCCTTTGTATCCTTCCTTGCGTAATTGGTTTCCGAAAAGTTGCGTGTACTTGCGCGCCTGAGCCCGAATAGCAGGAGTAAATGCATCGGCAAAAATTTCATTGCCACACCAACCCCCTTTATAAGGCGTTAGTTCTTTGAAGCCTACCAATTCGGTCATCAGTGGCGCTACGATGGTTCCATGCTGGGTTACACACGCTTCAATAGCTGAGCCTTTGCAATTAATCCGCTTCATTACTTTCACTTCCTTCTCCTTCACAATTTCATCGGCATATTTGTTCCATTCTTGTTCATTTGAAATAAAGAAGGTGGTATGACCAGAATCACCAAATGGAGTTTGAATCACCAGGTCGGTTCCTAATTTCTTTTTTGTTAGCTCATTCAGGTGTTCGTAGCTTTTTACTTTAGAAAGTAGATACGGAACGCAAGGCACACCTGCTTTTTCAGCAATGCGATTTGTGTTCACTTTGTTGTCCATAAAGTTTCGCATTTTGGCGGACGGAAAACAAACTTCCAAACCCAAACGCTTGGCTAACTTTTCGGTGTGCTCATTGAACATCAACATCAACGCCTTCCCCTTACCACCGCGTTCTTTAATGTAATCTGCTACTTCCTTATGCTCCAGTAGATAATTATTAATATCTTCTATACTTTCAAAGTCTTCGTGTGGTAATTCCTCTTTGGGCGAAAATACATTGGGGTGAAGTCCATCAAAGCATTCGATGTAGCAAATAAATTTAAAGCCTCGTATCCACTCATCGGCTCCCAATAAATTAAAATTAGTTGCACTGATAAAGTAAATGGGAGTTTCATTCCGATAAAAAAATCTTCGGATGTCTGAAATACCATTGAGCACAGGCACGTTAGATTTCAATGACTTCTTAGTCTTCTTCTTTACTGTTAACTTTTTAGTTGCTGATTTTCTTACGAGAGTTCTATTTTTAGTTACTTTCATTTTCTATGGTTTAGATTATTTATACTTTTCTAAAATGAGATGATCACGTTCGTCATCTGTAGTTATTTCACGGCTTTTCTTTGAGGTGATCCAAAGAATTAATCCCAAAAGACATAAGCCTAATAAGATTGCCCACTCCAATGGCCACTTCAATGCGGCAGGACTAGCAGGCAATGTGATGGCGAGTAAAATCAAAATAGAACCTACTATTGAAATGTAGCCTGCCCATTTTCCACCGGGTGCCAGATAAGGCCGATGTTGATTGGGAAATTTCCTTTTCAATTTTAAGTAAGAAAATGAAACTCCCAGAAATGCTGCTGCAATGCAAAACGAGCCTACATCTACAAACGCAATCATAGCACCTCTTCCCAGAAAAGACGATAACAATGTTGCTATTCCACTAAAGAGCACTGCATTGAATGGAGTTTTGAATTTGCTGTGTGACTTGCCCAACGAGGGAGCTATAATTTTTCCACGTCCCATCGCAAACAACACACGCGATCCCGCTAGGAAAAAACCATTCCAGCTTGTGAGTAGGCCAATCAAAATTGCAATCAGAATTCCATTCACCAAAAATTCCGATTGAAACGCCACTTCGAAAGCACTGGCAGTAAACAATTCTGTTTCAGTAAGCAGTGATCCATCAGCAACCATGGAGGTGCTAAAGATTAACAGAATGTAGAATACAACAGCTGCAATGATTGAAACTAAAATCAGAATACCAATCGTGCGAAACGTAACATTCTCTTTTGCTTCTTCGGCTCCTTGCGGGATGGTATCGAAGCCGACCAACCAGAAAGGAACGGTGGCAAACACACCAATAATTCCAGCCCAAATTTCAGGATTGGTATTTCCAACAAACAGGGGTTCTAAATTACTAATACTGCCTTTCCAAAATCCAACAACAACCACGCACAACACAATCACCAAAAAAATTACCGTTAAGTAAATTTGAAACCGCATAGAATTTTGAACACCCACATAATTCACATACGTGATTAGTGAAACAAAAAGTAATGCAAGCAGTAAGTGCGATCCATAAATTGTATCTCCGTTAATCGAATACAAGGGCCATCGATCAATAGCTGGAAAAAGATAACTTAAAATTTTACCAACAGAGATCGCTTCAAAGGCAGATACTGAAATATAACCGAATGATAAAAACCAACCCACCAAAAATGAGTGACCTTTACCATACGCTTTGTAAGCATATGCTACTTCACCACCTGAAACAGGAAGCATAGCGGTAACTTCCGCATAACAAAATCCAATGAATAACATCAGGGTTCCTCCGAAAGCAAAAGCGATAGCTGCTCCCAACGGGCCGGCTGTTCGCAACCAGGGACCCATCGCAGTCACCCAGCCCACTCCAATCATCGCACCAAATGCCAAACAAAAAAATCCGACTTTTGAAATTCCCTTTTTTAGTTCCGGTCGTGTCGATTCTAAAATACTCGTCATTACGCTGATTCTTTTGATTTTTTGATTTTAACTTTTTTACCATTCTTGCCGCGCATCGAAGCAGCTGCTCCCATGAGCGCTGTACCTGACTGCTGACGATTAAGCGCTGCATCGGTAAAAATGCGTAGACCCAATTCAGGACGATAACCATGAATCTCTTTCACATCAAGTGCTTCAAGAAAACTTAATATCTCTTCCGTCATTACCTGTCCTGGCACCAACACCGGAAAGCCCGGTGGATAAGGAATCACAAAGGCCGCACTCACTAATGATCTCCCCTCTTGCATCATAACTCTGCAGGATGCAAAATCTGCGTACTCACATTTTGTTTCCTGATAAGCTAAAAAATACGCTTCACGCATACGACCTCCGGGAATACCCGCTACCGCTCGAAATGAATCATGAAAATAACTGAAGTCAGGAAGCGGAGGCGCTTCTTGTGTGAGTGAGTATAACTTGTCTTGCATGATGCGATGCTCTTCCAGATTGAGAGAATCAAATTGCAAATCGATTTGATCTGCAATTTTTAACAACGCCCCAATCAAATAACTCACAGAACTACGTGTGGTACCAATGTTTGTCATGAACAACACAGAGTTGCGTGAAGTCTTGTTTACCTGAATATGAAATTGATCCATCAGGTACTTGTTCTTAAAAGTATCGCCATCCACACCTGTGTTGCCGATGTGCAGATTTATTTTGGTAGGATCCAACACAAACTCATCATCTGTCCAGGCATCTTCCAATTGTTGCCAACCTGTATCTGGGTTATAGTACTCAGCAAGTCCTGATTGCCTGTGCTTATCCGGAATCAAATCCTCAATGGTTAACACTCTAAAATATTTTTTGAGTTTTGGATGATCATTAATCTTCGCTCGTAGCAGCATGGCCATCTCAATACTTTTCTCTACCAATTCGTAGCCTTCAAAAGAAACTTGTCGTCTGCCAATATCTAACGAAGCAAGGATTTGATAATTTGCAGAGGTAGATGTATGCGTCATGTATGCTTCATGGAAAGAAGTCTCCGCTTTGCGTTCAAACTCTTCATCATAAATATGAATCATGGACCCTTGACGCATTGAAGAAAGTGTTTTATGAGTTGATTGTGTTGCATACACACGGATCTTCACCAACTCCGGATTCGGTAAGGTAGGCATTGCATCCGGACCTTTCTTCTTAACTTCAATTAAATGCTTTTTGTACTTCTCCTTATACTCACTCGTTTTATATTTCTGACAAAGTTTATCAGCCACATACATGGCGGTGCGTTGGCGATAGGTAGGTGAAAAAGCAGCAAAGGCAAACCACGCTTCATCCCACAGAAAAATCATATCAGGTTTAATGGCCAGCACTTCTTCCATCACGCGTTCTACATTATACACTACACCATCGAACGTACAGTTAGTAAGTAACAACATCTTCACACGATCTAACCTGCCAGCACGCTTCAACACCAATAGTCTCTCCTTAATATGGGAGAGCGGCACGGCACCGTACATTGAATATTCTTGTAAGGGATATGAATCCAAATAGGTTACATACGCGCCTGATAACACCATTCCGTAGTGATGCGACTTGTGGCAATCGCGGTCAATGAGAACAACATCATCGGGTTCCACCAGCGCTTGCAAAACAATTTTGTTTGAGGTCGATGTGCCATTGGTAGCAAAGTAAGTTCGCTTTGAACCAAAGGCCTCCGAAGCTAACTCTTGTGCTCGTTTTAGTGGGCCCGTTGGTTGAAGTAGTGAATCAAGACCGCCTGTAGTGGATGAGGTTTCAGCGAGAAAAAGATTACGGCCATAAAAATCACCGAAGTCATCAATCCAATTAGATTTAAAAATTGAATTCCCACGCGAGATAGGCATAGCATGGAAAACCCCCGTAGGCTTTTGACTATACTCCTTTAATGCAGTATAAAATGGAGTTTCATAGCGATCCTTAATTCCCCTAATTAAACTAAGATGCAATTCTTGCGAATCTTCCTTTCTGTAAAAGATTCGTTGAAAAATTTTCATGGAATTATCTGGCAAACTTTGAACGGCTGTATCAGTCACATAATAAATATCAACCTCAGGTCGCAACTGTTTAATGGCTTCTCCTAATAGAATTCCTAAATCATACTCAGGATAGTCTTCATAATTTTCATTCAGTGAATGGGATACAAAAGATTTCAAAAGACCTTTTGTGTTCTTAGATCGAAATGGAATTTCGCTTCGTACAATGCATGCTTGAATATTAGGATTAGCCTTCAGAGCGATGATCGAATCCTGAAAAGATTTAGCAAACACCAATTGATAGATAAAAGGCTCTTTGGGATCGCGCACATCAGATAGTTTCTTGGCAATCTGTTGCTCATCGTTAGTCGAAAGATTATCAACAAACAACACTTCAAAATATCGTTTCTTGGATTTTGTGCCAGTCGGTCCTTTGTAGTCCTTCTTTTTGAGTAAGGATGAAAAGGACAATATCTCCGGATCCTGACGATAATCTTCACTTACCAACAAGCGAAGAATTTCCTTGATCGAATTTTTCAATATTTGAAATTCATCATGACGGATGAATCCACTAAGTGTATCCAGAATATCATTTCCCGGAAAGGCAAAGTATTGCTCCACTTCGCGAAGCGTTTTCATCGCGGTAAGCATCTGCACCTTTCCTTCCTCCTGCTCAGGCTTGGTTCCTTTCTTTGTTAAACTATATGCTTTTAGTTTTAACTCCGTCCAAAGTTCTGTGCGCAGTTGGGCAATGTTATAATAGTGTCCAGGTTTTCGGGCTACTTTACTAAGTTCTTTCTTTACTGTTTCCATGATTATTTTTCTTTACTCATCACATCTCCAAAGGAGAATGTGAGATTCATTTGTCTATTCGCTTTCTAACTATCAATACCAAACTCATCAACAAATTAAAACTTCGAATGCAATGCCAGTCTATTTCCTTCCGTGTCTACAAACAGAGCAAAGTATCCTACTGCTTCATTGATCAATGTTTTTGGTAAAACAATCCGTCCACCCGCTCCTTCAATTTTAGAGAGCACAACACTCAAATCTTTTCCACCATTAAGATAAACCAGTGGACCCGTCATGCTTGGCACGCATCCCTCTCCTTGCACCACGGCTCCCCCTATTCCACTCTTGGCCGGAAAGAATGCACTTGCATAACCATTGAGTTCCATGGTTTCCATTGTGATGGAATAGATTGAATTGTAAAAGGCAACGGCACGCTCGAAGTTGTAGGCTGGTATTTCAAACCAATTTATATAATGTTTCAAAATCAGCGGCTTTTCCTTCTTCACATGTTTTACAGATGTTTTCATTTTTCTTATTTCTAATTCGTAATTCTATTTATTGTTAATATGTTTCGCTACAACAGGTTCTTCTGCTTTTAGTGCTTCTGTAATTTTATCGAACCGAGTAGGTTTATTCAGCGCACCCAATGTTTGCAGGTACGGCAATTGTGCTCCTGGCTGATAAATATCAAAGTTGACTTTCCGCTCGCGGAAACTTTTCAGCGGTTGTCCTAATCTCAACACTCCTAACTCACGACTTCGCTTCACTCGTTCCATATCAATTTCAATCGGGATCAACTCTTCGCCATTACTTGCCTGATGCAATACTCTTCCATCAGGACCACAAATGATAGATCGGCCTGTCCCGCCATCGCCCAAACCATTGATATCAAAAATGAAACACTGATTGGTTGCAGCCGTTGCTTGCACTAACGCTAATTCAATGTCCCGATCAATCGTTGCTGTAAGCGTGGGGTGAAGAATAACTTCTACACCGTTAACGGCCAATGTTCTTGATGTTTCCGGAAACCACATGTCGTAGCAAATGGAAACACCAAAGCGACCCACTTGAGGAATATCAAAAATCAAAAACTCATCGCCTCCTGTTACACCTACTTCATATGGATAAAAGGGAAACATTTTATCATACCTACTCACAATCTCACCTTGTGGATTAATAACAGTGGCTGTATTATAAATGGTATTGTTCTTTTTTTGAAACATGGTACCGGGTATTAACCAGATGCCATAATGCTTTGCGATTTTGCAAAATTCATCCTCCGCTGCATTTGGAAATTCTTGTGCATTGAACGTAAGTGGCCCGAATGGACTGAGCTCACTGAATACAATCATCTGCACCCACGGATAGACTGACATCATCACATCTATTTTATGTTTCATTAAAGGCACATTGCTGTGGCTTGCAGAAACATGCATTTGTATACCGGCAATTGAAAATGGAGTCATTTAGTTTGAGTTAGTTATGTTTATTAATTCTTCTTCAATAATAGTTAGCCCTCTATCTAATAGTTCTTCTGAAATGATGAGGGGGGTGAGAATTCGGATTACATTTTTATTTGTACCGGCATTCAATAATATCAATCCTCTATTTAAACAAGCTTTAATAAGTTGAGCTGCTGTAATTGAATCCGGTGAACCTGGATCATTATTTTCAACAAACTCAATGGCTTGCATAGCACCCAGACTTCGTACATCACCAATGGATGGACACTTTTCTTTTAACTTTAGTAATCGTTCGCTAATAATTTCACTCAGCTTTTTTGCACGTGAGTTCAAATCCAATTCTTCCATGTATTTGAGTGTTGCAATGGCAGCTGCACAACACACTGGGTTTCCTGGAAAGGTTCCACCAATGGTACCCACCGCTGCAGCATCCATTACTTCTCGCTTCCCGATCACTGCACCAATCGGTAAACCTGAGCCTAATGATTTCGCCCATGTTGAAAGATCAGGTATAACACCATAGTGTTCGCTTGCTGCCCACTTTCCTGTTCGGCAAAAACCAGTTTGCACTTCATCGAAGATTAACATGATTCCAAACTCATCACAGAATTCGCGAAGTCCTTGAATGTATCGTTTAGGTGCAATGTTAAAACCACCTTCTCCTTGCACTAATTCAATAATGATTGCCGCAACATTATTTGGATTTACGAGGTTGTGGGCTGCTTCATGCAATTTTTCCAATTGATGTTCCGCAAATTCATCCTCAGTCATTCCGATCCCATAATGATAATGATTCGGAAAAGGAAGTCGATACACCTCAGGTGCAAACGGACCGCAGTCTAACTTATAATCGATCTTGGAGGTAAGTGTCATCGCCATCATAGTACGGCCATGAAATGATTCCGTAAAGCATAGCACCGCAGATCGTTTTGTTGCTTGTCTTGCAATTTTAATTGCATTCTCAACAGACTCTGCACCCGTGTTGGTTAACATCACTTTAGTTCTTTCGCCATGCGGAATTAACCTCGCGAGCATTTCACACAATTCTATGTACGACTCATAAGTCGAAACATTAAAACATGAATGAATTAGCTTCGCTGCTTGCTCTTGAATTGCTTTCACTACCGGTGGCGGACAATGACCCGCATTAAGTACTCCAATACCTCCGGCAAAATCAATTAGTTCGTTGCCATCCACATCAATTAGTGTTGCATCATGACCTTGCACTGCGCTTGTCTTTACAAACACACTTACACCATTGGCAACAACATTCTTTCTTCTTTTAATTAATTCATCAGTCTTTATAAAAGACAACACCTTCTTTTTTGATTCAATGCGATTTGTGCTCATACTGAGTTTATAGAGTTAAGAAATAAATTATTCATGACTTAATCATGAATTCAATTACCGGAAAGCACAATGATGTAAAGCGGACTTTGCTTATCATTCTGCTAAAATTTTACAAGCTGTACTGCTATTGAATAGCTAACTTGACGGAATCATCAAAAAGATGAAGAACACTACAGTTGATTCGTAGAATTATAAATATACGCAATAATGAGCGGAATACCCAGTAAATATTGGCGAAAGTGACATTTACTTTACTGGTAAAAATTATTTCAATGCAAGAATTAATTTAAAGAAATTACCTCGCTAAAATAAATGCACCCCAGTAATAAGGATTAGGATATTCCTTTCTTAAATTTTTTTGTGCTGCACGAAAAGCACTGCGCATATCATTTGTTTTTATCCAACGCGTATAAAAATCAACCATTAGTTTTTGAGTGGCATCATCATCAACTTTCCATAAACTCATAATCATATTTTGTGCACCCGCCACACGTAACGCACGTTGCAATCCGTACACTCCTTCACCATGATTCACATCACCTTTTGCAGTTTCACACGCTGATAGCACAACTAGAAGTGTTGAATCAAGATTGAGATTAATTACTTCATAGGCCGTAAGCAATCCATCTTCCTTTTGATTGCTCGTGTCATTGACTCCTGCCAATGCAATGCCTGACCGAATCATAGTCTCCGCTAATGAGTACTCATCATCACTCCCACCCGGATTAAAAAAGCCATGACTAGCTAAATGAAGTACAGTCGGTTCGTCCAAATTTTTAAGATTTTCTTCGGTAGCTTCCTCTGCCGTAAAGACCTGAGTCTTCCATTTCGCAATCGACAAAGATTTATTGAGCAGTGTCACCTCTCTTCCTGTGCCTGGCAAATCTATAAATCGACCCTCATTTGATTTGTCACTTGAAAACTGAGGCTGTCCAAACAATGCAGCACTACCCGTTTGCCTTTTCTTTCTCTTCTTTTGCGGATACAAAAGTTCTTTCGTGTTTGTAACCACTACCAAATCAGTTTCATCCAACACATAACGGTCATTCAATGGATCACGCAGGGTGTTTAAATTAATTTGATTGTAGATTCCATCATTCGAAACATACACACGTTTTGGCATTTTACCCTTCGGCATATGATTTTTAATGGAGTCAATAATTGGTTGCCAGTAGGTTTTGTACGATAGCGTGTCTTCCTGTTGCGATGTGATAGAGTTATAATAGCTTTTATAAAATTGCTTCTCTAAATATTTTGATTCAATACTCTTGACAATTGATAAAACCGGTTGTGTTGTTGTTTCTGGTGTAATGATGAGTGCGCCATAAAGAAGGCCGTTGGCTAATCGAATAATTTCAACGGCCGCCTCATTTGGGTTAAGCGTTTTCTGAATTTGCTGCCAGCTTACTTTCTCAAACTGAAACCCCGATTTAAAACTTCGCGAATTGGTAGTCAGCCATTTTTCATTCTCCTCAATCTGAACTTTTAACCAATACAAATCCGTCTTATTCATTTTTCCTTCAATTAGGGCCTGTGCTAATTGGTTTTTACGCTCTTGCCACAATTCATAGATTTTGACAACCGTAGTATCACCACTTTGTAAAATATTATTCTTCATGCGCTTGCTCGCGTTGAGAATAATCGCTTTGGTAGTTAACTGAAGATCAAACAAGCGGCCCGGAATTTTCTTATTGATGTAAGGGGTGTCTGAATTTTGAAGTGGAACCAATCCAGAGATACTTAATGCAAAAAAAGTATACTGTTCAATAATTGCTAATTGGTTTTTATAAAACGCTAATTTCTCATTATCACTTAAATAGGTGAAGTTATGAATGATATCATCCAGTAAATCCTGAATCAGATCTGTATAAATAGTGTCGGCTGCGGCATAGTTTCCCTGCCAATGGTAACTTTCGGCCAAATTAAACAACGTGGTTTTATACAAGTCAGGCTGCACAGCTTCATGACTATTTTGAATGGTCAACGAATTATTTAAAAATGAAACAGCAGTTTCGTAGTCTTCAATGGTTAATTTAAGAGTGCCTAAATTATTCAACACAACTGTGTGAATGTAAGTGTTTTTATAATTGCCGATTGTTATTAGTGCTAGTGCTTCGCTCCAAAAGTATTCCGCTGAATCATAGAATTCTCGGTTATTGTAAACACTGCCCAAATTTTGCAGGGCGTGAATTAAATTAAGTTGATTGTCATTATCCTTAACCAGATTATAATACTCCTGAGCATAATGTAGTGCAATTTCAGTATGCACTAATTCATTGTTGTAGGTAAACAGGTTATTGATTGTAATCTGATACTGATGGTTTGTATGATAATCATCAGGATATAATTCCTTAAGCATGGTGACTTGATTCTCTAACAGTTCAATCCCCTGCGCTATTTGTCCTTTACTGTAATGAAGGGAAGCATCCAGATTATTAATTGTTATGTATGCATCCGACAGGGCAAATATTGAAGTATCATAATGTGCCTTGTTCTCTTTGGGAATAGCAATGTAGAGGTAGCGTGCAAGATTCAGATAATGTTCGGCACTGTCGTAGGAAGCTAATGCCTCAAATGTTTTGGTGAGTTCAGCTAAACTCTCAATCTGACTTACATGCGGAAGTTTGTAAATAGTAAAACTAAGATTTGCTACAATTCTAAAATTGTCAATTGCTTTTAGATAATCGCCTGAAGCAGATTGTGCATAAGCTTTATTGGTTAGGCTTGCAATGTACTGACTTGTGTACTTTCCGTATTGATGAATAGCCAAGTTCAATGCCTCATCCGCTGCTTCAATGGCTTCGCTATAGTTACCTTCCTTATATAGCTTTATACTTTTACTATTTACTTCCGACCAGCTTTGGCATATTCCCGTAAAGGAAATGAGTAATAAAAAGCCGGTCGATAATAGCTTCATAATTTGGAACCCTTGACTCCAGCAATCCAACTATCAATTTTTTCTTCCAACAGTATAAGTGGTAAACTACCTGAGTTAAGAACTTGATTGTGGAACTCTTTAATATCAAATGATTCTCCTAAGGTTTCCTGAGCACGCTTTCGCAATTCCAAAATCTTGAGCTGACCAATTTTATACGAAACTGCCTGCCCAGGTGTTGCCATGTATCGCTCAATGGCAACAACAATAGAAGCTTCAGATTCAGCTTCATTATCAAGTGAATATTGAATGGCTTGTTCCCGAGTCCAGCCTTTACCATGCAATCCTGTATCAACTACCAATCGAATAGCACGATGCATTTCCATGGAGAGCATTCCAAAATATTGGTAGGGATCTTCATACAATCCTAACTCCTTTCCTAAAGACTCAGCATACAATGCCCAACCTTCCACAAACACACCCATGCTTTCGGGATGTAAAAATTCAGGTAAGTCTTTATTTTCTTGCTGTAACGAAAGTTGGTAGTGATGGCCGGGTACTGCTTCATGAAGAAACAGTGATTCATCCGCATAGGTATTATAATTCTTTACATCCGGAATAGGAACATAAAAAACTCCACCACGTGATGCATCTTTTGTTCCGGGAACATAATTTGCACTAGCCGATGCTTCCTGAAATGCTTCTATCCGCTGAACCTCAAAAGTTGCTCTCGGTTTTAGATCAAATACTTCATTTAATTTTCCACTCATGCGCGTATGGATCGCATTAAAATTTTCAATGACTTGCTCAGGTTTTGTAAAAGGCATCAGCTTTTTATTCTTCCGAACATGCTCGAAGAATTCATTTAAATTACCTTTAAAACCAGTCGCTGATTTTGCTTTTTCCATTTCACCACGAATGCGTGCGACTTCCTGCAGACCCAATTCATGAATTTCATCGGAAGACATATTGGTGGTTGTACTTAACTTTAGAAGATAACTATATGTTTCAGGACCATTTGGAAGCGCATTGATCCCTGACGTTTCTCGTCCTGCAGGCAAATAGGTACTAATTAGAAAATCTTGTAGCAATTTATATTTGGGAACTACTTTATCACTAATCATATTGCTATATGCTTTCGTTAACCGATCGCGATCAACATCTGAAAACTCCGTAGGCATTGATACAATGGGTGCATAAAAAATATGCTCCTCAACAGGTGTCTCTATAAAATCATCTAACTGCGGAATCATTTTTTTTATTAATGCCTTAGGTGGTACCACATTTCGTTCAATTCCTTCGGTCATCTTGATCAAGCAAGTATCCAGAAAAGGTAAGAATGCATCAACCCGAGCTAGCCACGCATCGTAATCCGCTACTGTAATGAAGGGTTGCACACTTCTTCCACCCGCCAACTGTGGAATGTATAGGTGCAAAGATTGAATTTGCAAGAGGGGCATTAATTCAAAAGTTGGTAAATCAAAAATAGGCGAAGCCATCGTTACCAATTTATTGGTAAGACCTTCGCGTTTTATTTCGCAATCCCAACGCATTACACGCAGGCTTAGCCATTGCGAATGAGTTACTTGGGCGGAATCAATATTATTGAGGATGGTTAAAAATCGAGTGTAGTTCTCTATCAAGTCCTTCTGATAAGGATCGGAAATGTAGTTAGCAACCTGATTGTTGTATTCATTCTCGCCTGCTTTAGTTGCCTCAATGGGATTGATACGCAATTTAAAATCATAATAGGCACTGAATAAGCTATCTACTGATGAAACCGAAGATGTTTCAGTTTTTTTAGTGCAGCTTGTTATTACAAGGGAAATCAGAAGAATCGACCCAAAAAGTTTCATGGTAGTTTGAATTAGAACTAAAAATAAGGATTTATTAGCTCCCACTCTATTAACCATTTTTAAATCAATATACGAACATTTGTGTTGCTGCAATCATACTCATTTCCTAACATTGCTCACATTCTGTTTCAATAAACATTTACTTTTTGGCCGTCTTAAAAAGCTGCCGGATTGCCACTAGGTGTGAAAACAAAACAAGGGGAACCACAAGGCTTGGCAACAAAATAAATGGAAAGTATGTAACGCCAATATTGGGTTGTTCAAAAGCGAATTGCTGAAATGGACTTTTAGCTGAGAGTACTGCAATGGTCACAATATTCAGTAGCAAACCAAGGCAAACAAAATTCCAAACCAACAAAATCTTGCTACTTGCCTTCTTGATTTTAAAAACCACATAGTAAATAATGGGGGCACTTATACCGGAAAGTATATCCCAATTGCTTCCTTCAAAGGTCATAGATTGAGGAATAAGCTTGGCAAGAAGAACCAGGTATAAAGTAATTTCAACGGGAATTCTGACAACATGTAAAATCGTGAGCCATTCAATCTTTAAGCTATCAATAAACACTTGTCCTTTCTTTAAGCTAAACAGAACACTGATTAAAATTATCCAAGGAGCTACCAGAAATACAAACCGTGGTGGAGTGGCATCCCAGTGTTGATAAAAACCGGTTAAGCTGACAGCACTTTGTAAAATAGCCCATGCCAAGAGTATTATTAGAACGATGAGGGAATTGTTTGAAGCACGATAAAAAAGCCAAATCGTGCAGGCACTGGTAAGCAAGAACAAAATAATAGTGAAGTGTGAAATGTTCTCCATAGTTCAATTATTAATTGCAACAATTTAATTATACCAGCATCTCAAAAGCTGAATAAAGAATTGGTTTTTATACTAATTTCTATTTCGAGTCTATCAGGTGTTGCGCTACTAACCAATCGAATAACCGGTCAATCCAATGATGCGTGGTGTTGGCTGAACTCCCTACTCCAAATCCATGACCCCCGCTGCTGAATAAATGCATTTCAACCGGACGTTTTGCCTCATACCATTTGTTATAGAGATTGATGGCATGAGTAGCAAAACCAAATTCATCATCTTGTGTGCAAGCAATGAACAGCGGGGGTGAATCTGATGCGACTTGTCCTTGCTCCGATTCAGGCATATCAGCATAGACAGGAACTACGAAGTCAGGTCGGTTAGTTTCATTATACCCGAATGTAATTCCTGCGGCTACTCTTCCCCCTGCCGAAAATCCCATAAAGCCAATCCGGTCTTTTGAAATTTTGTATTCCGATGCATGACTCCGCACATAAGCGAGTGCTGTTCTTCCATCAGCAACAGCCAGCGGAATGATAGGAAGGCTCTCATCGTCCCACGCTTTTGGATCGGGTGCATTGAGCATATCATCAAAAGGGTTATCACTGGTGATATGAACGAGCCGGTATTTCAAAATAAAAACAGTTACTCCCTTTTTCACCAACTCTTTTGCAACATCAATTCCTTCATGGTCAATCGCCAGAAAATGAAAACCCCCACCGGGTGCGATGATGATCGCTGTTCCATTAGCAACTGAAGGATCAGGCAAGTAAGTTGTTAATGTAGGGCGCACCACATTATAAACCGTCATCACCTTCACACTATTATTATTGTTTACTCCTTCTTTCCATCTCCAGTTTTCTGAGCCAGGTGGTAGACCTTCATACAATTGAATTTCTTTTTGAGCGTGAGCCATGGTTGATATTAGAAGGGTTAAATAAATTAAGGTTGTTTTCATACTATTCTTTCCGCACAACAATCCAAATCAACACACTTGATACTAATGTTAGCGGTGTAAAGACAATTTTCTCAAATAAAGTTTCAGCCAGTAAGTTTCCTATCGTATTTAAAGCAAAGAGCGCCACAAAGATCCACAAAATTGCATTGAAAATTTTATCGGAAATTCTGTGTTTTACATAATTGCCTTTCAATAGCAGCACTGCAACCAAAAAAACATTTATGGAAATTGAAGCAACTTCGAAAGCATACATTTCATCTATTGTTTTCAACTTACCTGCCCAAACAATTGTGTATGGAATAACCTGAAATACGATGAGTAAATGAAAAATGATTACCGCAATAAATAAACCAATCAGTATTTTTAAAGCAAGTTGTTTTGTTAGCCTTTTCATTTACAATTTGTCTGATTAAGTGTCCCTTTGTCATGGTTCGTGTCCCACGAACCACCAACCATCAAAACTCCTCTCTTAAATCCTTTATAAATCCAAAATCTTTAATCCCCAGTTCATAAAACCGGGAAGTAGAATACTTATAATCACATGGCTTTTTTGCCAGTTGCCATTTACCTGCTAATGGATTGTTATGCAAATAATCTAATTTTTGATATGCAACTTCCTTTGTATACAAAGGAATAGCCAATGAATCTCTTTGCCAAAATTCATATTCTTTATTGGCGGCACCAACTGAATAACTTTCTAACACCTTACCTCCTTCACTCACTAACATTTTTCTAAACTCATGTGCTGTGAATTTTAAAAACGAGCCCTGAGCCGTTTCCCTTCCATTGAGTTCTTTGGTTCGCCAAATCAAATGAATGTGGTTGGGCATTATGACAAATGCAAAAACATCAATTTTACCTTTACTGCTTAAATGATCCAATGAATCAACTATTACTTTTTTGTATGCATCAGTTTGTAATAGGTGTCGCCAGTTATTAATTGTGGCTGTCCAGAAATAGATTTCTCCAATCTCCATGAATGACTTTCGCTTGTGTTCTGTAATGTCCATCAACAATTATTTTATCATAGGAACTTTGAGGTTCGTGAGACACGAACCTTGGCTGGGAATATAACTGTCAGATCCGAAGACCTGACAGCAATTAGACCTCACAACAATTATGAAATCCATGACTTATTTTCTTTAAGTTAATCATAGAGGAACTTTGCCCATAATGGCATGAACGTAAAATTTAAAATGGCCTGCCTCGCAAAGAAGTTGTAACTTTTATTGTATTGTATTGATCTCTATTTCTATAGATTTTAATTAAATCTTCATCTGTATTTACACGAATAGTATCACCAACAAGCATGTTAATTGGCTCATTCACGGCAATCTCTAAAAATTCATTCTTAAAGAAAATGAATTTCAATTTTCCATAGTGTTTCAGTTTCAGATTGAGCACTTCTTCATAAGCTGGGTCATTGGGCAGGGATGGTGATCTGAAATACAGGTAGTAAAGATTACTGTTGATAATTTTAATTGAATCAATCCTGGTGATAAAATTATAATGCAACTGACTCGCATACCAGATTCGTTCATCATTCAATTTATCTTTATGATTCAATACCATTTGACTTATCAAGAAGATAAACAATCCAACTATAAAAATTCCTAACAACCAATTCTTCATACAATTTTTCTACCTGCAAATGTAATACTGCTCTCAAATTTACCTCTCGCACTAGCGCAATGGTTCGTGTCTTCACGAACCATCAACCCCACTATCCTAAAACTCCTCTCTTAAACCTTTTTCTGCCGTAAGAAATTTCTACTTGAATCTTAAACTTAGAATACAAACTGTCAGGGCGGAAGACCTGACAGCAAATGAAACTTAGGGCCTTACTTATTCAACATCTCTCTAAAAATAATTCTTACAGAGTCCTCTGTAAAGTGTGTTGGTATTTCAGATATAAATCGGACATCAAAAGTTGTATCTCTTGGCTTAATTTTTATCTCATGGCTCCAAAAATATAAGCGCTAACGCTGTATCATAATATTCCCTCCGCCATGGTTCGTGTCCCACGAACCACTTCCAACTATTGATTCACACGCTTCACCACATCCACCACTTTACCTTTCTTCCGTGCATACACGCTATTGTCGTACATGGCTTCGCAGCTTACGGCTGGTAAGTAATAACTGCCTGCATAACTGGCGGTGAGTAACACTTTAAATGTTTTGCGCTGGTTCGCATTCAAATCAAAATACGTATATACCCGGTCGTCACGGATGTCCTGATAGGTAGGCACATCCCCGGTTAACTTTGCACCATCATCACCCGTTAACCGCAAGTTGTTAATCTCCCACCCCAATGGGAAAATTTGATTGAGTGCCAAGTTTTTATAAATGCCGCGCATGCCCGGATTAAATATGGTAAAGGTTGCCACAAATTCAGTTCCTTGTTCCAACGTGATCGGATCAATCGGAACTCCTTTTGAATCAGCATAAGTGATAGTCAGTGAAAGATTCTTCTCAGCATCTTCTTCCGCTCCACGTGCAGGCACACCTTCTGAAATGATGCGAACGAATAATGCTCCTTTACTACCACTTACTATTTTCAACTCACCAGCCTTCAATCCATCCATCGGTAATTTTACTTGGGCTAGAGTTAGGTCTGTATTAGCAGTTACTTCCTTTCCATTATAGGTGTAGGTGAATTTCAAATCTCCCTTCTCACCTCCGGCAAACGCGCCCACTGATTTTAAACACCACGCGAGTGTTTGTGTGCTCATCCAATAATTAGCATTGCTCATGGATTCAGAAAGTTCTTTAACAATTTCAAAGCTGCGCGCACGATCACCTAACAACAAAAGTGTTTCGAGGATGATCGCCTTATCACGTAAGTCCGAGCCATAGGAATAACTCAACTCCTGATATGGTTTCACCTGCATGGGAAGCTTTTCAATCAACTTCTTAGCTGCTTCAGGTTGCCCGGCTTTCACATACGCTGCGGCTAGCATCCATGCTGCTGTCACATTCATGTTTCCTTGTTCGCGCAAGCGGTTCATTGCGCCTAATTCCGCATCGCCCGAAAGGGCTAAGGTATATAAGCGATAAGCTTGTATGAGTTCGCTGCTGCTGTACTCCTGATTCTTACGCCAGCTTTGTGCTTTACTACGCTGATATTTTTTCCAACGCTTGATCATATCGTTCGGCACGAAATATCCTTTCGTTTCGGCTTCAATCAGAAAATGTCCCGCATAGGTTGTTCCCCAGCTATCGGAATCTTCATAACCGGGCCAGTATGAAAATCCGCCATCGCGATTGACAAATGTTTTCAACCGCTCTACTCCTGCTTTTACATTACGTTGAATCACGGCCTTCTCATCTGCAGTGAGTGCTTTTACTTTATCAAGATACAATTGCGGAAACACCGATGAAGTAGTTTGCTCAATACATCCGTATGGATATTGCAACAAATAGCGCATGCGCTGCCCGAGGTTAATCGGGGGCAGACTGGAAACTTCAAGCGTAGAAACATTGGTACCAACAATTCCTATCGGTGCTACCGAAGCAGCCCAGGTTTTTCCGGCATCCAACACCACATCTTGTACTTGCGTGATCGGTGGGTTCGGGTTGCGTACTTCAATTTCAATTTCATCGGTAGCTGAATAATTTCCTGAGGTAGCAGTAACTTTTATTTTAGCAATTCCTGTTTCTGATTTAACAAGCAACCCAAAGTCAAGCGTAAGATCAGAATCGTTGCCCATTGAAACCGTGCGTGAACTTTCATCGGATAACCCAACCGGGCCACTGACTTTAATTTCAACTTTTACATTCTTAATACTCTTCTCACTAGTGAATAAAGTTATTGGCAACTTCACCATTTCTTCAGGACCCAACACGCGCGGCAAAGTAGCCAGCACCATCAGTGGCTTACGCACCGGAGTTACTTGTTCTGTTTTACCATATGCACCTTCATATCCTGCAACAAGCATCGTCTTAACCGAGCCTATGTATTGCGGCATGATGAACCGATGTTCTTTACTTCCACCATCCAAGGTAATCGGGCCGAAATACAGCACCACAGGTTTAAAACGATTTGCTTTTGCATCGTCTTCCTTCGCAGCTAATTCACCATCACCACCTAATGCAAGCAAGCGTTCAATGCGACCACCGAGTGAACCCATGACCTGATCATATAAATCCCATGTCTTCACCCCTAATGCTTCACGCGCATAAAAGCGATTCCATGCATCGGGAGTTTTAAAGCGGGTTAAATCCAACAAACCTTCATCGACCATCGCCAATGTGTAGGTCATTTTACGTTTCGATTGTTCAGAAACTTTAATCACTACTTCTTTACCTGGCTCAAACACATCAGGCATGGTGATAACAGGATTCAAATGTGTTTCGGGATCTTCTACCTGAATAGGAATAATTCCATACATGCGAATTGGTAAATCATTAACTGTTTGTGCATGAGGTTGCAACAACGTAACATTTACAAACACATTGGGGGTCATTTCTTTGGTGACATCAAAATTAAATTGATTATCACCCGCAACAGTTTCAAGCCAATAGGTTTGTAATACCCGACTTCCATTTTCAACACTGATCAACGCACGTCCTTTATCGCTGCCCGGAATTACCAGATTTGCTTTTTCACCAATGTTATAAATCGGTTTGTCGCTTGAGAATGAAAGCATGGTAGCACCTTCGCCTTCATTGCGCGAACGGCCTGCCCAACCCGGCCAATCGATGTACACTACTTTACCCGTGCTATGTCCACTTTGCGGATCATACGCTTTCACAAAGAAGCGGCCCCACTCCGGATATTTCACTTTAAAGTTCCACGTTCCTTTTCCATTAGTAGTTCTGATTTTTCCTGTAGCGATTGGCTGTCTATAATTTCCCGACATAAAATTCACTGAGCCTTCAGAGCCATCCCACCACCAGCGCCAATTAATTTTGTATAACGACACTTCAATATTTCTTGAAAGCGGTTTGCCATCTGAATCAATTGTAACAATATCCACCCGATGCGTTGTATCCGTAAGTAACATGCCGCGGGCTTTATCCCCTTGCGGGAGTTTAATCCCCGTAAGGGATTGATAGGGATAGAAGGGAATGCTGAAACGATCAATACTGAAGTTTCCACTCTCTTCATACGCCTTGCCGCGGAAGACTGCATTGAGTGAACCGGGAGCAGCACCGCTTACTTCAAGTTCAGCGTTCACTTTTGCACGCCCATCTGCATCGGTATAGCCATCAAAAATAGTTTGTGATTCGCTATAGAAATCAATAGAGGGATCGTCAAACACATATTCTGGATACTGATCAAACTTAGTCGTGCTTTTCGTTAACAAAACTTCAAAGGTGGCGCGGAGATTTTTTCCAGGCGCACCATGCAACCAATTAATTTTTAAATCACCCGATACATTATTGTTTCCGGCTGTAAGTTTATCAACACCAAAATCCAAATTGATTTTAAGACGATTGGGTTTCACCATCTCAATTTTAATAGGTTGGGTAAACTCTGTACCACCTACTTTTACACGACCTAACCAATTTCCGGTTGGCGCCTCAGCATCTGTCGCTGTCGCGAACTTATAGAATCCATTTTCAGAATTAGAACGCACCAAACGTGAGGTAACTTGTCCTTGTGGATTTTGTAATTCAAAAACTACAGGATGTGAACTTGGAAGAGACTTCAATTTATCTTCAAGAATAAAACTTAGATATAATGAATCACCCGGTCGCCATACACCACGCTCGCCATATAAAAATCCTTTCAGTCCTTTTCTCACATACTCGCCACTTACATTAAAATTGCTGAGTGAAAGTGATTCACCATCCTGCAGTTTAAGATAGCCACGTTGCATCCCGCTTTTGGCAATCAATGCAAATGGATTTTCTTTCGATGAGATGATTGCTTTTCCATCCGTACCGGTTGAAGCTGTGCCAATTAACTTTTGTTGAAAATCATACAACTCTAACTGAACACCCGACATGGGCTGAGTTGTTTTTAAATCATTGACAACCACAACGGTATTACCATCACTTCCGCGCTTGGCAAGCAAACCTAAATCTGTAGCAATTACATTTTTTTTAATGTCTCTATTACCTGTATAATAGGAAGCATGACACGGATTGTCGCGTTGCTCCCATTCATAATCATCACCATAATAATAGTAGTCATCATACGAATCCCAATAACTTCCTTCGCTCTCACCTTCCTCCCATAATTCCTGTTCAATGGATGCTTGTGTATTTGCAGCATCTGATTCTTCACCACCTTCACATACATACGCGAGGTACGCTTTCTTAAAACTAAGTCGCACCTGATAAATGGCACCGGGTTCTGTGTTAATTAATGTAGATAAATCCAATGTAAAGCGATTCCATTTTCCTAGATCCGTTACGCCTGATTTCTCTAATGAAATAGTTTTCTTTAAGACAGGTTTACCTACGCGCCTCATTTCCTGATTGCCGTCATAATTATTGACTTGCAGAAATTGCAGCACATTACTTTCGTAGACTTTTATGATCTGCACATCCACCGATTTTAAATTGACCGCTTCGAAAGGCATGACTAACCCATCGCTGGAGGGCAACACGTTTCCCTTACCAGTAAACCGAACCGCAGGAAGTACTTGCTCAAACGCCACATCATACGTGGTTGCCTCAGCCATCTTATAATTCAAAATATTTTTTACTCCAGCTTCAATAGATATAGTTCTTGAACCTGTTTGACGAACCGGTGGATACACCCGAATCTCATTGTCCTTAATTTCGAAATCGAGATTTTTTAATTCAGAGATACGCAACAACCCTTCCAGGTTTTGACTTTCATTTAAGGGATCAGAAAACTGAACAACAACAAACTGACTGGTGCCTTGCTCCACGCGCACATTGGTAACTTTAAAATCGCCCAATGCAGGAATCTCAACTTCACGATCTAGCGTCTGATCAACACCCAATGCAGTTCCCGAAAAAGCTAGCTTCACAACACTCGCATTATCCTTACGGGCAACATCCTCCACTGAAAAGGTGTGTTGCTTTCCTTCCGAAGTATGAACCCAATTGACTTTCAGTGAATTTCCTTCTTGCTGAGCCGCTAGCACTTTTTCAATGGCCTCGCCTTCTGCAAAGTCAGCGGTATACAAAACGCCTTCAATCTTCTGACGCTTTAAGTCTGTTTTTACATATGGCTTGATGTTATCAACACTCACTTCAAAATTTTGGGGAATAACCTGAACGGTATATTCAAACGTGTTGAGCGCTTTGGGTACTTCAATCAACCGCGACAATTGAAAGTTCACTTCATATATCTGACCTGAAGACAAACGGGCAGCCGGCTTAAACTCAACGGTGCGTCTGTCCAGCCAAACTGTTTCGCCTTTTATGGCCGGACTAAACTCAAAAAGTTTAGCCGTGGTAGGTGCCCCGACCGCCAAACTATCCACCACATCCTGCGAAAGCCCAATGCGAATGGAGGAACCGGAACTAATAACCCCTGCGGTATAGGAAGTAATGTATTCGCCAAAGGCAGGATTGATGGCCGAGTTAAAGCTTGATTTAGCGCTGTTACCGGGGATAAAGTAGAAGATTGCAGCAGCCGCAATGGCAAGAACAACCACACCAATAAGTATTTTTTTCATAATCCAGACTTAGGTTATTAGGACTATGAAATATCGCAAAAGGATAAGGAAAATTGCGAATGCAGGTGTTAATATTTTAAGGTTAAAAAGCGAAAACTCGGTGGTTGTGCCTAACGGCCTGCAAATGAAATTGAGATAGGAGAAATATCAAGAATTGGTGATATTTAAATGTTAGCCACCATAATTACTGGGACAGATTAGATAACTATGGAGAAAATTGTAAATGCAGTACAAGGATTTTTTGAACGTTACCCCTTTGCTGGTACTCTAGGGAAAGTGACATCGTCTGTTGAAATCGAAGGGCTTCCAAGAAAAACGAAGAATGCAATCCCCGACTGGTACAAAGAATTATTATTTCAATTCCCAATTGCAAATTTGCCGTTGGGAATTCCAAATGACTTTGGACAAGCTTTTCTAAAAAGCAGGCCAATTGAACAACTTCCACTGATGGAAATAACGTTTCATTCCATTGACAAGATTGTTAAAATTTCGGAATCCATCTTCCCTAATAATCTTCTTTTTAAAAAGAAGATTATTAGCGTTGCCGAGGATCAAGGCAGTACTGGAGAAGGAATCTTTATTGATACAAGACAGGAAGATCCACCCGTCATGCTGATTTTTCATGACATGGGTGAATCAATAAAAGACTTGATTCGAAAAGGTGAAAGGTTAGCAGATAGATTTAGTGACTTGTTTATTTCCGGAAAACTGACAAACGACAAGATTAAACTAACAAGCGAAAATCAGAAACCAGCGAAAAAATTAATTGAGAGTTTCTTTAATGAAATTGATGATAAGCTTAAAACAAGTGAACAAAAATTAATAAACGATTTGTCGAAACCTAGACAATTGTTCGAAAGCATAAAACAACGAGATATTGCAATCAAGGACGGAGACTATATCTTGGGACTTTTAAAACTGGAATATGGACTTTACGACAGTGGTTATCCATTGACTAAGAATCAACTCGACAAATTGATTGATATATACATGACGTGTAATTTACATGTTCCAGAATTGGTTTTCTTTGAAGAGCGAATAAGTAATTACGGTGGCTAACAAAATATGCTTATTCCATGTATTACCTCGAAACAAATTCCTTAAGGACACTTTTACCAAGACTTAGTCAACCTAAATTCAAAGACAATTCATTTACTTCAATTACTAGTTTAATTGAATTGGTCAGTGGCATTAATTCCCAAAAAGAATTTGATCTTCGAAAGAAAATAATTAGCAAAGTTAAAGATTCGGGAATCGCGATTGATTTCGAGCTACCAGAGGACAGATTTCTTAAATCATTTGGTATCCGAGTCATAGCAGATCATCAGCAATTTACGATAAACACAATTAATACTTTGCTTACAATAGATGACTTCAATGCTATTGTTCAAACAATGGAGAAGGCAGGTCTTTTAGAATACTGGAATCATTTCAAAAAGTTAGACAGACTTGGTGAGACTACATTAAAGAACAATTTCAAAGGGAAAGCAAAAGAGTTTAGAATTGAATATGGTGATGGACGCACGAAACACTTTGAGCGATGGAAAAATGACTACAAAGTAAAAGACATTGAAAAATTTCTAAAACCAGTTATAAAGCTATTTGCTAAAAATGTTTCAAAGGAGGTTGAATTGAACCCGCATGGACTAAGTGCCGAAAATCTGATTTCAAACTATGATGGGACGTGTAACAAGTATATGATAGCCTCAAATTATTACGCTGACCTAAAAGTAATATTCGGGAATGAGCCAGGCACGAATGACTACTTTGATTTAAATCACATTTCGTATATCGAAGACGAACAAAATATAATGATCACAGATGATAAAATGCTTCATAAAATATGCTCTGAACTATTTCCGTCCCAAATCCTCCGAACAAGAGATATTTAGCAAACCACGTAGTAACAACAGCTATTTGTATACGGGGAAAGATTTTTTTGCTGTCAGGTCTTCCGACCTGACGGGCTAACATCAATGCGTCAGGTAGAAATACCTGACGCCAGAGAAAATAAGATGTACTCAATTCTTCTTCAACTGATCAAACTTTGATTCAACTGCTTTCTTTGGGAACATATTGTTTGAAACATCCACATCGGCCAATTCGAAATTTGGATCGACTAACACATTCATCACTTCTTTGTCCTTAACGAATACCTTTGTTACCTCGGTTTCATTCAATCGCCAGATTTCAGCCGGAATGCGTTCAATTTCTTTTGAGCCATCTTTGAATGTCCATTCAATAACAATAGGCGTAACCAATCCGCCCACGTTCTTAAATTTTATCTGGTAAATATTTTTACCGTCTAACTTCTTGCGAACTGCGTTATCATCCAGCCGGTTTTTGAATTCGCCATACAACTGGTCGGGCGTGTTGGTAACTGAAAACAGTTGCGCTCCATTACTGAAATCAACAGATGCTTCCGTATTCTTTTGAACGGTTAAGTCACCGGTTTTAGCTTTTACATTTTTCTTTTCGAGATCTGTTTGCTCTGTTCGTAGCTTAAACCACTTTACTTCATCTACGGCTATATCTACATTGTCAGTACCAAAAAACCAACCCCGCCAAAACCAATCAAGATCCACGGCAGAAGCATTCTCTAACGTGCGGAAGAAATCTGCAGGCCGGGGATGCTTGTACTTCCAGCTATTCGCATACTCTTTAAAGGCTGCATCAAATAATTCCGGACCCATAATAGTTTCGCGCAAAATGGTTAAAGCTACAGTCGGCTTTTCATAATAATTTGCACCAAACGCATTCAATCGTTCGTTGTCAGAAGTAGTCATGATCGGGCGCATCACACTCTTGTCGCCTTTCATATAGGGAATAATATCTTTTGGTACTGTGTGATGATAGGTATAGCGCTCCATCTCCGTTCGCGTTTGAAGAAACGTGTTCATTCCTTCATCCATCCACATCCACTGGCGCTCATCCGAACTCACAATCATAGGAAAATAGTTGTGACCTACTTCGTGCACAATAGTTCCAATCATTCCGGCCTTTGCATTATCACTCATCTTACCCGCCTTTGGTCTACCCCCATTGAAACTAATCATTGGAAACTCCATTCCGATATTCGAAGTGTTTACCGAAATAGCAACCGGATACGGATAATCAAAGGTGTATTTGGAATAAACCTCCAACGCATTCTTAATTGCTTTGGTTGATTCTTCAGGCCAAACCGGTAAACCTTCTTTTGGATAGAAAGACATAGCAAGCACTGTATTGGTTGGAAGCTTTACTGCTTGTGCATCCCAAATGAATTTACGCGAACTGGCGAATGCAACATCGCGCACATTGTCCGCCTGAAAGCGCCAGGTTTTCTTTGCGGTTGATTTTGTTTTTTCTTTTACTCTTGCTTCCTCTTCGGTAATAATATACATGGGCTTATCAAAAGCAGTCTTTGCCTTTTCGAAACGCTCTAATTCTTTAGTTGTTAAAACTTCTTTTGGATTTAACAAGGTTCCTGTTGAGGCAACAATGTGATCGGCAGGAACTGTGATGTTAATCTTATAGGTACCAAACTCTAAAGCAAACTCACCCAGACGTTGAAACTGTTTATTCTGCCAACCTTCATAATCATCAAACACACACATGCGGGGAAACCAATGAGCAATAAGAAACACATTGTTATTATCTTCTGGAAAATGTTCATACCCTTCGCGGGAAAGAAAAAATTGACTGCGATCAGTAATGGGATACGACCACGCAACAGAAAAAGTATAAGTCTCCCCTGATTTGATGGGCACAGGTAAATCAATCCGCATCATGGTGTTGTTGATCGTAACGGGAAGAGCCTTGCCAGCTTTATCAGTTACCGATTTAATGGTGTACCCTGCATCAAATTCCATGGGCCGGGTTAAATATTGCATTTGAAGTGTTGGGATAGAATCGCGCAACCCTCCAAAAAAACCTACATAAGCATCGCCAAAATCTTCGTTGCCTTTTCTGTTTACATTCTGATCGAGCTGAAGCCAGATGTATTTTAATGTCTCGGGTGAATTATTAAAATAGGTGATCGTTTCCTTACCGGTTAATTTATTTGTTGGTTCATCAATCTCAGCATCGATGATATAGTCAGCACGGTTCTGCCAATATTTTGGACCGGGAGCACCTGACCCAGATCGGTATTCATTGGGTGTTGGTAGTAGCTGATCTAATTGTTCAAACTTACCTTGCCAGGTTGGTTTATCTTGTGCCCAGGCGGATAAACAGACAAATAAGGTGAGGATAATAATGTATTGTGATTTCATAATCAATCCAGTTATATCCTTAAATATCGGAAATAAAAGGGTTGAAAAAGCAAAGAATTACTTCTTACAAGCTACTCCCTCAACGTAATTTTTAATGACAGCCATAGGCTTGGCTGCTTCTGCTCCTTTAAAGCCGGTAATATCTTTATAGGTCACTTGCTTTTTATAAGTTTCCAAAAATTCCCCCGACAAGGGCAAGTATGACCAGTGCCATTTTTCTTCTTCATAGCCTGTTCGTCCACCCGTTTTACTTGTGTACGGTTGACAAAAACCATACTCAGCAGCGTGAGCTGTGAGCCATTGATAAATCTTCAATCCTTCACCTGTTAAGAAATACTCATTGTTAAGATTATTCAAATCCATGTCGGTGCCCCAATGATGACGCGAAGTGCTGGGCATGGAACTATATAATAAAATTAAACGAGCCCGTTCTTTAGGATCACTGATTGTGGTAAGATTAATTCCTTCCACCATCGTTCTTCCCTCCCATTTGTTTTCCCAAATTCTTTTTTGCGAATCAAAATTTCGGGTAGCAGAAATAATCAGCAATTCAACTCCATCTTCCTTAGCAGCAGTAATCATCTTTTTAAATGCTTCATACGTTTCTTTGCGGAGATAACCATCCTTCGCACTACCGCGTGCATGTGCATCTTCTAATTTTGAAAAAAGTGGATGAGTTGCCGGATCAAATTTTCCAAGTAGGTAATTTTTATCCACCGATTGAGCGTTGGTGCAGCTTATTACTGCAACAAGAAATGTCGCGTATAAATATTTAAAAATGGATCTATTCATGGTTATTGAATTTTAATCCCTCACCCCGCCCCTCTCCCTGCCTTTGCCGAAACGGCTTCGTGCAGGCAGGCCTTGGGAGAGGGTGTCCGAGGAACGAGGACGGGCGAGGGCTTACACCCTCTCCGCCACTTTATTCATCACTTTCGTCTGCACTTGAATCGACTCATGGTGAATCAATTTCAATAAATCACTTGTGAATTCATCATTCAATCCCATTGCACGACATAATGCAATGCGGGTTTTAATAATTTCTTCCCAGCGGTTAACCTGAAGGATCGTTACATTATTCTCCTTTTTATATTGACCAATCTTTTCAGAAATCTTCATCCGAGCCGAAAGCTTTTGCATGATTTCATCATCCAATTGATCTATCTGCTCTCGAAGAATACTTAGTGTATCCTTGAATGTTTTATTATCGGTGGTTTGTGTACGTACAACTAATTCGTCAATGATTTTGCTAAGCGCTGCAGGCGTTACTTGTTGCTTCGCATCGCTCCACGCTGCATCCGGATTGATATGACTTTCAATCATCAAACCAGCCATATCAAGATCAAGCGCTTTTTGCGATACGAATGAAATCAAATCCCTGTTACCTGCGATATGACTCGGATCGCAAATCATATCTAACTCAGGCACACGTGTTTTCAGTTCAATAGCAAGATCCCACATGGGTGCATTGCGAAAGGGTCCTTTTTCAAAAGAAGAAAATCCGCGATGGATCGCTGCCATCTTAGTAATGCCGGCTTTATTTAAACGCTCTAGCGCACCTAACCATAACTCTACATCCGGATTGATTGGATTCTTCACCATTACAGGAATATCAACACCTTTCAATGCATCTGCTACTTCCTGCACCGAGAATGGATTCACCGTTGTCCTCGCGCCTACCCAAAGGATATCAACACCAGCTTTTAAACATGCTTCCACATGGGCTGCATTAGCAACTTCAGTTGTAACTGGCAAGCCCGTTTCCTGCTTGGCGCTGATCAGCCACTTCAACCCTTCCTCTCCCGCTCCTTCATACTGACCTGGTCTTGTGCGTGGCTTCCAAATACCTGCGCGCAACGCATGTACTTTTCCGGTCGCAGCTATTTGTTTAGCGGTAGCAACCATTTGCTCTTCTGTTTCTGCACTGCACGGTCCGCTGATAATTATCGGACGATCGGCCTTCATCCACGATGATATAGGTTCAAGTTGTAATCCTTTCTTTGTCATAACCTTAAAATTAACTTTTTATAACTTCTGTTTTAGTTTGAATTGACTCTTTATTGATCGATTCTTTTGATTGCTTTCCTGCCTGACCATCTAATATTCTTCTAATCTCGTTGGCTGCAGTCATGATGCGATGAATCTCTTTTGTATCGCGTTTCATTAAATGATAATGAAACTTTTGTAAGTGCATGATGTATTCTAATAATGCCTGGCTCAAGTATTCAACATTCTGATCGAAGATGGGAGCCCACATATCAGGCGAGCTTTTTGCTAAGCGTACCGTGGATTCAAAACCACTACCTGCCAAATCAAAAATGTTTTTCTTGTCCTTTTCAATATCCAGCACGGTTTGTCCCAACAAAAAGGAACTTACGTGTGATAAGTGTGATACATAGGCCACATGACGATCATGCTCATCAGGCTCCATGAAAATGGTTTTCATTTCAAGGGTATCGAATACTTTCATAGCCAATTCCAATGCTTGCACTGATGATTTATCAGCTTCGCAAATGATATTGGTCTTTCCTTTAAATAATCCATCAAAGGCAGCGGTTGGACCCGAATTTTCTGTACCTGCAATGGGATGCGATGCAACAAACTGAGCACGCTTCGGATGATTAGAAACCGATTTGCAGATTGAAGTTTTGGTAGAGCCCGCATCAATAACTACAGCATCTTTCTTTATAGCATCCAACACGGATGGTAAAAAAGCGTGAAGTGCGTTTACCGGAATAGAGAGAACAATCAAGTCGGCTTGTGCGATGGCTTTGTCTTCTGTAAGGATTTTATCAACTAACCCTAGCTCAACTGCCTTCGTTGCATGAGTGGCATTCATGTCCACACCAACAAGTTCAGTTGCTAGTCCTGCTCTGCGCAAGCTCATCGCAATTGAACCACCTATCAACCCAAGTCCTATTACCGTTACTTTCATATTCGTTTAGGCATGAGCCTTTTCAACTTTTGACTCGTGGATAAATTTTGCAATCCGACCATGAGCTTCTAATAACTTCTCTTCTGTTGCACACAATGAGATGCGGATGAATCTCCTTCCGGCATCTCCAAAAATAAAACCGGGTGTGATGAACACTTTTGTGCCATACAGAATTTCATCAATCCACTTCTCTACATCTGCTACTTTCTCAGGAGCCTTTGCCCACACAAACAAACCAGATTGCTTTTCTGAATAACTGCATCCTAGCAAACTAAGAACCTTTTGCGCTGCCGTTCTTCGCTTTTTATAAACCGCATTCAATTCTGTAAACCAAGTGTTACCATTTTTCAATGCTTCTACTGCTGCTTGTTGCAAGCCTAAAAACATTCCAGAATCCATATTACTTTTTACACGCAACACAGCATCCACATAATCCTTATTGCCCGCTACCCACCCAATACGCCAGCCCGCCATGTTGTGCGACTTGCTAAGCGAGTTTAATTCTAATGCAACTTCATCTGCACCTTCAATAGAAAGAATACTTAGTGGCGAATCGTTTAGGATCAATGAATACGGATTATCATTTACAATCAGGAAGTTATTTTTGCGCGCAAGGTCAACTAGTTCTTTTAATTCAGCACGTGATGCAGTTCTGCCTGTTGGCATGTGTGGAAAATTAACCCACATAATTTTAACCTTTGAGAGATCGCGTTGCTTCAACTCTCCAACATCAATTCCCCAATCCAATGATTCTTTCAGTTGATAGGTGCTCACCTTCGCGCCAACAAGTTTGGCAACTGATGAATACGTTGGGTATCCGGGATCAGGAATCAAAACTTCATCGCCTTCATTTACAAAAGCCATGGCGATATGCATGATACCTTCCTTCGATCCCATCAACGGCAAAATTTCGGTTTCAATATCTAAATCAACATTGTATGTAGTTTTATAAAATGACTGGATGCCTTTACGCAATGCTGGAATTCCTTTGTAGTTCTGATAGCCATGACTTGATGCTTTTTGCGAGGTGGATACCAATGCCTCAATCGTCTCCGAAGATGGTGCCATATCCGGACTACCAATGCCTAGATTAATCACAGGAAATTCAGGCGAATCCAGCCCCCGCACTTCAGCTAATTTTTTACTGAAGTAGTACTCCTCCACATTTGCAATCCGATTTGCTGTCTTAATCATAACTTCTACTTTAAAACTACTTGTATTCTAATTTTGCTTTTTTGTACTCACCTAGAATATTCAAATTCTTCACTTGCCTCAGCACTTCTTGAATAGCAACATCATAACTTTTTCTTCTCTTCCACTCTACATCAATATGAATAGAGTATTCGCTCGGTTTTCCAATAATAGGAATGGATTGAATCTTAGAAAGGTTGATACTATTGTCTTTCAATGTCATTAGTGCATCGGCTAGGCTTCCCACTTCGTTAGCAACCTCAAAACTTATCGAAGCTTTGTTACTCTCTTTAGTTGCTTTGATTTTTCTGGTTAAGATTAAAAATCTCGTAAAGTTCTTTTTATGAGTTTCAATTCGCTTCTCTAAAATATTCAGACCAAATTTTTTGGCAGCATGTTCATTAGCAATGGCTGCAGTAGTTTTTAATTTTCCTTCCTTCACTTTGCGTGCGGACAAAGCCGTATCATCACTTTCCATAATTTGAATGCCATTCAACTTGTGCAAATAATCTGAACATTGGCGAATAGCCATTGGGTGCGATTCGATGTGAGTAAGCTCTTTGAGTTGAACTCCGGGCATCGCCAGCAAATGCATGTGAATGGGGAGATAAATTTCACCGATAATAGAAAAATGATATTCCTGTAGCAGGAAGTAATTTGGTAAAATGCTTCCCGCGATTGAGTTCTCGATGGCCATCACGGCATAATCAGCTTCACCTTTCTTTAGTGATTCACATAAGCGATGAAAGGAAAGACACTCAATAGTTTGAATGGTTTCTTGAAAATAAGTAAGCGCAGCAACTTCATGAAAACTGGTGGCTATTCCCTGAATCGCAATCTTTAACTTCTTCTTACTCATAATTTTCAAAACGGGTTCAAATAAAAAGTCCCCCGAAGGCGGGGGACTTTTTTGAGTTTCTTTGTTTTATTTTCATTCAACAAACCGATTCCCTTTCAAGTCCCTCGCAGGATTGATAAAAGAAGTAAAAATAAAATCGGTTGCTGTTCATTTCTTGTTCAATAATGGATTCGAATAAAAACGAAAAAATCCGCTTCTGCAAAAACTACTCGATCTTTTTTCTTAAAATCTATTATAACTAACCCTTGTTAGCAGGATTGGAAGGAGCAACCTAGTTGATATATTGATCCACTTCATTGAATGCGCTATCTTTCGAGCAAATCATAAAACACATGAAAAACCTTCAAATCCTGTTTGTTATCGGTTTAATAGTAATGAATGCATGCTCGAAAACCGCAGAGCATGATCATTCAGAGCATGATACTCCCACAGAAGAAAGTCCTAATCAGGCACTCTACGATCAGGTGATGGATGTGCATGATGAAGTGATGCCTCGCATGGATGACCTCATGAAACTTAAGCGCGAGCTACAAGAAAAGATAGCCAACACACCCGACATGGTAGTTGAAAGGAAAGCACAGTTAGAGAAAACGATTTCCAATCTGGACTCTGCTAGCACTGCCATGATGAACTGGATGCATGCGTTTAACCCACTACCCGATTCTGTAGATCAAGAGAAAGCCCGTGAATATTTAGAATCAGAAATGGAGCGAATTAGAAAAGTGAAGAGCTTAGTTACTGAAACGATTGACAAGGCAAAAGAAGAGACAACTGAAAATTGATCGTTCGGAAAACTAACCATAAAAAATCCCGATTACTTTCGGGATTTTTTTTGTCTTTTTGATGTATGATGATGGGGCAATTCATCCTTTGGTTTCTTGCCAGCCTTCTCTCTTCTCTTTTGCTCAAGGCGGATGTTATATCGAATTGCGCGCCAGTATTCACCACCATAACCAACTAGTATTTCTGACCCTGCAGGGATGTCTTTTGATGCTTCAATGTAACACCGTTTCTTTTCGGTTACGTATTCAGAATTATTCTTCACACCTTCAACGCGAGCAATGCCCTTTGCATCATTTGCAAAATGAGCAACTCCCTTCTTGGTTTTCCAGGCATCAATACAATACTGATTATTGAAGTGAAAGACATAACCATTGCGATCTTCGCTCATAGCCTCCACCTGTTTCCAGGTGAGGATCTTGCCTTTGTACTCTACTATGCGAGTACCTTTTGTTATAAATACTTTTGTGAACAATCCTTTGCCAGCTCCAGGAAGAACAGACTTCTTAACAATGAGTTTTTTTTCGAGTAGTGCCATAATATAAATGGCGAATATAGTTTAAATAGTCGTCCCTTAAAAACTCGTTTTGAGTAGAGTTTGATTTTTGAAGACTAAGGAAAGTGTTTCAAAAAGTTGGGTCAAAAAGACGCTTGGATTTATTTTCCACTTGTTGATCATCCGTTTGAAGTTCATGCCTGCT
>JBGSIM010000083.1:0-21190 GCA_041742535.1 Cyclobacteriaceae bacterium | reverse complement strand
CAGACTAAGTTTCAAAGAAGTCAGCAAAGTTTGCATGCGCCCGCCTGTCTTAACACCAAACCAATGAACAAAAGAGACAGCAAGAATTGAACTGATTGCAATCACTTTGGTTGAGATACCACTTGCCTCAGTAGCATATTCACCAATAGCGATCGCTACTGCTGAGATGGCCCCGGCAAAACCTACCAACGCACTCATCCAACCACTCAAAAAACCTAAAGCCGGGTGAAATATTTTTCGCAGGTATAAATATTCGCCACCTGATTTTTTCAAAATGGTTGCGATCTCAGCGTAGGTGAAAGCCCCCGAAAGGGCAACCACTCCACCTAACAACCAGAGCACAAGAATGACGAACCCCGAGGGCAACGAACCAACCTGATACCCCAACGAAGTAAAAACTCCCGTTCCAATCATATTGGCAATCACCAGCATAATAGCAACCGAAAGCGTATAGTTTTTGGGAGTCATGGGGCGCAAAATGAACCGAAGACTAAGTACAATCTATTTTTTAAATAAAAAAACCCTCTTGATACCAAGAGGGTTTTTACGCCATATAAGAAATCGTAAACTGAATTACATCTTTTTAGGCACCAATACTTTATTTACTACATGCACCACCCCGTTGCTTACTGCAACATCGGCTGCGATTACTTCAGCGCCACCCACCATCACTTTACCATCTTTAATGGTCACTTTCAATTTTTCGCCTTGAAGGGTAGTGATTTCCTGGCCATCAGATAGATCTGCAGCTTTTACTGTTCCGGCAACAACGTGGTACTTCAGCACATTCTGAAGTTTGCTTTTGTTTTCAGGTTTCAACAGCATATCCACCGTTGACTGGATTCCGGCAAAAGCATCATTGGTGGGAGCAAAAACAGTTAATGCATCTGTTCCTTTCATTACATCAACCAAGTCAGCGGCACTAAGTGCTGCAACCAGTGTACTTAATGTGGAAGTGTTCATGGCTGTTTCAGCAATTGACTTAGGAAGTGCTGCAATTGAGTCGGCAATCTGCTTTTGTACCATAGCTACAGAATCTGCCATCCGTGTTGAGTCCATTTTAGCTTTTTCACGGGCAGCTTTTCCCCCATCACCGCAACTAGCAGCAAAGAGTGTAATCAGGGCAAATAGCCCAACGATTAAAAGTGATTTTTGAGTTTTCATAGTTTTCTAGTTTGAGTGTTGAATAGTTTTGAGCCTTAATAACATAGCGAGTAGGTAATTGTTTAGATGAACTGTGATTTAGTTGTTGTTTTGTGTATATTTTAACTTATTGATGTTTGAGATCGTTGGAAATTAAAGTTGAATAGGAAATAGATACCTTTAAAAAATGAAAATCCTTTTAGTATTCTTCAGCATTCTTTTAACGGTATCAGTTTATGCTCAAAAAAGACCCTACGATACCATCCCTAACTTGCCCGAGCATTATTGGGTGCGGATGGAAAATTTTAAGAAGGAATTATTGTTGCCCGGTAAAACCGTTTTTGTTGGGAATAGTATAACCGAAGGTGGCAACTGGAAAAAATTATTAAAAGATTCTTCCATAATCAATCGGGGCATATCAGGCGATAATTCGTTTGGCATGATCGCACGAGTAAACGAAATTATTAAGCTAAAGCCTGCTAAGCTTTTCATTCTCATTGGCACCAACGATTTATCCAAGAGTATTCCCGATGAGGCAATCATCGAAAATATTTTCAATTTCATTTCTAAAATAAAAAGCGCCTCACCCAACACAAAAATTTTTGTGCAAAGCATTTTGCCTGTAAATGAAACGGTTGAGAAGTTCCCTACGCAGTTTAATAATGGCAGCCATATTTTAATTATCAACGATCAGCTTTCGCGCTATGCCGAAAGAATGCGTTATACCTATGTTGATCTTTATCGTAAATTTTTAGATAAGCAAGGGAGATTGGATCAGGCATTAACGTACGATGGCTTGCACTTAAATGCGTCCGGCTATCAGCGATGGGTCGAAGTTTTGAAAACTTTGAAGTACCTTTGATCGGAATTTTTTAGCAAACCAATATGATTCGACTTCTTTTTTTCTTTTTATTAATAAGCATCAGTGCATTTGGCCAATTCAAAAATATTAAGTTGGCTGAACAAGTAGAGGGAGTTTATCCGCCCGTTGAACCAAGCATTACTATCAATAAAAAAGATCCTAAAAATATTATAGCAGGAGTGGTATTAGATCGGGCGATCTACACCCACGATAGTGGAGAAACCTGGGCCGAAGTAAAACTGGAATCACCGTTTGGTGTGTTTGGCGATCCGGCTGTGATCTCAGATGCAAAGGGTGATATTTATTTTTTCCATTTGGCGGACCCAAGTGGTGAAGGCAGAAGCAATGACGAATGGCTTGACCGGATTGTGGTTCAAAAATCAACAAATGGTGGCAAAAGTTGGACGAGTGGAACTTCCATTGGGCACAATCCACCTACCGATCAGGATAAGCAATGGCCAGCTGTTCATCCAAAAAAACAATACATATACACTACATGGACCCAGTTTGATAAGTATGGGTTGAAAGATCCGAACTGTCAATCTAACATCATGTTTAGTATGAGCACAAGTGCCGGTAAAAAATGGACAAAGGCAATTCAGATTAATCAGAATCCGGGTGATTGTGTTGACGATGACAATACAACGGAAGGCGCTGTGCCTGTAGTGGATGACAAAGGTCGGGTAGGAGTTGCGTGGGCGAGTCATGGAAATATTTATTATGATCGCTCCTTTGATGGCGGTACTACCTGGTTAACAAATGATTTGTTAATCGCGAAACAGGAAGGTGGATGGGCTATGGATATTCCGGGTTTAAGCCGGAGCAATGGAATGCCGGTTTTAAAAATGGACGTTAGTAAAGGAAGGTCACATGGCACATTATATCTTGTCTGGGCCGATCAAAAAAATGGAACGGATGATACTGATATTTGGTTTGTTCGCTCTACTAATTATGGTGACCTATGGACGCAGCCGATGCGTATAAATCAGGATGAACCTGGTAAGCACCAGTTTTTGCCTTGGATGACAGTAGATCAAGTAACGGGTTATATCTACATTGTATATTATGATCGCAGGGCCTATGATGATTTGCAAACCGATGTTTATATGGCGTATTCAACGGATGGAGGAAACACATTTAAAGAAACGAAAATTAGTGAAAGCCCATTTATTCCTTCTGATTCAAAATTTTTTGGTGATTACAACAACATTGATGCACATAAAGGAATCATTACACCAATCTGGACGCGCATGGATAACGAACGCACTAGTGTTTGGACAGCGGTAATTAAGCAAGATGAGTTGATTAAGAAAGAGGAGGTTAAGAAGTAACCGAACGTTGGATACTGGATGCTTGATTCTGGATATGAGACCAGTAACTAGAATCCAGTATCTGCCTACCGATTTTAATTTTTCGTCTTTATCGGATAGGGTGGCCGTGTAGGTTCAACAACCGGATTTTTCTTTAGCTCATCCAATGCTACTTCAATAGCCTTTAACAATTGCGGATCATTTCCTTTAATTACATCGCCCGGCATTTGTTCTACTTCAATATCAGGTGGTACACCTACGTTTTCTACAATGAATCCATCTTTCGTCCAGATAGCAAGGTTAGGCGCGGTAACTGAAGCACCATCAATAAATTCAGGAAAGCCCAGCACACCTACTAATCCACCCCACGTGCGCTTACCTACCAATGTTCCCAACTTAAATTTATGAAACATGAAGGGCAGCATATCACCACCCGAGCCGGCTGTCTCATCAATCAGCATGACTTTGGGTCCTTCAATAAATGCACTTGGGGTTTTGAAATCTTTTCCATAACGGGTATTCCAATGGGCGTGATATGGCTGACGTAACAAGTCAATGTAATAGTTAGCGATCTGTCCACCACCATTAAAGCGCTCATCAATGATGATTGCTTTTTTATTTGCCTGTGGATAGAAGTAGCGTTTAAAATATTCATGACCAAGCCCCGCTGTGTTGGGCACGTATACATAAGCAACCTGATTGTTTGTTGCTTCATTTACTTTTTTAAGATTGCCTTCTACCCAATCGCGGTTACGCAATGCATATTCGTTGGAGACTGGAACTACTTTTACTACTCGCGAACCTGTGTAGTTAGCATTAGCACCAATCGTTAACTCAACAATTTTTCCGGCTGTGTTCTCAAAGAAGCTAAATAAATTTTGTGTAGTTGTTACATCTTTTCCATTTACCGCAAGAATGTAATCACCCACCGCTGCGTTAATGCCGGGCTCCGTTAAAGGCGAACGCAATTCTGGATTCCAGTTTAAGCCACCATAAATCTTTTTGATTTGATAACGATTGTTCGCGATTCCGTAATCAGCACCAAGCAAACCGCCACTTACCTGATCGGGATTATTTAGTTTTTCACCCGCGCCTTGCAATCGATGATGCCCTACTACCAGTTCACTGCACATCCATTGAATCAATGTATTAAGATCACCACGACAAGAAAGATGTGGTAAAAATTGACTGTATTTCTTTTTCATAGCAGGCCAATCCGCACCATGCATACCCGGATCGTAAAAGTAATCGCGGTTTATTCGCCAGGCCTCATCGAATGTTTGTGACCATTCAACCACCGGATCAATCTTAACTTGAATGGAGCTAACATTCAGAATTCCTTTTCCCGCTTCAGGTTTTTCTCCGGCATTTGTTATTCCAATGGTGTTGCCATTGAAATACAACATTTTCTTTCCATCCGCAGAAAGTACGTAGCCGCCCATCGGCATCACCTCTGTGTCTTTACGTTTTTTAAAATCGTACTTATGCAATGTGCCCGGCCCTGGTGATTCATAAGAGTACTCTATAAAATAGAGTTCGCCATCTTTACCTACTTCTAATTGCGAGTAGTTGCTGGCTTTTACAGGAATATCTATCACGCGTGTGTTAATACCATCCCAATCCACACGCAATACCTCTGGTTTCTTTTCGGGCTCTGGTTCTTTCTTGTTCTTACTTTTATCAGGAGCGGGCTCAACAACTTTTTCTGCTTTGGCCGTTTCTTCATCGCTTTCTTTCGCGAATGGAGAGATTGTATTTTTTTGAAGCGTAACTAAATAAATAGAGTTTGTGTAACGCATGTCGTTATTGGATTGATCAAACCAATTGACAACGGGCCCCGCATTGGTGGAGGCAAAGAAGTATAAGAATTTTCCTGTTGGATCAATTTTCGGTTCAGCGGCATCGCTCAAGCCATCCGTCACTGCAAAGGCTTTATTTTGATCAATTGAGTAAAGATAAATGCGTTTAAAATTTGTTTCGGTGAGTTTATCATATCCCAACCATTTAGAATCGGCACTCCAGTTTCCAAACATCTTGCGAAATACTCCGGGTGAATAAATTTCATCACTATCGATCTTCTTTGAAACCCCTGAAGCAACATCCAACACATATAAACTCCGACTGTTATCGCCAAAGGCAATTTTTTTACTGTCGGGTGACCAATATGGATCCGCATAGAAACCTGCACCATTTAATTTGTAAGCTTTCGCTTCTCCTTTTCCATCTTGTGATTTTATGTGCAGTTCATATTCACCAGAGGCATCAGAGAAATAGGCGATTGATTTTCCATCGGGTGACCAGGTTGGATATTTTTCATGCGCTCCGGAGGTTGCCGTAATGTTTCGTGCATCTCCTTTCTCGGCCGGCAGGGTAACGATCTCACCACGGAAATCAAACACGGCACGTGCACCGGTTGGTGAAATTTCTCCGGTTCGAACATAATTGCCTTTTACAAAGCGAGGACGAAGTTCTAACAGATCGGCTGCGATGCCAATCGTTAATTTAGTTGTTGCCTTGCTTGCGGGATTGAACACATGGAGATAACCTGCTTGCTCCAAAATTATTTTACCACTTCCAGCACCATTGCTTACTACAGGAAAATCGGTGAATGTTGTTAATTGTGTTATACTTTTAGTAGTAACATCATACCCAAAGAGGTTGAACTCTCCATTGCGGTCGCTTCTAAAATAAATTGTGTTGCCAATCCACATGGGGTCTGAATCATTACAACCTTCTTTGGGCTGTGGAATTTTAATGGCAGACTTATCATCAAATGAAAAAATCCAAAGAGTGGAGATGGTGCCACCCCTGTAATGTTTCCATTGTCCATAACGAGGTGAGATTGGTGAGTAGGCGATTTGTTTTCCATCGGGAGAATACGCTCCAGTCCAGGCATTGGGTAATTCAACTTGCGTTGGAAAACCACCTGTTACGGGTACTGTAAATAATTGTGCATAGCGATTAGTAAAAACGGTTCGCTGCGAAATGAAGAGAACACTCTTACCATCAGGAGTAAATCCTCTAACAAAATCTGCACCTGGATGCCATGTGAGTCGCGTAGGAACACCGCCTTCAACAGGTACGATGAATACATCGGTGTTTCCATCATATTGGGCACTAAAGGCAATGGATTTTCCATCAGGAGAAAAAACCGGATTTGATTCAACACCTTCATCCACGGTTAATCGCACCGGAGAACTACCATCACTATTGGCCACCCACAAATCTTCAGCATAAATAAAGGCTATATGTGTTGCGCTAACCGCTGGCTGATTTAACATGCGGGTATCTTTTGGATCGATACCAAAGGATAGTGTTACAATAAATGATAACAGGGTAAGTAAAGTGTATTGAATTTTCATGACCGAATTTTTTTGTTAGGGATGAGAAAAGTACTAAATACCCATGAGAGATGCTATGGATAGTTTGTAGATGGTCGTTTTATAGGAAAGTCGCGAGGCGCAATGGAGCACATGAATTTTTGAAAACGGAATCTCAGTTCGACCCTTTTAGGGTCGGACGTTTATAGTTAATATTAAATTACCTATAAACATGCGACTCCGTAGGAGTCGAACTAATACAGTGTAAATAGAGAACATGCTTTGGAATCGTAAAATAACCCTTGCATTTACTCTGCGCTTCTCTGCGACCTCTGCGGTTAAAATTTATGCCTTGTGGGAAATAGAAAATAAAATATCTTTGCAATCTCCAAAGAGAAGGGGGGATTAGCTCAGCTGGCTAGAGCGCTTCCATGGCATGGAAGAGGTCATCGGTTCGACTCCGATATTCTCCACTAAAGTCTGTTTATATGAACAGACTTTTTTTATTAGAACTACCCCATAATTGCCGTCATTGTAAAGATTGGTTCAGCAAGTTTATTGTCACCTGAAATTTTTATTTTTTTCTTGGCAGTGGTTTTATCCAGCGCTTTCGTAAATAATTTCCACGCAGTATCAGGCTCTAGTTCTATAATTGTATTCGGCTTTGCACTTTCTGTAGTGAATTGCCAGCTTCCATTTTTTATTTGAATTTTCCATTCACCACCCGTTTCTCCAATTGCCTGAACTAATACTACTGTACCTTCAGGAGCATTTGTATTTCGATATGTATGAGGCAAGGCCATCATAAACGTTTGAATCAACGGAAAGAAAAATTCTCTGTCCATAATTCCGGGTTTGTTTACTGTATCGCGTATTTGTTGTTGATGATGCCAACGTTCGGTGTATTCGCGCGCAATATGAAACCAGTTAACTGAAGTTTCTTCACCGGCCCAAGCAACTGAAAAACGAGCGGGGGCATGTAGGTCAAGAGACTGATAGTAGGCAATAAAATCCTGTTGTGTGACTTCAAGTAATTTAATGATCGTGTCCGGACTAACTCGCTTCATAGCTTTTACCCAATCCGCATTTAGTTTGTTTAAATAGGATACTAAATCCTGGTACGAATTAATTTCTCCTGGTGGATCTCCTGTATAATCTTGTGCACTTGCTATTATGCGCATGTTGCCATCAAGCAAGTGAGCGGCAACATCTTTCACCGTCCAGAGTTTAGCAACGGTAGGTTTGTTCCAATCTTCTGATGAAAGCGATTTCAGCAACTCGATTAGTTTCTGTTCGAGTGGTTCAAATAAATGCAGTGTTGAAATTGGTATTTCCATTATCTGCCACCCGGAGGGCAATGTGTTCTTAAGTAATTAGTGTACAAAGTGGATAGATGCCGGGAGGTACCTTCTCCTTCCGAGATACCGTGCGTACGGTTCGGGTAGGGCATAAATTGAAATTGCTTTCCGTGTTTTATTAATTCATTCACTAACATTTCAGCATTGGCATAGTGCACATTGTCGTCACCTGTACCGTGGATGTATAACAAATTACCTTGAAGATTTTTTGCGTAGGTAAGGGGCGAACCCTTAATAAAGTCTTCAAGATTTTCCTGGGGCAAACCCATGTAGCGCTCTTGATACATATTGTCATAGGTTAACTGATTTGCAACCGCGGCTACGGCAATTCCGGTTTTATAAATTTCAGGATACTGAAATAGTAAGTTAAGTGTAGCCGATCCGCCACCACTCCAGCCCCACACAGCAACGCGACTGGCATCTACATAGGGCCACTTTAAAATTTCTTTGGCGGCCATTGCCTGATCGAGAATATTTACCAAGCCAATTTTCTTATATACACTTTTACGCCAGGCTCTTCCTTTTGGTGCTGGTGTGCCACGGTTATCAATTGACACGTATATGTATCCTTCTTCCGCTAAGTCTCCATTGAAGAGATGATTATTACTAACACCATAGGTGTCATGCACATTCGCACCCCACGGTTCTGTGTAAACATAAAAGAGAACCGGATATTTTTTTGACGGATCAAAGTTAACGGGCTTCACCATCCAGCCATCCATTTCAATTCCTTCCTCCGTTTTTACTTTAAAAAATTCAACTGTTTTTTTCTGTTCTGCGTTTTTCAATTTCAACTGAATGCTATTGGATTCATTCAAGGCTTTATGCTTCGGTAGCGAGATCAATTCCGATACAGGTTTTGTGAAACTATTATTGAAACTATGAGTAGCAAAAGCACCAGTTGGTGAGATGGAATAATCATGAGTGCCCGGTAATGTTGCAGGAGACACTCGCTCTGCCTGGCCTTTCCCATCAAGTTTTGTTTTGTATAAATATTTCTGCGTTGCGTTATCGGGTGAGGCTAAGAAATAAAGCAGGTTATTTTTTTCATCGATCAATCGGATATCCATTACATCAAAATCTCCTTTAGTGATAAGAGTTTCTTTTGAACCATCTTTCGAAATACGATACGCATGGCGCCAGCCATCTTTTTCACTCATCCATAAAAATTCTTTGCCACTATTCAGCCATTTGAAATAATGACGAAAGTCAAGGGCATACACATTTTCCCAAGGTGTATACAAATCAATCCACGCCTCATCTTTTTCGGTGTAAACCAGTGAAGCTTTACCTGTTTTAGGTTCGCATGAAAAAATCTTGCTTTCGTTTTGTTTGCGATTAAGTTGCTGAACCAGGATTTCATTTGCACTATTCCATTCAATTCGTGGTATATAATTTTGTTTTGGATCGCCCGGTATCACCAACCAGGTTGTTTTATTGGTTGATAAATCGGCCACCCCAATTTTAGCAGGTGATGGTGTTTGCCCGGCCGTAGGATATTCAACCGGAATAATTTTTGAATAGACGGAGTCTGTATTATTGATCATATAGAAGTCGCGAATCTGATTAGCATCCAATTGCCAATAAGCTATTTGTTTGCTATCAGGGCTCCATTGAAAACCATCGCGACAAGCAAACTCCTCTTCATACGCCCAATCGAACGTACCATTGATTAGTTTTCGATTCCCATCGGTTGTGATTGCCGTCACCTTACCACTTGCTAGATTTTCCACATAAACATTTTGTTCACTTACATAAGCAACCTGAGTAGCATCTGGCGAAAACTTGGCAAACAAGAGTGAAGACTCAGGTCGATCTTTACCAACCTGCTTCAGTGTTTTAGCTGTACGATCCAGCACCCAATAATCACCCCGTGTGTCCAAACGCCATACTTTTTGGGTATTCGTAAAAATCAAAACCTTAGTTTGATCAGTCGATAAAGAAAAATTTCGAACGGGTAAGCTGCTTTGACCTGTAGGAGTTAGCTCAGCTTTTGTTACAAACGGAACCTTTGTATTGTCAGGAAGTGTATATTGGTTTATCTCTCCGTTTTCAATTTGATAGTAGGATGTGCCATTTGCCCAGCGCAGGTTCTGGCCAATCGCTAGAATTGGCAATATCAATACGATCAAAAGAGCAAATTTCTTCATGGTGTGGCGCATAGTTTTAGGAGTTAATCACAGATTGTAAATATCGATAAACTCAATTGAAACGATTGCGGAGTGTAGACCTTATTTTTTCGACTTAAGTAGTGCAATGTTTAATTGCATTCAGTTATTAAAAAATGATATTCGGTAACGATAGGTCATTGTAACAAGCCTATAAATTTGTATCTTTTGCCGCCTAATAGGGAATCGATGGCCAAACTTAAAAACATTGTTAAGCAACTTTCTGATAGTGATTACAAATCGATCTACGATTCGTTGATTGAAAGTAATGCTGAAAAGTCTGCTCACCTGTTAAAGGCGTTGCGTGAGCGCCAGCTTTCGGATAGTAAAATCATGGTGGAGCTAGAAGTAAATGCAAATGCCTACTACACCCTGCGATCTCGACTAAATCAAAAAATAGAAGAGCATTTATTGGAGCAAATGGAAAGCCCGCGCACCGATATTTTGCGCAAGGTGGCCAACCTGAATGAAGTACTTTTTACAAAAAAGCGCACGATAACCATTGCTACTCTTAAGAAGCTTGAAAAAGAATTAATAGACTATGATTTGGCCAACGAGCTTACCATTGTTTATAAGTCGTTAAAGAAAATTCATATCCACACACCTGAACATTTTCAGTATTCGCAGTTATATAACCGCCATGTGGCTTATATGTTGGCTGTGGATAAGGCTGAAGATTTGCTCGTAGAGTATTTCAGGAAGTACGGTAATTACTACCTCTCTAATGATGAAACTGAAAAGTTAGGGCTCACTTTGTTGATGAAGGAAATGCAGAATGTGGCTCGTATTTATGAGTCGCACCGACTGTATGTTTATCAAAGCTGTATGTTGGTGTTTCATCGTTTGTTTGTAGAACCTGATGATAACTTGCAAAGCGATAGTGAATCGATTGAAGACATCTTTGCACACGTTCAAAAAGTATTTGATACTTATAATCTTGATCCGCTTTATTATCACCTCAACCTGATTTTTGAGTATCTCAAGTTGGAGTATTACAATCATTACAAAGTATACCGACAGGTTGAGAAGTATTTTGAAGAGGTGAATGATGCAGCCACCAACCTGCTTGTCAACTATCCATTCTATACGTTTGCTGCACGATTCCTAATAACAAAGTTAGAGCGGCACTTACGATTAGGAACGGAAAAAGAAATCTATGTAGAAAACGATAGTTTGTTTGAGGATATAGAATCTGATATTCAAGATGTGCCTAAGCATGCAATTTTTATTACGTATCGTGCTTTGGGTTGCTATTACGTAGGCAAGTATGAAGAAGCGGCAAAGTTGATCAATAACTTGCTGAACGAAGTAAGTCTAAAGAAATATCCTTTTGTGCAAATGGAAGTGAAAGCTATTCTTGCGCTTCAATATTGCATGCTCCGAGATTTTGAATTGTTCAATCAATTGACCAGTAGCATTCAGCGCCAAATAAGATTGTTTGGAAAAGATGAATGCGAGAATGTGCTGGTGTTTTTAAAAATTCTTAAGATTGCTACCAGTGAGGCCAAGAAAGAGAAAGCGAAAAAGATTTCTTCTGTAATACCTAAGTTTAAAGCTATTGAAGTCAGCTACTTCGCGCCAACATGCTTCATTCGCATGGATGAGCAGTTTATTGAAAACCTAACGGCCATCGAAGCCCCGGGAACCTAACTTAGATAGTAAGACTACCGATACTTTCTTGCGAAAGCGGCTTATTCAAATACAGTTTTACGTTGTGATACTTTTTGGCTTTATTAAAGTCCTGCGGATTGATGGATGACGTAAGCATCACAATTTTGCATTTCTTCTTCACGACACTTCCAAATTTCTCGAACTCATCTAAGAATTGAAATCCATCCATCAGTGGCATATCAATGTCCAGAAAAATTAAGTCCGGTAAAACCTGATCAGCTACTTCAAGCTTTTCAATGTTTCTTAGAAATTCGATCGCACTTTTTGCACCTGTGTGTGTGTAGATGTGCTTGGTAATGGCAGCAGCTTCAATCATTTTTTGATTGATCAGATTGTCGATCTCATTGTCGTCAATCAGCATGACGGTGCGGTATTTATGTTCTGCCATAATTCAAGCTATATATTCTAAAAATAGTCTTAAGGGATCTGATTTGCAACACCGATTAGATTTCAAACTTAATTCCCTGTGCAAGCGGTAGGCTGTCACCATAGTTTATCGTGTTGGTTTGCCTGCGCATATACACCTTCCAGGCATCAGAACCTGATTCGCGTCCGCCACCAGTTTCTTTTTCGCCTCCAAAGGCACCACCAATCTCAGCACCGGAAGTTCCAATGTTTACGTTTGCAATTCCACAGTCGGAGCCTGCATGAGATAAAAATTGTTCCATTTCCTGCATGCGGGTAGTCATGATAGCAGAAGATAGACCTTGCTTCACTCCATTTTGGAGTGCAATCGCCTCATCAAGCGTTTTATATTTAATTAAGTAAAGAATAGGCGCAAACGTCTCTTGTTGTACGATTTCAAAACTGTTCTTTACCTCAGCAATAGCTGGTTTTACATAACAACCTGATTCGTATCCTTTTCCATTTAGTACCCCTCCGTTTACCGCGAATGAACCACCTTCTTCCTTTACTTTTTTCAAAGCGCTGCGATAAGACTTAACAGCAAGTGTATCAATAAGTGGACCTACATGATTTTGTTCGTCAAGCGGATTGCCAATGTTTAATTGACCGTAAGCTTTTTTCAATTGAGCTTTCACATCATCATACAATGATTCATGAATGATCAATCTGCGGGTAGTGGTGCATCGCTGGCCAGCAGTCCCCACTGCGCCAAACAAAGCTCCACGAATTGACATTTCAAGATTGGCATTTTCTGAAATGATGATGGCATTGTTGCCACCTAATTCAAGCAACGCGCGACCTAAACGCTCGGCAACCGTTTTACCAACTGCTTTGCCCATACGCACACTTCCGGTAGCCGATACCAAAGGAATGTTTTCGTGTGCCGACATTTGTTGCCCGATTTTGTAATCACCATTTACGATACATGAAACACCTTCAGGTACATTATTTTTTTTGAATACTTCGTTGATAATATTTTGACAGGCAATGCTACAGAGCGGAGTTTTTTCGGAAGGCTTCCAAATACAGGTATCTCCACATACCCATGCAAGTGCAGCATTCCAAGACCAAACTGCAACAGGAAAATTAAAAGCTGAAATTATTCCAACAACACCGAGTGGATGATATTGATCATACATTCTATGTTTAGGACGTTCCGAATGCATAGTCAATCCTTGTAGTTGACGCGAAAGACCAACTGCAAAGTCACAGATGTCAATCATTTCTTGTACTTCGCCCAAACCTTCTTGGTAAGATTTTCCCATTTCATAAGAAACGAGTTTGCCCAGAGGCTCTTTATATTTTCGTAATGCTAAACCAACTTGGCGAACGACTTCACCGCGTTTGGGGGCAGGTACTAATCGCCATTCAAGAAATGCTTGTTGTGATTGCTTTACAACCTTTTCAAAAGTTGCCTCATCGGTGGCTTGAACTTTTCCAATCAACTTTCCATCAACCGGGGAGAATGAAGAAAGTATTGCTCCCTTTGTTCGGAGCCATTTTTGACCGGTCGATGTTCCTGAATTAGATTTTTTAAGTCCCAGTTTTGAAAGGGCTTCTGCAATGCCAAAGTTTTTCATCTCTTGTTAATTCTGGTAGGCTACAAAACTACCGAAATTACCAGTTCAACCCAATGGCTAGCTTCTCACCCGTCATCATCACACCTTCAATCAGAACACCACCCTTCTTCATTTCCATGGCGCGATTCAGATCACTTACATTGTCAATGGAGACTTTATCGATGTGAGTAATAATAAAATTTTCCTGAATTCCTGATTTTTTCCATTTACCGAATGATAATTTTTTTATGAGAACACCACCATCCAAACTAAGCTCATTTAATTTCGAGTATGGAACTTCATCAAGTGTAGCACCTTCAAGTTCATAGCTTATTGCTTTCTTTTGTATTTCGGCAGAGCCTTCAAAATTTTTAAGAGTCGCTGAAACTTCCATACTATCATGATCTCTGATGAATTTTACTTGAACGGATTGCCCAGGTCTTTTTCGAGCTACCCATTCTTGTAATTCTGAAACGCCACTTACAGGATGATTATCAATAGCGGTAATTACATCACCACTTTCCATGCCCGAAGCTTCGGCAGCACTTCCTTTATTTACAAATCGCACAAGCACACCTTGCAAAACATCTAAGTTTAGGTTTTCTGCGATGGTTGCATTTACATCAATAATCTGAACGCCCAGTAGACCTCGCTGCACCTGACCAAATTCAAGTAGATCATCCATTACTTTTTTGACAAGGCTCACAGGTATAGCAAATGAATACCCATTATAATTTCCAGTAGCTGTTGCGATGGCAGAATTGATACCGATCAATTCGCCCCGCATGTTTACCAATGCCCCGCCACTATTGCCGGGATTAACCGCAGCATCTGTTTGTATAAAAGATTCTACATTGAGACTATTTCTGTCAGAAAGAATTCTAATGTTTCGGGCTTTGGCACTTACAATACCAGCTGTTACTGTTGAGTTAAGATCAAATGGATTGCCGATGGCCAACACCCATTCTCCCGTTATAATCTGATCACTGTTTCCATATTTAACGAAAGGAAGATTTTTTGCTTTGATTTTTAAAAGGGCTAAATCAGTACTTGGATCTTGACCCACTAACTTGGCAAAGAAGCGCTGATTGTTGTTTAGCATCACTTCTATGGAGTTAGCATCTTCAATTACGTGATGGTTGGTTACAATGTAGCCATCATCCGAAAGAATAACCCCTGAACCCGATGAACGTGCATGGGGATTTAAATAGCTATCCAACGCATTGAGACTAAATTTACCACCTCCATACACAGTACTAATGTGAACAACAGCCGGAGTTACTAAACGTGCTGCGTCTTCAAAATTTACTACAGCATTTCTACTTGAGGAATCGGACGAGTATTTGGCGAGCCTTAAATTTTGTCTTTCTTCAATTGAGTTGTAATTAACACCACCCTCATAAAAACGAAGGGTGAAGATTGAACCAACCACAGCTCCAATAAATGCTGTACAAACCACCAATAGAATTAATAACGACCGCTTCATAACCATCTCTTTGAGGTAAGTTACGGCTTATCCTGTAAAGGAAAAAAAGCAGTTGGCAAAATTACAATTGACAATGTATAATTTTTGTCAACTGAACTTTGCCAACCGTCAATTTGCTTAGTTCGTGTTAATTTACTTTAATGCTTTGTTTCAGCACCTTTTTTTCATCCTTTGGAATAGTTAATTCCAAAATACCATTGTTATACTTTGCATTGATTTTAGATGCATCTGTGTTTTCCGGCAAAGTGAACGAACGGTTGAAAGAACCATAGTTCGTTTCAATGGAATGATAATTTTTCTCTTTCTTTTCATTGGTGAACTTACGCTCCCCACTTATAGTCAGATAATTGTCATTTAATTCGATTTTAAAATCGTCTTTGTTGAGACCGGGAGCAGCTACATGAACTTCATAAGCTTCAGGGGTTTCAACAATATCAACTTTAGGCACAAATTGGCTTCCGCCAGAGCGGGTAACAGACTCGTTAAAAAAACGGTCGATCAAAGAACTGAATGGAGTTGACACGTAGTCACTTGGGTTATACCTGATGATACTCATACTGTTATTTTTTAGGTTAAACATGTTTGTTTTAAATTCCTTTACACCTCAGGAAAAAGTGTGCCGATGGATTTTTAATAATTATTTACAGACAATGTGTCTTCATTTGCCCCTAATCAAGCAAATACCTATGTCAAAAAGTCCGTGTTTCATTTTTATTTGCTCTTTGTACCTTTAGCACTATGCTCAAAAAATATTGGAAGAAGGTGTTGTTAGGGATCGTGCTTGCTCCCGTTTTACTATTTGCAGCTGTAGTAGGCGTGGTTTATTGGAAGCAGGCTAGTATTACTCAAGAGTTGGTTGCCACGATGAACCAGGACTTTGAAGGGGAAGTGGTTTTGCACGACACGCACATTTCTCCCTTCGTCAATTTTCCATATATCTCGATCGATCTTGAAGAACTTACTATCTACGAAGACAAAACCAGAGCCACTGCACCTTTATTGCAGGTTAAAGATATTTATCTGGGTTTTGATTTATTGACTATACTAAAGGGGGTCATCGACATCAAATCCATTAAAATGAAAGAGGGGACAATTCGAATTGTTCAGCACCCCGATGGTGAAATAAATATTATCAAAGCATTATCAAGCAAAAAACCTATAGAAGATGCAGGAGAGGAGTTTCACATTCATTTAAAATCGATTGAACTCGCCAATATTGACATCACTAAAATTAACGAAGCAGATAGCCTGACGCTGGAAACTTTTATAACTGATGCACAGGGTAAATTTCAATCGGCAAAAGACCACCTGATGATTGGGTTAAATAGCCGCTTTTTGTTCAATGTAATTTCTGGATCAGATACCACTTTTATAAAACACAAACATTTTGACATTCACACACAACTTGATTTCAATAAAGTTTCGCAACTGCTTACCATACAGCCATCGGAAGTGAAGCTGGAAAATGGAGTGTTTGGAATGAGCGGTTCTATTGATGTGGATGATGATGTAAATCTTAACCTCGCCTTTAACGGAAACAAACCCAACTTTGATCTACTGTTGGCATTCCTGCCAGATGAACTTGTGCCTACTCTGAAAAAATATAATAATCAGGGAAAAATATTTTTTAAAGCAAGCGTAGTTGGTAAATCGATAAATGGAAATAGTCCGCAGATAGAGGCTGATTTTGGATGCGAGGAAGCCTTTTTTACAAATACATTGTCCAATCGAAAACTTGATGACTTGTTTTTTAAAGGACACTTTACCAATGGGGCTGACCGCAATGCCTCTACTATGGAATTTTCTTTATTAGATGTTTCAGCAAAGCCCGAAGCAGGTTTATTCAAAGGGAATCTCAAAGTAAGGAATTTTGATTCGCCCGAAATAGACATGCAGGTGCAATCAGAATTTGACCTCGAGTTTTTAGCCAATTTTTTAGATATCTCTGATTTGCAAAACCTGAAAGGCCAGATATCGCTCACGATGAATTTTCGAGACATCATTGATTTACAAAGCCCGGAAAAGAGTATTGAAAAATTAAATGAATCGTATTACACCAAACTAGTTGTGAAGGATCTCAGTTTTTCATCACCCAATTTTCATTTGCCTGTGAATGATCTCAACATCGAGGCCGAAATGGATGGTCATAAGGCAATGATCAACCAGTTCCGTCTTAAGGTAGGCGACTCCGATATTTCTATTAAAGCAACCATCAGCGACCTGCCAGCTATTTTACATCACACGCGAAATGAAGTATTGGCTAGTATGGACATTCGTAGTAATCTGTTGGATATTCATCAGCTTACATCGGCCGACACATTGAAACAAAAGCCAATAGATGAACAGATTGAAAATCTTAGCCTAAAACTTAAGTTCAAAAGTTCCGCCCGGGCTTTTACCGAATCGCCTAATTTACCCACTGGCGAATTTTTTATTGAAGACTTGTTTGCAACGATGAAGCATTACCCACATACGTTGCACGATTTTCATGCCGATGTGTTTATTGATGAAGAAGATTTTAGAGTGATTGATTTTACGGGTATCATTGACAAGAGTGACTTTCACTTTACCGGTAAGTTGCGTCATTATGATTTGTGGTTTGCCGATGAACCATTAGGGGATACACAAATTACTTTCAACCTTTCATCAACGCTCTTGCAACTACAAGATTTTTTTAGTTATGGTGGCGAGAATTATGTGCCTGAAGATTACCGACACGAAGAGTTCAATCAACTAAAGTTAAAAGGGTATGCGAACCTACATTTTAATCAAGGCTTGAATTCTGCAGATGTGTACCTCGATAATCTGGAAGGTCAGATGAAAATACATCCGTTAAAGCTTGAAAAATTTAACGGTCGTGTGCATATAGAAGATCAACATATAGTAGTAGAAAATTTTTCAGGTAAATTAGGTAGAAGTAGTTTTACTGCTAATCTGAACTATTATCTGGGGAGTGACTCCACAATAAAAAAGCGCGATAATTATTTTTCTATTGTGGCTCCACACCTGGATTTTGACGAGCTCTTCAACTACAACCCACCGCCCTCAATAGCCACCCCAATTGATCACGAAGCGGTATTCAATATCTATAGCATACCTTTTACAGATATGCAATTCGATATGAAAATAGACCATTTAAACTATCATCGATACTTATTGGACAATTTTTATGTAAAGATGCGCAGTGCAAAGAATCATTTTCTATATGTGGATACACTGTCGGTGATGGCAGCAGGAGGTAACATAAACCTGAAAGGATATTTTAATGGGTCAGATAAAAATAAAATTTATTTCAGTCCTGATCTGACAATAAAAGGGGTAGACCTCGATAAACTCTTATTCAAGTTTGAAAATTTTGGCCAGGATCATTTGGTGTCGGAAAATTTGCACGGTAAACTTTCTGGTACCTTAAGTGGAAAGGTACATCTGCATGCAGATATGGTTCCGATTATTGATGATTCCGATCTACATATGAATGTTGAGGTAGTAAATGGACGGCTGGAGAATTATAGCGCACTACAAGCGCTTTCCGAGTACTTCGGTGATAAAAACCTAAAGAAGGTATTCTTTGATACGTTACGAAACAAAATTGATTTAAAAATGGGAACGATGACAGTTCCGGCAATGACAATTAACTCTTCGCTTGGTTTTATTGAAGTCTCCGGCAAGCAGGATATGCAAATGAATATGGAGTATTACCTACGCATTCCCTGGAAGGTTATTACCCAGGCAGGATCGCAAAAGCTTTTTGGAAAAAAAACGGAAGAAGTAGATCCTGGTCAGATTGATGCTATTGAGTATCGTGATAAAAGCAAGACCGTTCGGTTTCTTAATTTAAAAATATCGGGTACCCCTGAAAATTTTAAAGTTGATCTGGGCAAGAATAAAGACAACAAGTAAATCTCTCATATTAAATCCTTGCCTGATAGGTATACAATTGAAAATAACGCCCCTTCTTTTCAATCAGCTCTTCATGCTTTCCGCGCTCTTCAATCTCGCCATTTTCTATTACCAAAATCTGGTTTGCCTGACGAATCGTACTCAAGCGGTGAGCGATAACAAACGTAGTGCGCCCTTGCATTAAACTTCGTAAGCTTTCCTGAATGTAGCTTTCGCTCTCTGTATCTAAGTTCGAAGTGGCTTCATCTAAAATAAGAATGCGTGGATTTGCTAAAATGGCACGCGCGATCGCAATTCGCTGTCGCTGACCACCCGATAATTTTACACCCCGTTCACCAATCACGGTGTCCAGTCCTTTTTCAAAGCGATCCGTAAACTCATTTACAAACGCTCCTTTCACAGCTTGCATTAATTCTTCTTGGGTAGCATGTGGCCGTGGAAATAAAATATTCTCACGAATAGTACCTTCAAAAAGAAAATCATCTTGTAATACAACACCCAGCTGACTGCGGTAACTACTAAGCGATACTTTCGTGAGATCAATTCCATCCACGGTAATTGTTCCGCTATCGGGATTTAAAAAAGTAGCAGCTAATCCTGCAATGGTTGTTTTACCTGATCCGGATGTACCCACTAATGCAGTTACTGATCCTACTTCAGAAACAAAGTTTATATTTTTTAATACCGGCTTTCCTTCTTCATAAGCGAATGAAACGTCTTTGAAAACAATCTCGCCTTTAATGTCATCCACTTTTACGGTGCGATGGGTGCCATCATCTTCAATGGCCATGTTCATAATTTCTTCGGTGCGATCCAATCCAGCGAAAGCTTCGGTTAGCTGCGAACCAATGTTACTCATCTGCACAATCGGGAATGTAACAAAGCCAAGGAACAACACGAACGAAATAAGATCGCCCATGGTCATGGAATCTTGAATCACATAATAACCACCTAGTCCCATAATGCCAACGGTGGCAAGGCCTATCAGGAAAGTAGCAGAGCTGGTTAATAAACTTGTTGAGGTTAAACTCTTCTTTACATTCAGATAAAGTTTTTCAACACCGCGCTCGAATGTTTTGATCTCTTGTTCTTCTGCATTAAACCCTTTTATCACACGTACACCATTAAGTGTTTCCGTTAAACGCCCGGTAACTTCTGCATTTAATTCTCCACGCTCTCGAAATACGGGACGAATGAAACTAAAGGCTTTAAAGGAAATGAATCCAAAAATTGCCATTGGGACAAGAACCAAGAGAGTCATCATTGGGCTGATCTTGATCAACATGAAAAGACAGATTACTGCACTCAATGTTCCTCCTACTAATTGAAGTAAGCCTGTACCCACCAGGTTGCGCACACCTTCCACATCTGTCATGATACGCGATACCAACGCGCCTGATTTTGTATTATCAAAAAAACGTGTGGGTAAGCGAAGAATTTGTTTCTGCACCCGAACCCGTAAAATCGAAATCAGATGTTGGGCTTCAACACTCAGAATTTTTGTAAGCATGTAAGAAGTTACGGCTTGCACAACAATAGATAAAAAGATAGCACCCAAAATCATCTTTAACATGTAGAGATCTTTGTTGCCCATTACATCATCGATGATATATTTAGTAGCCCAAGGAATAACTAACGAGGCTACCCGGCTGATGACAATAAGAATAAGTCCGATAAGGATTAGTTTTCTGCGTGGCCAGATAATGGTTTTAAAAACTTCGCGCAAGGTGATTTTAGACTTCTTAGCTTCAGGCATTTAGAGATGTTTTTAGTGGCGTCTTTTAGAAGACGGATTAGTAACCGCTTTATTTTGGTAATAAGTTCAGATAGGAACATAAAAAAAGGCCCGCTTTGAGCGGACCTTTTAGCTCTCCCTCTTGGACTTTCGGGAGACCTCTGATTAATCCCGCACGTGCGGGACTCTAACCAGTTTAGCTAGTATCCCATCAAATTTTTCTGCCTTTATCATACGTTCAATAAAGGATTTGCTTTTTTGTTTTTTAATAAA
>JBGSIM010000082.1:0-9316 GCA_041742535.1 Cyclobacteriaceae bacterium | reverse complement strand
CATTAAAAGGTATGGATGTAGATGGCTTTATTACTGACTATCCAAATCGTGCTGCGAAATTCAAGCGCACATTAAATATCCAATCTAAAGGAAAGAAATAACTATAAAGCCGAGAGTCATAAAGTTCAAAGCTGAAAGACTTCTTTAAGCTTTTTACCTTTCGGCTTTAAGCTTATACTTGCAACAAAATATAATTTTATACATATGCCCTCAAATAACAAACAATATGACGTTTACGGCATCGGCAATGCCATTGTGGATATTATCACTGAAGTGGAACATGATTTTTTTACAACTAATGAAGTAGAGAAAGGTGTGATGACCTTGGTGGATGAAAAACGACAGCAACACTTGATGAAAGCCATTGACATGAAGCGCAGCAAAATGTCGGGCGGAGGTTCAGCTGGAAATACGGTGGTGGCTGTAAATCAATTTGGAGGCAAGAGTTTTTATTCGTGCCTGGTTGCAAAAGATGAGTTGGGGAAATTCTTTTTAGAAGATTTAAAAAGAAATGGGGTTGATACAAACTTAACCCACGAACAATGTCCTGAAGGACACAGCGGACGCTGCCTTGTAATGACAAGCCCCGATGCCGAGCGTACCATGAACACATTTTTAGGAGTGAGTTCTTTTTTATCACCTGAGCAATTGGATGTAGAAGCCATTAAGAATTCATCGTATGTATACCTGGAAGGGTATTTAGTAGCAAGCCCGAAAGGATTAGAAGCCTTGAAAGAAGCAAAGAAAATTGCCGAGCGAAATAAGGTTTCGGTAGCACTTACATTCTCCGATCCAAGCATGGTAAAATATTTCTCAACACAAATGCAGGAAATTGTAGGCGCCAGTGTGGACTTACTTTTTTGCAATGAAGAAGAGGCCATGATTTATACAGGCACCGATTCAATTGCTGACGCGCGTGAAAAACTAAAAGAGATTGCTAAACGATTTGCCATCACACTCGGTGCCAATGGTGCCTTGATTTATGATGGCGATACTTTTATTCAAATTGAACCGTACAAAGTAAAAGCTATTGATACCAATGGTGCGGGCGATATGTTCTCGGGTTCATTTATGTATGCCATTACGCACGGCCATTCTTATGCTGAAGCTGGAAAACTTGCTTCTCTGGCATCCTCACGGGTGGTATCGCAATTCGGTCCCCGATTGCAACCTGAGCAAATGAAGGCAGTGTTGGGGGATTTGATTGGGTAAAAAATCTGTAATCCTATCAGATTTGCCTTATACCTATCACTATGATAGGAATTTGCTGAATGTATGATTGATATGAAAATCGTTATACAGCTATGATCCCTTGTTAATCCTGAACCTTCATTAAATTTAAACTGCCTTTCGGGGATTTCCCCCTTAATTCTGGGAAAAATACCCTTGTTCCTTTCCATGAATTAGTCCTACGTTTGGAATAAGCATTTGAAACTATTCTAGAAAAAATTTAAAGCAAATATTGCTATGAGATTCTTTAGTAAGTGGATCTTCCTCATAATTGTTTTTTGTGGGCTTTTACCAATTCAAATATTTGCTCAGTCTTTGGAAAAAGTAGTAGATAGATATTTAAACGCAATTGGTGGTGTTAGCAAATGGAATTCTATTAATTCTAAAATTGAAAAGGCTTTGTACATAACGTTCCCGTCAAAAAATAGTGCTGTATTCGGTAATGTTAAAATTGATACCTTAAAAGCAACAAAAAAATTCGAAAGACCAAGTAAGATATTCTATAGCTTATTGAAAAATGGCGATTCCATTTCACTTATTATGTGCAACAATAATAAAGTCTTTTGGACGCAAAATAAGAATGGACAATTGTCAGTTCACTCTAAAGAAGAGGGGGAAGATTTTGTTAAGACAAGTATAATGGGTTTTGCAGATGTCTTGCTTAAAAAGGATACTGAATTAGAATACTTGGGCAAAGAGAAATTGCGTGAAGAAGAGTTTTATGTATTAAGAGTTAAAGGAGCGGGTTGGTATCTTTCATCTAAGTGGTACTTTGACAAGGAAACAGGCTTATTGTTTTGTGCTTCACCAATTGATTCTTCAATTAAGAGATATACAATCTTTAAAAACTATGAGAAGATAGATGATGTTGTTCTGTTTCATTTTCTTGAAGAAGTTTATGATGATCAGTGGAATCTGGAATCTAGATATGTCTTTATTAACAGGAAGGTAAATGTGGTAATTGATGATAGTGAATTTGATATACCTCATTCCAATTAACCCTTAGTTTATTGCCATTTTTGTAAAATCTAACAAACTTTGATAACCCTCAGATAAGTCCGTCCGTTGGATTTAATTATATTGTAAGCCCATTAAATAAACCATATGCATAAAAAACAGAGTTTAACCCTTTGGCTTGTACTTGCCGCGATAACGGTAGGCTTTAGCCAGGCCAGAAAGATTGAGTTCACAGAATACGATTTGCCCAATGGGCTGCACGTAATTCTACATAAGGATAATACAACCCCCATTGTTGCGGTGTCGGTGTTATATCATGTGGGATCAAAAAACGAGGATCCAAACCGAACTGGCTTTGCCCACTTCTTTGAACATTTACTGTTTGAAGGATCAGAAAATATTAAGCGCGGGGAGTTTGATAAGTATTTACAAAATGCAGGTGCTACTAATAATGCAAATACATCAAACGATCGTACTTTCTATTATGAAGTGTTGCCCTCAAATCAGCTGGAGTTAGGGCTGTGGATGGAATCGGAGCGCATGTTACATGCCAAGATTGAAACTATTGGTGTGGAGACCCAACGCGAAGTTGTGAAAGAAGAAAAGCGTCAGCGTATTGATAATCAACCTTACATGTCCTTCCAATCGGAGATTTTTAAGAGAGCTTATACTGTCCATCCGTATAGCTGGACTCCAATAGGATCAATGGATGACCTAAACGCAGCTTCATTGGATGAGTTTATTGCCTTTTATAAGAAGTTCTATGTTCCTAATAATGCAACGCTTTCAATTGCCGGAGACATAGATATCGAACAGACAAAAGCCGCTATTGCAAAGTACTTTAAGGATATCCCCAAAGGCGTTAAGGAAATTCCTCGACCTACAATCAAGGAACCTGAGCAAAAAGCTGAAGTACGCGATGTAGTGTTTGATAACATTCAATTGCCAGCAGTATTCCAGGCTTACCATATTCCTGCACAAGGAACTCCAGATTCATATGCGTTAGAAATGTTAAGTACAGTATTAAGTGGTGGACAAAGTTCGCGCATGTATAAAGCACTTGTTGACGAACAAAAGAAAGCATTGCAAGTAGCTTCTTTTCCATTTGCTCTGGAAGACCCTGGTCTTTACATCACACTTGGCATTGTAAACATGGGGGTAGGAGCCGATGATTTGGAGAAAGCAATGGATGCTGAAATTGAGAAAGTGCAAAAGGAGTTGATCTCTGAAAAAGAATTCCAAAAAATCCGGAACCAAATGGAAAGCCAATTTGTGCAGCAAAATTCTTCAGCGGTTGGGATTGCAGAACAGTTGGCTAACTATCATGTTTATTACAAGGATGCAAATTTGATCAATACTGAAATTGATCGGTACATGAAAGTAACACGTGAGGATTTACAGCGTGTAGCGAAAAAATATTTGACAAAAGAGAACAGGGTGGTGCTTCACTACATGCCTAAGTCTGCGCAAAGCAAACCAGAGAACACTCAAATCAAAAAAGATAATTGATTATGAAGAAGATACTAATATTCATTTGCTTGTTGGTTACAGTTGTTTCCGTTCAGGCTCAGGTAGATCGCACGAAGGCACCAAGTCCAGCTCCGGCTCGCGAAATAAAAATTGGTGATTATCAAACTTTCACATTAAAAAATGGTCTTCAGGTGTTTGTGGTGGAGAATCACAAACTACCTCGCATCCAGTTTTCATTACAACTGAAAAATGATCAACTATTTCAAGGCGAGAAAGAAGGCTACGTATCCATGGCAGAAACTTTAATGGGTACGGGAACAAAAACAAAAACAAAAGCTCAACTGGACGAAGAAACAGATTTTATTGGGGCAACTCTGAACACGGGCGGTAATGGAATTTTTGCTTCCAGTCTTTCAAAGCATTCCACCAAGTTGCTTGATCTGATGACCGATGTTTTGTTTAACCCATCGTTTCCTCCAGAGGAAATGGAGAAATTGAAAACCCAAACCTTGTCGGGGTTAGAAGCCGGTAAAGATGATCCAAATTCAATAGCCGGAAATGTGCGCAACGCCTTATTGTATGGACCTCAGCACCCGTATGGATTATTCACTACGGAAAAAAGTGTAGGTTCCATTACGTTAGATGATTGCAAGAATTATTACAATACGTATTACAGACCTAATAATGCTTACCTGATTATTGTAGGTGATATTGATTTGAAGACTGCAAAAAGTTTAACTGAAAAATATTTTTCAAAGTGGACAGCCGGTGAAGTAAAGTATCCAACCTATACCCAACCGAAGGAACCTGCTAAATCATATGTGGCTATGGTGGATCGTCCTACTTCCGTTCAATCGGTTGTTAATATAGCATACCCTGTTAATTTAATGCCCGGTACTCAAGATGCCATTAAAGCTCGGGTAACAAATCAAATCTTAGGCGGTGGATTCTCTTCACGACTCATGCAAAATCTCCGCGAAAAGCATGGTTATACCTATGGTGCAAGTTCAAGATTAAGCCCGGATAATCTTGTTGGAAATTTTAATGCCTCAGCAAGTGTGCGTAACGAAGTAACGGATAGTTCTGTATTTGAGTTTATGAGTGAACTGAAACGCATGGCGAATGAGCCAGTTACTGAAAAAGAATTGATAGCAGCCAAAGCAGAAATTTCAGGCGCGTTTGGTCGATCATTAGAGAGCCCACAAACCATTGCCAGTTTTGCCTTGAATACAGTCAAGTATAAACTTCCGAAAGATTATTATGCGAACTATCTCAAGTCGGTTGATGCAGTAACGCTTGCTGATGTACAGGCAACTTCTAAAAAATTCATTCGTCCGGATAATGCACATATTATTGTTGTGGGCAAGGCTTCGGATGTTGCCGACAAGCTGAAGCAATTTGGTGAAGTAAAATATTTTGACATCTACGGAGTGGGTTATGTTCCTTCTAAGGCTTCTGCACTTCCGGCAGGCTTAACTGCAGAAAAAGTTATTGCAAAATATATTGATGCGATTGGTGGTGCTAAAAAAATTCAGGAATTGAAAAGTGTAAAGACAACCATGAAGGCTACTGTTCAAGGAATGGAGTTAACAATGAATTCTTCCAAGAAGGCGCCAGGAAAAAGTTTGACTGAAGTTTCTGTACAAGGTAATGTAATGCAAAAGAGTGTTACAGACGGAAAAGAGGTTGCAGAAATACAAATGGGTCAAAAGGCACCTGTTGACGCGGGAGCAAAAGAAAAGAATTTGTTCGAAGCACAGCTAGTTCCTGAAACTATGATTGCCGCCATGAAAGTAAAAGCAACCCTTAAAGCAGTTGAAGCGATTGATGGTAAGGATGCTTACGTTGTTGAATATGCCTTTCCTGCTGGTGAGAAAATCACCAACTATTTTGATGTTGAGACTGGGCTGAAAGTACAGACTATGGAAATGGCCAAAACTCCTCAAGGAGAAATTGCTATTCCAACGAAATTTCAGGAGTATAAAGAAGTAAGTGGCGTTAAATTTCCACACGTTATTTTAGTAAGCCAAGGACCAATGAATTTCAAATTTGAGGTTTCTAGTTTAGAAGTTAACGCAACCTTGGATGACGCAATTTTCAAAGTTCAGTAACCTTAAAATCCTTTGCCCCTCTCCTTTGGAGAGGGGTCTGGGGTTTACCTACCGTAACTTTAGTGAAGGTAAGGTGAGGCCAATCGGCCTTTTTTTATAAAGACGACAAATTCTGGTCAAAATAGCGCAGTCAATCTTGTAAATCCGGATAATCCTGCACATTTTTGCAACCCTTTAAGAAATTGAGGTAAAGTTGATATATTATGAAATGGCAAATCAAGATGTGCGTACACCAATGCAGGACTTTTTGGCCATTCCATGTGACTTCAAAAAAATAAAAATTAACACATGAAACGCACATTCCAACCTTCCAGAAAGAAAAGAACGAATAAGCACGGTTTCCGTGAGCGTATGGCTACTGCCAATGGTCGCAGGGTACTTGCTAATCGCAGAAGAAATGGCCGTAAAAAGCTTACAGTTTCTGACGAAGGAACTCCAAAGACCAGATAACACCTTCTCTCAGTAATTGAGAGACTGTTTTCGTTGGTGCTAGTTTTCCCCGAAAGGGATTAATTTTAATCTCATGCGGAGGTTTACATTTACTAAGGACGAAAGACTTTCAAAAGAAAAAACAATAAAGGAACTCTTTGAAAAGGGTTCCTCTTTTTATTTATACCCATTTAAGGTAATTCATATCCCAAATCCTGATAAAGGCGCTAATGCAATCAATCAGGTACTTATTTCGGTTTCCAGTCGCCAGTTTAAGCGGGCGGTAGATAGGAATAAAATCAAGCGAAGAATCCGCGAAGCCTATCGGCTCCAAAAAGAAGTGCTTAATACTAAATCAGAAAAGGCCATTTTTACGTTCATCTACACAGCTAAGGAAATTTTACCATATGCCGAATTGAAAGAGAAAGTCCTTAGTGTGATAACAAAATTGAATAAACTTGCTCCGTCCCCCTCTCCTCCGGAGAGGGGCTAGGGGTGAGGTCTTTCAAGTGCTGGAAAAAATTAAGAACTTACCATCTCATTCTGCTTCCCTATCTTTTGGAGAGGGGTCGGGGGTGAGGCAAAAAAAGAAGTAGATGATCTGTAGGGAGGTTTAATTAATCGATATGAAGAAGTTTAGAATAGCAGCATTCCTTATAACACTGGCCTTTACCATTTGGGCATTTCAAGGCCCAGGCGAAAAGTACTTCGACATTGCTCGTAGTCTCGACATTTTTGCAACTCTTTTTAAGGAAGTGAATGCTTATTATGTGGATGATGTAAATCCTAAAAAACTTATTGAGAATGGAATAGGAGGAATGCTTGATCAGTTGGATCCCTACACAGATTATATTCCTGAAGAAGACCTTGAAGCATTCAGCATTCTTACCACTGGTCAATATGCAGGTGTGGGTTCTTTGATTGGAATTGTTAATAAGAAGACCGTAATCACTAATCCATATGTTGGGTTTCCTGCCGAGAAGGCTGGCCTTCGTGTAGGAGACGAATTGATTTCAGTAGATGGAACAAATGTGCAAGGCAAACCAACATCAGCAGTCAGCACCTTGTTAAAAGGCAAACCTAAAACAGAAGTTGAAGTAGTTGTAAAACGAGCTGGACAAAAGGAGAATCTGAAATTCAAATTGGTTCGTGAGAAAATTAAGGTTTCTAATATTACTTATTATGGGATGGTGAGTTCTGAAACCGGGTATATTAAACTCGATGAGTTTACACCGGGTGCTGGCAAAGAGGTGGAAGAAGCAGTTACAAAATTAAAAAATCAAGGCGCAAAAAATTTGATTCTTGATTTGCGCGATAATCCTGGAGGCTCATTATATGAAGCAGTAAATATTGTAAACGTATTTATCCCGAAAGGAAAAGAAGTTGTTTCAACAAAAGGAAAAGTGGAAGATTGGAACAAGACGTATCTAACACTTAACAACCCGCAGGATACTGAAATTCCGGTGGCTGTTCTAACGAGTGGAGGTAGCGCCTCAGCTTCTGAAATTGTTGCAGGCTCGCTTCAGGATTATGACCGCGCAGTGTTGGTAGGTCAAAAAACATTTGGCAAAGGCTTGGTTCAAACCACAAGACAGTTAGCGTACAATGCGCAACTAAAAGTAACAACAGCAAAGTATTATATTCCGAGTGGCCGTTGCATTCAGGCCTTAGATTATGAACATCGTAAAAGTGATGGCACTGTAAATAAATTTCCGGATTCTTTGAAGCGAGAGTTTAAAACGGCTGGTGGCAGAAAAGTATTTGATGGTGCTGGATTAGATCCGGATTCCGAAACTGTTGCGCCAACATATACATCGGCAATTGTAGAATTGGTAGGATCTGGTTTAGTGTTTGATTACGCATCAAAGTATTGTGGCGAGCACCCAATTCCAACTTCATTAAAAGGATTTCGCTTGTCGGATGAGGAGTATCAGAAGTTTACTGTGTGGGTGAAGGAACAAAAGTTTTCGTACTCTTCGGATCTTGAGTTGAAAGCAGACGAATTGATTGCTTCTGCTAAGAAGGAAAAATATTTCGATGAGTTGCAATCACCATTGAAAGATTTAAAGAACAGAATTGAATCAAATAAAACTTCAGCATGGACTCGCTTTAAGCCTGAGCTTTCAAAAATATTGGAAGAAGAGATCGCTTTTCATTATCAGTTAGCAAAAGGTCAGGTAGAGATTTCATTAGATCGTGATTTAGAAATCATTGAAGCGAAGAAAATTCTTTCCGATCCTGTTGCTTACAAACAACTTCTTTCGCCAAACTAATGGCTTTGTTGCTCAGTTTGGAAACATCCTCTCAGGCTTGTTCTGTAGCACTTCATAATAATGGTTTGTTGTTAGCTTCTCGCGAAATTGAAACACCACGGTCTGCTGCCTCTCAACTTGCTGTTATGATTCGCGATGTTATTAATGAGTCTGAACGTAAACCAGCGGACTTGCAAGGAATAATAGTGGCTTCTGGCCCTGGTTCGTATACTGGTCTTCGTATTGGTGTGGCAACGGCAAAGGGTCTTTGTTATGCATTGAACATCCACCTTATCGCGATCAATACACTTCAACTTATGGCGTATCAGGGAAAGGATTGGTTAAAGAACTTGGAAGAGAAAGAACAAAGTGATAAAATTCTTTTTTGCCCAATGCTGGATGCACGCAGAATGGAAGTGTATTGTATGCTGTTGGATTATAACTTAAATCAAATTGAACCCACGCAGGCTAAAATCATTGGGGAGCATAGTTTTGAAAATCATCTCGAGCAAAAAATAATTTATTTTATAGGTGAAGGAGGAGAAAAGTGTAAGGACATAATTAGGCATACTAATGCTCGCTTTATTACAGAAATAAATCCATTGGCAACACGATTAGGTGAGCTAGGATATGCTAAATGGAATCAATCTGCTTTTGAAGATGTGGTTTCGTTTGAACCTTTTTACTTAAAAGATTTCTTGATAAGAAAACCAAACTTGGTTTAATGATGTTGTGAAAGACAATGGAAGAAGAAATAATCAATAGAGTTAGTAACAGTCAATTAACAACCTTCGATCTCGAGGAGTTATACACACCCGGTGAACGTGTGTTGTTCGATGTGAAGCCGTTGCTTTTTCAGGAGTTGGT
>JBGSIM010000081.1:0-200388 GCA_041742535.1 Cyclobacteriaceae bacterium | reverse complement strand
GGTATGCTGTAAGATGAGAGCTGCTCTATATTTATCCATAGGAGTCTTTATCTGATTATTGGCTAGCCATTCAAATACTTTTGCTCTATGGACTTTATCATAGTTCTCGAGGTTAACGGTATCTGTTTTTGAATCCAGTTCACGAATTTCCAGATCTTTAAGGTAAAGTTCTTTTAACGAGTCGTTGTCTGCAATTTTAACCACTTGATCATCGGTTGCATTATGGCAACTCTCGAGAATCATAAGCAGTAATAAAATCACATAAGAAAATTCAACTTTCATTTTTTTATATTTATAATTTCGAAGAAGTAGTTTTTATAAATCATTAACCTCATTTTTGTAAATAATTTTGGAAAAACGCTGGCCTCTGATGTATTAAATGTGTGTGTTATACAATCGCAATATTTTGGTGTAAACCTAATTATAACATCTCTCTCCACCATTAACTTTAGTTAAGTAATGAGAAATATTCATCGCTTAATCGTTGATTTAATTAAGTATCAAAAGCATGTCGATTCAATCTTCCAGTGCCATTTATTAAATTAGAGATAGGAGTTAATAATAAATTTAAACTATATTATTAAACATCATTTGAGGTTTTGTATCCTAAATGATTATAAGTGTAATTTATATTTAACCATAGATTACTTTAAAGCGAATTGGCAGCGACTTTTGCTGAATTTAAGCCTTTTACAACGAGCCATATACCAAGCGAAAATTCAAATAAAGCAACTGGAACTGCAGACAGTACCGCTAATGGAGCCAGTCGATCGATGAAGCCGAAAAGCACGGCAACATAACCAACGATTAGCAGTGGCCCTCCGATCAATCCAATAAGTGAAAGGGTTCGTGGCACCAATCGCGACTTGTACAATAGATATCCTAACAACATGTCACATATGGCTGGTATGAAGCTTTGGCCAAGTAAGAAGATGCGGTCATAAAGAGAGACCAGCGCATGGCTGGTAACCAAACCTTCTGCTCCAACTCCGGCCTGTCGCAAGGTGACTATCGACAATAGGAACGCTACACCAACGAAGATGGTACTTGATTCTAGAATTCGCGCTGCAACGAGACCTATCGCAGCCTCTTCGTTTTGCTTCTTGAGAACGGGAAAAAGCACGATTGCGGTTGCGATACCAGAGAGGGCTACGATAATTTCTAACATACCACCAATGATAATAGGTCTATCTGACTCTGAGCCAAGGATGAAGTTCGGACTGTGTATCGAACCATAGAGTGCGAGGGTCGGGATGGAGACAAAGGTTAGTAAATATAGTAAGCCAGCGACCAACGAGGTTTTCCGCAGTGAAGTCATTGGGACGCGCGCAGTATTATTACCTAAATTATTTATTTTCATTTCTATTAAATTTTTAGGTTGAATTGATTGATTGTCTTTTACAATTTTCTATTTTTTTGCGAAAAGATTTTTCTTCCAAGGTTTGGAAAAATGCAAACTGATAACAAGACTCCGGTTATACATCTCTTCACCATTGGAGATATCTGTTAATCCATAATTGTACCTGACATCCATTAAAATACTTTTTCTTTTAGTTTGAAACCGATAGCCCCCGCCCATTTGAATGCCCGCCTCCCAACGTTTAAAACCTTCAGCCGAATAATTAAATGATATATCTGAGGTTGAGCCTTCAATTTTCCTTGATCCGTAAATGTTATACGCAATAGAAGGCCCAGCATTGAAATGAAGTTTCCCAAAATGAACACGAGCAAGCAGAGGTAATTCCAAGGTATACAAGCGGATGTTTGTGTTGTAGGTAGTCAATGGATTTTTAGCATTTAATCCTCCACCCTTCATCATAAAATATAGTTCAGTTAGAAGTGAAACCCTTGGTGTAACACCCGCCTGAAATGACGCACCAACCTGTACACCCAGAACCGATTTCTTATAATCCGCTAAGGCACTATTTGAATTTCCGTAATTAAGGTTCGTGCCAACCACATTGAGTAGTAGGTCTAAATAAGTTCTTGTTACTTGGTCATCCTTAATTTTACCTGATCGTGTCTCCTCAACTTGACCAAAGGCGCATCCGGAAAAGAAAATCATACCTAGTACGAGTCCTTTTTGTAAGTATTTCTTCCTCATTGATATTTTTTTAACAAAAAAAGAGGAATGCGCAGAGTCTCAGAATTCTATTATGCAAAACCAATAAATATGTCTGCCATCTTGGGATTATGTCAGGCAACTTGCGAGAAGGTTTATTGTCTGGCACTTATCAGCTCAAAGAAAGTGTCCCTGTATGTTTCTGAAATGGGGATTAACTGGTCTGCAATTTTTATTCGACTGCGTTCAATTGAAATAATTTTATTGAGCGCTACCATGTATGATTTATGCACCCTACATACCAAACTGGCCGGAATTAATGTTTCAAATTCGCTGAAGTTCTGTAAGGTCATGATTTTCTTATCAATCGTGTGAATTCTGCGGTAATCTCTCATTCCTTCAATGTACACGATTTCATCAAGCATGATTTTATGAAGACGATTCTCAGTCTTTACAAAAATGAATTCGGGTTGAAATCCCGAATCATATCGAACTAAATTTTCCTGTGCTTTATTCACTGCTTGTAAAAAGCGATTAAATGTAAAAGGTTTTAAAAGATAGTCGGTAATTTTCAACTCATACCCCTTTAAAGCATATTCCTGATAGGCAGTTGTAATAATTACCTGACTATTTATTTTTGAACTTTCCAGCAATTCTATACCCGTTAACTCATCCATGTTGATATCCAAAAAGAGTAAGTCTACCTTATTGCTATTTAAATAAGCTAGGCCTGTAAGCGCATTGTCAAATGTTCCGCATAACTGCAAAAACGGAACTTTATTTACAAAATCCCTGGTCTTTTCAAGCGCCAGAGGCTCATCTTCAATGATGATACAGGTGTATTTACTCATGAGAAATTATTAAAGTGACTTGGTATAGTTCATCAGTCTTTTGAACATCTAACACATATTTTCCTCCATAAATAAGATCCAATCGCTTTTGAACAAGTTCATTACCTAAACCACCCACTGGTTGCTTAACCAGCTTTGAATCATATCTATTCGCAATAATCAATTGTACCGTTTCCTCGTTTATGATAATGCTAACTGTTATTGCATTTTCCAATTTCTTATTGTGGGTGTGCTTAAAGGCATTTTCGATAAACGGAATAAAAACCATAGGTGCAATTCGTTTGCTACCAGTTGCGCCTTCGATATTTATTTTAACATATGTATCATTCGATGTTCTTATCTTTTGCAAGTCAATGTATTTTCTTATATATTCTATTTCCTGCGATAGGAGAATTTTATCAGCCGCTGTTTCGTACAAAACAAATCGCATGAGATCCGATAGCTTGATTAAATAATCAGATGCTGCCATAGCGTCTTTTAAAATTAGCGAATCAATATTATTAATGGTGTTAAATAAAAGATGAGGATCAAGCTGTGATTTGATCAACGCCATTTCCATTTGATAGTTTTTTTCCTTTAAAAGCTCTTTAAACTTAATTTCATCAAACCAGGTTATAAATCCCTTTATCACCAAGGCGACTATACCGCATATTGAAGCAATAAAGGTCATGAACAGAATTACTCCCAGGGCTGTGGATCTCCCGTTTTTGCCACCATTGTCCATATCCAGAATACGACCTGATTCTATAAAATATCGTAGCAGAATATACCCTGTCAATGCTGCTGTTATTGAGATTAGTATGCCTAAAATTATAGAGATAAAAATCTTCTTTTGCTGAAGGTATTTGGGAAACAATAAATAATAATATAAAATATAGGAAATGACTGAAGGGACAAGAGCGAAAAAGAAAAGGCTTTTAAACGCATTAATAATCCGTGACTCCTGATCGCTAACACTAATACTACTTCGATAGTAAACAGCCAAGATGATCATTATCAATATGAAATAGCACAGCCAAAAACCTATGTGTAACAGTGCAACGACTGATCTTTTCATGATATCAAAATACCGGTTAAATAGGGGTCAAAGATATCATAGGTTAAGTCTTGAAGAAAAAAGATATGCAAACTGGAAAAATATGTCTGCAAAATAGGGGTATAATTTTCTCGGTAAGGTATTTGGCTGTAACCATAGATTTGCTTCCCTAGTGGCTTGCGCATGTATGACATGCACCAAATGCGTTAAAAATCTCTAATAATAAAAGGAAAGAGCCTTTTGTTAAGATTCCGGTGAGCCTTTAGAAATATCTATATATCCTTCTTCACCGCTCCTTGAATAATAATAAAAGCAAAATTTTGACACCATAATATTGTATAAACATGGTCGTTGATTGGGCTTCTCCACGTCAGTCTTTATATCGACTGAGGTCGCCTATAAAGGTGTATAGCCCTATGCATACTTTTCATAAAATTTTTCGTTCATAGGATTTTTCATGTTTCAATACTAGGCCATTTCCATGCATAACGGATAATTATACAAAGAAGAACGACTTCTACAACAGCGCCAAACACCATGTGCATCCAAGCCTCTCCTGCCAAATTGAACAACATATAAGGAATATAAACTGTGGCCACAATTATGTTTGTCAAGCGATTTACTTTAGCCGACAGGGCAACAGAAAGGAAAACCATCAGTACCGGAATTGTCACTAAGACAAGTGCTACCAGAAGAAATACTTGAGAAACTTCAAATACAAATACCTTGCCTGCCAACATATTTTCTAGTGAACCCGGCATATATAAGTGGAAATAATCAACATAGATATAGATAAACATAAAACTTACCCACAGTGCAGCAAGTTTCAGTTTCACACTGACTTTGATGTCTTCCAATACATTTTGTTGTGTTTTTTGTGTATTCACAAAATATCAATTAAAAGTTAAATCCGAAATGCAGCCCTCAGGCGTCCATTTTGGCCACTTGTCATCTTTTTCTTTAAATCCAGTGGGCATTTTCGTTTGAACAGGACGACCAGCAACCCCAAGAGATGGTTCTATAAAAAACCTATCCTTAAAGAGTTTAATGTGATAGCCAACTCGATAAGTGTTGAATATAATGAAAGCATCACCCACCTTATTACCGTTTTCATTCTTAAATGTTTGCCACATAGGCGTTGCATGTACTGCTACGTAAAGACCTTTCCTAATATACCTTTGATACGCTAGGCCAATTCCATATTCTCTTATATACCCAGGAAATTTCTCTTCAGGTTTTCCGTATGCCCTATTATAAAAGGGGTTAATACCAAGAGGCCAAGCATGTTTCCAAGTTATTAGTTCGAGAGAAATTACATCTTTTCCTGTAATACGATAGCCTACATTAAGTTGAGCGAAGCCGGGGGGATTTACGGTATCAAAATTACCCAATAAAAACAGGGTGCTGCCAACGAACCACTTTTTGTAAGTGCTGTCTTGTTTGGCATATTGGGCATTCACTTGTAAACTGCCTGCCAACATTAAGGCAAGTCCAATCCATAAAATTTTCTTTTGCATTTCTTTTTATGTTAAACGATGCTGCAAAAGTAGATTGGCAAACTACCATAACTCGATCACTTAAGTTAAGAAAAGGAAACTTAACGCTCATTTTTTCAAAAATTCTTGCTCTTAGTCTGCTTAATGACTCAGGTTTAATACCCAAAGAACTTGCTAACTGGTACTGTGGAACACGCTGAATGAGGTCTGGCCTTTTTTGTATTAAGTTCAGGTATCTTTGTTCGGGTGAAGAAGTCTTAAACTCGTCAAAGTCTATTTGTTGTTTAGCTAACAGTTCTTCGGATAATATTCTGCGTAGGGTTTCAAACTTTGGAAATTTACTGTTTATTTCTACTTCCATATCAGAATTTGAAACTGCAAGTATTGTGTCTTCTATACAACTTATATAATATTCGGACGGAGTTTTGCTTATTACACAAGGGGGGGTCAAAGCTTCCATTTCTGTGTAGAATGCAGTAGTTTTTTCTTCACTATCTAAAACATAATATGTGCGAATACAGCCTTTTAGAACAAAGTAGCTTTCTTTCGATTTTTGTCCTTTTTTGAGTAAAGTCGTCCCTTTCTTTACCGAGTGAAATAAGTCAAAAGAAACGAGTGCGTTCTTCTCATGCTCTGTCAGAGAAACGTATTTTGATATAAAGTCAAATAATAAATCTTGCATTGTTTTTTGTTGTTACTGTCATCTTTTACACTTGCCACCAATGTTTGAGCTTCTGCACTTTGAGCTTACACGTCAGCGCGCTTTTGCAGAAGCATTTTGTTATAGCTAGTTTCGTTCGGATTTGCGTTTATTCCGTTACAATTTCTATTCTCAATTCCACGTCTTCGTCCACGAGGGTTTTGTCAGCCCAACTTCCCTCGTAGGCGATGTTCCAATTAAGTCGGATAAATGTGAACTTGGTTCTAAAAATGTTGATTTCATTATGGACAAAAAATCGATGTTCTTTGTTACACTTGTCATCACTTGTTACTTCACGAACTCAATTACATTGGCACTCACCGTAATAGTCCTGGTATAATAGAAAGGTGGAACCCCACCCACACGCTCTTCGGTTAAAATGTTGACCAAAGCTTTTGAACCCAACACGAGGTTAGCAGAATTAACCATGTCTGAATAGGCATTTTTATAAAGCTCTTTTCGGTTAACACCACCAAAGATTAATACATACGATACCTCAGCCGTTCCGCTTACTTTTTCCAACACCTTAAAGTTATTGCTTCCGAGGTGCACTTGGGTGGCATTCTGATTGTGATTGAATACGTAGGCATGATTTATTCCACACGAATTGAGAAATACTAAACTTGCCATGAAGAGAAGAGAGATGGCTAACTTTTTCATTTTGTATATGTTTAATTTTGGTTTATATTTTTATTTATGAGGGATTTAATTCAGACTGTTGACTATCAATCGGCATTTAATTTGGCTTCATTCGCGATTTCCTGCGTCAATTTTAAGCCTCTTGAACTTACGGCTGCTATATTGAAAAAGCCCGCTACGTTGGTAATAGAATTTTTGTCTGTGCTCTTCAGGTTTGTACTTGAATTCGTAAGGGGCATCGCAAATAATTCCGCGAAGCCACCCGACCTGGCTATCTGAAAATAGACTCCATATAAAAAGTCAAAGGCCAACGGATTAATAGAATGTATTTCTACATACAAAGAATCGCCAACAGAGTAAGGAGGAATAAATTCATTTTGTTTCCCTTTAATTTTATCCATTGGATTTGTAAAGCCATTCCGAATAGGTATAAGGAATTCTTGTCCATCAACAGGTTGCCCGGCTGAGAACCCTGCGTCATATGCCATATTAAGTTCAGTAGGTTTGCCAAGAAAAACTCCATTCTTCCATGCCTTTATCCAATAGGCATCCCCAACGCCAACTGGGTCTTTCGCCATAAATTCACCTAGGTAATACTCTTCTTTAATGATGGTTTCGGCAGGCTTGTATTTAAATAGTATTGAATCAATTGGTGGCACTCTGCCTAGATTTGAAAATGCTTCAAAAGTTTCGCCTTGTGCGGTAACAGTCAATTTGTAGTAGTGACCAACTTCACCTAAGGGTGTGCCAGCCGGATCCCAAAAATAAGAAGAGGGACCTTCCTGAAAATTATAAACGATGCCATTGTTAAGATCTTCAACTGTCACTATTGCATTTGAAATCTTAAGAGGAATGGAATTGTCAAAATAGGGTTGAGATCGGGTTATCCTGATTTCCTGTCTCTCCATTTTTTGATTGATCCAGGCATCCACTACCAGAATTCTCTCCGCTGTATCGAGCTCTGGAGTAATGTTGGTTTCGCATCCAAAAAAAATAATGGTTACAAACGATAGGTATATGATCCTTTTCATATGATTTAGAATTTAAAGTTGTAGGTAACAGACGGGACCATGGTCCCAATAATTGAAAGTTGAGTGGCTGATGTAACAGTGGGGACATCGGCAGGTTGCCTTGTGGTTCCTTGTGAAAAGTAAATACTGAATGGATTCTTCCGTGCATACACATTATAAATAGAAACAACCAAGTTATCTTCACCGGTTCTACCTTTCTTGCCTCTCCAAATGTTGTTAAATGTTACAGCCACATCCAGTCGGTGATAATTCGGAATCCTGAAATTATTTCGTTCACTTCCACTGATGTACGGAATCACATATCCTGCTACCGTTATTCTGTCTGTTGGAAACGTAGAAGGTGTGCCAGTCATAAAACTGAAGTTCGAGGATAATGAGATTCTTTTATTGATGTCATAGAATGCAGCTACTTTCAGGTTATGACGCTGATCAAATCTCGAAGGATACCAGTTGCCCTCGCGGTTCTTCTGATTTGTTCCATAGTTAATTCCATCCACTTTCATTTCGGATTTTCCTAATGTATAACTGATCCATCCCGTGAGCCTTCCAGCATTTTTCTTAGCATAGAGTTCCAGGCCATATGCCCGCCCAATACCTGAAAGTAATTGTGATTCAAGAAATTTATTAATGAATATGTCGGCACCATCAATATATTCTACTTGGTTCTTGGTCCATTTGTAATACACTTCCGCTGAGGTTTCATATTTGTTTTCTTTGAAGTTCTTAAAATATCCAAGCGCTATCTGATCGGCTTGCTGCGGCTTGACATTGTTTGTAGAGGGTTGCCACACATCAATGGGTATAGAAGCAGTAGTATTCGAGATCAAATGGATGTATTGATTCATGCGGTTGTAGCTTCCTTTTATGGATGCTGTTTTTGTTAACTGATACCGGAATGAAGCCCTTGGCTCCAGATTTCCATAGGATTGAATGGGCTCCCATGTATCTTTTTCTGTGATGGAGATCAAGGGTTTTTCCATTCCCTTGATGGTGTCACCATAGTGATACACCTCACCTCCTAAATAATTGAAATAGCTATACCTTAATCCATACTGCACAGATAATTTTTCAGAAAGGTGCTGATCATTTCCCACATACAAGGATGTCTCAAATGCTTTACGTTCATCTAAACTTATATCGGTGGTTGTGCCATTACTTACCGTTACCGCGTTAGCAGGTTCGAACCTGTATAGAATGGCTTGACCTCCAAACGTCAACTCATTGTTAGTATTAATGAAGTAAGAATATTCAGGTTTAAAATTGTAAGTCTTTATTTTCGATTTCCAATCGTACTTATCGAGGTCGCTGTTGCCCAAACTTAATCCATAATCATAGTTGCTATAGAAAACAGTGTAGTTTGAAAACAACCGGCTTCCATACAAATGATTCCATCGAAAAGTAGCGGTACTGTTGCCCCAGTCAAACCCTTGGTATTTAGTAAACTTTAATACATCGCGACCAAAATAACCAGACAGGTATATTTTATTATTCTCATTGATGTTGAAGTTGGTTTTTGCAGTTAAATCATAGAAGTACAAGGCAGACCCTGATTTCAATACATCTGTAAATAGCTTAGCCAATACGTCAGCATAAGATCTTCTCGCAGCAATGATAAAAGAAGACTTATCTTTTCTAATTGGCCCTTCAACTGCAAGCCGGGTAAATATGGTTCCGATTCCACCGGTAACATCATACTCTTTATTGTTCCCTTCTTTCATTCGCACGTCTAGTATGGATGAAAGTCGGCCACCATACTGAGCAGGTATTCCTCCCTTATAGAGCTTTACATCTTTCACGGCATCTGGATTAAAAACCGAGAAGAAACCAAGCATGTGAGAAGTTTGATATACAGGTGCTTCGTCAAGTAGCACAAGATTCTGCCCAACACTACCTCCGCGCACATTGAAACCAGAAGCGCCTTCGCCCACGGTGCTGACGCCCGGCAACAATTGAATGCTCTTGATGATGTCCACTTCACCGGCAAAGGCTGGAAGTTTTTCAATTGATTTAATGTCAAGTTCAGCCGTACTCATTTCAATGCTCAGCACATTTTTATCGATAGCATCACTCATGATTACCACTTCCTCCAACTGCTTCTCTTCCGAGCTTAGTTCAAGATCCAGCCGGATGTCTTTGGTTAGCTCTACAACCTTGCTGACTTCATTATAACCAACATACCGATAGGCTATGTTGTAAGTACCCATTGGCAATGTGATGGAGTAGAATCCATAAACATTGGAGATGGTACCATTGGAAATTTCTTTTATGAAGACGCTGGCACCAATTAAGTCTTCTCCATTGCCAGTGTCTTTGATGTAACCGCTCACGGTGTACTTTTCCTGACCGAAAGAGCAAAGCGCGGCCAGGGAGCAGAGTGCTCCTAAAAAAATTGATTTCATTTTAATTAAGTTTTAGTTCTTTTTAAGTGAAGAGTTCCTGATATATTAGTCGCAGCATTATTTATTCATTCTATATTTTTATTGTATCACATCTCCATCGTCTGTTAATTCTAATGATACATTACCAAACGTTTTGAAGAACATATAACTGAAGTGGTTATTGTAACTTTTAAAGGCATTACCATCCTCCAGCACGAGCTGAATAGAATCTGATTGAAAGTGTTCCAGACTAATTTTCGTTCCGCGTTTAGCTGTGATTCCTTTCAGTGAAGGGGCAATTATTTTCGCATAAATAGGAATGGAATTTTCTACTGAGTCTACTGCCTGCATTTTAAAATAAAGTGTCCCGGCAATATTTTCTACCTTGGGTTTCCTTACCGAATTTTCATCGGTGGCCAGCTCCACTTTAAATTCATTCCCTTGCCAGATTCTGACATCCCAATTGGATGAAAAGTCCAAACGTTCAAAATCGGCTACTGCTATAGCCTTGTATTTGCTTTCCACTGCGGTCTTGCGTAAAAACTGCAGCGCAACATTGCGCGTCACAATTAAACTTGTAACGAGACCCAATAATACAACGCACCCTGTAATTAGTAATATCTTTCTGCTTGATTTCATGTTTTTAAAGTTTGGAGACGGAGGGTATAATTTAATTGTCCAATTTTTTTTCTTGAAAGTGCGATCGTCACTTTTCTTTATCAACATACTGGTTGTATGATACATTTACATCTTCCATCGTAAAGTTGAGCAAGTTCATTGCCTTGAAAAATCTAGGCAATTCATTGTTAACGAAATCTTCCTTGCGAAGAGCTCTTGTTTTTTCAAAGCCGTCCTCGGCCACAAAGTATCCTATTCCTCTTTTGTTAAAGATGATGCCTTTGTCTTGCAGGTAGGTAAACGTGCGCATAACGGTATTCGGATTAACTTCAATGTTCACGGCAATTTCCCTTACGGATGGTATGCGGTCTCCCGCCTTCCATTTTTGGAGCAAAATATTCTCACAGAAGTAATCTGTTATTTGCAGATAGATAGCTTTGTCGTTTCCAAACTCCATACTACACCTCCTGCTCTTTTAATCCTAAATATGTATTTATCCAGAACACAGGTGCAAGAACCCACCAAAAAATCCACTGCAAGACGACTGACACATTGTGTGAAATTATTTCATTAAGCACAGCGCATTCACCTACCCCGCAATCATGATAAAAAAACTCATCTCCCATGATGAAGTAGGCTAAGATCCCGCCTACAGTAAAAAATAGGATCAGAGCGAACAGCGTTTTAGGGAATACATACCCTTTAAAATAAGCTGCCCCTACCAGGAAAATCCCTTGTAAAACAAAATAAGATCTCATGATAGTCATTGAGAAATTTCCCAGCGGATTAAATCCAAGGAATGTCATGTTACTAAATATGACGGAGCCAATGGCATTTGCAAATACGGTATATAGTGTGTAGGTGATAGTGAATAAGACAATCCAGCCGACCGAAGTCAACAGCCACATACATATAAATTTTTCGAATGTTGATGCAGGTAGTGTGAGGTAACGGTACCTTTTCAAGGTGCTACTCAAATCATTGAAAGCTAGACTGCTCAATATGAAGCCTCCGACCATAAGGGTGAAGGCGTAGTTCATTGGATGTGCATCAAAAATCTTTTTCTTTTCAAACGAACAATCAAACAGCAGGCCTGCAAAAAAAAGTAAACCAAAAATTATTACGAATGTCATTAGCAGGCCTTTTCTGCTTTTGAACAATTCCATTTTCAGCAACAGCCAAAATCTTGAGGAATCAAAATAGTTCTTCAGTTGCATGGTACTAACGTTTGAATATTTCTTTGATCTTGGTTTTGCTACCTAGCACTGCATTGAATAGTATTTCAAGGTTCATGTTGGTTTCTTCATTGTTTGTATTCTCTGCAACTATGGTATAGGCACCTAAGTATGATTCTGAATACACCAAAATGTCGTTGTCTGGCAACTCGGCCTGCCTGGTTATTGAGAGTTTCTTTGAGATATTTTCATAATTTTCAAAGAAGACAATTTTTCCTTCATCCAGAATGATAATCGGGTCGATAAGATTTTCCATGTCCCTTACCTGGTGGGTTGAGATAATGAAGCTTCGATCTTCATGAATGGCATTGGCTACTATTTTTCTAAACTGACTCTTCGATGGAATGTCGAGGCCATTAGTAGGTTCATCCAGAATCAGGAGCTTACAATCAGTGGCCAGTCCGAATGACAATAAGAAATTTTTCTTTTGTCCGAACGATAAGGCTTTAAGCTTTTGATCTCTGGGAAGTTTAAATTCATTGATACATTCATCAAACAAACTGCGATTAAAGCGAGGGTAAAAAGGGCTATATAAACTCAGGTATTGTTCAATTTTTATGGAAGGAAGGCGAAACTCTTCGGTGACCAGAAAAATTTCATTAAGAAATTGAGGATAACGATCCTTCGGACGAAAGCCAACCACCTCAAGATTTCCATGAGTTGGGAACAACAATCCACTAATAATTTTTAGAAGAGTAGACTTGCCAGCACCGTTTTTACCCAGTAAACCATAAATATTTCCAGATGGCAATGTGAGACTGAGATGGTCAAATACCGATTTTTTGGGGCTGTAACTGAATGAAATGCTGTCAATTTGTATCATTTTTATAGAATTAGTGTACTACTTCACTAATACACCGCAAACTTATGGATTCTTTTCTGAATTGCAACAAGTAACCCAAAACTTTTTTTTATTCTTACAGCAAGTTGGCTCAATTGGGCCTATTAGGTCCTTTGTAATTTCTTCTTAATTCTCTGTAGTTTGAATTTTGTCAAAAGAACTCCGAAGCTTTGGGATTTACTTTTTAGGAAACAGCCAGTACGTCCTCAACTCCATATTTATATTTTTTGTTTAGCCCATTGCTTGCTGCTAATTCTCAATCATTTTCAGTTGTAATCTGAAATTAAAATGCACATTTTACTTATACTCTGTCCTGTAGGGTAGTCACAAAATGTGCTCTCCATTTGCAATACTTTTTTGCTTGTTCACATGTAAATCCAACTACAGTGAAGAATCTATACTCTAAACTCATAAAATATTCAGCATCTATGGCATGTGCCAAATGCGTGGGCAAGTCGAATCACAATCTTCTTAAAATGCGAAGGGTCGGCTGTGTTATTTTTTAGTCTGTCCCAAGTTTTAATTTTTCCAAAGTCCAAGTAGTCTGCGGAGCCGTTCACTTATCCCCGTGGGAAACCTTTATTAGTTGGAAAATTGTCGCTCGTTTTTTGAAACACAAATTTGTACCGGGCCCTATGGCACACAACCTTGGTACATATGACGTGCAGGGATTTTGAAACAAGTCACTGTCCCACGTGGCTACGCTAAATTAATTGATTACATGCAAATAGCAACACAAACCCCCGGACGTCATATGTATTTTGTTGGCAGTAGTAGGGCCCTTCTCCATACTTCATTCGTAGCCGTGTCTTATGTCTTCCGTTAATTAGCTCCAATCTCTATTCGTCAGTCGTGCGATGGGGCATTTTTCATTATCTACTTTCTCCACTTACACTACAATGAGCACACTCTTTACCTGGCTTTGGACATGGGCTGCAAGTGTGGTCTGGCAATGTGTGTGCGATTTAGTTGGGGTCATTTCACAAGGTCTTACAACACTTATTGGTTTTTTTATAAGAAATGACATAACTCAATGATAGGAATTTTGTCCTTTGTTTGAAAGTCTCTGCGGAACGAACTCTTAACCACCTTTGCACAACTATCTTCGAAAAGTTTAGCTGTTTTCCTCATCACTGCTACCGTTACGAGTCTATAGCGTTCCTGAATCACTATTGTTAACAAAAGGAGTTTCTGACATTAGGTCGAACTCCACAAACAAGATTCTCATAAGTTCTTATAATCCTCTCTAACAGGACTAAAGACATCAATAAGCTTACAGTTAGACAGGGCTACTCCACCATGAACAACATTTGAAGGAATTACAGCAACTAATCCGTTCTCATATATTTTAGTTTCACCATCTACTGTCAACTTAAACTTTCCTTCTACAACCTGTGTAGTTTGCTCATGAATATGAGAATGTAATGGTATGGATGCACCTTTTTCAACTTCCCAAAAAGCCAGTGTTGTATTTTCGGTGTGTATGAATTTCCCTTTAAAACCTTTAATGATTTCTTTGGGCTCAATTTTTGAAATATCTACGGTTGCCATGCTGGTAGTTTAATAGATTTGTTCTTCAATTGATTTACTAATAGCTGATTTCACCTTGCCAGTATGTTCGGTAGTTTTCGGTTCAATCAGCATAATCAGGCAATCCGCTTTTGAGGAAACACGGTGGTTTGTTCCTTTCTTCACAACATACAGGTCGCCCTTTTTCATAGTAAATTCCAGTTGATTCTCCATTGCCATCAGGAGTTGCCCGTCAATGATATAGAATAACTCATCTTCATTCTCATGATTATGCCAAGGGACTTCTTGCCCCTTTATTTTTACGACTTTAATATATTGATCATTTACTTCACCAATTATTCTTGGAGAAAAGTATTTATCTACACTTGATAATTCTTTTTTTAAATTCATGAGTTCAAGTTTTTTTAAATTATTTTTCCTTCTCTATAGGATTTGTAAGAGAGAAATAAGCCAATTGGTTGGCAATGTATTTTATTTTTGCTGAATTGAATTAATAAATTTTTCTTCATTTTCACTTAATGGAAATACATTATATTTTGTCCAAAAATTGTCGGTAAAACTATTTCCTGCTTCAAATAATGATTTTTTATTATATCTGTTGTCAGGAATTTCAACATTATTTTTAAATTCATAAACAAATAAATCACTCGCAAAATCAAAATCATGATCAACTTTCTTTCCCATTTTTATATACATTCCAACCTGCTTTTTATTGTATATCAAAATATACTGACTATTAATTATTTTAAACTTTGACCAAACTAAAACTTTAGTACGTTTTGCCTTTGCAATTAAGAAATTTATAGTTTTTGCATTTTTTAAATGATTTTCAGATGTGTAAATTTTAAATTCTAAAATACTTTCTGATTTGGGTTCAATAATTATATAACCTTTATTTAACATTTCATCACTTTCTTCATTTGGTATAATTCCGATATATTCATATTCATCTCCATTTGCTTCTTTCTTAATTTTTCTTTCAAACTCATAATCATCACTTTTTAATAACTCTTCAATTGTTTCAAAATTATAAGCGTTTTTCACATAATCTTGAACGTTTATTGGAGAATTATCATTACCAATACTTTCATCATCTTCATTATTTAGGTTATGACTTCTCAATGCTCGATGTTGACCTAAAACTAAATTTGATTTTCCGTTACCTTTTTTTACATAATAGTCAACTAATGCATCTGAATATTTAGTATATTCATTATTTACTTTTACAATTTCTCTGCAATAACCTTTTAATAAAGTGTTTTTATCTATTTTGTTTTTTGACAGTCTAATTATGTTCTTCAAATAATCTTTCGGCTTTTCGCTTGAAATTACTATTTGATCTAAAACATATTTTTTTGGTTTCAATAAAATTTCTTTTAAGTTTCCGTCAGATTCTATTGAAAAAGGCTCATAATTTAAATGGCTAAATACAATTTTTGATTTATTATTTATTGTTATCGTAAATTCTCCGTTTTCGTTTGAAATTGAACCTGTAGAATTATATTTTAATTCAAATTCACTATAAATATTTACATACGGAATTGGTTGAAATGTTTCAGAATCCTTGACTACTCCTTGGATCTTATTATTTTGACTCCAGGCTAGGTTGCTGATTAGTAAAAGCACAATGCAATTTTTTTTCATATTTAGTTTTTTTTAGTAAAACCATTCTTGGAGAAAAATGTGCTAGTCAATTGTTTTTAAATTATCATCGGCAATTTTATCTATCAAATAATTGTATGGGTCAATTCCGGCTTCGAATGGTTTTTCTTTGGTTTTAAAAATAAACGTATTGTCTTTTTTATTGATTTTTACTCGTTCGTAAACCAATACTCTTCCTAAAACATCAGTTTTTTCAGATTCCCCAAAGACTCCAATGTCGATAAAATCGTTCAATGCTACTGCTGTTTCTTTTCCTTGCGAATTGGCATTGAATTTTTCTGAAATTGTTTCAATTGTTACTTCATATTCGTTTCCTATTTTTTTGTAAGTAACCTCTTTGATTCGGTTTGAAAACAAGGTTATTTTCTCAAACAAATCTGAGATTAAATATTGCTTGTCGGCAGGAGTAACAGCTCTAAATTCGGCTAGTACATCTGCCGTTGTTGTATAAGGTGGCTCTTTGTAAGCAAATTTTTTCACTAACTGACTCAAAGCCAAATTGACTTTATCTTCGCCAATCATTTCTTTGAAATAATACATGGCAATACTAGCTTTTTGGTAATGAAGATAACTTTGATGTTCGCATTTAGATAATGGCAATTCCGCTTCATATTCACGACCCCGACCTGACAAATAACCGCTCATTTCGTAAGAAAGAAATTGTTTCATTTTCTCTTTGCCATACTCCTTTTCCATAACCATTAAGGCAGAATATTCTGCAAAACCTTCACTAAACATTTCGCTACCTTGCATATTAGCACCAATAACTTGGTGGACCCAGTATTGGTGTGCCATTTCGTGTGCTACTACGTTAAAAGGAACATCAATTGCATCTTTATTTACATTGCGCAAGTCAGTTATAAAACCAATTTCTTCGCTATATGTCATAGTTCCCGGAAATGCCTGCGCAAAACTTACATAGCGCGGAAATTCTATAATACGACATTGCTTATGATAGTATGGGCCATAATTTTTGGTATAATAATCTAACGATTTCCCCATGCTTTTTAGCATGTTGGGTATGTTAACTGCATGATCTTTATGATAATACACTTCCAAGTCAATACCATTCCATTTTTTGCGACTTACTTCATATCGAGCCGAAATAAATGAGAAAAACGCAAGAGATTTATGGTCTAATTTGTAAGTAAAATAGTTTCTGTTTGCGACTTTCCATGATTTAATTAATGAACCCGGAGCAACAGCAATCTGGTCATAACTTGTACTAATATTTGTAATTGCATGTACCCAATCAAAATCGTTGTGGAAGTAGTTTTTGCTTCGAGCAATTAAATTATCAGGCTCTAATTTTGCCATGCGCAAACGCTCCGGCAATTTGAATTTGATACGTTTGTCTTTGTCAGCAATTTCTATATTTTCATCATATCCGATAGTAGGAGTAATATCGCTACTATTAAAAAAAGTTCCGTTCTGCGTTAGTTGAGTAAAGCTAACTTCATTCTCAAAACCTTTTGTTATATTTTCAAGTTCATAATTAATTTTGATTGAATCGCTTGGCATTAATGGATTGGATAAACTATAAATCCTGTATCTCAAAACTTTATCATTTAATTTTAGTTTTGCACCTGGAATAATCACATCTATACTATCCGACAAAACTGGAATTGTCAAATGAATTTCGGTAATAGGTTGTGTCGTCTTATTTTTTACCCAAGCTTGAATTTTAACTTTCAAGCTTCTTTCTTCCGGAAAAATATCAATGTCATATTTAAAATCGATGTATTTTGGTTGTGCTAAATCTTGATATTGCTTAAATTTTTTTTCATAATTAACCTGATTTTTCTCGGCAGTACCGGGCGAATCATAATGGTTTAAAACTTTCGTGTTATAATATACAAATCCACCACACACCACAAAGGCAATAATAGCGAACGATAACCTTACCTTTGAGGTATTCAATTGCATTTTGGCATTCTTCCATCGCTTTTTGAAATTGGTTTCTTTGCCGCGAATAAAAAATGCGTTGATTATGTAAACTAAAATTAGGGCAAATAATCCCCAATAAATATTGAACCAAATTGTGCCAAGAACAAACGGACCAAAGCCATTCATATCCGAATAAGTAATACTTGGTATTGCATTCAAGGATACCATATTGGAATTGATTTCGAATGCGCCCCAAATAAATGAGTTGAGTATCAAAAAAACGATAAATGAAAAGTATGCGATGTATCTGTTGTTAATTAAATAATGAAATAACAAAGCCAGAACTATCAAATAGATAAAACCTAAAAACTGAATTACTAAAATTGATTTTACATAGACATCAATTTCAAAACGATAATATCCATGCAATGCTTGTGAAAGTATTCCTATGAAAATAGAACTTAACAGCACAAGGAATATCGCAAAAACTATGGCAATAAGTTTTGAGCCAAAAAGCAGTGTCGATTTTATAGGTGTAGCATCTTGAATTTCATTAATTTTTGCATCCCGCTCTTTCCACACTAAAACTCCGGCATAAAAAATGATAAAACCGTAGATGAAAAATAAAAACTCACTTTTTATACTTTCCACAATATCAAACGTCACAGGATATCGCACGACACCATATTGCCTTGAAAAGGTCCACAAACTCAAAATAAGATTTGTCAGCCCGATCGTAATCAAAATAACAAAAACGGGGTTTTTAATAACTGTTTTTGTTTCAAATTTGATTAAACCCCAAAAGGAAGTCCAACTAAAATTTCCTGCGCTTTTTGATTCGAAAACGGTATTTGTAGTTGGCTTGATAAAAGATGGATGGCTGTTTTTGAAAATTTTTTCTTTTTTGACTTTTTCATTTTTCACAGCAAACGAAAATCTGTGATAAACAACAACTAATATAAAAATTGAAAGTCCGAGCCATAACAATCTGTTCATTAACAATTCGCCACCAAGTGAAACTGCATGTAGATTTTTATCATCGATTGTAGCATATTTCGACATTATATTTAATGCTTTTCCACCGAATGGGTCGAGAATACTGGCAATCCATTCTTTCTTTATATCGCTAGTAAAAATTCCGGATATTCCATAAAAAACCAAAATTAACATCGCACCAAGAAAGGAAACGATGGTACTACGATAAGTTATTGCTAAAGAAAAAAGCAATACCCCCGAAATAATCACATTAGGAATTGCAAATGCAATGAGGCCTTGTAAATGTCCATTCCAAACAATGGGGCCAAAACGTTCGGCTGGACACCAACCGAAAATGGGAGCTAAAATTGGACCTAGAATTGCACCAACAGATATTCCTAGAAAGGGAATGACCGAAACAATAGCTGCTCCAACAAATTTTCCAAAATAGTAATCGCGTTTTTTAATGGGCGATGAAAACACAAACTGATGCATACCCGAAGTAAAATCCCGGTTGGCAGTTGCGTTCATAAAAGCAGTTGTCATCATTAAACATAACAAAGACAACAGCATATAATATTGCTCAATAACGAAGGGAGCGTTTTTGTAAACATTACCAACGCCACCGCCAATGGAAACATTGCTTGATGCTACTGCACCAAACACCATCATTGTTGTAATAAATAAAAATATCCATAACATGGGACTTTTTAGCCAATGCTTTATCTCGAATTTTATAAACTTCCACATAATTTATTAAGGTTTGGAAAGGGGTAGAAGGGTTTAGGAGATTTAAAAAATGGTTGGTTATGTTTGGTCTAAAATAACATTCCAAACCTCCTAAACTTTTAAACCCGCTAAATCTCTTTACACCAATTGATTTAATTTTGCAAAAAACAAATCTTCAAGATTTTCTTCGGCTGTTGTAAAGCCGTCTAAACGAGTTTCAGAAAAAACGTGAATCAACGGATTTCCACCAACCAATTTGTTAGAAATCACTTTGTATTCTTGTTGAAACCTAAGTAATTCTTGCTTGGTAATTTTTCGTTCGTAAACTTTTCCCTTTACTTCTAGCAAAGCATCATCGGTATTTCCTGCAAATAAAACTTTACCTTTATCGACAACTGCCATTTGTGTACATAATTCACGAACGTCTTGTACAATGTGTGTAGATAAAATTACGATTGTATTTTCGCCAATTTCGCTTAAAATATTATAAAATCTGTTTCTTTCGCCAGGATCTAAACCAGCTGTCGGCTCATCTACAATAACCAATTTTGGGTTGCCAATCAAGCATTGCGCAATACCAAAACGCTGACGCATTCCGCCACTATAACTACTAACAGCATTTTTTCGATGTTCCCACAAGTTTACTTTTGTTAGTAATTGTTCGACCATTTGTTTTCTGTCAGAAACATTGTCAAAACCTTTTAAAATGGCTAAATGGTTTAATAAGTCGACTGCAGAAGTTCTTGGATAAACACCAAATTCCTGAGGTAAATAGCCCAATACTTTACGAACGGTTTCTTTATTATTCAAAACATCAATATGGCCGAGCGTTATTGAACCTGAATCTGCATCTTGCAAAGTAGCAAGTGTGCGCATTAATGATGATTTCCCGGCTCCATTTGGACCCAAAAGTCCAAACATTCCGGTTTGAATTGTTAGCGAAACATTGTTTAAAGCGTGAACACCGTTGCCATATTTTTTGTCTAAATTTTTAATGATTAGTTCCATAAGAATTTTTGATAGATGCATTCATAGTTTTTTGATTTGTTGTCGCTTTGATTCGGAAATTGATGATCGTGTTACACGTAATCTCTAATATTTAAAGTTCTCGTAAATAGAAATACATAATATCTTTGTAACAAGTACATACAAGAATGTACCTTACATACCAGAACTATACTATTGTTGACTGTCAATACTTTAAAAACTTCAAGAAAATGAAAAAAAAGTCGAGTAAAGCATATTGCGCAGTGGATTACGCCTTTCAACGAATTGGAGGAAAGTATAAAGGAAGAATTTTGTGGGTCTTGAAAGATGGACTTTTACGCTATGGAGAGTTGAAAAGAGCAGTGGTGGGGATAACGCCAAAAATGCTTACGCAGACTCTAAAAGAACTGGAAGGTGACGAGCTGATTACAAGAAAAGTCTATCTGGAGGTTCCGCCAAGAGTGGAGTACGCACTTACTTCTACCGGGAAGGAGTTGATTCCGTTCATTAAGCAAATGCGCGCCTGGGGTGAAAGGCAAATGTCTTTAAAGTGAATGGATATAAGCTCCATTTGCTTCGTCAATCATGTCACTTGATACGAAGCCATTGCATCGTCAATGTTCTTGCCTGGGGTGGTTTGGATTGGCTCTTTTGCTTGCTTTGGTGTCGCGGTGGATTTGCGCGGCAAGCAAATGTGCCAATGGCGTGGGTCAATTCGGAGGGGAACTCTTCTTAAAAATGCGAAGGGTCGGCTGTATTATTTTTTAATCAGTCCTACGTTTTGTTTTTTTTAAGTCCAAGTTGTGACGAAGCCGTTCACTTGTCCCATTGGAAATCTTTGTTAGTAGAGTGGCACCCGTTAGATGACCAAATTGTCCGAGCCCTATTCTGACTAACGTTTCACAAGTTGTTGATATTCAATTGCAATCCGAGGTCGTCAGGTGTGATATCAAACTTATGAAAGCTTGTTTTGATCATAGATATCGTTTGTGCTTCTGCAGTAGCGCGCTTCCGAAGCTGCGTCCTGTCCCCGACACCAAACGTGGAACGAAGATAACACTTATAGCTTACACGTCACCGCGCTATTGCAGAAGCATTTTGTTAGCAACATGTGCCCTTCTTCTCTCAACATGCAAGTCGGTCGTTAGTGTGTCGTCAAGGAGTCACGTAATAGAATTGATCGTCACGGTACATGGTTGTCCGTTTGTTAGTCATTTGTTTTTAGTCAACGGAACTTGGTTGTGAAACTGTACCCGCGCGTGGGGCAACCTTGGAGAATCTTTTAGTTTACTCTTACTAATCTGTCCAGTATTGGTGCGGGGGTGCGGCACTCTTGGCAAAGGCTTTGGATTGTGCGGTTGGAAGTGTGGCCTTTGGCAAGTGTGCTGCTTGGGTGGGCCTCGCTGTCAGGTTAGATATACTCAATCTAGTCAAGCTAGGGGTGCTTACTTCTTACTCAGCGGCCGATCTTGTATATTATATGCCATCCATTGCACGAACCTAAATCCGATTGCCATTAAAGTGCTACGCTACTGAGTGGATTATCTAGGAGGCTCATCAGAAATAATCTGATTTCTCTTCTGGCACTATCCAGTTCTGAGAGTGCGCCATCCAGTATCTTGACCACATATTCTACATTTATTCTATTTCCAATAAGAAAAGATAGGCGGTACCAAAATCCATGACGCCATGTAGTACTGCAAAATAAGGAAATAGTGATGGCCGATAATAAATCGATATTCCAATTAAAGCAGCGAAAGGCAAAAAAACAAAGGCCCTATATACGATAAAATTAAAATCAGGAATAAAGGGCAATGTGCAATGCTGAAGCGAGAGAAATATGACAGGAAGCAACACTGATAGCCATTTCACCTTCAACTGTTTTTTAAGTTGTGGCATGATATATCCAAAGTAGGTGCCCAGTTCTGCAAAGGCTATGGTCAAAGGAAATGCAATCAATAAAATATAGGCTAACCAGCTTTCAATAGTTCCAAACAACATTTCAGTGGGCACATTGGGGTCATTCCATAGTAGTAAACTTAAAAAATAGCCAGGAGCCAATACAAGAGCAACTGAAAAAATTGCCAGCATCAGAAAGATTATAATGTCTTTTTTTAAATGGGTCGTTTCTATTTTAAACAGATGCCGGAAGTTTTTTCCATCGAGCCTGAATAGAAAAAACAACAATAGTATGCTGATCATATTTGTCAGCGTTGCTGTTAATAGCCAGTAACGCTCGGAGGTGTGCCATGAGTGCGCTATCAAAGCAATCAAGGCTTGAAAAATAAGAAAAAGAACAAGTCTGCTCGCAAGCAATGCTAATGTGAATCTTGTTGACAGTTTTATCTGTTGGTTAAGCATTGTTTAAGAGTACGACTAAAGTTCATCGAGAAATAGTCTAATTTCTCTTCTTGCATTTTCCAGTTCCGAGAGTGCGCCATGCCCTCCATTTTCATAAAGTATAATCTTTGAACCCACAATATTTTTGTTGGCGAATTCCGCATGCGCATAGCTCACAAGTCCATCGTTCCTGGAGTGAATGATTAGCGTAGGCATGGCGATGTTTTGAGGGATTTTGAAATCTTGAATCATAAGCCCATCAGCGATGGTGCCTTTATATCTTTGCGACATTGGATGCATGACATTTAACATCTCTCTGGCAAGTGCTTTTTGTTTGGCGTTAAATTTTTGGTAATCGTCTGCTGGAATACCCATTAAACTCAAAATTTGTGATTCGAAAACATTGGTAAACAGCCAGTAGAAGTAGTCTGATTTTTGAATGGCATGAATTACTTTGATAAAAAATGGATCTTTATCATTTGAGTTTGGAGGCATACTAACAGCACTTAGTAAAATCAATTTGTCAACCATTTCAGGATAATCACTTGCAAATTGCATGGCAGACGGACCTCCTGCAGAAACGCCAATAACACTTACTTTTTTAATATTCAAATGTTCTAAAAGGATTTTGTATTGTTCGGCTTGCATCTGTATTGAACTATTATTGGGTAAAGCTGACTTGAGATAGCCAAACTTGGATGGTGCAATTAATTGGTAATCGCTATCCAGACATATTTGGCCAAGCCATAGTCCTTGGTCATAGCCCCCACCTGCACCATGAATCAACAAAATGGGTTTCCCTTCACCACGGATAGCATACTCCATTTCGCCAAATTCAGTTTTCAGTATTGTGCTTTCCGCAGCAATTTTTGTAACCACCTTGCTGATTTGCCTCTTATAGATTGGGTATGAAACTGCAAACGCAATGAAAGTTACTCCGATGAACACTAAAATCGAATAAAGGAAAATCCGATTCATACTATCTATAATTTAATGTCCTGTGCTTTCGATTTTCGGTAAAAAGATATCGCGAATACCTAATCCACCGTGAAATGCAAAAACAAAATATAAAATGATGAACGCCCCATCAATGATACCCGTAAACCAGAATGTGTAGGGAAATTCTGGTACAAAAAACATAAAGGCATAAAGTTGTACCACATAAAATGTTCTTCCAATTATTAAACAACCAACATTAAAAGCATAATGCTTGATGTTACGCGCGGATAAGAACTGCAAATAGGCAAAGCAAATGAAGAACGAGCCGAGAAAAATTGAAAAGAAAGAATGCATCGGAGGATTATCAATTAAGCGACCGGAGCCAATAATGAAAAAATACATGATTCCTGCAATGGTATCCCAAACACCGCTTAGCATAAAGGTTACTGCCAATGGTCTTAATTGATTTTTACTCATGCGATTGGATTTCTATTTTTCATCGGCAAGGTTGTTTCTTCCGGCAAGCACATCGGCCTGCAAAATCTGGCGCATTCTTTCAGGTTCTTCAAGCATAGGGCTGTGAGCTGATTGTTGGAATGTGTAAAAACCTTTGATGGGCGCTTTTAATTTTTTAAAATAGTCCATTGCCAACGTGTAAGATACCGTGTAGTCATAAATGCCATGAACAAAATAGACTGGAATAGTTACCTCAGGCACTTCTTTGGCAATATCCGTGACCAGTATTGTATTCCATAGAACGTGAACCCCGGATCGGGCTTTGCCGCGCCAGGTGTTTATCTTTTCAGTCAACGTGTACTCGCTACTTAAAAGTGATGGCAGAAAAATATCTTTGATTACTGAATTCATGTCGCGTGTGGTGCCGATGCCTAAAGCGTGCATAGCTTCGTCCCGTAAGGAAAGATAATTTGTCGGTATGCCACCTGTAGGAGTAACCGGTGCCGACTCAAGTTTTTGAACCATTTTTTTGTTTCCTTTCGCCTTATACACCTTGAGCATATATTCGTATGCCAGTCTTTCAGAGTTAAATTGATCAGTCATCTGCCCAACTCCAATGTATGCGTGGTACAACTCAGGCGCGCGCGCAGCCACGTGCATACCAATGAAGGTACCACCAGAATGTGCCATGAGATAAATTTTATCTTGTCCAAATCGCTTGCGCAGATAGTTCGTTACCTCTTTGGTATCGGATATCATTTGCTCCAGCGTCAGCGACTCTGGCGGAATGTTGGAACTATAGGAAATTCCCGAACCACGTTGTTCCCACCAAACCACTGTGAAATAATCTTCAAGACCTGTCGGGTATTTCCTTGTAAGGAAATAGAAAGGGATGCCACCATGAAGGAAAAGCAATACCGGATGCGTGGCATCTTTGCTCCTAATGAACATGCCCTGCTCTACGCCATTTATATTGACATAGATTTTTTCGGAAATACTTCCGGGTATTGGTTTACCGGTAGCGTCTAAATAAGGTTCAACTTTACCGGGACTATATACAAACAGAACACAGATTAGGATTAAAGTAATCCCCAATACAGTTGTCAATGCTATTATGAACATACGTTTTATTGATTTAATGCTTTTCATTCACTTTTACATTCAATTCCTGCGTTCAATCTCAATAGCCCTGCATTCTAATTTTTTGCAAGTACTTCCTCCAGAGGCAACCTACATGAATAAGGCATGGCCTCTGCATATCCAAACCGAACCAGCAACAAGGGCTGCTTTCCATTTTCAATTTTAAAGTGCTGCATCAGTTTTTGTCTCACCGAAATTTCCTCGCACGGCATATTTACATGAGCATGTTTTATATTCAATTGAGTTGCTTTTAACCCAAACCGTTCAAAGCTCTGTCCCAGCCAAACCCAATTCTCTTTTGTATTTTCTTTGACAACAAACAGTGCAAAGCCAGCGCTTTTATCGATCAGATTTTTCCATCTCTTGGCTTCGCTTTTGGCTGATACGAAATTTTTCATAACCATATTGCCAATTAGCTTTGGCATTTTGGGCAACCCCATAGAGGAAGTCCACAACCCATCTCCTTTTTCTTGCGCTGCATTTTTGCTGAATCTAAACCAGCTCACCAATTCATTAACGAATTGCTTGTTGTTGAACTGCAGGTTACTGCCCTCAATAATGAATGGCTCCAGTTCTTTGATTTTATCTTTGTCTGTGATGTAGATAATTTCAATGCATTCATTTTCGGTCTGCTCTTTGAGTTGAACCAATTTAGATTGCTCAATGGCCTTGTTGTCATATTCAGAGCGGGTAGATTGTCTCGCTTGAATAAAATCATACAGCGCATCTTTCTGCTCATTTTCTGATGCCATTAAATCCACAATGATTTCATTTTTTCCATTTACAAAATTTGTGGTGACCTTGGCGGTAAACCGATGAGCCTTAGCCGATAGAATTAAATTCTCAAGGGCACAGCCCAAACTTGTAAACAGGGCATGGTCATCTGCGTCCACCACTTTTAATCGTCTGACGAAGTTGGGCCTGATAATAATTTGGTTTTCGTTTACTTCAAATTTCCAGGGCTGCGTATTGTGTCCCGAAGGAGCTTTTGCCGCGTCTTTGATTATTTCAATAAACCCGGGATTCAAATTGATTGATTTCATAGTAATGTTTCTTTTAAGTTCATTGACATGAAGATTTCTCGCTTTTTGCATGATTGGAAATCGCAATAGTGAACCCTAATCCTGCGGTGAGTTTCAAGAATTCTCTTTTAGTCATACTCTATTGATTGTTGAACTTTGTGTATTGCTTTCATTCATCAAATAGGCACCAAGTCCTGTCAACCATAATAAAATCGGATAAGCTACCCATCGTTCTGTTCCGCCCATGCCTATTGAAGAAAACAGAATCGAAGGAAAGAACATGGCGAGAAACCACGCAGTCAGCGCAATGGAGCCTAGTGCAATTCCAAAATACTTGAAAGGTATTGAGACGATTTTGAAAGCGGTGATAGCCGCAACTCCACCCGATAAAAAAACGAGCATGGAACTTAAACCATGATAGGGGTCTATGTTGCCAGGAAAAATACCAACACCTACTAACCCTAAGCCGAATAGACCAAAAGGAATTGTAAAAAGCAGTTTTTTGAAAAACATGTTTTGAAGAAACGTGGATATTAATACAAAGACACCTGCCATCAACATAGAAGTATTGAACAGCGTGGCAGAAGGTTGAAAGATTAAGCTATTGGGCGGCCGTGTGGCACCGAGGTCGCTGATTTCGTTTTTGAAAGTGGTGTATTCGATAGGATAAAATGCTTCCGCGGTTATGATACCCAAGAAGGCTATAATGCCGGCAAGGAAAAGTAGTGCTCCAATTAATTTAGTTGTTTTCATACTGAATGATCTGGTTGGCGCACGGTGCCTTTTTTGGAAATCACCAAGAGCACGTTGTCATGCTCTTGGTATTTATAAATTGATGGTGCGGTTTTTAGAATTTAACCGCTATTCCTACTCCTACGGAGAGATAGTTAAGCTCAACTGAGTTGCTAACGGTTTCAATTGTAATATCTCTGGAGAGAGAGCGATAACGAACACTTGGCATCAGCATCCACTTTTCACCAAGTGGTATTGCCACTCCGCCTTCTACTTGCCAACCAAACCCATGACCGGAATCAGCGATAACATCACCGCCTTCCTCAGCTTCAATGTGGTTTGCTAATCCACCTGCTCTGATCAAGTAGTTAATTTTGGATTCCCCTATCGGGTGCATGAATTGAAGGCCGTAGGTATAACCCGTTTCTTCAAAATCCAAGTTGGTGCCATTTATTTGCTGATCGGATCTGAATTTGTTCCAACTCCATCCGGCATAGACGGCCATATGCTGCATGAACCGATATGCAAACACTCCTTCAGCACCATAGCCAGTTTTTAAATTGGCATCACCTAATTTACTGATTGGAAAATTTACTCCCGGGCGTAATTCAAAACTCAATCGATCTTGCGCGTAAGTGATTTGTGAAATGCTAACCAAAACAATAGCCAACAGCATTGTAGCCATTGCATTACCTTTCAACACAGATTTTGTTTTCATTTTCCTTTAGTTTAATTCTGAAATATTTAACGTTTCAAATTGTGTATAATCAAGACTAAATTTTATGATCATTATCATCCATGCATATGATTTTTTTCATTTCAGGGTTTAATGAATCAATATTTCTTTGCAAGCGGAATATTTATTAAAACGGAAATGAAATATTTCTTCGCCTTGATTTTTTTCATCCACGGCCTCATCCACCTTTTGGGCTTTGTCAAAGCCTACAACTATGCTACTATCTCACAACTGACTAAGGAGATTTCAAAACCTGCGGGGGTCTTTTGGTTGGCAGCTGCTATTTTATTTATTACATCAGCAGTTATGTTCTATTTGAGAAAAGAAAATTGGCCCATGTTGGCGATTACAGCCGTTGTTATTTCGCAGGTGCTTATCATCCTAGTATGGAGAGACGCCAAGTTCGGAACGATAGCTAACGTGATCATTCTATTGATTGCTGTCTTAAGTCTGGGTAGTCAACATTTTGAAGCGCAGTTCAAGAAAGATGTATTAACAAATCTGAAAAGAACAAATCACATCTCCACAGAATTAATAACAGAAGATGATATTCAATCCTTGCCACAGCCCGTTCAAAAGTATTTGAGATATGCAGGTGTGATTAATAAACCCAAAGTAAAAAATATAAAGATTGTATTTAATGGAGAAATGAGAGAGAAAAGAAAAGATTGGTTCCAGTTTCGCTCAGTGCAGTATAATTTCTTTGATGACCCTACGAGGTTATTTTTTATGAAAGCAAAAATGTTTGGCGTTACCGTACCGGGGTATCATAACTATCACTCAGCCACTGCAAGTATGGACATACGGCTGTTCGGTCTGTTCGCCATTGTGCAAGTGAAGGGCGTGGAGATGAACAAAGCCGAAACTGTAACAGTATTCAACGACATGTGCATTATGGCGCCTGCCACGCTCATTGACCAACGTATCCTATGGGAAGCCATTGACAGTAGATCGGCCAAGGCCATTTTTACAAACGGGGCTCAAAAAATATCCGCCACCCTGTATTTCAATGCAGAGGGAGAGCTTGTAAATTTTATTTCAGACGACCGTTATGCTGTCAGCGATATGAGACGATACCGTTTCTCAACGCCTATGAAAGATTACAAATTGTTTGATGGAATAAAAGTGCCCGCGTATGGTGAAGCGGTCTGGCATTATCCCGAAGGAGAATTTGTATATGGAAAATTTTCATTGCGTAGTATTGAATATAATGTAACGGAGTTAAAATAAAGGGAATCTGGTTTCTCGTTGCTGCCTTATCAGCCATAAATTGTTATTTATTGAATACCTTATTTTATAGTCTGTTAATTAAGCGAATAGTTTACCTGTTGCCTAAAAGCCTTCTGTTAAATGGAGCGTGGGTTTGGCTCTTGCCATTGCTTTGGTATCGCCATGGCATGCGCGGCAATGGCAAGTGCCAAAAGCGTGGGCAAGAATTTTTTTTAAGTTGCCCTGCGGTGGGGAATTATTAGGTGAGTCTTTGTTCGTCAGCCGAGTCGAGTGATTTTCTTTTTTCAAGTCCCCGGTTGTCTACGGAAACGATTACTTGTCCCCGTGGAGAACCTTAGTAGGTAGGATTGTCGAAAGTTATTTTGTCGTCTTGGAGAATTTGTCGAGTCTGTGTCTCGTATGTAACTCTCGTGCTATCGCTATATCTCATGCGAATAAGACATTCTTGGTATCCAATCGGCAGTATGGCCAATGACTTAGTAGATGTGCTTATTTTAAGATCTCTATAGAAGGGTGCAACTATCTGAACAGTTCCAAATTTTGGCATTGTTTGTTCAACCACATCAAGAATTTCCTAAGTGAAAGGAAGATACCAGCATCGATTTGATTTGCTGTATAGCCGATTAGGATATAGCTGTTTTAGTTTTAAAGCGGCATTTCCATAACAGTATCTAATACCGATACAATATGTTTACTGGCATAGGAGAGGGAAAAGTTCAATTGATTTCATTGCGTGCCTTTTGAGACGCAACTAAGTATGCAAGAATTTATTAGTTGTAAATTAAACGTTTATAACCGTTTATATTCATTTATAAACGGATATAATAATAGGACACACTTATTTCATTCATTTAATCTAAACTTATATGAAATTGAGATAGTTATGAAACTAAGGTGAATTCCATCCTCTCACTTAACGAGCGTATTACGTTCTTCTGTATTATATTTTTGATCTAATCTTTTTCTAAGCAAATGCATATCTTCACTTACTTTTTTATCAAGAATCTTAGCATAAATCTGGGTTGTTCGGATATTTTTATGGCCTAACATTTTACTTACAGATTCGATAGGAACACCATTCGATAGTGTTACAGTAGTTGCAAATGTATGGCGAGCACAATGAAAAGTTAAGTCTTTTCCAATTAGACAAAAGTCAGTCAACTCTTTCAAATAACTATTCATTTTCTGATTACTTAATACTGGCAATAGCCTTCCACGATTTAAACACCTAGGATCATCTTTATACCGATTGATTATTTCCATTGCCTGGGGTAATAGCGGAATGTGAGTTGCGGTTTCAGTTTTATAACGGGTTGTCCAAATCCATTTTTCACCATCAATACCGATTGTAATATCTTGATTACGGAGATCAGAAACATCTCTGAAACTTAATCCTGTATAACAGCAGAACAAGAAAATATCGCGTACCAAGCATAATCTTTCTATTGAAATCTCTTTTGTTGCGATCCTTTGAATTTCATCTTCAAGCAGAATCTGCCTGCTCGTATCCCTAATCCTAATTTTATATAGCATAAAGGGATCTTTATTGAGCCAATTATTAGCCACACATTGTCGGATAATTTTCTTTAATTTCTTAACATCACCCATCGCAGAATTATGCTGCACTTTTTTTTGAGATTTAAGATAAAACTCAAAGTCATTTATGAATTCAAATCCTATGGCGTTTATGTCAATATCTGATTTTTTATGCTTACATTTTAAAAAACTCTCAAGTGACCCCAGACACGTTCTAAACTTCTTAAACGTGTTGATCGAGTATTCTTTTCCGACAAGGGCTTGAACTTGATCATTGTGGTTTTTAAATATCTCCAATAACATCCTTGGCACTTCTGTTACTCCCTTAAATTCAGTCTTAAATGATTCAGCAGAAATTATTCGCTTGGCAGCGACAAGCTCACGATGAATCTCATAAATCCGTAACTCAATAGTATTGAGATACACATTTAATTCTCTTGCGTCTTCATTTTTCCCTTTTATTCTCCCAATGGCTGCATTCCATTTTTGAGGATCGCATGTTCGATTGGTCGAAATTTCAGTGCGGATTCCATTAACATTGATGCGCGCATAAATGGAGGCAACAATTTTCATTGCACTCTTTGTTTTGCGGATAATAAACCGCTGAGAAAAGGTATTCATAGCATTAATCGTTACAGGTTAAAACTAAGTTTACCAGAAGGATATTTTCAAGATGTTCAATTGATAGACAGCTACTTACGGAGCTTCTGGTGAGTAACTTTTGTGTGAATAAAAACTACTCACCGAATCACTCACCAGTATATTGACTTTTCTTGAAAGATATGGAGAGGTGTAAAAGCAAAAAACCCCAAAATCAGTGTGATTTGTGAGGTTTTAGTTTTATTTGTGTTCGTACTTGTAGTCCCAACGGGAATCGAACCCGTGTTACCAGAATGAAAATCTGGTGTCCTAACCCCTAGACGATGGGACCGTCTTAAATTTCGAGTCGCAAAGATAAATCCACTATCCGCAATTGCAAACGTAACCGTGAAAAAAGTTACCCACACAGCTTGGCAAACATTGGTTTTGGCTACAAGTAAGCCTATTTTTGACATCGCAATTTTAAACCTTATATCACAATGACAAAAGTTGGAATTAATGGATTCGGTCGTATCGGCCGTCTTGCTTTCAGGGCTGCCATGGGGCGCAAAGACATTGAAATCGTTGGCATTAACGATTTAGTAGAACCCGATTACATGGCTTACATGTTGAAGTATGATTCTACGCATGGCAAATTTGACGGAACCGTAGAAGTGAAAGATGGCAACCTGATTGTAAACGGAAAGAAAATCAGAGTAACTGCAGAAAAAGATCCTGCTAACTTGAAATGGTCAGAAATAGGTGCCGAAATTGTTATTGAATCAACAGGTTTGTTTTTAACACAAGCTGATGGACAAAAACACATCGCAGCCGGTGCCAAAAAAGTAGTATTCTCTGCTCCTGCTAAAGATGATACTCCCACATTTGTAATGGGTGTTAATCATAAGAAATTAAATGCATCACATACGATTGTTTCAAACGCATCATGTACAACCAATTGTCTTGCGCCACTTGCAAAAGTGCTGAATGATAAATTTGGAATTACTGAAGGTTTGATGAGCACGGTACATGCTGTAACCGCTACTCAAAAAACGGTTGATGGTCCGTCTGCTAAAGACTGGCGCGGTGGTCGTGGTGGTTTTTCTAACATCATCCCTTCATCTACTGGAGCCGCTAAAGCCGTTGGTCTTGTGCTTCCGGAATTAAAAGGAAAACTTACTGGTATGTCATTCCGCGTTCCCGTTGCTGATGTTTCAGTGGTTGACCTTACTGTTAAATTAGATAAGGCTGCCTCTTACGAGGATATTAAAAAAGCTATGAAAGATGCATCGGAAGGTGATCTTAAAGGAATTTTAGGATATACTGAAGATGATGTTGTATCTCAGGATTTTGTGGGTGACTCACGCACTTGTATTTTCGATGCAAAAGCGGGTATTGCACTAAACGATAAATTTGTAAAAGTTGTAGCCTGGTACGATAATGAGTGGGGCTATTCAAATAAGTTGATTGACTTGGTTCAGGAATTAGCCAAAGTTTAAATCAGCAAGTAATTTTATATAGAAGAAAGGAAGTGTTCGATAGGGCGCTTCCTTTTTTTATTACAGTTTTAAGTAAAGACCTAAACTCCAATTAGGCGATGCAAGAATGTTTTTACCCGCCAGTGCGAATCCGCCTGAAGCTGAGATTCCAATTTTTTCTGTGATCTGGTAATTCAGTTCCACCGTAGGTGAAATGTATTCAGTATTATTAGAGAAAATGCCATTCTGAGCCTCCTCTGCATCTCCATTATACAGTGACTGTACTACATTTAATTTTAGGATTGGTATAAATTTCTTTAAGGTAAAACCAACTTCAGCTCCAAAGCGTATTTCATCAGAAAATCCCTTTGTTCGGTTGTTAAATGCTGCATAAGCAGAAACATAAATCGGTTTGGGGTAAAAAGAACTGCTGGCATCTATTTTAATCATTTGATTGAATTCACCATCACCTGTCTGCAATATCTGACTTGAACCACCGGATGGTACACCCAATGGTAATCCCAGTAAAAGTGTCGCACTTACCACTACAGGCTTATCAATGATTAACCCATACTTAATCGAAATGTCGGTATCTCCTATTGAATTTAAAGCATCTCCTGGTTCGGTTGTACCACTCTGATTGTATTGAATTTCATTGAGTGTGTTACGGACAAAAAAAGGAAAATAGATAATCCCTGTTAGTCTATTTGTAAAACCAAATTCACCATAAATACTAGTTGTAAACAATTGAACCGTGGTAATATCCACGATAGTTCCATCCGGGCTAAAGAAGTAGGGCGACCCTATATAATTCTGAGAAAACTTAAAATAACCTCCACCTTTCGGTTGTGGCCATCCACCTCCGGCAATCGCTGAATTAACACTTATACTTAAAATCACAATTAGTATTAATCTCATAGTTACATTAATTCTGAATATCCAAAAGTAATAGTAGCCGGCTTACATAGAATGATCACGTATTTATAATCAAACAATCCAGTAGATGGGCTAATAGCTGAAATGTCAAATGTCTTGGCTCCATTAGTTGTAATTTGAGCTATCTCGAGTCCACCTGCCCTCACTTCTGATCCAAGTGTTGAGTTGGCCAGATAAACAAAAGTGCCAAGCGCAAAACTTGTTTCGAACGTACTACTAAACACGAGTGTTAATTTCCCATTGACTACACTTAACGAAGCGGTACCGATGGCTTTATATCCACCGGAACCTATGAACATTCCAGATCTTCCATCGCCAGCAGAAAATGTTAGTATATTACTATTTACACCTTCCACTTTTGCTTGGATATCGACCATCCCTGAGCCTATGCCTTTTACAACCCCCTGATCACTTACCGTTGCAATGGATGTATTTTGACTCATCCATTCGATCGAGCGGCCATTCAATAAATCGCCATTAATATTTTTAACCATAGATGTCAACGCTACCATCTCATTTACTTGCAATGTGGTTTGATTTCCTGGCGATGCAATAATCACAGATGCCACCTGATTGGCATCAAGCACAACATTTACTTCTACCTGACCTTGAGCAGTTTTATGAGAGGCTTGAATTATTGCTTGCCCACCACCCAACGCAGTAATCAATCCTTGTTGATTTACAGACACTACAGCGGGAGCTGACGAACTCCATGTAATATCTACCGCTTGCTCAATTCCATATTCATCATAATAAGTAGCCTGAATGGATTGAGCCTCTCCAATTTTAAGCGCAAATTGATTTTGTTCAATTTCAATTCTTTCACCAACTATTGGATCGTCCACATGATCAACGCCAATGCAAGCTGACAGTGCCACCCAAATTGAGATTCCATATATAATTCGATTACTACTCATAAAACCATAATTCTTGTAATTCTAAAGGAAACCAAAAAAAACTTGTAGTGAAGTCCTCTTCCCGACATATGCAATCAATTAAGTGCCTGAATGACTCCAATTCATACTAAGCATCATTGAAAACACCCAAGTGGCGAAGTTATTAATGAGTTAAAGGTGATTTTAATAAAATAGCAAACCCATTGGTTACGAGTGTAAGGTTTAGCGGCAAATTGAAAAATTATAGTGAAAAGAACATCTCACATTTGAATAGTAACTAGCTAGAGGAAAATGATATGAGAGGAATAGCAAATGTTAATACGAGTACCCGGTTGAAGCAACTCTTAGCTTTAATCATCTTAATACTAATTGGTATCCTGTTTGCCATGACATCCAACTCAAATAGCGATCAGGAAGGCAAAGTAAAAACAGATCAATCGATTCAAAGACAAGGAAGAGTTTGAAATAAAGATAGGTGTTTGGTAAAGCCTCTGCGGGAAACTGTGGGGGTTTTCTTTTTTTAAACAGATTCAAATCCTGTTTGTAGCTTTGTTCATGGATTTTTCCCAACAAACTTTCCTACACACCCTGGCTCAAACATCGCCCCAACCTTTTCTAATTCCTATTGAGCGAGCGGAGGGTGTTTATCTATATACTCCTGAAGGAAAGGCTTACATGGATATGATTTCAGGTATTGGAGTTAGTGGTATTGGTCACAGGCATCCACATGTGATACAAGCTATAAAGAATCAGCTCGATAAACATTTACATGTAATGGTTTTTGGCGAGTACATACAAAGTGCATCCAATGAACTCGCTAAGAAGTTAACTAGTCTTCTCCCACCCGAACTCAATTGCTGTTACTTTGTAAACTCTGGAACGGAAGCGAATGAAGCTGCTCTAAAACTTGCCAAGCGTTATACCGGTAGAACAGAGATAATTTCATTTCGTAAATCATATCATGGTAGCACCCACGGTTCATTAAGCGTATCTGGCAATGAAGTGAAGAAGCAAGCATTCAGACCACTGCTTCCGGATGTTCAGTTCATTGATTTTAATAAACAATCTGATCTGGATAAAATAACCACCCGGACAGCGTGTGTCATTATGGAAACCATTCAAGGCGATGCCGGAGTACGTATTCCAGATCAAGAATATATGAAAGCTGTACGTAAACGATGCGATGAAACAGGAGCGCTTCTTATTTTGGATGAGATACAGTGTGGCATGGGTCGCACCGGGAAATTATTTGCTTTCGAACACTATGGAATTGTGCCCGATGTGCTAACCATAGCCAAAGCATTTGGGGGTGGCTTACCGATTGGTGCATTTGTTGCATCCGAAGAAAAAATGAAGTGTCTTACACATGATCCTATGTTGGGACACATCACCACCTTTGGCGGTAATCCTGTTTGCTGTGCATCCGCGCTGGCAACCCTGGAAGTTATAGAAAAAGAAAATTTGTTAACTTCCGTAGAAAGCAAGGGAAAGCTGATTGAAAGCTTACTGCAGCATCCGAAAATAAAAGCGCTACGCAGAATTGGATTGCTATTCGCATTTGATTTTGAAACTGAAGAAACCGTAAACAAGATTGTTCAATATGCTAAAGATCATGGAGTCATCTGCTATTGGTTTCTCTCACACCCTAATAGTTTTAGAATTGCTCCTCCCCTTACGATAACTGAACAAGAAATAAAAAAGGCTTGTACCATAATCCTCGAAGCAATAAATCAGTCTTAAAATTTCTACAACAATGAAACAACCAGAAGGATTTAATAAACTGGATTACATTTTCAAACTATTTGTTGTAATGGCGCTCACTATTACAGCTACCATTCTTGCCAGAGATATTATTGTTCCCATCTTAATCTCAATTATTTTTTCGTTCGTTTTGTTGCCAGTGGTTAAACGATTAGAGAAAAAAATTTCTCCCGCACTTTCTATACTGATTGTACTGGCTTTCTCACTTGTTGTCTTTATAATGATTGGGTGGCTTATCGTTAATCAGATAGGTGATCTAGCGCGCGACTTGCCTAACCTTCAATCTAAGTTCGATCAATCCATTGACAGAATAAACAATACTATGGAACAAACATTTGGTATGAACGCCAGAGAACAAAAACAATTCGTAAAGGATGGAATCACGTCACTTGGTACCTACACTACAGATCTACTGGCTGCTACTACCAATATTATAGGGCTACTAATTCAAGTTCCTATTTACATTTTTCTATTCCTGATCTATCGAGATCGATTCCGTGCTTTCGTCCTTCAGCTTTTGCCTGATGATAAAGAAATCATGTGGAAGAAAGATGTTGAAAATGTTATTCAGGGATATATCTCTGGTCTCTCACTGGTTACTCTTATTATTGCTACCCTTAACAGTGTTGGCCTTCTTGCCTTAGGCATTAACCACGCTATCTTTTTCGGAATCCTTTCAGGACTGCTTACCATAATTCCATATGTTGGAATTTTTATTGGTGCTACGTTACCAGTTATAATGGCTTTGATTACCAAAGACAGTCTATGGTACCCAATTGGTGTAATCATTATATTTTCCATCGTTCAATTTCTGGAAGGCAATTTTATCACACCCCGCATAACAGGTTCCCGAGTTAGCATCAATGCGTTTGCGGCTATTATTGCCTTACTAATTGGAGGAAAAATTCTAGGCATAGCAGGAATGATACTTGCTATACCAGCACTAGGAATTCTTAAGATCGTCCTATCGCACTCCAAACACCTTAAACCATTTGTAATCCTAATAGAAGACACTGATCTTAAGGACAAAAAAGAGAATGCTACATAAATCTTGCTATAAACATACTACTACATAAGCTTACTACTATGAGAATTATCTTCTTCGTACTTCTGCTTTTTGCTTTCACGGTTAAGGGTCAATCCATTGAAGAGAAAATAAAGATGCGGGTCGACTATAAGGAAACACCTGGCATTGTTGTGGGTATTTATGAAAACGATAAAATCACTTACTATAGCTTCGGAGTTTTGAACCTTCAGTCGGGTGAAGCGGTGACTCCTAAAACCCTGTTTGAGATTGGATCAATTACTAAAACATTTACAACCAGCATGGCCGCGCTGCTTAGCTTGGAGAATAAAATCAAGTTTAGTGATCGCGCACAAATTTATCTGCCTTCAAAAATGATACTTCCTGAAAAAGACGGGAAGGCAATTACCATAGAACACCTGGCAACAGCTCATTCAGGCCTTCCACGTATGCCAAAGAATTTCAGTCCGAAAGATGCCACAAATCCATATATAGACTATACTGAAGATTTTCTAACCGCATTTATAAGCAATTGTGAATTGACCCGCGACCCAGGAAGTGAATACGAATATTCAAATCTAGGGATGGGATTGCTCGGTTTTATCCTAACAAAAATTGAAGAAAAGCCTTATCCTAAATTGGTTACAGAACTTATTACAAAGCCACTTGATATGAATCAAACTTTTGTAAGTGGAATGAGTAAGGAAAAACATTTAGCAACAGGTTACTCAGATAACAGTCCAGTTAAAGCATGGACATGGAACAATGAAAGTGTGTTAACCGGTGCAGGTGGATTAGTTTCCAATGCAGAAGATATGATGAAGTTTATGACTGCACAGCTATCCACCTCCAATACTCAATTGTCAAAAGCCTTCGCCCTTACACATACCACTCGTGCGGATGCCGGAGGAATGAAGATCGGATATGGCTGGCATATTCGTGATGAGAAAATTGTATGGCACAATGGCGGCACAGGTGGCTTCCGTTCCTTTGCAGGATTTGATAAAGCAAAAAATAAAGCAGTGGTGGTGTTAACTAATTCAAACACAGGAGCAGATGACCTTGGCTTCCACTTGTTAAACGAAACGTATGAGCTTAAAGCGTTGAAGAAACCGTTAACAATCTCAGAAACAGTTTTAAAGAATTACGTTGGCACTTATGAAATTGCACCTACATTCAGCATTGTAGTAACATTTGAAAATGGAGGCTTGATGGCACAAGCAACCGGGCAATCAAAAATAAACATCTATCCTGAGTCAGAAACAAAATTCTATCTAAAAGTAGTTGATGCTCAGATTGAATTTTTTAAAGATGCCTCAGGTAAAATTGAAAAACTTGAATTACATCAAGGTGGTGCAGTGATGAATGGGAAGAAGGTAAAGTAAATCAGTAATGGTTATTTATGGCAATTTCAGTTCGGCAGGATTTTGTCTACTATCCCAAATTCTAATGATTTGGATTTTATCAACTTCACTTATATAAAAGAGTTTATAGCTCTTAATGACCTTCACTCTTACATTTAGCTTGTCAGTTTCAGTGCCAATCTCTGGAAATTCAGAAATTAATTTGGCGGCTCCATTAAAAAGGATTTCTAGTTTCTTACTGTAAGAGTCTGATTTATTATTATCAATCCAAAAATTATAGATGTTAACCTGTCTTGAATTGAAGTCAGAGTCCATTCTATTTTTTTCGCCATTCTTTGATCATATTGTCCGCGAGCTCAGATGAATAAACTCTATTCTCTTTAATGTCCTCAAGTCCAACGTCAATTGCCTTACGTTCCTCAATAGTCAATAGATATATAGAATCCATTTCAGATTCAAGATTGACCAATTTATAAATTTCCTCAAGTATGAGTTCGTCCTCAATCGATGTGATTTTGTTAATTATCTGCAACTTGAGTTCAGTAGCTGACATATCTTTAAAGTATTTGATTACCTAAATATCGTTCAACTCTTTTTCCAAAACAAATTACAAGTAAGATCATACTAATAGTCGTGAATTGACGGAATTGGAAAGTCTGGACTCTCCTTTTTTGTCATCAAGCTTTACAAGCGAGTTAAATAATATTTACAAATAGACTTAAAAAAATATGAGCCTGTCAATTATCCTTTATAAAAATATTTCTCTTTAGTCTTCATTATCCTTGTCAATTGCTGTCTGTAATATTTATTGGCCTTCCGTCTTGAATCATATTCTATGAGTTCCGACATAAATTTTTCTAAATAATTATTGTAAAGCGCAATGTTAAGGCAGGGTATATTGTCAAGTAGCCAGTTAATTCGCTCAAGCTGTTCATTGATGCCATTATCATTTCTTTGATAGGATTTGGAATACCAAGCGTCTGTGAAGTATGCCAATACAACTTTAGCGCTATCAGGATCCTGTCCCCAGCAAAATTCAGTTAGTCCAGGTTTCGTTTCGCAATTGATGCATTGACTCAATGCTGAAAGGCTTATAATGCTCAATATTAATATTACAACAGTTTTCATAGCAATTGCTGCCAACAATCGAAGATACGCATTGTCTATATTTCTTTTATCACCAACAATTGTAATTGACTTGTTTGAAGTAAATAAACTAACTCAAAGACTCTCCACCACCAAATTGTGATTGGTGTAGATGCAAATATCCGCTGCAATGGTTAAGCTTTCGCGCACCATTTCTTCAGCGGATAAATGTGGTGCGTGTTTCTTCAAGGCTAAGGCTGCAGATTGGGCATACATTGAACCAGAGCCGATGGCCGCCACCTGATTATCGGGTTCGAGTACATCGCCTGTACCCGAGATCACTAGAATTTCATCTTTGTTTGCTGCAATTAGCATGGCTTCCAACCTGCGCAAAAAACGATCCATGCGCCAGTCTTTTGCTAACTCAATGGCAGCCCGTTTCATATTGCCGCCATACGCATTCAACTTTTCATCAAAGCGATCCAACAAAGTAAATGCATCGGCTGTAGAGCCGGCAAAACCAACAATCACTTTCCCTTCTTGTAGTTTTCTAATTTTCTTTACGTTGCTTTTAGCAATTGTATTGCCCATGGTTGCTTGCCCATCTCCTCCAATGGAAATCTTTCCATTATGAAGCACTGCAAGAATGGTGGTAGCGTGAATTTTTTCCATAAGGTTATTAAAAAATAAAGTCAGTCTTCGACAAGGCTCAGACTGACAGTAAAATCGTTTATAGTTAACTTCTTAAATCAAAATCCTTACAGGATCTTCCAATAACCCCTTCAAGGTTTTTAAGAAGGCGGCACCTACAGCACCATCCACAGCGCGGTGATCGCACGAAAGTGTAACCTTCATAAGATTGCCCACTGCCAACTGACCATTTTTAACAATGGCAGTTTCTTTAATTCCGCCTACAGCAAGAATACATGCATCGGGTGGATTGATGATGGCTGTGAATTCGTCCACACCAAACATACCAAGGTTGGAAATTGTAAACGTACTTCCTTCCCACTCGCTTGGTTGTAATTTCTTGTCCTGTGCTTTTTGCGCCAGTTCTTTTACTTCGGCACCGATATGTGAAAGGGACTTGTTATCCGCAAAACGAACTACCGGAACAACCAAACCATCCTTAACAGCTACAGCAACCCCAATATGAATGTGATGGTTCTTACGCATTTTATCGCCTAACCAACTCACATTTACATCCGGGTTTTGGCGCAGTGCAGAGGCAGTCGCCTTCAACACCATATCATTAAATGAAATTTTTACGGGAGAGATTTCATTCATACTCTTGCGCGCTTCAATCGCCTTGTCCATGTTAATCTCCATGGTTACATAGAAGTGCGGAGCCGAAAACTTGCTCTCTGAAAGTCTGCGGGCAATGGCTTTGCGCATTTGCGATACAGGAACTTCTTCAAAGCTTTCCTGACCAACTACTTTTGGCAACACAACCGCAGCGGATGACTTAGCACCTGATGCTGCAGGAGCAGCAGATGGTTTGAATGTTTCCACATCATGCTTTGTAATGCGACCACCTTCACCCGAGCCCTGAATTTTATTAATATCAAAACCTAAATCCTTCGCCATCTTCTTTGCTAAAGGCGAAGCTTTCAATCTTCCATTGGATTCGGAAGATGATGATTCATGTGAACTTGATTGAGTTTGAGCAACAGGCTCGCTTGATTTATTTTCAGCTGCTGGTGCTGGGGTTGACTTAGCTCCAGATGCTTTTGCCTGATGTGCTTTTAACAAAGTCTGCCAATCAGCACCCTTCTCACCGATGATAGCTAACACACCATTTACAGGTACAGCTTCTTTCTCCTTCGCACCCATGTATAAAAGCGTTCCTGCATTGTACGATTCATATTCCATCGTGGCCTTGTCGGTCTCCACTTCAGCCAACAATTCTCCGGTCTTAACGGTATCACCCACCTTCTTACTCCACGATGCAATTACACCTTCATTCATGGTGTCACTCATCTTAGGCATCAGAACGATTTCGGCTTTAATGCCAGAGGTATCAATAGCGGCTTCTTCTTTTGAAGCAGAAACTTCAGGCTCTTTCTTGACAGGTTCTGATTTACTTGCAACAGAAGAACCATTTGAATCCTTCAAAAGAGATTGAAAATCCTCCCCTTTATTTCCCACTATAGCAAGCACTCCATTTATAGCAACGGCTTCACCTTCCTTAGCACCTAAATAAAGCACAGTACCGGCATTAAATGACTCATAATCCATTGTGGCTTTATCAGTCTCAATTTCAGCCATCAACTCCCCCGATTTTACGGTATCCCCTACTTTTTTATGCCACTTGGCAATCACCCCTTCAGTCATGGTGTCGCTCATCTTGGGCATGCGTACAATTTCTGCCATTTCAGTAAAAAATTATATGTCGTTAATTATAAGTCGAAGGTCAAAAATAGGCGTATTTGCTCGATTTTCAAGCAGATCGCATCTTTCGTTTTGATCAAATTTAAAGATTAGAAATTAAAAGTGCCTATCAAGAACTCAAACTCAGTGGTGGAAGGACTTATGCCATATGAATATCGAAAGCCAATATCCAATTGTGGAAGCAGGCGAAAGATGTTGATGTCAAATTTAACCTCCACACCTGTTGAAAGGTAGCTTTGAGAGTTGGGTTGATTGTTAATCGTGCTGCTTCCAAAGCCATAATCAAAAAAACCGTTCGCTCTTATTCGTTGTAAATTAACAAGCGGGCCAATGTTAAAGTCAGGATACCAAAGTGGCAACGCGTAGTTTACAGACATTGAATAAAAATTCTGAAACCTTGAAACAGATTGGCCGCGAGGCAAAGGAATTTGGTTTCGAAATGTATAGTTATCTAACCCTTGCCCGGTGTTTACACGCACATCAGAAATTTCTGTGTTTTGATAAGCCCAATATCCCCAAAGTGAATGATGTTTAAATAATCCCGGAAAATACAATTGCCCGTTAAATGAAAATTGATTTCCACTAAAATCTCCCCCATAGGGTGTTTCATACCAATGCATAAAAAAAGCCTGGCCCCATTTACTATTAATATCCCTTCGACTGCGCTTTAACTGACGAACTGCCGACATCGCAAAATGATTATAAATCAGATTACCATCATCGGCATAACTGCGGAAAAAGTATTGTGGGTAATTGGAAGGGATTATTCGCCCTCCTCCATCTATACTATTTGTAAACTCAGTCACTTTGGTATACCCTACATAATTCGAAATAGTGAAGTTTGATAAGAAACGCGAAGAAGTTGTTATGAGTGGAATTCGAAGGCCAGCTTCAATTGTTTTTTCTTTCCAATCAAACGTTAGATTTTCTATTACAGTAGTTGTATCTCCAGCCTCAATTTTGTCGTATTGCAAATTACCTTCATCCACCGATCGGGTTGCTTTCGAAAAATTAACATCGATAATTGGATAAAAACCCTGATAGCTAATTCCAGCATTCCAGGATCCGGTTCGTTCATTAAGATCAAATATGTAGCCCGCATTAATGGAGGTCGTGCTCAATACATCGCGCGATGAAATTCCTACTTCTACATTGGTTAGCGAATTATCTACATAGGCACCCCAATTATAAATATTAATCGCATGTCCTAATCGAGAATATTTTTTAATCGGGAAGTTCTCTGTAGGAACTGAATTCAATAAATCGGGCTGTGCCTCTTCTTCCGCGAGATGCTGAAAACCAAGATCAGGCAAAGCAGAAAACTTATCCACTGCTTTCCATAAGGCAGGATCAAAGGCTGCCTTCACAACCTCCAATCCATCTCGTCCTTGTTCATTATAAAATAACGTTTTACCATCGAGGCCAACAGAGGGATTATAAGAACCATAAACACTGGATGTGATTTGATAATGATTACCACTTGCAATATCTAATGCATAAATATTATCAATGCCACTTCGAGGTGAGTTGTAGAGAACATATTTATCGTAAGGAACCGGATAACCAATATTCTCTTCTGTAAAATCGGTAAGGGTAACCATACTTTTCGATGCCAAATCAAATTTTGCAATGGCCTTTCCACTTCCATTATTAACTAAGGCTACGATTTCATTTCCTTGTTGTGTCCAGCGGGGCATCGAAATAAAATTGTTATCGGGATTTTCAAACGTATGAAGTACCTCTCCATCTTCGTAACTAATGATTATAAGTTTTGTTTTATAATCCGTACTCGTTTCAATCGTGGCAACTTTTGTTCCATCGGGTGATAAGGCAGCCGCTGCATAACGCGTGTTTGACGAAATTACTTTGCGCCTCTTCTCTTTTAGATCATAACCCATCAAAACAGAATAAGTTCTCACTCGCCAACGCGGATCGTAGCGATACTCATTCCACACAACCCGGTTGCTGGCAACTGAAAGCATCCCACTTGCATTCATATTACCGGGAGTCATTGCTCGCTTTTCTTTTCCATTTGATAGAATTACAAACTCATCAATATTTCCAATGCCCGATTTCAAGGCAAGTATAGAATCAGGAGCAAATTCAAACGGATACTCATAATCGGTGTAGGCTTTTGTTTTTCTGCTATTTACTTTTTCAAATTGAGTGAGTTTTGTGGTTGCCAATTGTTCACGCCAATCTTTTTGAAGTTCAGCCGCCATCTCATTATAGAGTTCGCTCACATATAATCCGGTCTCTTTTTTTATGGATCGTGAAAAGGTGTATGGTAGAAACGGAACACTCCACGCTCTGCGAGTAATATTTCCCCAAGCATCAGCATTGCCTGTTTTCTTCCTAAGGTAGGACACCATGTTATACCCCAACACATAGTGATCAGAAATGTTGTGCTTGTAAGATCGTAGATATTGTTTGTTGTAATTGAATACACGATTCTCCTGAAGGTTGGTACGAAAGAGTAGATTGAAATTAGGAATCCTTCCCCTTCCACTTGATGTAAAAGCAGTTTCAGTGGCTACGGCATCCCCTTCCCAAAACCATTGCGGCACCGCGGCATAGGACATGGCTGCGAGTGTATTCGCGCCAAAAAGATAATAGAGTACCTTGTTAAAGCCGCGATTGGCATGCTGAAACTGAACGATGTGTCGATATTCGTGAGTCGCCAATAGATCAAGCCAATCCAGGTTACCCGTAAAGTTGTAATTCTGCGAAGGCATTCCATAAAACTCAGATCTCCGCGGAGTAATGGAAACAAAGCCATTGCTAACAGCAGATTGATTCTGTAAAATGATTGAAATTTTTCTCGGTTCTACACCAAGCGATTTTGCCTCCGGTGTGCGAATATGCTCCATGGTATTAGCCACACGCTGTGCCTGTGTTTCAAATCCTTTCGGAAAAACAATCTTAAAATTTGGCGTGTTTATCTGTTGCCACTTCAGGTTGGGATTGTTTTCTAAAACTGAAGTAAGCTGGCAATACCCGAAAGAAATACTAGCTAGAAAAATAAAGCCTGTACAAATGCTTCGAATCATAGACTCCCAAAACTGAATTAGCTGGTAAGCTACATCAGGACGAGGAAATTAGCTACTGGATAAGACGTATCAGAAATACTTTTAAACACATAGTCACATAGAAGTATTTTAATTGGAGCAAATACCTAATGTTTCTTATGTGCCTATGTATTTATTTTTAGGAGAGCCAACATCCTAATTTTCACTAATCTCATTCACACTTTTAAACTTTCTACCCAAGCCTGTAACCGCCCCCACATTAAAGAAGCCTAAAACGACAGAGCCATTAGCATTTGTGTTTGTAATGTTCGTGGAAACGTTGGCTAATGGTGTCGCAAACAGTTCGCTAAAGCCACCCGGGCGATCCGTTTGAATACGCACTTCGTTCAAAAAATTAAATGCTGCTTCCGTCACCGATTGAATTTGAACATATACGGAATCTCCAACTACATAAGGCGATTTAAGATTACCATCTTTATCTTCATCAAATGGGTTGATCGCTGCCCGGATGGGGAAAATAAATTCAACACCATTAAAATTGCCACCTTTGGAAAACCCTGCATCATAGGCGGTTACAATTTCACTTGGTTTGGACAATTGAGTTCCATTCTTAAAGGCCTTTATCCAATAGGCATCGTTTGGTTCTTGCGGATCAATTGCCCAAAACTGAGCCTGATACAGACTATCAAAAAACTGTCCGGCAGGCTCAACAAAAAAAGTAATGCTATCTATTTCAGGGGCGCGGCCCATCTTTGCTTCCGATGTAAATATCTCAGATCCAATTTGAACATTCAGTTTATAAACAAATCCAACTTCACCAAATGCTTCAGTACCAACTGGAGTCCACTGATACACACCGGGGTTAATTTCGGTAAAGGCATACGTTTTATTATTTTGATCAGTAACGCGAACCAAAGCACCAGAAACACCAGTTGGCAAGGAACTTTCAAAATATGGTTGTGAGCGTGTAAGAGTAATTTGTTGAGAACCTGGTGCATTATTAAGCCAGGCGTCAATCACCAAAACCGGATCTGCTTTTTCAAGTTCAGGATTTATTACCTCATCGCATGAAAGAATCAAAACGGATGAGAATAAAATAATACAGAAGTAATTAAAATACTGCTTCATCAATTTAGAATTTAAAATTATAGGAAACTGAAGGAATCACAGTGCCGATAATTGATAGCTGACGCGCTTCACTATTAATTGGAGCACCTTGAGCCACCCGTTCTGTTCCTTGTGTGAAATAAATTGAAAATGGATTTTTACGTGCATACAAGTTGTACACACCAAACACCCAATAGTCTGAGTTCTTACGAGCATTACCATTTCGTTTTACCGTCTTGCCCTCTAACCTAAAGGAAAGATCCAACCGATGATATGCTGGTAACCTTACATTGTTTCTACTATTTAATGCATTGTATGGAATAAGCATTCCTTGCACTATATAACGCGAAGTTGGGAATGTAGAAGGCGTACCAGTTACTAATGTGAAATTGGTTGATACCGACCAACGTGTATTGATGTCATAGAATCCTGTAAGTTTTAAATTATGCGTTTGATCGAACCGCGCAGCATACCATTCATTACGATTAATACCATCCACTTTCAACTCTGTGCGTGCCAAGGTATAGGCTACCCAACCTGTAAACTTCCCAACTTTCTTTTGCAGGTAAAATTCCATTCCGTATGCCCTACCTATTCCGGTTAGTAAATCGCCCTCTAAATATTCATTGATTAGCAGATCGGCTCCATCAATATAATCGATTTGATTCTGCGTTTTACGATAATATGCTTCAACAGAAAATTCAAACGTTCGATCTTTTCCAAAATCTCTAAAATATCCCAACACCCACTGGTCTGCTAATTCAGGTTTTATGTTGTTGCTGGTGGGTGTCCAAACATCTAATGGATTTGATGCCGTGGTATTTGAAATCAAATGCAGGTATTGCACCATGCGCGTGTAGCTAGCTTTAATAGAACTCACATCGTTCAATTCTGCCTTAAATGAAAAGCGCGGCTCAAAATTCTGATAGGTTGAAGTTGTCTCTCCCTTACTTATTGTTTCCTCAGTAATTGGGGTTTTACGTGCACCTGGAATTGTGTCGTTATATGTGTAGAGCGTACCTGGACCATAGCCAGCAAAATAAGAGTATCGGATGCCATACTCAACTGAAAGCTTAGAGGATAAATGCTGGCTGTTGCCAAGATACAAGGCCGACTCTAAATTAAATTTTTCTGGTAAACTTATGTCAATTCGATTTCCATTTGACGTTCCGAACGCATTGGCTGGCTCGAACGTATAGTAGTTAACCTCAGCACCAAAAGAAATTTCATTACTTGTATTTAAGAAATAACTAAAGGATGGTTTAAAGGTAAGGTTGCGGATCGATGACTGCCAACTAAAGTTATCACGATCATTTTCACCGAACTGAAGTGAATAATCATACTGACTAAATATGCCTGAAAAGTTAGCAAATAAGCGATCATTGAAAATTTTATTCCAGCGAATTGTACCCGTATTATTTCCCCAAGAAAAACCCTGATTTTTATCAAAGAAAAATTTGTCGCGACCCGTATACCCTGATACATAAATTCGATTGCGGCTGTTAATGTTGTAATTAGCCTTTCCAGTAAAATCATAAAAATTTAACGCGCCTCCATCCTGCAGCACATCCACAAAGGGGCGCGCTAAAACATCGGCATATGACCTTCTGCCTGCAACAATAAAAGATCCATCTCCTTTAAACAAAGGGCCTTCAACAGCTGCCCTGCTAAAAATTGTTCCAACACCTCCATTTACTTCATAGTTTTTATTATTCCCTTCCTTCATACGAACGTCCAAGAGAGAAGAAATTCGTCCACCAAATTGAGCCGGAATGGCTCCTTTATATAATTTAGTATCTTTTACTGCATCTGGATTAAATACTGAAAAAAAACCTAACAAGTGCGATGAGTTATATACACTTGCTTCATCCAACAATATTAAATTTTGGCCAACGCTTCCACCCCGAACATTAAAGCCAGAGGCACCTTCACCCACTGTAGATACACCCGGTAGCTGCTGTAAACTTTTAATGACGTCCGCCTCCCCCAAAAAGGCTGGCATTTTTAAAATCGTTTTCATATCGAGCCTATTGGTGCTCATTTCCATTGCCTTCACCCCTTCTTCATCCTTGGTAGAAACTACAACAACCTCTTCCAATTGTTTTCCCTCTCCTTTTAGCTCAATATCAAGTCTTAAATTTTCAGTAAGAGTTATCGATTTTGACTGGGTTGCAAAACCGATGTAGCTAATATCCACATCATAATTACCCCCTTCAAGGGTAATTGAATAGAATCCGTAAACGTTTGTGGTCGCTCCGGTACTTAGGGATTTAACATAAATAGTAGCCCCTATTAATGCTTCGCCATTCGCAGCATCCTTTATATAGCCACTTATTGTAAATTTAGTTTGAGCAAATGCAGGAACCTGAATCAGGCACAGAAGAAAAATTCCAAGACGTATAATCATAGATTAAAAAGACAAAGACGTGTAAACGGATCAATTGGTTACTTTTGTAGATCAAAAAATGCAACGATTAGTATATAAAGTGATAAATCGCTGAAATGTTTAAAAAACTAAAAGAATTATACCGCGAATATAAAGCCTACGTGCGGGTAGACCTGGTAATGTATGGTGTTATGATTCTGTTAATAATTTTATATTTCATCTATACAGTGACAACCACCTGACTGTATACCCCTACAACAGAATCTCTTTTACATTCGCTTTTATTTTAACAGCCAGGTCATCGGTTGGCAAATCGTTGATATCCAGTCCAAAAGGGTCTTCAATTTCTTCTGCAATTAACTCAACACTTAAAAGAATATAAGTGACCAAGGTAACAATGGGGACTGTTAAATACCCTGAGGTAGTAACAAAACCAAAAGGTAGCGTTACTAAATACATAAATATAAACTTCTTAATGTACATGCTGTAGTTATAAGGAATTGGTGTATTCTTAATGCGCTCGCAAGCGCCTAAAATATCTACGAACTCTTTTAATTCCTTATCCAGAATAAATAGTTGATCGCCTGTAATTTTATTCGATCGATAAAGGGTATTCACTCGATTATACATCATTAATGAAAGCTTGTTGGGGATATGCTTGAACTTCTTTATCTCTTCAAAGAAGTGTTCATTCGTTGGGTCAAGTTCATCAAGTTTAGTTCCCTTTCTCAAATGCTCCTTCACAGCAAAAACAAAATTGGGAATCATCAGACTAAACCATTTTCGTGTTTCTATATCGTCCTTATCCAAAAATGCATCCACTTTAATAGCCAGTGTGCGGGTGTTATTCACCATGCTGCCCCATAGCTTTCGCCCTTCCCACCATCGATCATACGATGAGTTGGTACGAAATACAAGGAATAAACCCAACACAATACCCAAAATGGAGTGCATAGCAATAGTTGTGTGAAAATCATTTTCATGAAAGTGCAGCACGTCAAGCAATAAATAACATACACCCGTTGCAAGCAGGGTCATTATTATCAATGCGGGTGTTAATGTTCTCATCACACTCCTGCTATAAGAGTGGAAAATCAACGAAAACCAGACTTTGGGGTTATAGGCGACCATAAATGTGTTTAATACGACCTTAAATAAACCGATTCAAAAAAATATATCAAAACGGTAACCCATGAAAAGAATATCCGTTACATTTATCATAATAATATCATTTTAATATCACTTTATGAAAACTGAAAAAATCTACACACCCGTTTCGGGCTACCTGATGATTGTGGTGGCTTTACTCTTACTAGCGATTGGTATTGCCGGGCCGCTTGTAACGCGCAACTTTCTGTTATTCCTGATTTCTGGAGTCGGCTTGTTTACATTAGCCGGATTTTTCTTTATCAACCCGAACGATTCGATGGTGCTGGTTCTCTTTGGTGACTATAAGGGAACTGTGAAAGCGAATGGATTTTATTGGGTCAATCCCTTCTTCAGTAAGAAAAGAATTTCATTACGAGCACGAAACTTTGACAGTGAAAAAATAAAAGTGAATGATAAGGTGGGTAACCCGATACAGATTGGGGTAATCTTGGTTTGGCAAGTACGCGATACGTTCAAAGCGGCATTTGAAGTTGATAATTATGAAAACTTCGTTCGCATTCAAAGTGATTCTGCTGTGCGCAAATTAGCAGGCACGTATCCGTATGATAATTTCGATACGGATGAAGAGATCACATTACGATCAGGCCAGGATGAAGTAAACCATGCATTGGAAGAAAACTTGAAGAACCGATTGGACATTGCCGGTATTCATGTGATTGAAGCACGCATTGGATATCTAGCATACGCATCGGAAATTGCAGGAGCTATGTTGCGCAGGCAACAAGCAACCGCAGTAGTAGCTGCGCGCTTTAAAATTGTTGAAGGCGCAGTGAGCATGGTAAAAATGGCAATCGATCATCTTGCAAAAGAAGGAGTAATTGAACTAGATGATGAACGGAAAGCAGCCATGGTAAGTAACTTAATGGTAGTACTTTGCGGAGATAAAGACGCAACTCCGGTTGTAAATGCTGGTACATTAAATCAGTAGAATGGCTCAAAAGAAACCTTTTGTTCTGAGGCTTGACCCCGAAATTCTGAAGGCTGTTGAAAAATGGGCAGCCGATGAATTTCGGAGTAGCAACGGGCAACTTGAATGGATCATAAGCAAGGCACTGAAAGAAAACGGGCGGTTGAAACAAAAATAAAATCAGAACTTGCCACGTAGAGGGTTATTGTCGAATTTCGGCTTTTAAAGTTTAAATTATGAAGAGTACTCTTGTGGTGTTGATGTTGCTTTCTTATGCAGCAACTGCTCAAAAAACTAATTATCTGATCAATTCAAAAGCTGACACACTCTTTGGTGAGTTGAGAATTCTTTCCTACGACAATATAGATCGCGTACAAATAGAAGTGGGCAAGAAAAAAGAAACTTTTACAGCGTTGCAGTTACTTTCAATAAATAAAGACGGGCAGGAATACAAACCTCAGCAGTATGACAACAGAATTTCGCTAATGAAAGTGCTAAAGCAAGGTTACTTAAGCATGTATGCCTTTCGCCTACCCAATCAAACTGGCTATGATGGCAGAATGCTAGCAAAATTAGATGGCACTTCTATGGAAGTTCCTAATCTGGGCTTCAAAAAAATAATAAGCAAATATCTTGAAGATTGTGAATCTGTTTCAGCTCTTATTAAAGAAGGTGAACTCGGAAAAAAAGAAATAGACAAAATTATAGATGACTATAACACGTGCGTTGCCACAAAGCCTAGTTCGACCGTTGTCGCAACACCAACTCCCGTTGTTAATGAAGTAACTCAGGCAATAGAATCGTTGATAGTAAAGGTAGAGACCGAAGAATTTTCATCTAAGAAGGATGCCCTTGATTTGTTACGCGACATTCAAACCAAAGTTGGCAAAAATGAAACGATTCCAAATTATTTAACCGAGGGTCTTAAGTCATATTTAAGCAGTGTGCCTTCTTTGACTGATGACCTTGATGCATTATTGGATTTACTTAAGAAATAAGTAAGAAATTTTTTTCCTGCAGATAACGCGGATATGCGCAAATGTTTTTTAAATGTTCTGCGTAGATCAGCTAGATTTGTAGGAAATAAAAAACATCAGTTAAAAAATGAGGGTAGGAATTTTTTAATTCCTTGAGGAATTTCTTTTCGGCTTTGCCAGAATGCATAGGCACCGCATATAGTAACTAGTAAGGCGTAGATAAATAATTGCCCGCCATCACCCTTAACTTCAATTCCAAGCATTGTTAAGTGCAAGCCTAAAGCACCAGCCATCAGGCCAACGGCCAAAATAGAACCAAGCCATACGGTTGAAGGAATCAAAATCAAAACAGAAGCAATCAATTCAAAAATACCAATACCAATGCGGCCCCACGGCTCCATACCTACCGTGGTAAAAATATAAACTGACTCTTCAGATGCGGAGAATTTAAAGTACAGTGTTTGGATCATAATGATGGCAGCTATGATGCGCGCTCCCCAAAAAAGCACCGGCTTGAAATTTTTCATGTGTCGAGTCATTAATTGTGAAGCTATATACGCGCAATACCGACAGAAAGATTGTCAAGCAGGTGACAGAACTATTTCTTTTCTAAATTATTCAAGTAATATAAGCTCAACGATTATTTGAAGGCTTAAGTAATTCCAACGCATCTTTATTTAATAGGACAACTAAAAAAACCACAATTGCTACTATAGCAACAAATATCAATTGTGTGGTTAAGTAAACTCCTAACCCTTTGAAAAAGGCTTTCCATTTTGGTTGATAGCGAAATAAATCAGCATACGCATAACTGAAATATAAAATACCTACTCCTATCTGAAGAAAATTCGGGAAAAAATTTCCAGTAAGGGAGTAAAAGATCAAACTCATCAAACTAAACCAATACACATGACCCATTGTGTAAAAAGGAAGTACTGTATGTTCAACAAAGTTCAGCTTGCTTTTCCGGAAAAAAAGATAACGTGAACAAAAAGCTTGAACAGGTATAAAAGTAAATGACACAAGCTTCAGATTATCCGATATCAATTCAAATGTTGATTGCATGAATTTTTCCTGACCACTTCCTTCCTTGGGAGGAGGCTGCAATCCCGTATCTGCTCCATGTTTTAGAAATTCCTTTACATCAATTCCCAAAAGACTTGCCACCACATACAGCAGTGTTATCATTAAAAAGAAATACCCAACAGGGCCATAGTACGCAATCCGATTTCCTTCAATATACCTTCTGGAAGCTTCACCTGGATGGAGCGTTAGGTCGCGCAAGGTTCGCGGAAACATTCCATCAAAACCATAAATGCGTGCCCAGAAATCGTTCCAACCCTCTTTGAAGGAAAGTTTTTTTACTTCCTGACGTTGACCACAGTTAGGACAAAATTTTTCGGTAGTAGTGGTTGAGCAGTTTACACAAGTCATTGTTAACTTATTAAAAAATCAAGATCGGTAATCTGAATGATTCTAACAATTTTAGAAACAAAAACTACCTATCCAACCACTCCTTAAATTCTTGTACCCGCTCACGCGCAACAATTACATCCGTATCGTCACTGGTTTTTAGCACGAGTTTTAATCTACTGTTGGTATGACTAATCATATCCTGAATGGAAGCAACACTAACAATATACTTGCGATTGATCTTAAAAAACTGCTCTGGATCTAAAAGCACCTCAAGTTGATCTAGTGTAAAATCCAGAATATGTTTGCGACCATCTTTTGTTTGCGCGAAGGTGGTTTTCTCTAAACTAAAAAAGAAAAGAATTTCCTTTACCTCGACTGATTTTAAATGTTCGCCCACTTTTATAACAAAGCGTTCCTTATACTTCTTGGTTAGCATTTGCATAGCAAAATCAATACTCGCCATCATTTTAGCAGGTTCAGTATTCTGTCTTGTAAGGTTTTGATACTTTTTAAAAGCTGCTGCAAGCTCATCTCTATCAACAGGCTTTAAGATGTAATCAATGCTATTCACCTTAAAAGCTTTGAGTGCATACTCATTGTAGGCGGTTGTGAAAATAACAGGAGCTTTTACCTCTGCTTTCTCAAAGATTTCAAAACTCAATCCATCGGCCAATTGAATATCCATGAAAATCAAATCTACGTCAGTGTTTTTTGAAAGCCACTCAACAGAGCGTTTTACAGAATCGAGTTTGGCACTGATTTCAATTCCGGATTGAAGGGTAACAACCAATGAAGCCAATCGCTCAGCTGCCAACGGTTCATCTTCTATAATCAAGACCTTCATGTGAGATTAATCATTGGAACTTTGACAGTAAACTTTCCTGCTTCTTCAATTACTTCTACCGGGTGCGAGCTTAAGAACTCATACCTCTTCTTTATATTTTCTAAGCCTAAGCCCGATGAATCATCTTCCATCACAGTTTTCTTTCGAAGACTATTTTCCACTACCAGATTTCCACCATAATTATAAACCTTAATTGTCAAAGGATACTCTTCTGATATTTCATTATGTTTAATGGCATTCTCCACCAGCATTTGCAATACCATGGGAGCCACTAAACTTTTAACATTAACCAGATTGACCTCTATTCTTAATTTACTTCCAAATCGAATTTGCTGTAAAAAATCGTAGGCTTCAAGGAATTTTAACTCCTCTTCTAATGGCACAACCTCCTTATCACGACTAGCTAGCACATACCGATACACATCTGATAATTGTTTGATGAACTTAACAGCCTTGTCTTGATCTTGATATACGAGGTTAGAAAGAGCGTTTAAACTATTGAAAAGGAAATGAGGGTTAACCTGATTTTTTAAATTATTGTACTGGGCCTCCACACTTTCTTTTTTAAGTCGCTCAGCATCTACCGCAGCTTTGCGCCAGTTTGCAAAAAACAAACGCCCGGTCATAAACAGGGTAATGATCAGAGTAATGACAACGGTTGAATAATAAGTTTCCTCCATGCCATCACCCAAATGAAATCCAAAAACATTTTGGAAAAGAAAAATCAACCCATACACTGCACTTAGGGTATAGACAACAATTCCAATTAACCCTGCAATTAACCTGGCAATTGTTTGTTTCTCCCACGAGAAAAAATGATCCAATGCATTGCTTACGTAGGCATTACCAAGCCACAGTGCTACCCACATACTTGCTGTGAAAAAACCAATCCAAACTAATGAAGAAATCTTTTCGCAGCATCCATTCCAAATGAAGTAGCTCATGGCAAAGCCAGCAAGAGCAACCCAAAATATGGTCCTGAGATTTTCCTTTAGAAATTTAATTAATGATGGCACGGGCGCAAATTATGGTTTTTTACGATTGAATGCGAAAATCACAATGCAGGTTATTGAGAACTGATTACTTACAATTTTTCATAACGCCCGCATTCATTTCTTTACCCCATCTTGGCGCCAATGGATTCGCTGGCACTTCGGTCGATTCAAAAAGAGTTGCCGCCTTGTGGGCAGTTTCACACGCATCGGTTGGCGGTTGATTAAAAAACTGCGCCATTCCCAATTGCATCTGCGCAAGCAAAGCAAGCGCCCGCGGATTGTTTCCATTTATTTCCACTGCTTTACCAAATGTTTGCATGGCGAGTCCGCTGTATTTTTGACCACGGGTTGCCGGGTCAACTGTTACCCGAATCATGTGCGCAAAGCCTTCCAGTGCAATAAGTTCAGATTCATTAGGTTCAAGTAATATTCCCTTTTCAATTGAAGTTAATGCCACATCAAGAAAAGAGTCCTTCCTGGTTGCATCTTTTTCAGCTATGGCCATCATAATATTTCCATAAGCTGAATAGTAATAAGGCTCCCATTTTGTTTTTTCGGCACTGGCTATCCTATCGAAAGAATTTACTGCAACCTGATACTCGTCAATAGTCTTTGCTGCATATACAGCCTGTATTTGTTTGCCCATTTGCGCAAAATACTTTTCATCGTTACCCCAACTGGCTACTGAGATGATCATTAGAAAAAGAATATTAATTGTTTTCATAATTGTGTTTGTTAGTTTTTGTTTTAAAGATTTGGTAATTGATTCACTGATTTATTTTTGCTGATAGTGATAAATACGCCCAGGAATAAGAATCGAGGTGCAGCCTGTCGAGTCGCTTTGCTTGCATACACTCCCTGACTGTCAGGAACCACACTATATTGATATCCAAAAATGTTATCGTACCCTAACAGATTTGTGCAGGATAGATAGATGATGAGATTATTTTTAGGCAAGTATGCCAAGTTGGCACTCAAGTCCTGATAGGCTGGCGTTTTATCAGAATTAAATTGGTCGGACGGTTTGTTGGGATTGAAGTAGGTACGAGGACTTGCATAGCTATAGGTAAATCCTAATTGAGTTTTCATGGAAGTGATGAAGTGCTTATAGACAAACGAAAAATTATGAGCTGAAGCAAAAGTTGGAATTGCTGCCGCTGGATAATTTAAGTAGTCACGCTTTGTATCCAGAAAGGAATAAGAAATCCAGTAATCAACATTCTTTATCGTTTCATTATCACGCCAGAATAATTCAACCCCGCGTGCATAGCCGGTTCCTGTGTTCGTGATTAAAAAAGGATTGCTGTTCTCATACTTTACTAACTGGTCGTATTTCTTGTAATACGTTTCTACCCTAAAGGTTTTGCGGTTGGTTACAATCTGGTAATTAAGAATAAAGTGTTCTGCTTTTTCAGAATTTAACTGATTGTCTAATCTCAGATATTGATTCTGTGAAGATTGACGAAAGGTTCCATATGCAAATGAAAACTGTCCTTGTTTGCCAGGCTTGTAGGCTAACGAAATACGTGGATCAAAACCTGTATTCTCATTCAATCCGTTTGTTTCCAACCTGCCGCCTGCCTTCACTACAAAATGATTGTTGGCGAAATACTCGCCTTCAATAAATGTTGCTGAGATCGGCTCATTGAAATCAAGCGACTCCATGGTATCGGAAGAGGAATTGTATCGATTAGCTTCATAATTTCTGTTGTACCATTCCGTGCCTACTCTAACTTCCAACTGATCGGAAACAGAATGTTCTACTACTGCCTTGGCATGAATTCCATTTTCAGTTTCACTTAATGGTGAGCCATCAATCTTTACATCATTTTTATTATAGGAATACGATACCCCTCCGCGCACTGACCACTTCGCGTTAAGCGATTGCTGATACGTTCCGTTTCCGTAACGATATGTATTGGATTGATCTAACTGAAGCTTGATTGTTGGATCAAGTATATCATGCTCATATAACGAAAACGAAGTTTGATTAAAATTTCCGAAAAATTTAAAGAACCCGTCCTTGCCAATTTTTTGACGATAGGCTCCACTTCCTTCTAATGATGCAGGCGGGGTTATCCAATCTATTTCCTGATTAATCAAACCGAAGTAAGGCCGAATGTTTGTGTCTTGAACTTTACCAGAAACAGAAGCCCGATCCCAAACTTGCGTATGGGCAACATCGGCACCCACCGAAAGAATACCAATATCGGTTTGATTCATCTCGGCAATGTCCTTTGAATTAAGAACCAAGGCCGATGAAAGCGCCTGGCCATACTCGGCAGAGTAGCCACCCGTGCTAAAGCTTGTACCCTTAAACATAAATGGAAGAAATCGTCCGCGTGATGGAGTGTTTGGCGCAGATGGTCCATACGCATCCAACACCGACATGCCATCAATAAAAGTTCGCGTCTCCGATCCATCACCACCGCGCACAAATAACCTTCCGGTCTCACCCACCTTTTGTGTTCCAGGTAAGGTATTCAATGCACCAGCAATATCAGCTGTAGCTCCGGCTGTTGTTGCTATATCAACTGCTTTTAAAATGGTTCTTCTGTTTTCATCACTGGCTGTAAACGAACCAGCAGAAATCACAACGCCATCAAGTTGATTAATCTCTTCTTTTAAAGTGATTTGAATTTCAATCGACTTGCCTACTAATTCAATGGGTTGAGAGAATGTTTTAAAGCCTACAAACGTAACCACCAAAACCTGAGTACCTATCTCTTCCGATACAAAAGAAAATTCACCTTTAACGGATGAACTGGTGCCGTCATATGAATCTTTGATTAACACGTTCGCCCCAGGAATGACCTCACCCCGATCATCTTTCACGGAACCAGAAATTTTCGTCTGGGCGTTCGTTCCAATGGCAAGTACAATTAATAACAGTATGTAAATAATTCTCATGGGGTTCTATTTGCTCGATTACACGATAAAAGTGCACCCTCCTGTCGGGTTTAAATAAAAGAGGTTACTGAACTGTAGAATGTACAGGATGGGGTGTAGAAATGCTCGATTATCTTACCACGGAGATCACAGAGAAATCAATCAAGTGATATAGCTCCGTGCTCTCTTTGGTTTGGAAATTGGCTTCATGATCTATACTTTGCCCAAAATTTAGCTCATGAAAAAAATTGTACTCGCCTGTATCGCTGCATTAGTTGTTACATCAAGTTTTAGCCAATCCGTTGATAAACTTATTAAAGAAGCAAACGTCACCCGCATTATTAAAACGCTTGCCGCGGATGATATGATGGGAAGATCAGCTACTCAACCTGAGCATATTGATAAGGCAGCTGCATTTATTTCAAATGAATTTAAAGCCATTGGACTAAAGCCTTTGAAAGGACTCACCGGCTATCGGCAGGAGTTTAAAAAAGATATGATTACGCCTCAAACCTTGGAGGTGGTTATTAATGGTCAGAAAATAGCCCCTGAAAATTCACTTCTTGTTACTGAGAAAACAGAAGTAAACTATACAAAAGGCCTCGGGGTAATAATCATCCCCTTCGATACCACCATTAAGAACAAAAGACAATACTTATTAAGTAAAGCATTTAGCCTGACCCGCGACACTTCTTCGGCCATTGTTTTGGTGGCCCCTGAGTTTAAAGAAAATTTTAAAGAATTGAAAGGCTATTTTGGTAGACGCTTTATGACACAACGTAAATCAAATAAAGTATTTGTGCTGGGTGTAACTTCAGTGCTCTCCTACTCAGTAAAAGCAACACAAAAAATTGAAACAATTACCATGGCCAACGTAGCAGGTATGATCCCCGGCAAAACCAAGCCCGATGAGTTTGTGGTGTTCTCCGGTCATTATGATCACATTGGTATTGAGTCTCCGGTAAATGGTGATTCTATTTCGAATGGTGCCGATGATGATGCCTCCGGTACAACTGCAGTGATTGAACTGGCGCGTTACTTCAATAAAATTAAAAACAATGCCCGCACATTAATCTTTGTTGCCTTTACGGCTGAAGAGATCGGTGGCTACGGTTCTAAATATTTTTCCGAACAACTGAACCCCGATCAAACAGTTGCCATGTTCAATATTGAAATGATTGGCAAGCCCAGCAAATGGGGACAAAATTTTGCGTTCATTACGGGGTATGAACGATCCGATTTCGGAGAAATTCTGCAAAAGAATTTGAAGGGAACTCAATTTGAATTCAGAGCTGATCCTTATCCTCAACAAAATCTCTTCTATCGATCTGATAATGCAACGCTGGCACGCTTAGGTGTTCCTGCTCATACTATCTCAACCGATGAAATTGATATCGATAAATTTTATCATACGGTAGATGATGAAGTGGAAACCTTAGACATGAAAAACATTACCTCAACCATTCGGGCGATTGCATTGAGTTCCAAAACTATCGTAAATGGTACGGATACTCCAAAAAGAATTGATAAGGCTACAGTGAGGTAGTTCGATTAGTACCGTCTGATAATTACTACTCCGATAACAACAAGAGCAATTCCTACAATCTTCATGTAGCTGATTGAATTTTGCTGAGCAACTAAAATATTGAAGTGCTCTAATAAAATTGAAAGAGTCATTTGTCCGGCAACTACCAACCCAAACGTTAAGCCCGGACCTAATTTTGGAAAAGCTAAAATAATGACAGTTACATAAAACGCACCTAACAAACCGGCAAGCCAAACGTAACCCGGTGCATCTTTTAAGCCCGCCCACGAAACAGTTTGTCTTGTTACTAGTACATAGCCGATTAATCCAATTAAACCGATTATAAAAGAAATCAACGCGGCATGGACAGGGCTTGCTACTGCCTTTCCTAGTTTACTATTCATCCCCGCCTGTATGGGCAAGAACGCACCCGATAGAAATGCTAAAACAATCCAAATAAGTTTATCCATAGGTTAGTTTAGTGTAAATACTTGATGCGAATACAACATCTGGCCATAAGCCACTAATCTCCAATATATCTGCAATATCCCCAAACGATAACTCTCCACAATTCTCACTCCGGCTCCTTCAAAAACCCAAGGATTGGCTTATTTTTGCAGTCCTTTAATGAGAAAACGGTTCTATGGCTGAGTACACGAAAGACGAGATCAAGCGAATTGAAGAAAAATGGCGCAAAACCTGGGTCGAGAAAGAGGTTTATAAAGTCAGCAATGATACAGCCAAGCCCAAATACTATGTGCTTGATATGTTCCCCTATCCTTCCGGTGCGGGCTTGCATGTTGGCCATCCGCTCGGCTACATCGCTTCCGATATTGTAGCGCGCTTCAAACGCGTAAAGGGTTTTAATGTGTTGCATCCCATGGGCTTTGATGCCTTTGGCTTGCCTGCCGAACAATATGCGTTGGAACATGGCATTCACCCCGCTGTATCTACTGCCGATAACATCAACAACTTTAAAAGACAGTTAGGCAACATTGGCTTCTCATATGATTGGAGTCGTGAAGTACAAACGTGCGATCCAACCTATTACAAATGGACTCAATGGATCTTCTTACAAATTTTTGATAGCTGGTTCAATCGCAAAAAAGAAAAAGCAGAACGCATTTCAGAATTGATTAAGATTTTCGAATCAGAAGGAAATAAAAGTCACTCAATTCCAAATTCTAAATTCGACATTCAACATTTCAGTGCTTCAGATTGGAAAGGATATTCCGAAAAAGATCAACAGCGCATTTTAATGGAATACCGTTTGGCTTATCTGGCTTACACTGATGTAAACTGGTGCGAAGCATTAGGTACTGTGTTGGCGAATGATGAAGTAATCAACGGAGTAAGTTATCGCGGTGGGTTTCCTGTGGTAAAAAAACAAATGCGCCAGTGGAGTTTGCGCATTACTGAATATGCCGAGCGTTTGTTGAAAGGATTGGATGAAATAGATTTCAGCGATTCGATGAAAGAAATTCAGCGCAACTGGATTGGAAAGAGTGTGGGGGCGCTAATCAATTTTAAATTGACAATTGACAATTATCAATTGACTGTATTCACCACCCGCCCCGATACCATTTTCGGAGTTGACTTTATGGTGATTGCTCCTGAGCATGAGCTCGTAAAAAAGATTACTACGGTAGAACAGCAAGGTGATATTGATGCCTACTTAAAGTATGTGGAAAGCCGCAGTGAAGTGGAGCGCATGGCGGAAGTAAAAAAAATCACAGGTGCGTTTACGGGTGCGTTTGCGATTAATCCGTTTAACGAAAAAGAAATTCCAATCTGGATAAGTGAGTATGTGCTGGCTGGGTATGGAACCGGAGCTATCATGGCAGTGCCTTGTGGTGATGAGCGCGATCATAAATTTGCTAAACACTTCAACTTACCGATTACAAATATTATCGGTTCACATTATAATGGCGAGGAAGCTAACCCTACCAAAGAAGCGATCTTAGAAAATTCTGATTTCTTGAATGGCATGGTGATGCGCGATGCGATTGATGTGGTTGCTACTAAGCTAGAAGAAATAGGTATTGGTAAGCGACAAGTAAATTATAAAATGCGCGATGCGGGTTGGAGTCGTCAGCGCTATTGGGGCGAACCATTTCCTGTAGTATTCAAAGATGATTTACCATATGCGATGAAGGAAAGTGAATTGCCGTTGGAGTTACCTCCTTCCAATAATTTCAAACCTTCCGGCAATGGCGAAGGCCCATTGGCTAACTTAACGGACTGGATCAATTTTGCTCCAGGTCTAAAACATGATAGCAACACGATGCCTACTCATGCGGGTGCGGCCTGGTATTTCTTACGCTATATGGATCCACACAATCCAAACGCTTTTGCAGATAAAAAAGCCTTGGACTACTGGAATCAAGTAGATGTATACATTGGTGGATCGGAACATGCTGTTGCACATTTGTTGTATGCACGCTTGTGGACAAAAGTACTTCACGACTTAGGCTATCTGAATTTTGATGAGCCGTTTAAGAAGTTGATTAATCAAGGAAAGATAACAGGAGAGTCAAAGTTTGTTTATCGCCTAACCACTGATACTTCCGCAAATTACCTAAGTCTATTGGGGGACAAATATGATCATATAAATCCAACTATATTCTTATCGGCTTCAATTGCGGAAAAAATTATTAATAAAACCGCACCACAGGAAATCTATAATTATATAACAAGTGAGGTCGTTAAAATTAATGAGTTATTTATCACAAAATACCCGGAAGCATATTTTCAGGTAAGAATTAAAGAAGATTTTCATATCCAAAAACTTCATGTTGATATTAATTTAGTTGAGAATGATCAATTAGATATTGCAAGATTTAAGAGATGGAAACCTGACTTTGAATTCAGTGAGTTCATTCTTGACAATGGTGTGTATTACTGCACCTCAGCCATTGAGAAAATGAGTAAGACTTATTTCAATGTGGTTAACCCTGATGAAATCATAAACAACTACGGAGCTGACACGCTTCGCATGTACGAAATGTTTCTTGGGCCGTTAGAGCAATCCAAACCATGGAGCACACAAGGCATTGATGGCGTATTTAAATTCTTGCGCAGGTTCTGGAATTTATTTCATGACAACACCGGCAACCTGCCTGCCGGACAGGCAGGATTTAAAATTACTGATGCTGAGCCTACACGAGATGAATTAAAAGTACTTCACAAAACACTTAAGAAAGTGGAGCAGGATATTGAAAACTTCTCCTTCAATACATCGGTAAGTGAGTTTATGATTTGTGCCAACGAGTTATCATCTCTTAAGTGCAATAAGCGGTCAATCCTTGAGCCGCTGGTAATTGCCCTCTCTCCTTTTGCTCCTCACATTGCTGAAGAACTTTGGTCGCTGCTCGGTCATGCCGATACAGTATTGAATGCGTCATTCCCTAAATATGATGAACAATACCTGATCGAAAGTACGTTCAGTTATCCGATCTCTATCAATGGCAAAGTACGCGCTCAAATGGAGTTTGCCCTTGATGTTTCCAAAGAAGAAATCGAAAAATCAGTACTCGCTTCTGAGGTCGTGCAAAAATGGACGGAAGGAAAAACACCTAAGAAAGTAATTGTGGTGATTGGTAAGATTGTGAACGTGGTGTTGTAGCATAACCAACAATCACAAAAGTTAAAATCCAACGGGAAAACCGTTGGATTTTTTGTTTATTGAGGCTGTAATTAATTAGCATCTTTCCATACTAATATTTGAAATAATACTTATGCAATTGATCATTCAAAACCTGAACAAAACGTACTCCAATGGAGTGCAGGCGCTCAAAGATGTAACGCTTACCATCAACCAAGGCATGTTTGGATTACTGGGACCAAACGGTGCCGGCAAGTCATCCCTCATGCGCACAATTGCAACCTTGCAGGAGGCAGATAGTGGTTCTATCCAAATCGGTGATCTTGATGTGCTGGTTCAAAAAGAAGAAGTGCGGAAGATTCTTGGGTATTTACCACAAGAGTTTGGGGTGTATCCTAAAATAGATGCAGTAACATTACTGGATCATCTTGCGGTGCTGAAAGGCATTCGGAATAAAAGTGAGCGCAAAGGATTGGTAGAAGCATTACTCCATAAGACCAATCTCTGGCAAGCTCGCAATAAGAATCTAGGTGGGTACTCAGGTGGTATGAAGCAACGCTTTGGTATTGCGCAAGCACTTATTGCAAATCCTAAATTGATTATAGTAGATGAGCCCACTGCAGGGTTAGATCCAGCCGAGCGCAACCGCTTTTTGAATTTGCTTTCGGAGATTGGAGAAAACACAATCGTGATTCTCTCCACTCACATTGTGGAAGATGTGAAAGAACTTTGCACGGACATGGCCATTATCAATAAAGGTGAAGTGCTTTACAAAGGCAGTCCGATAGATGCCATTGCTGCTGTAGAAGGAAAGGTATGGAAGAAGCGAATTGCTAAAACGGAATTAGAAGAGTATCGCAAGTCGTTTAATATCATTTCAGAACGATTAATTGCGGGTAGGCCGGAGATTACTGTGCTGCAGGAAGGACAACCAGATAACACGTTCGAGCAAACTCAAGCCGACCTTGAAGACGTGTACTTCACCCACATCTTTGGCAATTCCAAAAAAGAAGAAGTAGCCTAATAATCTAGTATCAAGTAACCAGTATCCAACGATCATTATGTTTAAAGATATTTTTCTATTTGAATTAAAGTACCGGAGAGCCCGCGCTGCCAACTACATCTACTTCGGCATCATGTTTCTACTCTGCATACTCGCAGTAACAACGGATGTAGTACAGATTGGTGGTGCCGTTGGTCAAGTGAAAGAGAATGCGCCTATTGTAATCGGTCAGATGGTGGTGATCATGGGAGTATTTATGTCACTAATCTCTTCTGCGATTATGGGAGTAGCAGTACTTCGCGATTTTGAACACAACACCGAAGCAATCTTATTCAGCACACCTATTAAAAAGTTCTCATACTTAATGGGTCGGTTTTGGGGTTCGTTTGTAGTTCTCCTATTGGTTGCTTCAAGTATACCCATCGCGTTTATGATTGGCGATATCTGGCCCACGCGCGAAGCAGACCGGCTGCTGCCATTCAACTTGATAACCTATTGGACACCCTTTTTTATTTTCATCGTTCCCAACATGTTTTTTACGGGCGCCATCTTTTTTGCCAGTGGCGCACTCAGTAGAAAATCAATTGTAATCTATACACAAGGAATACTGCTGCTGGTTCTTTATCTCGCCAGTCAATCTATGCTGCGCGATCTTGAGCAAAAAGAAATCGCAGCCATGCTCGATCCCTTTGGCGTGCGCGCATTTAGTTTCTATACACAATATTGGACACCCGGTGAAAGAAATACCTTGCAGATTCCATTGGATGGATACATCATTTACAATCGATTAATCTGGATGGGTGTGGGTGTGCTAGTATTAATTGCAACGCATTTCTTTTTCAGTTTTAATGTTGTGCGTAATTCCATTTTCAAATCGAAAGCTGTTAAAGACGAACGATTATTGATCAAACCAGAGGAAACAAAAATTCCTGGTGCTCAACAACACAGTGGTTTATCAACATCATTTGGGCAGTTACTAAAGCTCACGCGCTTTTACTTCAAAATGGTTTTCAAAGAAGTGCCCTTCCTCGCGATTGTGATTGCGGGGATGCTGCTCATGTTTCTCAACGCCATGAACATGAATGAGCTCTATGGCACAAGTTCTTATCCTACTACCTATTCAGTGCTGGGTCTCTTATCCGGGTTCAATTTATTCTTTGTAATTATTGCTGTACTCTATTCAGGCGAATTGGTATGGAAAGAACGTGCGGTCAATCTTAATCTGATTATTGACGCCATGCCCATGCCCGATTTTATTAATCTGATTTCAAAATTCCTTGGACTGCTACTTGTGTATTTAGTATTACTCTTCGGCCTCATTGTATGCGGAGTAGTCATCCAAGCCATGTATGGGTATTACAAGTTTGAGATAGGAGTTTATTTCAGCTCGCTGTATTCTGAAACGCTTGCCTTTCTGGTACTTTACACATTGCTATCAATGTTCATTCAAGTAATGGTAAATAATAAGTTTCTAGGGTTTGCCGTAGCAATTGCATTTTTTATCCTTGTCGGATTTTTAGGTCAGATGGGATTAGAACATCCACTCTTCCAATTTGGAAGCGGAAGTTTAGGAACCTATTCCGACATGAATGTGTACGGCCACTTTGTTACTCCATTCACGTGGTTACAGATTTATTGGGCTGCGTTTGTAGTCTTCATTTTTGCTATTGCAGTTATCTTTTCCGTGCGCGGCTCTGAGTCTGTAATGAACATGCGTTGGAAGGCTGGTAAACTCAGGCTCTCACGTCAACTCATTTTACTAATCGCAGGTTCGGTTCTGCTTTTCGGTTCAACCGGATTTTATATTTTCTATAATACCAATGTACTGAACGATTATACGAACTCAGAACAACGAAAAGATTTGCAAGTTGATTTTGAAAAGACATTGAAAAAATATGAGTTTCTCCCGCAACCAAAAATCACTGCCGTGGATCTTAAGGTAGATATCTATCCGTCAAAGCGGGATTTTGTTGCCGAAGGATATTTCATTCTTAAAAACAAAACCGAAAATCCAATTTCTGAAATTCATATTCAGGAAGACATGACACCTGGAAACACTACTGAATACTTGAAGTTCGATCGTAAAAATGGTGTGAAGGAAAAGTTTGATAAGTTTAAGTACACGATCTATAGTCTTGAACAACCCTTGCAACCTGGCGATAGCTTGCGAATGGATTTCAAAACCAATTTTACAACTCAAGGGTTTGTTGAAACTGGTCGTTCCAATACACAAGTGATCTACAACGGCACATTCTTTAACAATCAATATTTTCCATCATTAGGATACAACAATGGTGGCGAAATGTCGGATGACAATGATCGCAAAGAAAAGAAATTACCAGAGCGCGAACGAATGATGGAGCGCGATGACCCACGCGGGCAAAACATGAGCTTATTTGGAGATGATTCTGATCACATAGATTTTAATATTCAGGTAAGTACAGATAAAGGTCAGATTGCAATTGCTCCAGGATACTTAGTAAAACAATGGGAAGAAGGTGATCGGGTTTATTATAACTACACCATGGATGCGCCCATGTGTAACTTTTATTCGATGATCTCTGCAAACTATGCTGTTAAAAAAGATAAGTACCATGATATCAATTTAGAAATCTACTTCCATCCTGGTCACGAGTATAACCTGGACCACATGATGGAAGGAATGAAAGATGCACTTAGTTATTATGAAGAAAATTTTAGTCCTTATCAATACAAGCAAGTGCGCATTATGGAGTTTCCAAGGTATGCAAGCTTTGCGCAGTCTTTTGCTAACACAATTCCTTTCTCAGAGGGTATCGGTTTCATTGCAAAAATTGATGATCCCGATAAGGACATTGATTTTACCTATTACGTAACTGCACATGAAGTGGCTCACCAATGGTGGGGGCATCAGGTGATGGAAGCGGGTGTGAAAGGAAATGCTATGCTAAGTGAAAGTATGTCGCAATACTCAGCCTTGATGGTGATCAAACATAAATTCACCCCTGAAATTGTTGAACGTTACCTCAAATATGAATTGGATCGTTATTTAAGTGGCCGCGCAGGCGAACGCAAAAAAGAACAACCACTTGAGTTTGTTGAAGGACAAGGATATATTCATTACCAGAAAGCTTCTCTTATTTTCTTTGCCTTACAGGATTATATTGGTGAAGATAGTGTGAACGCTGCGTTCCGTAGATTTAATAAAGAGTGGCGTTTTAAAGATGCGCCCTATCCTACTTCAGCTGATCTTCTAAAAGAAATTCGGAAAGTAACGCCCGATAGCATGCAATACATTATTCATGATATGTTTGAAACGATCACATTGTTCGAAAACAAAACTGATTCAGCAACTTATCACGAGATAAGTGAAAACGAATTTGAGGTTTCCCTAAATGTATCAGCTGAAAAAGTAAGAGCTGACAGCACCGGAATCGAAACAAACATCCCGATCAACGATTGGATTGATATTGGTGTGTACGGAAAAAACGTTGCTGGCAAGGATAGTTTGATCTACTTGAAAAAACACAAGATCACTAAAAAAGAAAATGCTTTCAAAATCATGGTTACGTCAAAACCTCGAAAAGCAGGCATCGATCCATTGCATAAATTGATTGATAGACACTCCAGTGATAACACTAAGGGATTGGTGAAAAAGTAATCCCAAATACCGTATTCTGAGCCCAGTTTGTACTTAGAATACGGTATTCATTTCCATTCGCGATCCGATAACATTTCCTTAACTTAGTGCGTTTTCTAAAGTCTAAATCGAATGCGCTATTCTAAAATTGTAGGATTAGGTCATCATGTTCCTGAAACAGTTGTCACCAATGCACAACTTTCCAGTATGATGGAAACCACTGACGAATGGATTACCGAACGTACCGGAATTAAAGAAAGAAGATGGATTGATCCCGCCAAGGATACCGTTGCCAATATGGCCGCGAAGGCCACGCGCATGGCACTTGAACGTGCAAAGCTCACTGAAAAAGATGTTGAGTTTATCGTGTTCGCTACTATTACTCCTGATTATTTCTTCCCGGGTTCTGGCGTGTTGTTACAACGTGAGTTAGGTTTGGAAGGTATTGGTGCGTTGGATATTCGCAATGCCTGCTCGGGTTTTATTTATGCATTGTCTGTGGCCGATCAATTCATAAAATCCGGAATGTATAAAACTATTTTAGTAGTGGGTGCCGAAATTCAATCTACAGCAATAGACGCAACCACGCGCGGTCGCAATACAGCAGTAATTTTTGCCGATGGTGCCGGTGCTGCCATTTTGCAATCCAATGAAAAGCCGGGTATTCTTTCAACACATTTGCATTCAGATGGTCGCTTTGCAGAAGAACTTTATGTACGTGATCCAGGAAGCAGTCGCCCACGTGAAGAAAGGCAACCCGAACAAATACTGGACACCACACATTTTAAAGTGGTGATGAATGGCAGTCAGGTTTTTAAACATGCTGTGGTTAGGTTTATGGAAGTGATTAACGAAGCACTAGATGCCAACGGAATGAAAAAAGAAGAAATCAGTTTGTTGGTTCCGCATCAGGCAAACCTACGCATCAGTCAGTTCATTCAACAAAAAATGGAACTCCCCGATTCAAAAGTGTATAATAACATTATGCGGTATGGAAATACTACCGCTGCCTCTATTCCTATCGCGATGAGTGAAGCGTGGGCGGAGGGAAGAATCAAAGAAAATGACGTAATTTGTTTAGCTGCTTTTGGTAGCGGATTTACATGGGCCTCAGCTCTTATCAGATGGTAAATACTTCAAGATTCAAAAATTAAAATTGAGCCTTGACCCTTGAACTTTAAATGTTGAATTAAAACAATGAAAACAACCTCCTATAACCCCAGCCCCCTTGAAGTTGACTTTGCAAACGCACTCACAATTCTTCAAAAAGAAATTGAGAAGCATCTTCAGCACAATAAAATTGTAAAAGTTGAGGCTAACATTACCCGTGACAATCCGATGGTAAAATTCAATCTGGTGGATACGGATGGCGATCCACATGAAATTGTTGTGCGCATTGTGCAAATCCCCGACAAGTTTTAAATCTTTTTCACCAAAACAATTGAGCACGTGTCCTTCCTCATTGTAGTACTCAGTATTATTTTCCTTGTTGTATTGATTTCATACTTTAAGGTCAATCCCTTTCTCGCTTTCTTAATTGTCTCTATTATCTGTGGATTATCGCTGGGGATAAACCCTGCTGATATGGAGGGCACCATCCATAAAGGAATGGGTGACATGCTTGGTTCGCTCATCATCGTAATCTTAGCGGGCTCTATGCTTGGGAAATTAGTAGCTGAAACGGGAGCTGCTCAAAAAATTGCGACCAGTTTGATGACAATTTTTGGACAATCGTATTTGCAGCTAGCATTAATGATCACAGGATTCGTAATTGGCATTCCTCTCTTTTATAATGTTGGTTTCGTATTGGTGTTTCCCCTGATAGCATCCGTTGTGTATCGGTATAAACTTCCAGCACTTTTCATTGCCATGCCGATGATCACAGCGTTGTCGGTAACTCACGGGTTTCTTCCACCCCACCCATCGCCATCCGCTTTAGTGGCTCAACTCAATGCAAGCATGAGTGTTACACTTTTATACGGTGTAATGATAGCCATACCAACTGTACTGATTGCCGGACTCCTTTTCTCAAAAACCCTTAAAAATATTCCGGCTACGGTTTTAAAAACTTTCCAAAAAGAAGGTATGCCGGATGATCAGCTTCCAGGCCTATTCAATAGCATGATGACCTCCCTGCTACCCGTACTTTTGCTTGGGGTTATGAGCTTAATCGATTTTTCGATTGACGAAGGTTCTTCCATTAAAAACATCACTCAGTTTTTAAGTGGTTCATCAATCGTCATGTTAGTTTCTTTATGTATTGGCACGTATACGTTGGGCATTAGTCGCGGGTTAAAAATTTCTTATTTAATGGAGATTTATGCCGATTCGATCAAGGACGTGATGATGATTATTTTAATTATCGGAGGCGCGGGTGCGCTTAAGCAAACCTTAATTCAAAGTGGCGTTGATAAAGAGATAAGTAATTTATTGGATGGATTAAACATGCATCCATTAATTCTTGGTTGGTTGATAGCAGGTGCCATCCGGGTGTGTGTGGGTTCTGCCACAGTTGCCGGACTTACTGCAGCAGGCATTGTAGCTCCATTATTAATTTCTAATCCTGATGTTAACCCAAGCCTGATGGTGCTGGCGGTCGGGGCCGGAAGTTTGATGTTCTCGCATGTAAATGATTCAGGCTTTTGGTTGTTTAAAGAGTACTTCAATCTTAGTATTAAAGACACCATCAAATCATGGTCGCTTATGGAAACCCTGGTTGCTATTTGCGGATTGATTGGTGTGATGCTTATCAATTCGTTTTTGTAGAAAGAACAATGGCATAAATCTTTTCTTTGGGCACATTATTTCAAATAAAATGTCAGCGCTAATATGTCCAAATTGTCAGAAGAATGCTTTTACATGGCATATTGACGATGATATCTCTCAATTAACATACTGGGGTTGCTTTAAATGCCATTATGGAGCTTATGAAGATGAGTCTTTTGAAAGAGAATGTTCAAAATGTAAAAAAAAGACTGAGTCAAAACTAGAAGACAAAATCAAATTATATTGGTGGTGTTCTACTTGTAACTCGGTCGAAATAATACAAGAAAAATGATACATCGATTAACATTATTTGGATTCTTATCCTATTGTTTCGTTTTCTCGAATGCATTCTCTCAACAAAAGTTAACAAAAGATGAAATATTAAAGGAGTATAAGTTGATTCAAACTGATCTCAATTTAGACTCTCTTTTCCGTTGGGATATTCATTTACATACAAGGGCTAGACTTGATAATCTTTTGAAATCAGGTATTGATACTTTGCTAGTCTACACAATCTATCTTCCGGGTTACAGTACGATTGGAGGAGACTCCTGTTCTTTAAGATATCCAATCTATTCACATTTCTTTTGGAAAGATCAGGGGAACTATTTTTATAAAAAAATTAATGGCAGTGTGAGTCTTCAAAAGAAAATACAAGCGAAAAAATAATACAGTTTCCTTTGGAGAATTATTTAAAAATAAAAGAAGAATTTTTTATGGGAGTAATCTATAATGCCGAAATGAAAGGCGATCAACTTAAAATAAGTGAAAGTTTAAGAAATCATGAACCAAAATATTCAATCCTAATTCTTATAAGCAATCAAAATAAATATTTGACATTTACCGAAGCGGGATTGAAAAATAAAAGGAGTATGTTTTTGGACTATAACAGGGGTTTAGCTTCTTTTAAACTTTATGAATTAATAGAAAGAGAAATACCGAATTAATCGAAAATCTATGAGTAACCTCACCCCTGACCAACGCTTCGAACAATTAAATTTAACATTACCCCCACCCCCTACTCCGCTTGGAGTTTATAAACCTTTTTTGATTGTTGATAAATTTGTCTATGTCTCTGGGCATGGCACGGTGAAAGAAGATCGCAGTTTAATCATTGGCAAGGTAGGTGTGGATCTGAATGCAGAAGAAGCAAAGCTAGCCGCACAACAAGTGGGTCTTGCCATTCTGGCAACCTTAAAATCTAATCTGGGTAGTTTAAATAAAATCAAGCGTGTAATAAAAGTGCTGGGCATGGTGAATGCGGTGCCTGAGTTTGAACGTCATCCCTTTGTAATCAATGGCTGCAGTGAACTCTTCGCTAAAGTATGGGGACCTGATAACGGTGTGGGAGTTCGCAGTGCTGTGGGTATGGGCTCGTTACCGGATAATATTCCTGTTGAGATTGAAGCGATATTTGAATTGGAGTAGATTAGTCAACAGTCGATAGTCAATAGTAGTGCATGCTATCGACTATACGCTATGGACTATGGACCAAAAGAATTATGGATACTTTATATAAAATAAACAACATTGACGAATTAGACTCACCTGCCCTCGCAGTCTATCCCGAACGAGTAAAGGAAAATATCCGGGTGCTCAAAGAATTTGTTCCTGATGTTACCCGCTTGAGGCCTCATGTAAAAACAAACAAATGTGCAGAGGTGTGTAGCATGATGATGGAAGCTGGAATTAAAAAATTCAAGTGTGCTACCATTGCCGAAGCCGAAATGCTAGCTTCCGTTGGCGCACCTGACGTGCTGATGGCTTACCAACCTGTTGGGCCGCGCGGACTTCGATTTATCAAATTGATCAAGACTTTCGCAAATACGAATTTTAGTTGCTTGATTGATAATGAAGAAACCGCAAAACAATTATCAGCGGAAGCTCAAAAACAAAACATCACAATAAAAGCATTTATCGATTTGAATGTGGGTATGAACCGCACAGGAATTAAAACGGAGCAAGCATTATCTCTCTTTACATTTTGCGAAACCCTATCAAATATTTCTGTAGTCGGACTTCATGCCTATGATGGTCATAACCGCGATTCAGATTTAGGCATTCGCACTGCAGGTTGCGATGAAGGCTACAATCGTGTAGAAGCATTGCACAATTCTATTTTAAAACAAAGCGGAAAGAATCTAACCATTGTTACCAGCGGAAACACGACTATTTCCATTCATGCTAAAAGAAAAAATGTAGAGGTTAGTCCGGGTACGTTTATCTTTTGGGACTACGGGTATCATAAATTATTTGCAGAGCAACCCTTTGTGTTTGCGGCTTTGCTGATCACGCGTGTAATCTCCAAACCTGATGATGAAACACTTTGCATTGATCTTGGCCATAAAGCAGTCGCTTCCGAAAATCCATTAGAAAACAGAATTCATTTTTTAAATGCTCCTGAATTAAAAGCCATTGGACACAGCGAAGAACATTTAATCTTGCAAGCAGAAAAAAATAACTCGTACAAAGTCGGTGATGTGCTGTATGGCGTGCCATTCCACATCTGCCCTACGGTAGCCTTGCATGAAACGATTGCTGTAGTTGAAGATAATAAGGTGGTGAATAACTGGAACATTGTTGCGAGGAAAAGAAAGATTACAATTTAAAATACAAGTCCACAGCCTTCAGTCGACTGTCAACTGTGGACTGATTAACTTAAACAAGAACCATGTCCCCTTTCATTGTCGATGCTCATTTGGATTTAAGCATGAACGCCATGGAATGGAACCGCGATCTGCGGAAGCCTCTTTCAGAAATTCGTGCTCGTGAAAAAGGAATGACCGACAAGCCTGATCGGGGTAATGGAGTGGTTTGTTTTGAAGAATTAAGAAAAGGAAATATTGGCCTTGTAGTAGCTACGCAAATTGCCCGGTATGTAGCACCAAACAATCCTCTACCCGGTTGGCATTCTCCTGAGCAAGCATGGGCTCACACACAAGCACAACGCGCATGGTATGCTGAAATGGAGCGTGCAGGCGAGTTGAAATCAATCACAGATTTAAAATCATTAGAAACTCACTTAAAAGATTGGACAAACACAAAACCGATCGGATATATTCTTAGTTTGGAGGGTGCTGACTCATTGGTTACAATTCAACATCTTGAAATTGCTTACAACTATGGACTAAGGGCAGCAGGTCTTGCTCATTATGGTCCTGGTCGATACGCACAAGGCACTGATGCCACCGGAGGTCTTGGAAAACATGGGAAAGAGTTGCTGAAAGAAATGGAGCGACTCAATATCATTATGGATGCCACCCATTTGTGCGATGATAGTTTTTGGGAAGCGCTCGATCATTTTAATGGGTCGGTGTGGGCCAGTCATAACAATTGTCGCTCGTTAGTGAATCACAACCGGCAATTCAGTGATGAACAAATAAAGCAATTGATTCAGCGCGGTGCTGTAATTGGAGGTGTGATGGATGCATGGATGTTGGTACCCAATTGGGTGCGAGGAAAATCCAATCCAAAAGCAATGAATTGCAATCTGGAGCGATTGGTTGACAACTACGATCACATCTGCCAACTCGCAGGTAATTCACTCCACATTGGCATTGGTTCAGATTTAGACGGTGCTTTCGGAACAGAACAATCACCATACGATATTGAAACCATTGCGGATCTTCAAAAGATACCTACTCTCCTGTCGCAACGCGGATATAGCCCTAAAGACATTAGTAATGTGATGGGTGGAAATTGGTTACGGTTTTTAAGAAAAGCGTGGGCATAAGTCAAATCTTCATGGTTAAATCACGCATATTGGGGCATGATTGCCTTTTGATTTATTTCTGAATAATATTTTGAACTCTACCCTCCTACTTTTCGTATTTTAGCTGTTGAATATCGGTGTTATGAATAAGAAAATTGTTGTGTTTTTAGTGTTGGTTTGTGGAGCTATTGGCTTATCCTTCACCCCTCCTGCTGAACGCTATTTCGAAATAGCCAAAAACTTAGATGTATTCGCCTCCCTGTTCAAAGAAGTGAATGCACTTTACGTGGATGAAATAAATCCTAATAAAACAATTCGTACCGGCATTGATGCCATGCTTGCTTCGCTCGATCCATACACAAATTTTATTTCGGAAGATGAGGTAGAAGATTTTCGCACACTAAACACCGGGCAATATGGTGGCATTGGTGCAGTAACTCGGGTATTTAACAATCGCACCGTTGTTACCATGGTGCATGAAAATTATCCTGCCTATAAAAATGGATTAAAGATTGGTGATGAGGTTATAAAAATGAATGGCATCGAACTATCTAAACTCACGTTAGAAGAAGCCAATCATTTAATGCGCGGGCAGGTGGGCACACTCGTAAAACTTACCGTGAAACGAATGGGCAAGGAAAATCCTTTTGATATCGAATTTAAGAGAGAGAAAATAAAAATAAGTAACGTTCCTTATTTTGGCATGGTCTCAACGGATGTTGGCTACGTTCAACTAACTGAGTTTACACCCGATGCCGGAAAAGAAGTGAAGAATGCTGTAGTGAACTTAAAAGAAAAAGGTGCCAAGTATATGATTCTGGACTTACGCGGAAATCCCGGAGGTCTATTGATGGAGTCAGTTAACATTTGCAACCTGTTTATCCCAAAAGGAAAAAAGGTGGTTGATACTAAAGGCAAAGTGGAGAACAGTAACATCACGTATGAAACTCTTAATAGTCCGATTGATTTAGAAATTCCAGTAGTTGTTCTCATTAACAGAGGTAGTGCATCAGCCTCAGAGATTGTTGCGGGCACATTACAAGATTATGATCGTGCCGTTATTTTAGGCGAACGATCTTATGGCAAAGGGCTGGTTCAAATACCAAGACCTCTCTCTTACAATTCGCAAGTAAAAATTACAACCGCAAAGTATTATACTCCTACCGGCAGATGTATTCAGGTGTTGGATTATTCACACCGAAGAGACGATGGAAGTGTTGCCTCCATTCCTGATTCCTTAAAGAAAGAGTTTCTGACTTCACGCGGACGCAAAGTATTTGATGGTGGTGGAATTGAACCAGACATTACATTAGATGCCGAAGAAGCGGCAACGATTTCTCAAATTTTATATGGAAACGGATTTATATTCGATTATGCAACCTTGTATGCATTCAATCATCCTACCATTGCCGATTCTAAAACTTTTTCATTAACAAATCAAGAATACGTTGAATTTGAAAACTGGATGAAAACCAAAACTTACACCACGCAATCACCCATTGAAGCAGAGTTAGCAGATTTAACAGATGAAGCAAAACGCGAAAAGTTCTATGATGATTTGAAACCACAATTAGATCAGATTAAATCTCGTCTGGCGGATTCTAAGAAAACTGAATTGAGTCGCCATAAAGATCAAATTAAAAAATTACTCGAACGTGAAATCGTTTCACGGTACTACTTCGAAAAAGGAACTGTGGAAACAGGCTTCAAATATGATCAGGAAGTAAAGGCTGCTATGGATGTTCTCCACAACCAAACCGAATACAAAAAGATCTTAAAGCTTTAACTAAGCAATGATGCTTACTAAAAAAGCCTGGCGATGGCTATTGACTTCAATAGCCATTTTTTCTTTGCTTTTGCTGATGGACTCCTGCCTTCAGTTTAGAATGAGTAAAACTGAAATAGATTCTTACTTCAAAGACAAAGAACCGAAAGGTGTCCTTAAACAATATGATCTTAACAAGCGAAGAGTTACCTATCTGGTAACTGGAGATTCAACCAAACCCTTGGTAGTTTTTATTCATGGCTCACCCGGGTCGTTAAGTGCGTTTATCGATTTCATGGCCGATACAGTATTGCTTAAGCATGCCCAACTTATCACCTTAGATCGTCCCGGATTTGGTGCTTCTAATTTTGGTTATGCCGAACCATCATTGGTTAAACAAGTTGCCTTACTTGAACCCATTTTAAGAGAACGTAAAAACAACAAGCCAATTATTTTGGTAGGTCATTCATTAGGTGGCCCTTTCATTGCTCGGATGGCCATGGATTATCCGGAGTTAGTGGATGGGTTAGTAATGGTAGCGCCATCTATTGCTCCTGAATTAGAACCTTATGAATGGTTTCGTGGCCCCATGGCAACTCCATTTATTAAATGGCTACTCCCGCGCTCAATAAGGGCTTCCAACGATGAGATTTATCAACTCAAACCACAATTGGAGGACATGCTCCCACTATGGAAAGAGATTACAGTGCCTACCATTGTCATTCAAGGAGCTAAAGATTCGTTCGTAGATCCTGGAAATGCAGAGTTCGCACGGAAAATGATGGTCAACGCACCTGTTAAACTTGTGATGATTGAAGGGGATCATTTTATCCCTTGGAGTGCCCCCGATAAAATCCGCGAAAGCGTACTAGAACTTCTTACGGAATATCAGTCCAAATAAAAAAGGCTGTTCAAATAAATGAACAGCCTTCATATTTAATTTAAGTGATTACTTAGCGGAGAAACAAAAGCTCTCTGTATTTCACCAACGGCCAATCTTCGTTATCAACCAATAACTCCAGGCGATCTACTGCATCACGAATTTTATCGAAGTATTTCTCTTTGACATCATCGCAATAGCCAAAAGCACGCTTATGAGTATCGGATATTTTATTAAGTCTCTTCCGTTCTTCCACCATTTCGCGTACACTCACTTTAATCGTATCAATATGACCGGTTATTTCCTTGATGGTTTGAACCACAGCTGTGTTATCCACACCCAAACCTTTTAACCCATTGGCATTTGTTATCAATTTGTTTTGATAGGCAATGGCTGTAGGAATAATATGGTTCATAGCCAAATCGCCAATCACACGAGCTTCAATTTGCACCTTCTTCATGTAGCTCTCCAACTTAATTTCATTGCGAGCTTCCACTTCTTTGTGCGACATCACTCCGTGTTTTTCAAAAAGATCAAGTGATTTTTTTGAGACATATGCTTCGATAGCACGTGGCATGTTTTTTACATTACCTAAACCACGCTTCTCAGCTTCCTTCACCCACTCATCAGAATAACCATCACCTTCAAAGCGCACTGATTTCGATTCTTTAATGTATTTGCGTAACACATTAACAATCGCCAACCGCTTCTCTTCACCTTTTTCTATTTCCTTAGAAACTAATTCATGAAAGTTAACGAGTTGCTCTGCAACAATTAAATTGAGTGCTGTCATTGGAGTACCACAATTATCGGAACCACCTACGGCACGGAACTCAAACTTATTTCCTGTAAAGGCAAAAGGTGACGTTCTGTTACGATCTGTTGCATCTAATATGATCTCAGGAATTTGATCAATACCCAATTTCATATACATGTTATCCCCTTTCTCAATCTTCACATTGCCATTCTTCTCAAGTTCATCCAACACGGCTGTCATTTGTGAACCAATAAAAACAGACATGATTGCAGGAGGAGCTTCATTAGCACCTAAGCGGAAATCATTGCCCGCTGTTGCGATACTAGCTCTTAACAAATCAGCATACTCATGCACTGCCTTTATGGTAGTGATGAAGAAGGTTAAGAAGAGTAAATTATCACGAGCGGAACTTGATGGTGCATACAAGTTAACACCTGTATCCGTAATCAACGACCAGTTATTATGTTTTCCACTTCCGTTTAATCCGGCAAATGGTTTTTCATGAAATAAAATTTTCAGATTGTGCTTTTCACCAACACGGCTCATCACGTCCATCATCAATTGATTATGGTCGTTGCCAACGTTTACTTCTTCAAACAATGGCGCCACTTCAAATTGACTCGGTGCCACTTCATTATGACGCGTGCGTACAGGAATTCCCAACTTCCAACTTTCAATTTCAAAATCGCGCATGAAATCGTATACGCGACCTGGTATCGTTCCGAAGTAATGATCTTCTAATTGCTGACCACGGGCTGGTGAATGACCAAACACCGTGCGGCCTGCCATTACTAAATCCGGGCGGGCATTAAACAATGCTTTGTCTACAGCAAAATATTCCTGCTCTGCACCTAAGGAAGCCACTACATGCTGAATGTCTTTATCAAACAATTGACAAACCTGAGTAGCGGCTAAATCAACTGCTTTCAATGCTTTCAATAAAGGGGACTTGGTGTCCAACGTCTCGCCTGTATAAGAAACAAAAATGGTTGGTATGCTTAATGTCTTTCCATAAAGGAACATGGGGGATGTAGGATCCCATGCTGTGTAACCACGCGCTTCAAATGTGCTGCGAATTCCACCACTTGGAAATGAAGACGCATCTGGCTCTTGCTGAACTAATTCACTGCCTTTAAATTTTTCAATCCCAGAAAGCGCATCAAAGAATGAATCATGTTTTTCGGCTGTTCCGCCTGTCATGGGTTGAAACCAGTGTGTAAAGTGTGTGGCACCTTTTGTGATTGCCCACGACTTTGCGGCTGCCGCCACAGCATCAGCAGTAGTTTCATCAATCTTCTCATGATTTTTAATAGCAGCGCTAACTTTTTTAAAGACAGCAGGTGCCAGGGTTGCCCGCATTTGTTCCATGCCAAAAACATACTCTCCAAAGAATTGCGAAATGTTAGGAGTAGTTGCTTCCACATGTACTTTTGGGCGTTCATTAAGCTTCTTTAAAGCTTCAAAACGTAGTTGAGCCATAGTAGTGGTTTATTTTTTAGTCAGTTTATTTTCAAAAATATAGGTTTTTAAACAATATAGGCTCACATGTTACCCATATTTTATTAAAATGTGAATGCATTCGTTGTAGTCGGGTGAAAAATGACCCTAACAGCAATTAGTCAGACGTCTATCAGAAGCTAAAGGAAGATTTCATCAAAAAACATCAGTTCAAAAGTTATATCGAAATCGTTAGCACCCCTTTAACTCAAATATTTTCGTGAAATCGTAAACTAAAAATATTTTTTCTTCGTCTTAAGCAAAGTAATCAAACAACAAATAGGTATGATCAATTTATCGAGCATCCGTCCTAGTTTGTCAACGATCAAAATGGACGCCTACCTAAGGAATTTCAATCTTGCCCTTATTAATTGGGAATTAAATCGTCAGGAAGACCGGAAACGACCTCCCCTTAAAAAAGAAAGAAAGGCCTTTAGATAACCCAAAGAAAAAGGTCGCGCCTGAAATCAGTCGCGACCTTTTTTATTGTAGGTATTTTCTACCTGTTAATTAGATTTTTTTACTGAGCCTCCACTGCTTGAATTTGTATTCGTTTTGGCAGGAGAACCGCGGTACCTGATACTACCCCCACTACTAGCCTGCGCATTTAATTCTTTAGACACAGAAATCTTAGCACTTCCACCACTACTTACACTCCCCCGGGCTCTTTCACTTTCAAGTCCATAGGCATCAACCTCACCAGCACTACTCACTTCCACTTCAATACTTTTGGCAGTTCCTTCAAGCACAACATCACCAGCACTGGATGCATCTACAGAAATAGTTTCTACAATGACAGATATTTCAATGTTGGCTGCGCTTGAAGTACTAACATCTAATGAATTAGCACGGATGGTGCCATCCGAAAACACGTTAGCTGCAGAGCTTGCATGAATTTTGGTCAAATTAACATAGGTAACATATACTTTTACGTTCTTGCTATGATAGCGCCCATCCTTCATGTGAATCTTTAAATAGCTGCCACTCACTTCGGTAAGCACATTTGAAATGTCGGTACCTGTAACTTCTACTTTCACACTTTCCTTGTCTCCTTTTTTCAGGTAAACGTCTATAGCTTCAGCAGCCTTTATCCCCGAGAACGAGCCCACGGAACGAACTTCCCTTTCCTGACTAAAGGCCGTAATAAAAACAAGGGAAAGAGTTAAAGCACTTAATAACTTCTTCATAAACATCTTAATTTACTATAATGACAAGCCAACGAAACATAGGTTGCTTCAATCCTCATATTCGTTATTTTTTTGTTAGCGTGTAAGAAATATCCGTTTTTTACCCTAAATTTCGAATGTAGTCTAGCTATATTTCGCACAAAACTAATACTCGATATGATTAAAGAACAATTAAATGTATTAATCAACCTGGCTGCCAGTGATCGCACCGTTGGGGAAAAAGAAGCCAAAGTAATACACATGATTGGCAAGGCAAATGGTGTTACAAAAGAAGAGGTTGAGGCAATGATGAAGAGCCCGAAACCTATTGGCGATTTGAGTACACTCTCTGAAGACCAGCAGTTTGAAAACTTATATCACCTTATTCAGTTAATGAAAAGTGATGGCCATGTTTTTAAGAGCGAAATTCATTTTTGCGAGCAAATAGCTGAAAAACTTGGCTATAAGAAGGCTGTAGTTGGCGAACTTTCTTCCCGTATTTACTCGGACCCTACCATCACTGCCGATCGTAAATTACTTATCGATCGCGCCCATAAATTCCGTAAATAAATCTTAGTAAAAATAAGGTAGAAGCCCCGCTAAACACGGGGCTTTTTTTATTTCTTCTCGTACAGCACCTTACCCCCTAAAACTGTCATAGCCACTTCTGTGCTTAGCAATTCGTTGTCCGGCACAGTCATCATGTCTTTTGTAAAGATGGTGAAGTCGGCCAGTTTACCAGGCGCAATTGACCCTTTGATGTTCTCTTCAAATGCACCATAGGCAGCATCCAATGTATAGGATCGAAGCGCCTGCTTGCGTGTCATTTTTTCTTCTGGTTCATACCCACCCTCAGGTTCGCCTTTAAGAGTTTGACGTGTAACTGAGGCATAGAAAGAAGCGATGGGATTAATCGGTTCAACCGGAACATCAGTACCATTAACAATCACTGCTCCTGATTTCAGTAGTGATTGCCACATATAGGCACCTTCCTTTATTCTTTTCTCCCCCAGACGATCAATAGCCCATGAACGATCGGACGACATATGAACTGCTTGCATGGCAGGAATCACACCCAATTGACCAAAACGAGGAATATCAGCTGGACGTAAGTGCTGCGCGTGTTCAATTCTAAACCGGTGATCTTTTGACTGCTCCTTGTTCTCATTAAAAGCTGTTTCGTACCGATCTAATATCTCTTTATTAGCACGATCACCAATGGCATGGGAGCAAACCTGAAATCCATACTTCAACCCTTCACGGGAAATCTTCAAAACAGTATCCATAGAAAGCGTAGCCATTCCACTAAAATCAGGACGATCAGTATAAGGTTCCATCAACCATGCTCCGCGCGAACCCAGTGCACCATCACAATTTAATTTGATGGAGCGTATCGTGAGTAAATTGTCAGAATCAATCTCCGGCCCCTTCTTAAACCAATCATAGAGCAGTTGACTATCAAATCCAGTTAACATTACATACAACCTGGTGTTCAACTTATTCTCAGCTTTAAATTTTCTAAAGAGCTCAATGTTACCACGCGAAACTCCAGCATCATGAAAACTAGTAATGCCGTTGCGTAAACTTGCCGCTATTGCTAACTCCAACGCCCGACTTGCTGTTTCTTCAGACGTTTCTGGAATAAACTCACCAATTAAACTTTGTGCGCGTTCATTAAACAAACCGGTAGGGTTTCCTAATTCATCCACCAAAATCTCTCCTCCCTCACCCATATTCTTTCCGAGTTTCTCCACCGAAAGTTGATTCACTCCAGCAAGCTGCATTGCCTTGGCATTGGCAAAGCCTGCATGACCACTAGCATGTTTTAGAAAAACAGGATTGTCTGGAGAAACAGCGCTTAAAAGTTGATGCGTAGGAAAACCTTTAATCTCTTTTTCAGGTTTGGAAGTCCATTTATCCTGATGCCAACCTCTACCAACAATCCACTGTCCGGGCGGAGTATTTGCCACTGCTTCCTTTACTTTTTCCACCATCTCTTCATAACTCTCCACACTACTTAAATCAAGATTAAGTTCACCAAAACCCAAACCCATAAAATGTCCGTGTCCTTCAATGAAACCAGGGGTCATGGTCTTGCCTAACAAATCAATTACTTGAGTATTCTCTCCTTCAAACTTTGAAAGGCCTGCTAAATCACCTGCATAGACAATTTTATCTCCAGTAACAGCAACTGCCTCTACTGTGGGGGTAGCATCTTCAACTGTGTAGATCGTTCCTCCACGAATAATTAAATCAGCAGGAGTTTTCTTTTCCGAACAGCTGATTGATCCGATAAGAAGACATATAATTAATAAGCGTACTGAAAAGGGAAAGTTGGATTTCATCGTATTTAAATTTATACTCTAAAGTAACAAGCAATCAGTTATTAAACAGCAACCATTTTATCAACGGTACAATAATTAAGGGTTTTGTATCTTCGCAGCCAGCATGAAGGAACGGTTGAAATTTTTTGGCGCACTCGCACTATTCTGGCTTTGTTTTTTTACTGTTGGCCGAATCATTTTCCTACTCTATTTGAACTCACAAACCGGCCAGCTATCATGGAAAGAAACCGTCACACCTCTCTTCCTGGGTATTCGAATGGATGCTGCTATGACCGGTTACTGGTTGCTGTTGCCAGGACTAATTTTTATGTCTTCCGTATTTATTTCTCAAAAATTTGTATATCTCCTACAGGGAATTGTAACAACTACTTTACTCTTTGTCTCCACACTAATAATTGTTTCTGATGTCGAACTTTACAAACACTGGGGTTTTAGAATAAACTCTACTCCGTTAATGTATCTGGAAACTGAGGCAATGAGCAGTGTGAATCCGGAAATGCTTATAGTATTGATTTCAATTTTTACCGTCCTGTTTTCACTCTTCTTATTTATCTATTGGCGAAAAGTAGCTCCTCAATTGTTAACCCATCAAAAGTTATCTATTCCATGTGCACCAGTTTGGTTAGCAATAACAGGTGCATTGATCATTCCTATTCGCAGTAGCTTTAGTGTAGCTCCTCTCAATACAGGGTTTGTCTATTTCCATAAGACAAAAGCATTTCCCAATCATGTTGGGATTAATCCGGTTTGGAATTTTTTTAAGAGTTTATCAGGCGATGACAATCATAGATACTCGAATAGTTTTTATCGTCCTGAAGATTTAGATCGACAATTCGATTCACTTATTAAAACTCAGGATGAGACGGTAAAATTGCTTTCTACCGAAAGGCCAAACATAGTCTTAATCATTCTTGAAAGTTTCACTTCCAAAATTATAGAGCCCCTGGGAGGACTTCCTAAAATAACTCCCGAGTTGAATTCACTTATTAAAGAAGGAATTCTTTTTGAAAATTTTTTTGCTAGTGGTGATCGCACAGACAAAGGCCTAGTATCAATTTTAAGTGGATATCCTGCACAACCCCGCACTTCCATCATAAAGTACCCAGCCAAAACTCAGCACCTACCCTATTTACCAAGAGTCCTTGAAAAAAATGGCTACCATACTTCTTTTGTATATGGAGGTGATGTTGGATTTGCAAACATGGAATCCTATTTAACTCAAGCCGGCTTTAGTCATATGACTGATGTAGATGATTTTGAAAATAAACTTGATGATTCTAAATGGGGTGTGGCCGATCATTATGTTTTTAATCGATTGCTAAGTGAATGTGATTCTGCTTCAAGTCCATTTTTTAAAGTGATGCTAAGTCTTAGCAGTCATGAGCCGTTTGAGGTGCCGATGGAAAAAGTAATTGAAGGCTCCGATGAAAGTTCACTTTTTCTAAACGCTTGTTATTATACAGACAAAAGTCTCGGTGAATTTATTCGAAATGCAAAAAAACAACCGTGGTGGAAAAATACATTGGTAATTATTACAGCCGATCACGGGCATCGATTTCCGAATCCCAAAGAATTGAAGGAAAAAGAGCGTTTTAAAATTCCTATGCTTTGGTTAGGCGGGGTAATTCAAAAATCAGATACAACAATCCGAAGCTTTGGAAATCAAACCGATCTTGCTAACACGCTTTTGAGCCAATTGAATGCTTCCACTACTGAGTTTTCATTTAGCCGGAACATACTATCGCGAAATGCAAATTCGTTTGCCATGTACATCTTCAACAATGGATACGGTTATGTGAGCTCGACCAATGAAAATATTTATGACTTTGATCTTCAAAACTATTTGAAGCAAGAGGGAAATGAAACTGAGCTTGTAAAGGGCAAAGTATATATGCAAAAATTATTTGACGACTATAATAAAAAGTAAATGAAAAAGATCCTTGTCACCAGCATCATTGTTGTAATGGGTTTGATCCAAGCACAAGCTCAGGAAGTAGGACTTTCCTTTTCATACTTCATTCCACGCAATGGTTATTTCTCGACCCCCATCAGTCCATTCTCTATACGAGGTATTGGATTTAACCTGAATAGATTCATAGCCTTTGAAACCGGAGCTTCTCTCTATAGAATGTCCGGCCTCAATATTATTGACTTGCCTTTTGAAACTAAAGACGCATTACTGGGTCCAAATTTTACACTCTTTGTTCCAGCCGAACTGGTTATTCAATTTAAAGGAGAGCAAGTAGAGTTTGATATCAAGGGTGGCGGCTTCGCCTTTTACGGATTTGATCAAAAATTAAATTACGGAAACTTCGATCGTGCCATACGAAAATCAGAAAACTGGGATGTTGCCAATGCAGATTTAAAATTTGATAACAACATCGGGTTTGGTTATCACCTAGGAGCTGAATTGACTTTTAATGTAACACGCCAATTTGGAATTTCTATTGAAACAAATTATCTGATGGGTTCATCCAAAATTCCAATGACGGGAAACTATACAGGCGGATCATTAAATGATCCACTTCAAACGCTTCCAGTAGATTACAAAGATGCAAAGGTTGATTTTACAGGTTTGGAATTTTCAATCGGGGTTATCTTTTCTGGGCGATAGAATTTTTTCTTCTAAATCTATTCTTCTGACAATCCTTAGTTGATTGAGTTTAGTTTTAGTCTGAATGTCAAGCAACGCTTGTTTAGCCAGCGCGTATTCATAAAATTTGCCTACCATCATTAAAGTATCGTTCTCAACTTCAACTTTTTCGATTCCATAGAAATCTACAATTGGATTATTGATTGAAAGTGAATCCAAATCTTTCACATTGCTCAATCTGATTGAATAAACTAACGTATCAGAGCGAGGAGATACTTTTTCCGGAACATTAATATTATGTTTATTATAAAGTGTGCGCGAATCTTTCGCAAAAACTGCAAACGCTCCTTGCGAGGTCTTACTCTTAATTAACACAGTATCATTCTCGAAATATCGAAAGGGGAAAGAAGTAAACTCAGGCTTAGCAGTACTAGTTTTTTGAATCCACTCCAACTCATAATTTGCATTACTGATACTGGTTGTTGAAACTGAATCAGTTCCAACCTTTTGTAACTCAATCCAGAGCATAGCGCCTCCATCGCGGTAACGCGGACGTTGACCAGAAACAAAATTGCCGAGTGAGTAAGCTATAAAGCTATCATTCTTCTTGTTCCAAATCATGGGTTGCAAAACATGGGGATGCGAACCTATCACCAGCTTCGCTCCTTCACGCAAGCACAAAGCAGCTATAGTCTTTTGATCTTTTGCTGGTAGACTTTGGTACTCCAAACCCCAATGCATAAAAACTATAATCGCATCAGATTGCTGAGCCCTTGCTGCTGCCAGATCAGCTTTCATAGCTATTGTATCTATCAGATTAATAATGTTTGGTCTTGTTACTGGAATTCCATTGGTGCCATACGTATAGTTGAGCAATGAAAACCTGAATCCATTTTTTTCTACCAGTAAAGGAAACGTGTTGGCACGATGAGTTGAATCCTTAAACGTTCCGGTGTGCTGAATTTGTAATGAGTCCAACACATCGATCGTTCGTTCAAGTCCTTTTCGTCTGCGATCCAAACTATGGTTGTTGGCAGTAACCAAAACATCAAACCCAGAGCGTTTCAATTCAATGGCCAATGCATCAGGTGCGCTAAACTGCGGATAGCCTTTGTAAGGCGATCCCGCCAAGGTTAATTCCAAATTACCGATTGTTAAATCGGCCGACCGAAGTATGGGTGCTACATACTCGAAACAGGATGAGTAATCATATTTTTTTGTGACTGGGTTGAATGCAGCCTCGATGTTTGAATCGTGTTGCATAATGTCGCCCACAAAAAGTAACGAAATGCGTGTAGTGTCCTGGGCGTTTAGCGCAGAGACGCAGAGGCCGCAAAAAAAATAAGAAAAACAAATAAAAGTGCGAATACGAAACTTGAATTGGTTACACATTTTAATACGCAATAATTTTATTCTCTGCAATAACATAAATTCTATCGGTTTTTTTAGGAACAATGCGGGCAAGTCCGGTAAACGAACCAAAAGCTGGAAGAATAGCTTGCTTCGCTCCAAAATAAAAACAAGGCAATGTGATGGATTGCTTTCCTGCTCCACGCAGATTTACACCCGGGTGAAGATGGCCGCACAGATTATACGAACCTTCAGGTACTTCTTCCATCGGTTCATGGGTAAGAATTAGATTATCTTCACACAATTCATTCAAATAAAATTTCATGTTGTGCCGCTCGTATTGAACCTCGCTTAATATATCATGATTACCCAACACTAACTCAAATGAGCAATCAACAAAGTGCTTTCTGATCTGCCCCACCACTTCCCAATCTTCATTGTAATGACTGTGAAATAAATCTCCTAAAAAAATTAACCGCTCAGCTTTAGTCGCCTGCAAAACTGAAATCAAATTCTCAGCATTTTTATCATTGGCGCGTGCCGGCACCGCAATACCTGCCTTTCTGAAATGATTGATTTTCCCGAAATGCAGATCCGCAATCAACACGGTCTTTCGTTTCTTAAACCACAATGCTTTTTGTGGCAAAAGCCCCACTTTTTCTCCCAATAACTCAATTTCCATTAACTAGAGATTTAGTGGTAACAACGGGCAATTTTAAATAAAATCAAAGCTTTAGTTTAATTTATGGAAAGTGGTTAAATTCTAACAAATTGAATATCTGATGTTTAATAAACAGGTCTGAGTCTTTCAATCCTGAGCTAAAGATTCGTAAAAAAAGTAACATTGAGGTAACATAGACCCAAGGCCTTCCGATTACCTTTAAGCGACTTTAGTCTTATGTTCGACCTGGAACTTACCTACTCCGTCCTTCTTGTAGTGTGTTTGATTGCCGCCTGCGGTTTTGAATTTGTGAATGGCTTTCATGATACCGCCAATGCGGTGGCAACCGTCATTTATACCAACTCTTTAAAACCCTGGGTAGCTGTAATCTGGTCAGGTATCTGTAATGCTACGGGTGTGTTTTTGGGTGGCATTACGGTGGCGATGGGCATTGTAAATTTATTACCGGTTGAATCTTTAGTCGATCAAAATATCTCTCATAGTGTAGCCATGGTAATGGCACTATTGCTTAGCGCGATTTCGTGGAATCTTTTAACGTGGTATTTCGGTATTCCTTGTTCTAGTTCACATACATTAATTGGATCAATATTGGGCGTAGGTCTCGCCTACTCATTATTACCTGGAGTGAGTGAGGCTGCTGTTAATTGGGGCAAGGCTAAAGAAATTGGAGCCTCATTACTTATCTCTCCGCTTTTCGGATTTTCGCTTACTATCATTTTAATGTTTGTAATTCGAAACCTGACTAAGAAAACCAGTTTTGGAGAAAGTCTATTTAAAGAACCTAAGAAAAATCAACCACCACCATGGGGCATTCGCATAATTCTAATTTTGACTTGCACTGCAGTTAGTGGCTTTCATGGCTCTAATGATGGTCAGAAGGGAGTTGGTCTCATCATGTTAATCCTTATCGGGATTGTACCCATTCATTTTGCGCTTAACCCGGGATCAAATCCTTCAACACTTTTGCAGCCACTTAATAAAATTGAAACCGTAATTAAATCCATTGATCCTTCTCCACTTTCAGCCCCTGATAAATCTAAACTGGATAGCACAAAGATTATGTCGGCCAGATTAATTGCGGACATCGGCACATTAACTTCTGTAAAATCAATCCCGGAAAAAGAGCGATTCTTAGTAAGAAAAGATATTATGGTACTAAACAGTAATATCAAATCACTTGTAGCCAAAAGTGAGACTCGTATTAGCGAAAGCGATAAAAAAGTTTTGTCCGATAACATGAAAAAAGTTCGATCAATTACGGACTATTCACCAAAATGGGTAATCGTGCTAATTGCTGCTTCCTTAGGATTAGGAACCATGATTGGCTGGAAACGAATCGTGAAAACAATCGGTGAAAAAATCGGCAAAGAACATTTAACATACGCACAAGGCGCCAGTGCTGAATTAGTGGCCGCTACTACAATCGGGCTATCAACTGGACTTGGCTTACCTGTAAGTACAACACACGTGCTATCTTCCGGTATAGCCGGATCCATGGTTGCCAATAAGGGTATTAAAAATTTACAACCCGAAACTGTTCGCAATATTTTAATTGCCTGGTTGCTTACACTACCTGTAGTGATGATGATGTCAGGGACTCTGTTTTTAATTTTCAGATCGATATTTTAAACACATAGCCACATAGAAAACCCAGTGGAAATAGTTTACGAGCCTATGAGGTTATGTGTTAAATTTTAATTCCCAAACTGAATTTTCATTTTCTTAATCCGGTCTTCTAATTTTTCTGAGGTCAGCTTTTCGCGAGTACGATCGACCATAATTGGAAATGCAAATGGACTGGGCACTTCAGGCTCAGTAATAATAATTTTTTGATGCGCGATTCGATCCAATGCTTTTCGCAATCGAGCTTCTTCCAATTGAAAATCCATCACCTCTTCAAAAGCTTGTTGAAGTAATAAGTTTTGAGATTCATATTCATGAAAGACATTGAAAAATAATTGAGAAGATGATTGCAGATGTTTTTCTTTTACTCTCTTACCCGGCAAGCCTTTAAAAATCAATCCAGAAATAGCTGCAATGTCCCGAAATTTTCGCCTTGCCATTTCCGTAGCATTGATACTCGCTTGAATATCCTTAATCAAATTTTCCTTCCCCAAAATGTTTGTTTCAATTGCTTCATAAATAGGTATCTCCTGATCGGAGAGTAATTCAAATCCATAGTCGTTCATGGCGATAGAAAATGTGATAGGTGTAATCTGCGCCATGCGATAAGCCATCAACGCAGCCATTCCTTCATGCACAAACCGTCCTTCGAAAGGATACATCAGCACATGATACCCTTCTGAGGTTTGGAAGTATTCAACCAGAAATTCATTTTGCTTTGGCAGATGCGATCGTTTTTTCTGTAAGTCCATTAGGGGCCTAAGAAAACGCATTTCATCATCGGTTTCTTTACCTCTTGCCGATTCATCAATCTTCAGTCGGATCATTTCACTCATCTGCGAAGACAACGGCATTCGCCCACCCTGCCAGGACGGAACTTTACCGGATTTCTTTTTGGATTTTCTAACGTGAGCTTCCATCTCTTTTATTCGAACCAATTCCAAACTCTGGCCAGCAAACCAAAACACATCACCAATGTTTAAGCTCGAGATAAAGTATTCTTCAATCGTGCCTAAAAATTTTCCACTTACATACTTTACGTATAATAAGTTGTCGCCTACAATAGTACCAATGGATAATCGATGTTTAAAAGCAATGCGACTGTTCTCTACCCGATAAATTCCTTTCTCAACAACTACCTTTCGGTATTCATTGTAAGCAGTTAATGCTTCCCCACCCGTGGTTATAAAATTCAACACCCAATTCCATTCATCTTCAGTTACTGACGCATAGCTTATCGTACTTTTTATTTCTTCATATACTTCATCCGGCCTAAATCCATCCGACACTGCCAGCGTAATTACGTATTGAATCAATACATCGAATGATCGAAGATAAGGCAACCGATCTTCAACAATGTTTCGGTTCATCGCCTCACGCAACGCTGCAGACTCTGTAAGCTCCAGTGAATTGGTTGGCAAGAAGAATATTTTACTTACCGCGCCAGGTTGGTGCCCACTGCGGCCAGCTCGCTGTAAAAATCGCGCCACTCCTTTGGGGCTTCCTACTTGAATCACTGTCTCCACTGGTCTAAAATCCACACCTAAATCTAAACTTGACGTACATACAACCGCTTTCAATTTTCCGGCATGCAGTTGATCTTCTACCCAATCGCGCAGCTCTTTACTAATAGAGCCATGGTGCATAGCAATCTGGCCTGATAGTTCAGGCGCACGGTCAAGCATCTTCTGATACCATATCTCTGCAAAGGAACGCGTGTTGGTAAAGATGAGCGTACTGTTACTTTGCTTTACAATTGGAATGACCTTATCTAAAAGAGCTATCCCCAGATGACCGCTCCACGGCAGTCGTTCTACTTCATCCGGAAAAATTGAAACCACTTCAACCTTTTTTTGAATGTTTGCTTTTATAACTTTTATTTTTTCCGATGGCATGTTACCCAACAAAATCTGAAGTGATTGCTCCATGTTTCCAATGGTTGCCGAGATGCCCCAGATTTTCAAATCCGGTGAGATAGTTTTCAATCGAGACAATGCTAGTTCCATAAGAACGCCACGCTTCGAACCGATCAACTCATGCCACTCATCTACAACAATCGTTTTTAAGTCAGAAAAATATTCAGCGTACCCTTTTTGGGAGATTAAAAGATGTAGGCTTTCCGGAGTTGTTATTAAAAAATCAGGTGGCTTTTCTTTCTGTCGTGCACGCTCAGTCGTACTTGTGTCTCCACTGCGCACACCAATCCGCCAACCCGGATTAAGCTCTTCCTTTGCACGTTTTGCTGATAACTCAATCTCTTTAGCTAGAGCGCGAATAGGTGTTATCCAAATTGCAGTGGGTCCTTTTAGTTTTTGTTTACCCTTATTGGTTTCAAGTAAGATTGGAATCAAAAGTGAATAGGTTTTTCCACTTCCTGTAGGTGCATTAACTAATCCACTGAATCCTGCAAAGGAACTTGTCCAGGCTTCCAATTGGAATTTGAAAGGAGTCCAGCCCTGCCTTTCAAACCATTTTTTACCAATCTCGAGTTTATCAACCATCACACCTAAAGTAGTTAGAAATAAATGCCTGACGCATTAACTGCAATCATTTTTGCACAAACTAATTCCAATACATTTCGTACTATTCGGAAGTAATTCTATGCTACATCTTACCAACCTCAAAAAGACTTATGGATCGCGTGTCATTCTTGATATTCCAAATCTCACACTCCCAGAAGGCGCATATTGGATAAAAGGGAATAACGGTTCGGGCAAGACTACTTTGATGAAAATTATTGCCGGCATAAATCCCTTTGAAGGTAATGTGGTTCTTCATGACATTGACTTAATTCAGAAACCTCTTGAATACAGACAACTGGTTTCGTTCGCGGAAGCTGAACCGTTGTTTCCAGGATTCCTAACGGGGTGGGATTTGATCCGTTTTGTACAAAAAACTCGTAACGAAAAAGACGATGCTATTGATGCCTTGGTTGATTATTTTGGCATTCTGAGTTTTCTGCCTTATGCAGTTGGAACCTATTCAAGCGGAATGGTAAAAAAACTTTCATTACTGCTACCGTTTATTGGGGCGGCAAAACTTATTTTGCTCGATGAACCGCTAATCACACTTGAAGATTCATTCTTGCCCAAATTATTTTCATTGATTAAAGAACGACAATCCCAAAGTGCTTCCTTTCTCCTTAGCTCACATCAACCTTTTCAGGAAAGTCAGTTTATTCCAACCTCTAAAATTCTTATCGAAGATCAGACCGCTAAATTCTTTGAATCATGAATGTAGCCCTAAGGGTAATGATCAAATCGCTGGTAACTCCATTCTACAAGAGTCATGCAGGCTTATTATTCTTTGTATTCTTTATTATGTTTGGAATTATTGAATCCACACAAATCAAACTCTATCATGAGTCCTTGATTTTTGGCACACTTACCTCTGCCATCTTTCTTATTGTAGTCCTGATTGTCTGGCTACTTTATGCCACAAAGGCACTTCATTTTCTATTAAAAACTTCCAGCGAAGATTCTTATTTGTTTTTGTATAACATTGCAACTCTTCCTGCTCGCCAAAGTTTTTGGTATTTCTTCACTCTCGTTTTTCTAACGTTTGTTCCTGTCTTTATTTATACACTCGCCATCTATTCTATCGGTATTCGAAATGGATTTTATAATGCAGTGGCAATAATTTTCACTTTTCAATTAGCCTTATGGCTTATGAGTGCATGGATACTTAATCATTCAGCGCGCACGAAACATAAACCTTCTTTCATTACACTTCCTTCACTCTCATTACCTTTTCAGCAAACTCTTTTAGGGATGTATGTAGCTTATCTTTTTAAAGAAGAAAAACCAGCGATTTTTCTGAGCAAAGTATTTTCAATTGCTTTAATCTATTTTGTAAAAGAGACATTAGAGGTAGGGGATGATTTTCGCATTCTGGCAATCACCTGGTTATTTGCCATACTATCTCACACCTTCCTGATTCAAAAAATAAAAGTGTTTGAAGATCAATACTTGTGTTGGACAAGAAACCTTATTATCCCTAGAACTCAAACATTTTTGATTTATGTACAATTGTATTCGCTCCTGATGATACCCGAAATGTTATTACTGACTGGAAGTATTGGCAAAGGACTAAACGTGATACAATTAATTTTACTCCCTCTCCTTTCAAGTGGTTTTCTCTTGTCCATTCACAGTTACTTATACAAATCGAACCGCGATCCTGATCGCTTTATTACTTATTTGTTTTGGCTATTCATGGGTTGCTTTATGCTTGTGATGAGCAACCTGATTTGGTTACTAACTATAGCCTTGTTAGTAGTTTCCTTCATTCTGATATGGAGGAGGTACTATAAATATGAAAGTGCTATCGGGTGATTACTTTTTAATAAACGTTGGGCATGGAATATACTTTTCCTTCTTCTTGGTTTTCGCCTGCATCTGAATCCCTAACTTATACTTTAATGCAACTTCATGCGCTCCTCCAGAAATGGGACCCAGTTCAGAAACTGTGAAATCGTAGCTATAACCAATTTCCATCTTCTCAAACTGAAAGCCTAAAATAATCACAACAGCATCCTGACTTATATTATCCTTTACATTCTGTTGAATAGGTATACCTCGGTACCACAGTCCAATCATCACCGGATCATAAAGGAAATGTAGCCCTATGTCTAACTGATCGAACTTCCCTTGGTTCTTATAAACAAACGATGGCGCGAGTACTGAAATATTATCTTTCTCAAATGGTCCTCCATATAAAGGGATACGCACTCCACCATGTAAACTTGTCTTAAGTGGAATAACCGATTCCTGATTGAGCAATGAACGGTTGGGTGTATTTAAATGACTGGCCGAAAATCCTATCCAAAAATTCTTATTGTATGCCAGAGCGCCTGCATTAAAATCGAAATAGCTTGCCGTTCCTAAACTATAAAGGGCTGGATCATCTGTAGGCACACTGCCATCTACATCAAACTCTAACTGATCACCAAAAATTATTTTATTGATATCCACTGAGCGAAATGCATATCCAAAATTTAATCCGGTAGAGATGACCCATTTATTCGAAACATTCCATTTATACGAATACAAGAAATTAAATTGAGAGGATTTCATACCAGCTGTACCCGCCTGATCAACCGTTGCTAAAAACCCAATACCACTGTTGTAGTGATACATGTTATAATCGTATGAAAACGCATAGGTAACAAAACCTCGTGCTGCATTGGGCCATTGATTTCTATAATTGGCAATAAATCTATGATCTTGAGTGGTTCCTGTAAAGGCTGGGTTTAGATACAGAGGTGCTGCAAAGTATTGAGAAAACTGCGGGTCTTGTGCTTTCGCTAAAAGCGCACTGCACAACAAATAACCAATTATATAAAGTTTTTTCATCGAATAAGATTTACGTCACCTACGCGAACAACCCGTTCCCCATCTTCATAGGAAGCGGCCAGTTTATAGATATAGACATCTTGCTGACACAGCTTACCGTTATAAGTACCATCCCAACCTAAGTCTGGATCACGACTTTCAAACAAGAGTTCACCCCATCGATTGAAAATCAACAACTCAAACTCAACAACACCTCTTGTTAGTGGAAGAAAGACATCGTTCTTTCCATCACCTCCTCCTCCACCGCCTCCACTTAGATTTGGTGAAAAAGCATTGGGTATTAAAACCTGACCACCTTTTTGAACCTTAACTGCATTTTCTAATGTAGTCGAGTCAGCACAATCAAATTGATTGTAAGCAACTAATTTAATGGTATAGAAACCTTCGTCTTTGTATTTATGCTCTGGCTCGAAACCTGTAGAGTTTGTTCCATCGCCAAAATCCCAGACAAAACGAGTGGCATCAAAACTTCTATTGTCTGTATAAAGAATCCCACCTGGGATATAAACCAATCTTGGTTTAATCTCAAACTCTGCATTAGGGCGAGGAAATACTTCAATGATAGCTTGCTTGGTTTCATTAACCGTTTGACCAGTAATATTTGACGCTGAAAGAGATACAGAATATTTACCCGGTTGATAATATGTGTGTGATGGATTTATCATTGATGATGTCGACTGGTCGCCAAAATCCCATTGATATGTTCCCGGATCAGCAAACTGCGAGAGGTTTGTAAACTGAACTTTCAATGGCACGCAACCCGAAGCGGGATCATAACTAAAATCTACTAGCGGGGGAATGGCAAGTATCTCAATTTGCTGCGCTTGCGTTTCGATGCAAACATTGTTGGTCACTGTTAACCGGATGGTAAAAACTCCGAAGGTTCCATACGTATGAGAAGATATTGTTGGGTCTGTTGAAGTTGTTCCATCCCCAAAATCCCATTGATAAGTCCAGGGCCCTGGATTGGTTGTATTGTTAATGGATACAGTTGATGCAGGTAATGATTGACTGTTTGGCGTTGCAGTAAAAGATGCATTTATGTTATCCCCTTTGGGAACAGTTATCGCTCGATTAGTAATCGGGCTTGCACAGTTGGCAAAGTTCTTTGTATCTAGGGAAAACTGAACAGCAATATCTGGCGATACCGATGAAGGTCTCGTGAATATATGCTCTATTTGATCGGCCGCTGAAGTTGCATCAACCGTAGGGATTCCATTTTCCGTTATTCGCCAATGATATGAGGATAATCCCTTTTGAATAGAGGATAACCTAACCCTCATCACATTGCAATCAAATTGAAGGGTGTCAATAATAAATTGCGAAATGGGAACCGGACTAATGCGAATAGTTCGAGTAGAATCACCAAAACAGCCAGACACTAAAGAAGTAAGTAGTGTGATCTGAAAATCTTTGATAGACTGAGTTGTATTTGTAAACGGATAGCTAAAGGTGGGTGTAGTTCCTGAACTAATGTCATCAATCAAACCTGTGTTGTCCCGGATTTGCCAGCGATACTCCAGTGGATTTAATGATTGAGTTTCCGAATCAACTGTAAAATTTACCGACTGAGGAGAACAATTATCATTAAATGGTGAATAGTTTGTGGAGATAAATCCAGATCGAGTTCCTGGAAACACGGTAATAGCAACTACCCCTGAAATTGCTTCGCATGAATTTACAGTTACAACCCGAAGCCGAACATCAAAAAGTTTATTAACTGTAGTTACGTTTCTAAAATCATACATGAAGACTGATGTAAACAAAGGATCACTTGGTAATTGTGTGGCAACCGGTAAAAATCCTAATCCTTGCTTTTCATCCACCTCCCAAACATAGCGGTCAACCACGTCAGGTTGAGCGGGAATTGATGTATTGGTAAAATTTACAGTAAGAATGCTACAACCAGATGTAACATCGGGCGTAAAACTTGCGATGGGCAATGGATCAACAGTAACAGGTAAGATTAAAATATCAGAACAATTACCTTGTCCGGCTGTTACTCTCAAGGCGACTTGATACGTGCCAGCGGCACCTAGAGAGCGTGTGAAACTACTCTGATTATCAAAAGCAGGATCTTTTGTAAAAGTTACACCATCATAACTAAAGTCCCATTCCCGCAAGGTAATTGTCTCGCCATTGATTGCTTGTAAAGTCGAACTCTCAGTAAATGTTGTTAATTGTCCTGCGCATTCGCGTGAAGCAGTAAAAACCGGAACTGGTTTTTCGAACACTCTTACCTGTACCTCATCAACTGTCTCACATGATGTAACATTATCACGAATGATTAACCGCACCCGATAAATACCACGATTGGTAAAGGGTTGATCAAAAGGGCCAAGTGCCACCGTTGAAAATCCAGCAGCAGGCTCTTGTCTTACTATAACATTTGATTCATTATAAAACTCCCAGCGCCATTGAGTGGTGGCTGTTGCAGAACCAACCGATACATCATTGAACCTTGCCTGGAAGGTCGTTAAGGGAGCGCTCGCATTCTGGCAAAAGTCGGGTGTGATTGGATTGTTCGATAAATCAGTAACCTGAATTCTAGCAATGAGTGAAGGTGATATGGTAATTACTTTCTCAATAATCGCAACGCAATTTCCTGCAGCATTTTGATCGCGCACAGAAAGGCGAATTAATTTTTGTCCTGCGGTTGGATATGCGAACGTTGGATTAGCATTGTTAGCGGTTGATAGGGGAACTCCTACTCCTGTTGCATTGTCATAGAATTGCCATGTGTGGGCAAACGAGGCTCCGGCTATGCCTGGAGTTTCATTATCAAAATAAATGTTATCGCCTACGCAAAACACGGATTGAACCGGGCCACCGGATCCCCCCAAGCGTGTTAAAAAATCTGGTTGCGGAGCAGGAACGATAACAATACGTGCTGTTGTAACTTGAGGTGCATTATCACCATTTACAAGATTTCCATTAACAGGATTAAAAGGATTTGCATCCGCCAGATTATTATCATAAGGATTACATTGATTCCAGTTTTTTAAAGTGATTACAAATTCTTTTCCTAAATCAGCAGGAGTAGTTACTGGAACATTAATTGGTAAGCTTAGTTGACCTGGTGCAGTTACCGGATAAATAGGATTTCTTGCTGGTGCAGGATCCAAATAAGGAAAGCCACCCGGTACTATTGAGTTTACACGAGTTCCGGGAATTTGATTTCCTATCGGACCTGTACCATACAACCATTGAATCCATCGGGGTTCATTATTTTCACGCGTTGCTCGCGGAAAACAATTCCAATCACTATCATCTCTAAATAACACATCCGCTGCATAACCCTGACAGACTCGAAACACATTTGGATTTATTGAGATCACATCGTTTGTCCAAACAATCACTTGTGTATTGATTGGTACAACACTCCCACGTGGGTTACACGCATTTGCTGCATCAATTACAACATCATACCCACAATTAATAGAAGTGTTTGGGTACGTATGCGCAATGGTAACGCCTGTTGGTCCAATTTGTGTAAATGTTTGTTCAGGCGTTCCATCACCCCATGTGATAAAATATTGAGTACCTGGAACTGATGAAAGGTATAGTGTTTGAATGTTTACGGTAAATGGAGCGCAGCCCCTACTGCTGGTTAAGAATGCAAACCCTGGCTCCATAATTCCACCGCATTGAGCAAATGATTTGGAACCAAAAAATATGGATAGTAAAAATACTTGAACAAATAATAAAAATTTTCTCTTCTGCACCATGCTTTAATCAATTCTAAGAATCGGTTAAAGCCACTCATAGACTACTTTAATAACACGCAGGTAAGCACCTGACTAATATTGCCAGACGATCAACTTATTGAGCCGACCAATGAAAGAAATAAGAGGATAAAGGGAACTTACCTAATTTGCCCAGAAGCTTTTCTTGGTATTAAACGTTGGGCATGGAATCATGCGGTTACGCTTCTTAACACCCCGGTGCAATGGTTTAGCAACAAACTCATAAACAATTGAAATCTCGTGCGCACCCCCAGAAGTTGTTGACAATTCAGAAATGGAGAAATCGTAGCTGTAGCCTATCGTCATGCTCTTCAGGTAAAGGCCTAAAGTAAGTATCAGGGCATCTTGATTTACAGTTCCAATATAATTTTTCTGAAATGGCTTTCCGCGATACCAGACTCCAATAGAAACGGGATCAATGTGATAGTTCAAACCAAAATCTAACTGACTGATTGGGCCTTGAATTCTATAAATAAATGATGGAGTTAAATAGGAGGCGCGATCTAATTCACGAGGCCCATTTGATAATGTTAGTTTGGCACCACCATGAATCGTGGTTTTCATTGGCAGTCTACTTACGTCACCAAGAACTGATAAGTTGGGTTGATTCATATGACTAAAAGCTGCACCAATCCACAAACTGCGACTATAAATCAGAAAGCCTGATCCAAAATCAAAATATTGTTTGTTGCTTAATTTTTGTAGATCTGGATCAAGTGAAATTCCGTCAAACTCAAGTCCATCACCTAACCGAAGCTTACTTCTATCCAATCCATTAATTCCATAGCCAAAGTACAAACCCGGTGAAAACACAATCTTATTATTAAGACGAACTTTGTAACTATAGTTTAAACCAACTGTTGTTGTTCTCCATCCAGCAGAACCCATTTTGTCGGTTGTGGCGAGTATTCCGAAACCACTTTTTAATTCATCCACAAAAATATCATAGCTGGCAGCATAGGTTGAAAATGCTTGTGGTAGGTTAGGCCACTGAATTCTATGATTAATAGCTACTCGCTGTTGTGGTGTGATACCTGTAAAGCCCGGATTAAGGTATAGTGGCGATTGATAATATTGAGAAAACTGAGGATCCTGTGCGAATCCCATATTCACGAGAAGTACCAAGCCACACACTCCCAGAATAATTTTCTTCATGTTCATAAAATTACACATTTATCGAATCATGGTTACATCCCCTATCTGAGTAGATCGTTGCCCATCCGACAGCCTGATAGTGAGTTTATAAACAAACACACCGGCAGGTAATAATCTTCCATCCTTGTCATACCCATCCCAACCTACGTTGGCGCTATTACTTTCAAAAATCAAATTACCCCATCTGTCAAAGATTTGCATATTAAATTCTTCAGCTCCTTTCACAATTGGTAAGAATACATCATTGAAAGTTCCGCTTCCACCAGAGCCTGAGCCTCCACTTGGTCCGTTAGGATTTGGTGTAAAGGCGTTAGGCACTTTAGTAACTCCACCTTGCTTAGCAGTTACTGTTCGTACAAGCGTGTCTGTACAAACTAATCCTTGTCCGTGATCATTGCGCGCAATCAAGCGCACCTCGTAAACACCTTCTACCTTATAAACGTAGGTAGGTTCTAAATCAAACGAAGTTCCACCATCTCCAAAGTCCCAATCGTAATCTGTTGCACCCGTACTAAAATTAAACGTGGTTAATTCTGTATCAGGAACATAAACAACATTCGGACGTAAGTCAAATGAAGCAAATGGATTATCGAATACCTCAAAACCACTTTGCTGAGTATTGGCAACCTGACCTGTCAATGAATTAGAAGTGGTGAGAAATATTGAATAGCTTCCGGGGCTAGTGATTCTAAATACTGGAAGGGGTGCGTTTGAGGTTGCTGCCACACGACCATTACTATCAACTACGCGCCAATCCATAAGGTCTCCTGTTGAGGTATTTTCAGTAACGGTAAAGTCTGAAGGGAAACAAGCTCTTTGCGGATCTGCTTTGAACGCAGCTACAAGAGGAAGCAATGGAATATTGATCGTCTTACTAAACGAACTCTCACAACCCAAGCCTGCAGTTTCAGCGTCAATATTCACCACTTTCAACGAAACATCTCTTACTCCTGGCGTGCTGTAATTAACTGAGAATGGACCAGCACCAAGTCCTGTTGAAGGTGTTGAGTTCAATCCAAATGTCCATTCGTACCTGAACTGAGATGCATCAATTGGCACAGAGGTATTCGCAAAAGTCACGGTAGAATTACCTCCAATGAAAGGAGGTATAGTTCCTTCATCAAATCCAGCAGTGATTGCTCGATATACAGTAATTGGTATAACGACATCTGCTGCAGGGCAATTTCCATTATTAGCCTGATATACTACCTCATAAATAATAGGATTAGAGGTGGATGTATTCACGAAATTGTAGTTCACCGTAGGTGTAGTTCTTATATCAATTTCTGTTGCAGTGCCTTGCACACGATAGAACCAACGATGTGAGGTGGCACCAAAACTCTGGTTAAAGAATTGAATACTTTCTCCACTACATATTTCAGAACGATCCGGGAATGCATTCGTAATAATGGATGGGAAGACCGTTACGTTTTGAGTTGTTGACTTAAAGCAACCCGGGAAAGGAGCCGGTAACTGTGTTCTTAAAGTTACTTTATAAGTAATCGCAGCATTCGGATTCGGATTCGTAAATACATGCGTAATTGTATTGTTAGGAATGGTTGTTGCCGCCAAGAATATTTCATCTGGTGAACCATCGAACCATTGCCAAGTATATTCTGTTCCTGCCACCTGATTGAATTGGAAAGTAGCATTATAAGGACCACAAGAAGATGTAGGGCCAACAATACTGAAGTTAGCATCAGTCTCTCCTACGGTTACAGTTACTGCTTGGCCAACAGGAAGGAATGAACAGTTTAAGGCATCCCTAATGGACATAATCGTATAGGTTGTAGTAACAGTAGGTGTCACCTGAACTACTTTCACATTACCCGCATTATTAAGAGTGATGTCCGATGTTCCATCGTTATACACAATCTGGAATGGAGCCTGACCTTGTACCTCAATAATGAGGAATTCAGAACTTCCTTTACAAATACTTGAGCTTGCATTTAAAAATTGTGCACTGATTTGAGGCGACACTGCCACGATCATGATCTTCTGATCCCCAGGGCAAGAACCAGGACCAGTTGGTGTGATTGTATATGTCAAACTCGCTTGAGAGCCTGTTGTATTCGTCATCGGTTGATTAATAACATTACCCGATCCTGTTACTGGAACTCCTAATCCACTAGGATCATCCACTACCCAATCAAACGTTGTTCCGGCAACCGTGCTGTTAAGGGGAACATTCAATGTATTACCATGACACACCGTAACGGTAGTTGGGAGACCTACAAATTTTGGTTTAGGATTAACTACTACTCCAATTACGATTGGTGTACCGTTACAACCGTTAACTCTTGGTGTAACTGTATAGTTAACCGTCTCAGGTATGTTTCCATTGTTGAATAAGGTTTGGAAAATTAAATTTCCAGCTCCATTACTTGCTCCAGCAATAGTGGCAGGTGCAGAAACTGTCCAGATAGCAACTGTATTTACAACATCTGGAGTGAGGGTGATGTTAACAAAATCACCACTACAAATATCGGTTTGAGCACTGGCCACTACTGTTGGTAATGGATTAACAGTGATTGTAACCACCACGTTATCACCAATACACCCTAACCCACCAATTACTTTAGGTTGAAGGGTATAGGTTACGGTTTGAGCTGTAATGGTTGGGTTATCCAATACCTCAGCAAGGGCTGATCCTGGTGTGAATAAGGTACCTACAGCCGACATACCTGTTACCCCACCAGTTGCAGCAGCACTTAGTAATTCAAATCGAACATTGCCGCCACCGGATGGAACAGTATTGCTGTTAAGAGTTACATTAGTCGCAACTCCTTCACAAACAGTTTGAATGGACGGTGTTGCAACTAACTTTGGTTTCGGATCAACTGTTACGACAACTGTTGCGGCAGGCGCAATACTGGAACAACCCGCTCCATTCTTAGCCCCATTAGCATTTGCCGTGATTGTGTAAGTAACTGTGGCCGGATTATCAGAATTGTTCACCAATGCATCTGTTATTTTATAATTCTCAGGCAAGCTATTCAGCGAAGGAACAAATCCACTGATCAATCCGCCTACTGAAGATACGGCTGTATAGTTAAATGTTATTACACCAGAAGTTGGATTAGTTGGCGAAATGAGATCAATATCAGTTTGATCCGTACTACAGATACTTGGTGCATTATTAATAGGTGCGGCAATCACTTGCGGTTCAACAGTAAGAACAATGTTTCTCACTGGCCCGAGACAAGAAGAACCCGAAACTGCTTGCACACTATAGGTTACAGTCAATGGATCATTTGTTGGATTTCTGAACTGATCTGCTTGAATATCATTTGCGGTTACTCCATTGCGTGGGAACACTGCGTTACCTGCTGTACGAACTAACCCTGCTTGCACTGCAATTACAGTAATGTTATAAGAAGCTGCTGCAGTACTTGGAGGAGAAGTTTCAGTTGCAAATACAATTCCTGCTGTATCATCCGAACATACTGTTCTATTTAAGTTATCATCAACAGCTGGTGCAGGATTAACGGTAAATACAACCGATTGATCTTGACCTCTACATCCACTAGCAATAGGCACAACGGTATAGGTTACTACAAGTGGTCCATTGGTTGTGTTTGTGAATGTATCGTTCGACAAGAAATCAGATTGACCACCAGCTAAATTAGCTGGGTACGTACCTAAACCTGCATTGCTTCCACCAGCAACAAGTGCTGGAGCTTTTACTACATTCTTCAATTCGTATTGAGTTATCGTAGCTGAGCCTACAATTGGTCCAACAATAATTCCTGAAGGAACATCGCTACACAAATTAGCAGTTCCAGGTCCCATAATAGGTTCAGGATTGATAGTAAGGTTGATGAATCCGGATTGACCTTCGCAAAGAGCCGGGCTAATACCGATTACTTCATAAACAACTACTACGGGAGCTGAGGTGTTGTTGACATACTTGTCGTTGCGGATCAGATTAATATTTCCTGTTGTTCCAGTTGCAACATTTAACGGATCTGCTGTTACGGTTCCTGGAACGACTACTCCAATTAAACGATATGAGTTTGCTGCCACGGATGTACCGTTCGTACTCAAAATAATTCCAGAAATCTCACGACTGCAAACCGTGTTATCAAGCGCAGGATTTACAACTGGTTCTGGATTAACAGTTAACTCTACTATTTTCGGATCACCTACACATCCATTGGTGCCATGAGGCGTAATTGTATAGGTTACTTTCAAGGGTATTGTTCCTACATTTTGGAAAGCATCATTTAACAATGCATTAGCAGCCAAGCCCAGACCAGTTGTGGGCACGCCTGTTAAACCGGCATCTACAACTGCAGTTACATCATAATTAGTGGCCCCGATAGAAAGTCCATTTGTATCAAGTAATTTATTATAAGGCGCACGACTACACACAATTTCATTCAGCGTAGTTGCTACTACTGGTTCTGGCTGGATTGGTACCGTAATCACAAACGGATTACCTACGCATGTGCCAGCTGTAGGTGTTACTGTATAGGTTGCATTCAGAATAGAACTACCAGTATTTGTAAGGATACCAGATATTGAACCGGTACCAGATGCAGGCGGTGCCGCACCACTTATAGTAAGACCAGGCTGGTAAACAGCTGTCCATGTAAATGTTGCTATTACACCATTGGTTATGTCTGCTTGTGGATTAAAATTAAATGCGACATCTGAACATACATCTGGCTTGGTAACATCCGCCCCAACTGGTTTTGAGCTAATGGTTACTGCATAGGTGAAAGGCGTTCCCGCGCAATTGTTTGCTGAACTAAATGGAGTAATTGTATAAGTTACTGTAACATCAACACCGGTTGAGTTCGTGTAGGTATCAGTAATAGGCAGATTGTCTGCAACCACTCTATCCGGAGCAGGAGGTACATTAATTGCATCAGTAGATGCAACAGTATATGTAAACACACTAGGCACACCATTACCCAAGGTGTTAATATTTTGAGTCTGAATATTATAATTCAAACCAGTACTGCAAACCGGATCCACTACGTTTGCTCCAACCGGCTCAGGATGAATTGTAACTCTGAGAGTAAACACAGATCCTTCGCAATCATTTGCCAAACTGACTGGTGTTACGGTGTACGTAATTTCAACATCGGCATTAGTTGTGTTTGTATACACATCTGCTATTACTGCGGTGGTTGCAACATTACGGTTTGGTCCTGGGGCAATCGCTAATGGATTGCTTGATACTACCGAATACCTGAATTTACTTGGCACACTATTACCTGTACCCGCATTAATAATTGTCTGTAAATCAAAATTAACAGGATCATCACTGCAGCGTTGCGCCAATGTATTTACACCAAGTGGCTCAGGGTGAATTGTAAAGACAACATCAAATGGAGTTCCTATACAATTTCCAGTGGTACTTAGTGGGGTTATTGAATAGGTTAATGTAACATCTGCACTGGTTGTATTGGTATATGTATCCGTGATTGCTGCATTGCTAGCTACAGGTCTGTTTTTACCTGCTGCTGATACATTGCCAGGATCAGATGAAACTACAGTATACGTAAATTGACTGGCCACTGAATTACCTAATAAGTTAATGTTGCGGGTTTGAATGTTATAGTTGATCTGCTCATCACTACACACTGCATCTGTATCTGCTAAACCTATTGGTTCAGGGCGCACAGTAACAGAAACTGTAAACGGATCACCAACGCAACCATTTCCACTAGTTGGAGTAACCGTGTAAACAACCACCTGATTTGCAGCAGTTACATTAATCAATGCATCATTAATCAATGAAGTATTTGCCGCCACTAATGTTTCTCCTGTTACAGATGGGTTGTCAGCAGCAAGCCAGCTATACGTTGTACCGGCTACCAGATTATTACCACCTGAGCCTGTATTTGAGATATTAGTTGTTAAATCATAATTAACATTTCCTTTACTACAAATAATAGGTGAGTTATCATTAAAGCCTTTCGGCTCTGGACGCACTGTAACTGAAACCGTGAATGGATCGCCAATACACCCTACTGAACTGGTTGGAACAACTGTATAGACAACCACCTGATCCAGATTGGTGATGTTATTCAAAACATCTGTAATTATTGCTCCAGCAACCGCCACCGTACTCTCGCCACTAACACTTCCATTAGCCGCTGCTACCCAACTATAGGTGGTGCCTGTAATAAGATTGTTACCTCCATTACCTGTATCGGCAATGTTAGATAACAATGAATATCCTACTGTTCCATCACTACAGATAAAAGTTGAATTATCGTTAAATCCTCTTGGCTCAGGACGCACTGTTATCGAAACCGTAAATGGATCACCTACACAACCATTATTACTTGTGGCTGTAACTGTATAAACTACCACTTGATCAATATCAGTAATGTTATTTAGTACATCAGTGATGGTAATAGATGTACCAGGAGTTACTGACGTCTCACCCGAAACATTTGGGTTATTAGCAGCAATCCAACTATAGGTAGTTCCTATCAATAAATTATTTCCACCAGAACCTGTATTACCAATATTTGATGTTAAGTCATAATTAACATTCGCATCACTACAAATAGTTTTAGTGTCATCAAATCCTCGTGGTTCCGGGCGCACAGTAACAGAAACTATAAACGGATTGCCATCACAACCCAATGCGCTTGTTGGTGTAATTGTGTAAACTACTACTTGGTTTACATTGGTGATATTGTTAAGAGCATCGCTGATGGTAGCCCCTACTTGTGCCACTGTACTTTCACCACCAACATTCGGGTTATTTGCAGCAACCCAGCTGTAAGTTGTGCCTGCTACTAAATTATTACCCCCCGATACAGTATTGGCAATATTAGCACTTAAATTATAGGCCACACTTGCATCACTACAAATTACAGGCGTATTATCATTAAATCCACGCGGCTCTGGCTGAATTGTAACGGAGACTGTAAATGGATTACCAACACAACCATTGCCGCTTGTAGGCGTAACCGTGTATACAACAATTTGATTCGATGTTGTTACATTGTTGATCACATCATTTAAAATTGAAGATGTTCCACTGCCTTCTCCCGTAACAAATGCGTTTGGTGCTGCAACCCAACTATATGTTGTACCTACAACCAGATTATTGCCACCTGAACCTACATTGGCTATATTGGTAGTTAAGTCATAATTAAAGGCGACATCACTACAAGCAAGCGGAGTTGCATCATTAAACCCTTTGGGCTCCGGGCGGATTGTAACTGACACTATGAAAGGATCACCCACACATCCATTTGAGCTTGTAGGAGTAACGGTATATACCACTACCTGATCAATATTTGTGATGTTATTAATTACATCTGTAATACTCGATGAAGTTCCCGGTGTAATTGAACTCTCTCCTGACACGTTTATATTATCTGCAGCTATCCAACTGTAAGTGGTTCCTGTAATTAGACTATTTCCACCAAGGCCAATGTTTGAAATATTAGCAACCAAATCATAATTGATAACAACATCGCTGCAGCGGATCGGACTGTTATCATCAAATCCTTTGGGCTCAGGCCGAACAGTTATTGAAACCGTAAACACTTTACCTAAACAACCATCCGCACTGGTTGGGGTAATTGTATAAACTACAATCTGGTTTGAGTTTGTAATGTTATTTAACACATCAGTTATTGTTGTCCCTGCTTGAGCCACTGTGCTTTCACCAGTTATGTTAGCATTATTGGCAGCCACCCAACTGTATGTGGTTCCTGTAATTAAATTATTACCTCCAAGGCCTGTATTGGCAATATTTGCACTCAGATCATAGTTTACAAATGCGTCACTACAGATAACTGGAGTTGCATCATTAAATCCTTTGGGTTCTGGTTGTACAAGTACGGATACTGTAAAAGGATTACCCACACAACCATTTGCACTTGTTGGTGTAATCGTATAAACAACAGTTTGATTTGCATTCGTAATATTGGTCAGCACATCTGTGATAGTAGTTCCTGTTTGCGCTGATGTACTTTCACCTCCTACAGAACCATTGGACGCGGCAATCCAACTGTAGGTAGTGCCAACGGTTAAATTGTTGCCCCCCGATCCAACGTTTGCAATGTTTGCTACAAGATTATAGCCAACTGCGGTGTCGCTACAGATAATTGGTGTAGCATCATTAAATCCTTTTGGTTCTGGACGAACCGTTACGGAAAGAATAAAAGGATCACCTACACATCCATTAACACTTGTTGGAGTAACCGTATAAACAACTATTTCAGATCCATTGGTGATATTGTTTATTACATCGTTAATCGTGCTTCCCGCTTGCGCTGCAAGACTCTCACCTGTTACATTAATGTTATCTGCCGCAATCCAGCTGTACGTTGTACCTACTGCCAAATTATTTCCACCGGAAGCTGTGTTGGTGATATTAGCAACCAAGTTATAATTTACAGAAACGTCACTACATACTATCGGGGTGTTGTCATCAAATCCTCTTGGTTCTGGCCTCACATTAATAGAAACAGTAAATACATTTCCTACACAACCATCAACACTCGTAGGAGTAACAGAATATACAACCACTTCATTTCCATTTGTACTGTTGGTAAGTACATCTGTTATAGTTGATCCTGCTTGTGGAGCAAGACTTTCTCCACCCACATTACTATTACTCGCTGCTACCCAACTATAGGTTGTCCCTGCTATTAGATTATTACCCCCCGATCCTGTATTGCTAATATTTGAATTCAAATCATAATTAACAGTAGCATCGCTACAAATAATTGGGGAATTGTCATTGAAGCCTCTTGGTTCTGGCTGAACGGTTAACGTAACTGTAAACGGATTTCCAACACAACCATTCGCGCTAGTGGGTGTAATTGTATAAACTACATTTTGATTTGAATTAGTAACATTGTTTATAATATCAGTAATGGTAGCCCCAGTTTGGGGTAACAAGCTTTCACCAGTAACATTTACATTATTAACTGCCACCCAACTGTAAGTAGTACCAACAATTAGATTATTACCACCTGAACCAACATTAGCTACATTACCACTTAAGCTATAGCTTGACGCAACATCGCTACAAACTAATGCAGTATCATCAAAACCTCTAGGCTCTGGACGCACGGATACCGATACAGTAAATTGATTGCCAACACAACCATCTGCACTAGTTGGTGTCACTGTATACACAACAACTTCACTAGCACTTGTCACGTTATTGACTACATCATTTATAGTGCTTCCTGATTTAGCAACAATACTTTCTCCGGTTACATTTCCGTTATCGACAGCAACCCAGCTATAGGTAGTTCCAATTGCGAGATTATTTCCCCCCAATCCAACGTTCGTAATGTTACTTACCAAATCATAATTGATGGAGACATCACTACAAGCAATTGGGCTATTATCATCAAAGCCCCGGGGCTCTGGACGCACAGTAATCGAAACCGTAAAAGGATTACCTACACAACCATCTGCACTGGTCGGGGTAACCGTATAAACAACTATCTGATTAGAGTTTGTCACATTGTTTAACACATCATTGATAACCGGACCAGCTTGAGCAACTGTACTTTCTCCGCCAACGGTGGCATTATTAGTTGCGATCCAACTGTAAGTCGTTCCCGTAATCAGGTTATTACCGCCTAATCCGGTATTGGCAACATTTGCACTAAGGTCATAAGCTAGTGCAACATCACTGCAAACAATTGGAGTAGCATCATTATATCCTTGTGGTTCAGGCTGCACAGTTACTGAAACTGTAAACGGATCACCGACACAACCACTTACGCTTGTTGGGGTTACTGTGTAAGCAACTACCTGATTAGAATTTGTAATATTATTTAGCAAATCTGTAATAGTTGCACCAGACTGTGAGGTTGTGCTTTCACCTACTACGCTTACGTTTGATGCTGCAATCCATGTATAGGTAGTTCCAGCAACTAAGTTATTACCTCCTGCCCCGGTATTAGCAATGTTTGCATTCAATGAATAACCAACTGCTCCGTCACTACATATCATTGGGGTGGCATCGTTGAATCCCCGAGGTTCAGGTCGAACTGAAACTGACACTGTGAAAGGATCACCAACACATCCATTACCACTAGTTGCCACCACTGTGTAATCAACAATTTGATTCACGTTAGTAATGTTATTCAATACATTTGTAATAGTTGAGCCGGTTCCATTACCTTCACCACCTACATTTGGATTGGCAACCGCAGTCCATGCATAGGTTGTCCCGCTAATTAATCCATTCCCTCCTAATCCTGTATTCAGGATATTTGCTTCAATGTTGTAGCTAACATTTACATCACTACAAATAATCGGTGAAGCATCATTAAATCCTTTTGGTTCGGGTCTAACAGTTACAGATACCGTGAATGGTGAACCTGCACATCCCAATGCGCTTGTAGGAGTTACGGTGTAAACAACCACCTGGCTGCTATTCGTAATGTTATTAATAACATCATTGATCACAGGCCCTGCCTGAGCGACAATACTTTCACCTGTAACATTTGTATTTGATGCCGCAATCCAACTATATGTTGTACCGGTAATTAGATTATTACCACCTGCCCCTGTATTAGCAATGTTCGCTGATAAATCATAATTCACATTATCATCGCTGCAAACAAGTGGACTTGCATCGTTAAACCCTCTTGGCTCTGGCCTAACAGTAACGTCAATAACAAAGAAAACTCCATTACATCCAGCAGCACTGGTAGGCGTAGCTGTGTAACGTACTACCTGATCCGCGTTAGTAAAGTTTCTAAGTACATCCGTTATTATTTTACCTGATTGATTTGTTGTGCTCTCACCCGTAACATTTCCGTTCGCGGTTGCTACCCAACTGTAAGTATTTCCTACGATCAGGTTATTACCGAGAGTGGCAATGTTTGATTCAAGGTCATAACCAGCAGGCAATCCACTACATACAATGGGTGTGTTATCTGCTGCACCAACAGGTTGCGGATTAACCGTAATTGCAATTGTTTCTGCTACACCAACACAAGACGCACCACTTGTTGGAGTAATCATATAATTAACTACAATAGGTGCGTTGGTAAGATTTACAAGAACATCATTTATGTGAATTGTTCCTGCAACACCCATTGGAATGTTGACACCACCAGTAGCAGGGCCACCTCCGTCTGGATCTGGCCAGTTAAAGAGCGTACCCGCTGGAAGGTTGGAAGGTGTAAGGAGAATTTCTTTAGCGACTGAGTTTGCGCTACAGATGGTCTTAGATTGTGCAGGCAAAATAACAGGCTCCGGATTAACAGTTACTGTAAAGTTTTGTGGAATTCCTGGACAATTATCTGGCCCTGGGCCTATTGGAGTAATGCGATAAGTTACTGCAGCATTTACACCAGAGGTATTTGATAATGTTTGATTGATAGATAGAACTCCATTGGCCAGATCTCCAAAGATGGATCCAATAACTGAGCCTGTGATATTGATAACTTCCCAATTAAAAGTTGTACCAACTATGTTAGACGTCAGGGTATGCGCAACTGACATATCCGTTCCACTACAAACCGTGCGGGAACTGACTGAGGTGATTATAGGACGATTAACAACCGTTACCGGGAATGGCGCAGCAGCCGGGGAGGTACAGCCATTACCACTTGAATGTATAGCGGTTACATTGCCACTAAAGGTACTCATCTGCACTGTAATTGAACTCGCTGTAACTATTGGGGAGGTTATTGTTGCACCAGCAGGTATTGTCCAGCTGTAATTACCTGCTATTGGATTTGTAATGCTAAAAACAACTCCATTTTCATTGGAACAAACTGAACTCGGCCCCGTGATTATGGGTTGCGGAGGTGAGCCTTCTACAATGATTCTCGTGTTGATGGTATTACCATCGCAAAGCGCGGTACCTAACGTTTCTTTAACAGAGATAGGAACTCCGGTTGGGTATAATGTACCTCCACCGGGGATAGGATTTTGAAATCTAAGAATGATAAAGAATCCTGTTGTTGCAGACAGCAATTCAAATTCTCCAGGATAAGAAACTGGTGGAACCGTCCATGTCCACGTTGCACCGGGATTGAGACCTGGGTTAATCTGCAAGAGAACTAAGTTATTGCTTGCGCAAACTGTATAGGTTGCTCCCAAGACCTGACCAATACCATCCGAGATCTGGTTGTCGTTGGGACGAGCCTGATAATCCAAGTTAAGCGTGGCGGCCCGGAAACACTGGGGAGTAGCCGGGGTGGTGTCTATTACTTTTGCATGCAGGGTAACATCTGCGCTGATGGTGAAATTTTGTTCAGCTCCAAGACCTACTCCAGGTGGGATAAGGAATCCTATTGCCAAACTAGGATCCGTGTACCACTCAACATCACGGTTCGCAACACCCCCGGTAATCGAGTTCTCATAATCCTGAAGATTCAAACCAGTCCGTTCATTTGAACCCGGAGGAAAGTCCTCACAAATCTGGATGCTCTGATTGGTAACAACCGGCAATGTGCGCACGGTGAATGTTATTGTGCCATCTGAAATACAACCCGTTACCGTGTTACGGACACGGGTAAATCGTACCATTGCATTGGTCACTAATATTGGCGCCAAGATTTCATTGGTACCTGAGGTGCGGTCGGCTGCCGATGGATAATATTGAACGACCGTATTTGCCGGAGCCCCACCCATAACACCTGCGCTAAAAGTGGTAAGATCAACATTCGCTGTTGAGGCACCTAAAAACAAATCTTCGCACAAAATAGGTGTAAGGTTGTTAACAACAGGAAGTGGATTTACAGTAAGTAAAACATCACTTGTTGACGGAGGACAAACACCCAGTGCGCTATTTGCAGTCCAACGCAATGTTGTTACAATAGGCGCTCCACCTGGGACATCTTGTGGAAGTCCTGTAACTGTAGAAGTCGGACTCGTTGGGGTAGTTATAACTATTGCACCTACAGGTCCGACAACTGACCAAACACCATTTCCGCCATTATTAACTGCTGTAGCAGCAAGAGTTGTACTTGTGCCACAAAGTAATGGCTGATTTGGACCTGCTGCTGCTGCCGCTGGAATCAAGTCCCGTGTATGACCAACCGGAAGTGAGGCTGCACTTAAGCAATTAGTAGGCACAACATCATCTCTTGTAAATGCATGGTAGGTAGCAGTAGCATTACTAGTTGGTGTGAAAGAGTTTCCACGGGTTCCTCCAGTCACCCCTGTTGCAGCTGTGAATGTAGGTGCCGCTGTGGAAGACCAAACCACAGTAAATCCTACTGCTGGTGCCGTTACGCTGATGACTGAACCAGTTGGAGCAGTACTACAAGCAATTCCTGGCACTGCCCCTGTTGGAGCAGGTGGCCTAGGGTTAATTATCAATATTGGACCATTAATTGGAACCGCTCCGGCACACAAAGTTCCTGTATTTTGTATTGCTGTTATTACAATCTGATACCCCTGCGGATCATTTGGTACCGCCCCAAATTGGGCATATGTTGGAGCCAAATTAATTATACCAGTTGCACTTGAATTACCAGCAAAATTTATTGAGCCTGCCAAAAACGTATTAGTACTTACGCGTCTTAAGCGATACGTTATAGCATAGTTTGCTACAATATCTGGTGCCAAATCTAAAATTGCATCTGGAGGATTAGTGGCACCACCATCATCACACACCGGTGCTTGAGCTGTAAAGTTCTCCACTGTTGGAGGGGGTATAAGCTGAACGTTAACTGTCCTACCAATAGGTAATGTATTTGCAGCACATCCATTTGCATCTGATAGCACCGTCATATTAAATGTAGTGGTTGCAGCTGGGTTTGGAGCTGTTATGGTAAAAACATTAGAAGCATAACCTACTTGATTTATTGGGAAGCCAGGAACCGCGGTAGACGCTGTAATGGTAAAATTAAATGGACCAGTACCTGTTAGGGTAAAGTCAATATCAGGGGCAGGAGTACCGAAACAGGCGGATCCACCACCCGTGGCAACTACAGTAGGGCGCGAGTTAATTGTAACATTTATTGGGTCTGATAAAGGACTTACACAATTAGAAGGTGCAACCCCAATTACTTCCACTGTATAATCTCCACTTTGAGCTACAGTTGTTAATACAATATTTGAAGCTGTAGTTCCGGTGAAAACACCATTTCTATACCAACGATAAGAAGCAGCCAAACCGCCAACATTACTTGATGTTAGAGTTACATTACCTCCAAAGCAAAATGTTGTTGGGCCTGAAGCTCCAATGGTTGGCTTGGCAGGAACTGGATTAACTGTTACAGTATTTTGGTTTGCCACAATAGTAGTAACAGGAGCACATGGACCACCCGCATTTTGATTTTGTACCAATGCTCTGTATTTATAGGTACCGGCACCACTTGGAGGAACCTCGCTAAAGGTAGTGAGTCCTGCAGTTCCACCGATAGCCACAAAAATTCCAGCATTAAAGCTACGCTCCCATCTTATTACGGCACCTCTGTGACCTGACAATGTCATATTACCAGTCGATACACCTTCGCAAATGGTTGGACTACCCGTTATAGTTCCTCCATCACTTTGCCCCCACACGGTAACATCCAGATTAACATTATTATTTTGACAAGCCTGAGGTGTAATCTGATAAGTTGGCAAAGTGAACGGTGCCGGCAAAGGACTTACAACAGGAATCCTATCAGCAAGTCCTGTTTTGTATTGCCTTCTAACCCTAACTTGTCCAGCATCAGAAGGATTTGGTTGAGGTGAAATATTATAAGTAACGCTAGCATCCGTTGTTGATGCATTTGGTGTAATAGTAACCGTAGCAGCAAAACCATTCAAACTCCATGAATTTTCTAAATCAAGGGTTATGGCTGATCCATTTGTAGAAGTTGTTGCTGGTATAATTTTGTTTCCAGGTGCAGAACTGGTGTAGTTCTCAACAACTGCAGGTGGTCCATTACAAACATCTGTTGCCCCTAATGGTGTTGACGGAATATTTGGGGCAGCGTCAATCCTGGGCTGCTGAATAATTACAATTTCAACAGGACTACTTTCGCAAGAATTAGTAGCACCTACCACTTGTGTTGCCCAAACCGAATAGTAGCGGCCATTGGTGTTATCACTTCTAAAATTTCCACCAATACCACCCTGAGCCCCGTAAGCTGAAGCCGGAAAGGTCAAACTATTATTACCATTAGGATTAGTCATCCTTGTTGCAGTAGCAACGCTCGCAAGATTTCTGTACCAATTAACAGCTGTTCTCCCAGCAACACCACCTGCTGCAGTAAAATTGAAAGCAGTACTATTTGGATTTGTATAACAGATTGATAAACCCGAAGTAGTTAATGCCGCTGGTTTATCAATAATTACAACAAACCGCTCAATGGTTACTGGTGCTGGGCTAGTCAGATTTCCTGCGTTGTAAGGGTTACAGATATCCCAATACTCAAGTCTCACAAAAAATCGGTCACCCAGCACATGATTAACCGCAGAGTTTGTAGTGATTTGTTGCATGAAAGTAGTCGCAGTTGCCGCTGTAACAGGTGTAGCAAGTTGAATTACACCATTGAAGTCTGGAACTCCAATACCACCGGCACCTGTTGGAAAATAGCCACCGGGAAAAAGAAGTGTTCCTGCTGCATTATTACTGGTTACAGGTACCCCTCCTACACGAATGTCGGGGATGTTCGTTGCTAGATTCTGGCTCCCATAGACTATTCTGATGTGTCTCCCTTGATCATTCGGCACAATAGGTTCAATGGCTGCTCGACAGTTTAAATTGGTCACATCTGAAAACATCATATTGACATTTGTTCCCAAACAAACCTGATCTGCGCCAACCACTGAAGGTTGCATGCCTACCGTACCTGAATTTGCATTATCCGTGTCATAGGTTGCAAAAAGGGTTGTTGCTGTAATACTAGGACAATTGGCAACACCACTAACAAAAGGTGTCAAACTAAAATTAAAACTACAATCCCCAGGATTTGCCGCAGGATAATTATGAGTAGGTCTTGAAGTTAATATAACTGCAGGATTAGAACCTGTAAATCCAGTATTATCAATAAAAGATGCATTTGCAGCTCCAGAAATATCAGATAGATATGGACTAGCATTTTGTGTGGCAGCATCACCCCAGGCAATGTTATAAAAAATGTTTGCCAAATTGAAAGCACTGCTATTTCTAAACCTAAGGCTTAATCGATAGACAAACTGAGTGAAATTCATGACAACTGGAGAACACACATCAACTGATGAATAGGCCTCTTGCTTAAAGAAAATCATCTCACCGCAATTGAAAACAAAGTTGTTTTGAGAGTTCTGAAAACCAAATGCATTAATACCCCCGCCTGCTACGCGTGAAACACGAAGAGTTTCACCGGGTTTTAGGAACGCTTGGGTTCCTCCATGACCTGCAATTGCACTCGCGTCAAACTCGAATCGTATTGTGTTAGGACCAAAATTACCTTGATTTGTAAAGGGTACATTTACTCCGCCAATTTGAATCGTCCAGCCTACAATTGATGGTGAACCAGAAGCCACCGCTCGGTCAAATGTTACATCTATTTGTCTTTGAGATACCGTTTCATGTCTTGCTGAGACAAAAACCGCCTGCGCATTAGATTCATTAGAACAAAGAAACGAAACCAGAAAAAAACTAAGGAAGGCAATCTTATAGGCAGCAGGTAGTAAACTTTTATTCATAGATATACCTTAATCAATATCTGTATACGGGTGAAGAATAAATTGTAACCTTTTAAAATAACTATACGTAGCGTCAAACATATCCATAAATTCGTCAAAAACGAAATAAATTGAAAAACCGGGGTTTGTAAAAGAATCAAATAGGCTACCTTTGCGACCAAAATTTTAGGTCGGGGTTCCATGTCTACAGCTAAATATATATTCGTAACCGGTGGGGTAACTTCCTCTTTGGGGAAGGGCATCATCTCCTCGTCCTTAGGTATGTTACTGCAAGCCAGAGGCTTTTCTGTAACCATACAAAAATTTGACCCCTATATTAATATAGACCCAGGCACTCTTAATCCTTATGAACATGGAGAATGTTATGTAACGGATGATGGAGCCGAAACAGATTTAGATTTAGGCCATTACGAACGCTTCCTCAATGAAGCGACCTCGCAGGGAAATAACATTACCACCGGGCGCATCTATAATAATGTAATTACTAAAGAGCGCAAGGGTGAATATTTAGGCAAGACCGTGCAGGTGGTGCCTCACATTACGGACGAAATCAAGCGCAACATCTTTTTATTGGGCGATAGTGGAAAGTATGACTTTATCATAACAGAGATAGGTGGTTCCGTTGGAGATATTGAATCACTGCCCTTCGTTGAAGCCGTGCGTCAAGTGCGGTGGGATTTGGGCTCAAATAATGCACTCGTAATCCACCTTACACTGATCCCTTATCTAAGTGCAGCCAAAGAATTAAAAACAAAACCCACACAACATTCTGTTAAAGAGCTCCTCTCCTACGGAATTCAGCCAGATATTTTAGTATGCCGCACCGAGCATGCCTTGTCGATGGAAATCAGAAAAAAACTGGCGTTGTTCTGTAACGTTAATCTTAATTCAGTTATCGAAGCAATTGATGCGGACACCATTTATGATGTGCCCATGCTCATGCGCAAGGAGAAGTTAGACGAGCGTGTACTTTCAAAATTAAAAATCACACCCAAGCAAGAACCTGATCTTGAACAGTGGAAAGTTTTTCTTGGGAAGTTGAAAAATCCAATCAATGAAGTTACGATTGGCTTGGTTGGTAAATATGTTTCGTTACCGGATGCCTATAAATCCATCGCAGAAGCGTTCATTCATGCAGGTGCACAAAATGATTGTAAGGTAAGTTTGAAATGGATTTCGGCTGAAGACATTCATAAAGATACAGTTGCAAATATTTTGGGTGGACTCAATGCCGTTTTGGTAGCACCAGGATTTGGTGAACGTGGATTGGAGGGAAAAATAGAAGCCATTAAATATGTGCGCGAAAATAAAATTCCGTTTCTCGGAATTTGCTTAGGCATGCAATGCGCAGTGGTAGAGTTTGCTCGTCATGTGTTGCATTTAACGGATGCCAGCACCACTGAGTTGAGTCCTAAGACAAAGCACCCGGTAATTGATATGATGGAGGAGCAAAAGAAGATCACCAATAAAGGTGGAACCATGCGACTGGGATCCTATACATGCAAGATTAAAAAAGGATCTAAGGCGTTTCATATTTATGGCGATACAACCACCATACAAGAACGTCACCGCCATCGTTATGAATTCAACAATAAGTATTTAGATCAAATTGAAGAAGCGGGATTAAAAGCTACTGGTATTAATCCGGATACTAACTTAGTTGAGATTGTTGAATTAAAAGATCACCCCTGGTTTGTGGGTGTTCAATATCACCCTGAATTAAAAAGCACCGTATTAAACCCACATCCACTTTTTGTAAAATTTGTGGAAGCGGCCATGAACAATAAAAAATCTACAACGTAATTGGTTTTTATACCGATTTAAAAAAATTGAACTCGTTTAAAATAAATACGCTCATTTTCCTACTAACAAATAATGGATAGAAATTCGGCCATAGGACTTACGCTCATTGCAGTACTTCTCTTAGTATATTTTAATTTTTTAGCACCAACTCCAGAACCTCCAAAGGCTGCTCCCGCACAAACAACCACCGAAGTGGTTCCTAAAGATAGCTCTGAGGAAAAATCCGAAGAACAAAACTTCCAAACAGATAGCCTTGCAATTAAGCAATATGGTGGACTGGGTTCTTTCCTTTCTGGCACAGAAGAGTTAACAACTGTTGAGAACAGTGATTTAAAAATCAAACTCTCCAATCAAGGACGCATTCAGGAAGTTGAACTCAAGAATTTTAAAACCTACTCACAAACTCCGCTATACTTAGCACAAAAAGATAATAATCGTTTTTCGTTGATCGCCAATTATGAAGGCAAGGACGTTGACTTGTATAAGCTTTACTACACCCCCTCTACGTCAAAGAAGAATGACACAACGCTTGTTATCTTCACTGCAAAGACAAGTGAATCAGGTTTTGTAAAACATATCTATTCCGTTCCACCAACTGGCTATCAAATTGGATATGAAATTCAAACTTCAGGCGGAGTTCTGAATGGTAAAAATCTTACGTATCGCTGGCATGATGAAATTCCTTTGCAGGAAAAAGCAATTGCTGATAGCCGCAGCAAAACCAACATCAATTATTATCTAACAAATGAAGAGTTCGATTATACTTCACAAACATCTACCGATCTTGAAGTAGAGGCTCTTACAACGCCAATCAAATGGGTATCCATCCGTCAGAAATTTTTCATCTCTTCCATTATTGCTAAAAATTCTTTCGCAGGTGGCGAAGTGCAAATAGTGGCCGATGTAAATAATCCGCAAGTAGTTAAAGTAGCTGATCTGGAATTATTGATTCCTTCTGAGGACGTTTCGTCAAAGAAAGCTTCCTTTAATTATTATTTCGGCCCCAATGATTATGAGGTGTTACCCACCATTACAGAGGGGTTCTCAAAAAATCTGGATTTGGGTTGGCCTCCCATGTTGTGGATCAACAAATTTGTAATCATTCTGATTTTCAAATTCTTAGAAGGCTTTATCGGCAACTACGGAATCATTATTGTGTTGCTTGTTCTCTTCGTTAAAATTCTTTTGTTACCACTCTCCTATAAATCCTATTTGGGAATGGCAAAAATGAAATTGTTGAAGCCAGAGCTTGATCTTATAAAAGAGAAGAACGGTGACAACATGACTCAGAATCAGCAAGATCAAATGAAGTTGTATAAAGAGGCAGGTGTTAACCCGTTTAGTGGTTGTATTCCGCTTGTACTTCAAATGCCGATTTTGTTTGCGATGTTTTACTTCTTTCCTGTTTCGATTGAATTAAGACAAAAAGCATTCTTGTGGGCAGAAGATCTTTCTACGTATGACTCAATCGTAAATTTGCCATTTGAAATTCCATTTTATGGCAGCCATGTGAGTTTGTTCGTGTTACTGATGACAGCCTCAACCATTATTTATACATGGCAAAACAATCAACTCAGCGCAGTGCAAGGCCCTATGAAGTCGATGGGATACATCATGCCTGTTGTGTTTATGTTTGTGTTGAATAACTTCTCAGCAGGTTTGAGTTTTTATTATTTCGTTTCCAACCTTATTACGTTTTCACAGCAAGCGATCATCAAACGTTTTGTTGATGAGGATAAGATATTAGCGGTTATGGAAGACCATAAAAAGAAACTTGTAGCCAGTGGAGGAACCGGCAAAAAATCGAGTTTCATGAGTAAGTTGGAGCAAGCAATGAAAGCCAGTGAAGAAGCCCGCAAGGCTTCGAAAAAGAAGTAAATTCAGGCTCAATAGCCATGAATTCTGCTTTTTAGCAACTTGATACATCCACACATTACCCTATATTTGTAGCCCCGATTAAAGTCGGGGTTATTTTTTTAACTGAACAACCACAGAAACCTAAGAATGGGTAAAATTATCGCCATTGCGAATCAAAAAGGAGGCGTAGGCAAAACCACTACGGCCATCAACCTGGCTGCCAGTTTGGCTGTGCTTGAATGCAAGACTTTGTTAGTTGATGCTGACCCACAAGCGAATTCCACCTCAGGCTTAGGTCTTAATCCTAAAGAAGTTAAAAAAGGGATTTATGAATGTATGGTGGATGGAGTAAATCCATTAGATGCTATTGTAAAGAATGACTTAAAATATTTAGATATACTTCCATCGCACATTGATTTGGTAGGTGCCGAAGTAGAGATGGTAAACATAGAGCAGCGCGAAGAGAAGATGAAGAATGCGCTTGCCTCCATAAAAGATTTATATGACTTTATAATCATCGACTGCTCACCTTCCTTAGGGTTGATCACCATCAACTCATTAACTGCAGCAGATTCTGTTATGATTCCTGTACAGTGCGAATATTTTGCATTGGAAGGATTAGGGAAATTATTGAACACAATTAAAATTATTCAGACAAGACTAAATCCAAGATTGGAAATAGAAGGTATTCTGCTAACGCTTTATGATTCACGTACCTCGTTGGGTAATCAAGTAGTTGAAGAAGTTCGAACACATTTCAAGAACATCGCTTTCAAAACGATTATACCACGAAATGTAAAATTGAGCGAGGCACCTAGTTTTGGATTACCAGTTATCGTTCATGACGCTGAAAGCAAAGGGGCTATTAGTTATTTGAATCTGGCTCATGAAATCCTGGATAAAAACGGAATAGTAAAATGAGTAAGAAAAGAGCATTGGGTAGAGGCTTGAGTGCGCTATTGAGTGATACGCCAGAAGATGAACAATTAGATGTTGATGTAACCTCTCCTGTAAAAGAGAAAGAAAATAAAGTTGTTACCGACTCTATTAACGAAATCTTGCTTTCAGAAATTGAAACCAATCCCTTTCAACCGCGTCAGCATTTTGATCAGGAAGCATTACAAGAATTATCTGAATCGATTAAAGTTCATGGCATTATTCAGCCAATTACAGTTCGCAAATTTTCAAACAATCAATATCAGTTAATCTCTGGTGAACGTAGGTTTCAGGCATCGAAGCTAGCTGGCCTCACAAAAATTCCTGCTTATGTTCGCACTGCTGACGATCAGCAAATGCTGGAGATGGCATTGATTGAAAATATTCAGCGTGAAAATCTAAACCCTATTGAAATTTCGCTTAGCTATCAGAGATTGATTAGCGAGTGTAATTTAAAGCAGGAAGAACTTGGTGATCGCGTTGGTAAAAGCCGCTCGACAGTTACCAACTACTTACGACTATTAAAGCTTCCCCCCGATATTCAGATTGCCATGCGTGACAATAAACTCACCATGGGTCATGCCCGTGCAATTATCAATGTTGAGAATCCAGATTCGCAGCTATATATCTTTAAAAAGACGTTGGCCGAAGATCTTTCTGTACGAAAAGTAGAAGAATTGGCGCGCGAGTTGACTTCAAATAAACCTACAACTACTTCCCCATCTGCACAACCCAAGGAAGTCACTCAACTTCAAACTCGTTTATCTTCTCACTTTGGCACGAAAGTTAGTGTAAAGAGCGATGGCAAGAAGGGCGATATTCGAATTCCATTTCTTTCGATTGAAGACCTTAACCGCATTCTTGATATTCTAAAAGTGTAAGCAAGGAGTTTTATACTCCTTCAATTACTGGGCTTATGAAATATGGAAGTACAAAGGCGTTTAAAAGCATAAGGCCTGCAGCTCTTTGCATAGGTCTTCTATTTTCAATAATCAATTTCTCATTGGCACAGGAGAATGATACAATCCCCATAGGAAACCTTGCTGATACCTTGGCCCAAGACAATCGACCGGTAGAAGAAATTAAATCGTATGCAACACGATACGATCCGCGTAAAGCAATGCTTTATGCCGCAGTCTTTCCGGGTTCGGGTCAATTTTATAACAAGAAGTATTGGAAAATACCCCTTGTGTATGGTGGTTTTGGTGCCTTGTTGTATGGTGTTAATTTCTATTATGATTTGAATGTGCGATTCAAAAGCGATCTTTATACATTACTAAATGATCCATCCTCGGGTGGTGGATTAAGTCCTGATGGACTCACAACAGATCAACTTCGCACTGTGGTTGACCAAACCAGACGAGAACGCGATTTCTTTATCATCCTTACGGGATTTTTTTACATTCTTCAAATGGTAGATGCACATGTGGATTCGCATTTAAAAGAATTTGATCTAAATCCCAAGCTGCAAATAAGCCTTGAGCCCACAATGGAAAACAATTACCTGGTGGGACGAAGTACAGGGGTGGCATTGAAATTAAGATTTTGATTATTAAATTAACCACATAGGCACATAGAAATGAATAAAAAATATCTTGACGATTTTATTTATCAGAACATTTATACCGTTAAGGTGAATAAAAGTTTAGTTAGAATGTTACGTTAGTTCTCTCCCTTATGTGACTATGTCTCTATGTGTTTAAAGAAGGAATAAAATGAAAATACTATTGATAGGATATGGTAAGATGGGCAAAATCATTGAAGGAATTGCCCTGAACCGTGGCCATGAAATTGCCGGCAAGATTGATATGGGAGATAATTTTTCTGAATTCAATAAACCTGTTGATGTGGCCATAGAGTTTACACAACCAGAAGCGGTTGTAAATAATTTAAAAACCTGTTTCGAAAAAGGAATTCCGGTTGCCTGTGGAACAACTGGTTGGTTAGATCACAAATCAGAAATTGAAAAATTCTGCATTGAGAAAAACGGAGCCTTCTTTTATGCCTCAAACTACAGCTTGGGCGTAAATCTGTTTTTTAAATTAAATCAAGTGCTTGCGCAGATGATGGATCGATATCCTCAGTATAAGGTATCAATTGATGAAACACATCACACTCAAAAAAAAGATGCCCCAAGCGGAACAGCCATCACACTTGCTGAAGGGGTAATTAAAAACCTGGATCGGAAAAAAGAATGGAAATTAGGAGCCACCGATAAAAACGAAGCTCTTTCCATTACTTCATTTAGGGTAGATCCTGCACCTGGAACTCATACTGTAAAGTATCAATCAGCGATTGACGATCTTGAAATAACGCATACCGCGCATTCACGAGAAGGATTTGCGTTGGGTGCAGTATTAGTTGCAGAGTGGCTTGCCGACAAAAAAGGAGTGCTTACCATGGATGATTTCTTAAAGGTGTAGCCCGTACTAAATCAAAAATGATTTTATTTGCCAGATTTTAAATAGTAAAAGGTTATGAATTGGAAGTTTTGGGAGAAAAAAGAGGAAACAAAGCAAAAACCAAAATCCGCTTTGCGCGAATGGTGGGATGCCATCTTATTTGCAGTAGTGGCCGCAACGCTCATCCGCTGGCTGATTATGGAGGCTTATACAATCCCTACTCCTTCTATGGAGAACTCGATGCTAGTAGGTGATTTTCTTTTTGTTAGTAAGTTTCATTACGGAACGCGTACACCACGTACACCACTTCAAATTCCGCTTACCCACCAAAAAATCTGGTTTACAGAAATTCCTTCATATTTGGATTGGGTTCAATTACCAACGTATCGATTGCCTGGCTTCACTCACGTGAAAAGAAATGATGTTGTGGTGTTTAATGTGCCCGGTATTGCTGAAAACAATTATCCAAACATGAACTCATCAACATGGATTGATTATCCAGTTGATCTTAAAACAAATTACATCAAACGATGTGTGGCAGTTCCTGGCGATGTACTTGAGCTAAAAGATCGCCAATTGTTTATTAATGGTGAAGCACAACCCAATCCTCCTGAGGAGCAATTAAGCTATCTGGTGACATCAAAAGATGAAATCAATGAACGCAACCTTGAGAAGTTAGATATCGACCCGGATGATTATAGTTTTCAGGGTAGACCAGAAACCAATAAGGTGGTTTATCAAATGTTTCTTACGAAGGCTAAAGTTGATGAGTTAAAAACTCTGCCTTATATAACTTCTGTGTCTGAAGATTACAGAACACATGAAGGACCTGATGCTCGCATCTTTCCCGGAACAAAATATACCCAGTGGAACGGTGACAATTACGGTCCATTAACCATTCCAAAAGAGGGAATGAAAATTGTCATCAATGATTCAACCCTATATACTTATGGGCGCACCATTAAAGATTACGACCTAAACAAGGACGTAAAGATTGAAGGCGACAAACTTCTCATCGATGGAAAAGAAGTAGTTGAATATACCTTCAAGCAAAACTATTATTTTATGATGGGCGATAACCGTCATAACTCACTTGACTCGCGTTACTGGGGCTTTGTACCTGAAGATCATATTGTAGGCAAAGGATTTTTTATCTGGCTTTCTATTAATAAGCACGGAAGCTTCTTTAGTAAAATTCGCTGGAATAGATTCTTTAAGCTAGTGAAATAAAATCAGATACTGGATTCTGGATACTTTATGTAAAGCCTAAGACTTGTATCCAGGATCAAGTATCTTGCATCCAACCTCACCATTCAATCTCCTTCAATCCCTTACTCTTTAGATAAGCATTCGTCTTACTGAAATGTTTGTTTCCAAAAAAACCTCGATCGGCTGAGAACGGTGAAGGATGTGCTGACATTAGTACAAGATGCTTTGCGCGATCTATAATCTCCCCTTTCTTTTGTGCATAAGCTCCCCAAAGCAAAAACACGACATTGCTCTTCTCTTCAGAAATTACTCTTATAACAGCGTCTGTAAATTCCTCCCATCCTTTTTTTTGGTGTGAACCCGGTGAAGAACCTCTAACAGTTAGTGTTGCATTTAGAAGCAACACACCTTGGTTCGCCCAGCGTTCCAAATCCCCACTTTTTGGAAAGGGCTTCCCTAGGTCGTTCTCAATTTCTTTGAAGATATTTTTTAAAGAAGGTGGCATAGTAATTCCATCACGCACCGAAAAACAAAGTCCGTTGGCCTGCCCCATTCCGTGGTAGGGGTCTTGCCCAATAATCACCACTTTCACGTCCTTAAAATCGGCACAATCAAAAGCCCTGAATATTTCTTTGCCGGGCGGATATACAGTTTGGGTGCGGTATTCTTCCTTCACAAAATCTATTAATTTGTTAAAATAGGGTTGCTCAAACTGGATTTTGAGCTTTTCTTTCCAGGAAGGGGCTATTTTAACATCAGAGGTCATGAAATTAATTTTCGGTGAACGAATTGACTTACCAGATTGAAAAATAGAAAAAAATGATATTTTTGAACGAATGATTGCTGAAATAACACAAGGAATTAAGGTAACTGTGGAGACGGAGTATCAACCTTCGTACTCAAGCCCCAGCCAATATCACTATGTGTTTACGTATCGCATCACCATCGAAAACCAAAGTGAGTTTACCATTCAATTGTTGCGCAGACGCTGGAACATCTTTGACGCAGGCTTTCAATCGCGCGAAGTTGAAGGAGAAGGCGTGGTGGGTCAACAACCTGTTTTAGAACCCGGTCAAGCTCATCAGTATGTTTCGGGATGTAATTTAAAATCGGGTATCGGCAAAATGGTTGGCACGTATCAAATGGAACGCATTGTTGATGGCTTTAAGTTTGAAGTAGTAGTGCCTGAGTTTACTATGGTTGCTCCTTTGCGACTTAATTAATCGTTCTTCAACGATTCTTATTACCTTCCTTAAATATTACCTCTTTACTTTCTGAATTAGTGTGGCTCTTTCTTTCAAGATAAAATCCTATCTCAATCATTGGCTGCATGTAGTGGATGAACACTCAATTCACTCGCCTTACTTTTTTGATTTTTATGAAAAAGTGATTCTAAATAAAAATGAAATTCAAGGTTTTGAAGACATTGAAAATGTGCGCAAAAAATTATTGGAGAATACGCTCGAAATTGAGATGAAAGATTTGGGAGCACAGTCCACTCATTTCAAAAATGAAAAAAGATCCTTAGCTAAAGTATTCGAAACTAGTATTAGCCCTCGCCCTCTTTGTGAATTATTATTTCGATTAGTCAATTACATGGAGGCTACTTCAATAATTGAATTGGGTACATCTGCAGGAATCACATCGCTCTACTTTTCAAAGCAACCACAATCTAAAGTGATCACGTTTGAAGGAAATAAAGAGTTAATCAGTATTGCCCTTACCCATTTTGAATATTTTGAAACCACAAACATAAAACTGATTGAAGGTAATCTGGACAGCACGCTATCTGATTATCTACAAAACCCGGCCAAAATAGATTTCGCTTTGATGGATGCGAACCATCGGTATGAACCTACTATTCGATACTTCAACTTGTTATCGAAACGAATAGCTCAAAAAGGGATCATTGTAATGGATGATATTTATCACTCAGAAGAAATGACGAAGGCCTGGAAAGAATTAAGCAGGCATGAATTAGTATATGGCAGCGCTGACTTGTTTCGATGCGGCATTCTATTCTTCGATCCGGCTCTTAATCGACAACACTTCGTATGGAAGATGTAGTACGTTGGTAATCACTTCAATAAAAGTTACTTTTACAGCCTGAAATTTTAATCATATGGCACAACCAATAAATCCGGCACCTACTCCTGCTCCTAAAAAGACAAGTGGCAAAACAGGCATTATTATCGGCATTCTTGCAGTAATCGTGATTGTTCAAAGCATAAAAATATACCTCGATTATCAGGAGAAAGTTGAAGTAAAGGAAGAGTTGGTTAGTACTGAGGAAGACTTGGCTTCTACTATGCAGCGTTTGAATGACGTGAAGTTAGAACTTGATCAAAAGATTGCTGAGATTGAGAAGTTGGGCGGTGATATAACAGAACTAGAAAAGGCCAAGGCCGAAGTAACCGCTGAACTAAAACGCAGCAATAGTCGTAGCACAAAGGCAATCAAAGAGTTGAAAGACAGACTGGAAGGATATGAAGAATTGCTTAAGTTAAAAGATGATGAAATTGAGAAACTACAATCGGTAAATAAAGAACTCTTCTCAGAAAACAGAACCTTAAAGACAAAGCAGAATGTATTGAATGATTCCCTCAATACACTTACTAAAAACAAAGAAGAACTTGCATCTAAAGTTGCTATTGCATCACAGCTAAAAGCGGAGAAAATTTCATTAGTTTCAGTAACAGCTAAAGGAAAAGAGCGAGACGCCCCGTTCAGAAAAAGACAGTTAGAGAAAATTAAGGTTGAGTTTAACATTGCCGAAAACAAAGTGGCTCCCATTGAAGGAAAGAAAATTCTTATTCGAATAATTGATGAGAATGGACAGCCTATTTTTGATACTACCAAAGGCTCAGGAACTTTTATGCTCGATGGCAAAGAAGAATTTTATACTTCAGCTCAGGAGATTTTGTTTGATAACACAGGACAGAAACTAGTCTACATCTACGATAAAGGATCGGAATATACAGCAGGTCATTATCTGGTTGAAATATACACCGATGGATACCTGATGGGCACTACCCAGTTTGATGTGAAATAAATCGCTAGTCTTTCACACTATTCAGCGAAAGCAACTTTAAAATCCAGTTTGGTAAAGGCTTGGATGCGTCTCGGTTTTTCAAATTGAGATACCAGCCTATCTTCTCGATGATTGGTATTTTATGAGTTTCCACTAGCTCCACTAACGTTCCATCTGGGTCTTCGCAATATGCAAAATGCCCGGCTGCTTTTCCCATATCAAATGAATCTCGGCTATCAACCGTAAATCCAAAACCTTTTTGAGCACAAACTTTAGACAGATCGTCCATATTAGTTACATCAAAGCATACATGAATGTATCCTTGATCGCCCCACCAACGGTTTACAAAGATCTTTTCAGGTCGCGCGGCCGCAACTTGAATTAGCTCAACTTCATGCTGACCCAACATTTTACCAAATGCACCTTGTCGCATTTCTGATGACCTTAACAAAACTCTACGAAATGAATGAGTACCTCGGGGCAATTTCTCGAAATCGTTAAACCGCTTGGACTCATCATAAACTACCTCTTTAAACCCAAGAATATCGCGATACAGCGTAAGAGCTTTATCAATATCGGTAACACCAATTATACATCCTGCCACTCCACCAAAATTTTGCTTCCTATCTTGAAACCAGCTTTTCGATTCAATGACTTCGATCAAATTTGAATAAGGATCAAATGCAAAAAAATGTTTTCTTCCATCAGGAGCAACAACAGGTTCACTAACAATGTTTACTCCTTTTGCGACCATGCTTTTATGAGCCTCCACAACCGAACGGGTTTTAATCTTAACAACACAAACCCCAGTATCACCTAATTCAATTTTTGGAGATGCTTGTGGCGCGCGACTCGTATACTGCCAAATTTCCAATCCTGCTCCACCTTCAAGGTTCATGGCCAATATTGCATAGCGCTGATGAGCAATATCACCAGTGTATCGCGTCATTAATGCAGCTGTTGCGTGGTCGCGAAAAATAGGCACATTCATGCCAAAAACTTTGCGATACCAAGCCCAGGCCTGCTCCGCGTCCTCTACACCAAGCCCTATCTGTTGAATTCCGTTAATGTTGTACCCCATTCCTTATCGATAAGTCAGCAATTTGCTATAAGTTTTTTTTATTTCAAGGGGATTTACCTTCAAATTAAACATCATAAAAGCAATTAGATTTACTATCTGAACCCTTAACCAGCTATTCGAGTCATATTTTCTGGCCGAAACCAGCACATTCTTTGGGATAATTCGAAAAGAAAATTTTTCCCGCAACCGGATAATAAAATCAAAATCCTCCATCACAGTATAGTATTCATTAAAACCATTCAGTTCATCAAACACTTGCTTTATTACAAATAGAGTTTGATCGCCACCCCTGCACATTAACCCTCTGAATCGCGTACAGTATGCATTTAACTTTAATATCGTCTTATCCGAATCGAATTGATATCGATAACAACCTGATGAATAGTTAAGTTGAATAGATTCCTTTATGTCAGCTACAAATGAAGACGGAAGCTGAACATCGGCATGAACAAAGTAGAGCACATTGCCTGTTGCAGCCTTCGCCCCTAAGTTCATTTGATTGGCTCGTGCACAAACATCGGATTTTAACACAATCGCTCCAGCGCCAGATGCTTTTTCAATTGTCCTATCATTACTTCCTCCATCAACAACTATGATCTCGCAAACACCCATACCATGCTCGGTAATAAATGCCACAAGTTGTTGAATCCCCGCCTCCTCGTAATAGGTAGGGATAATTACACTTAACTTGAATTCTGTTAACAAATTCATTCTGGCATAAAAATAGTGTCATTATGATGACATAAAGTGCAGTTAAAGAGATTTGTAAGATTACAATGTTTTAGCTTAGAGCATATGAAAAAGATACTATTGATTGGATTGCTTCTCGGTTCCATTTCGGGTTGGTCGCAAAGCAAACCTACCCATGAATTGTTTGATGGTCTGCTAAAGAAGTACGTTTCGAAAGAAGGCAACGTATACTATAAGGGGTTTATTAAAGATACTGTATTGTTGAATCAGTACTTAACCCTGCTAAGCAAAAATCCGCCTGACGAAAAAACCTGGAATAAAGAGGAACAAATGGCGTATTGGATTAATGCTTACAATGCGTTTACCATCAAGCTCATCACAAAATACTATCCTATTAAAAGCATAAAAGATATTGGGAGCAGCATTCAAATTCCGTTTGTTAATACTCCGTGGGATATCAAGTTTATAACTATTGGAAAGGAGAAAATGGATCTCAACAACATCGAGCATGGAAAACTTCGGAAGCTATTTGATGATCCTCGCATCCACATGGCCCTGGTGTGTGCCAGTAAATCGTGCCCCATTTTGTTAAACGAGGCTTATGACCCGAAGAAACTAGATGAGCAACTAAACAAACAGTCAAGGGCTTTTTTGGCTGATCTTTACCGAAACAAAATCTCAGCCGACAAACCCCAACTGAGTATGATATTTAAGTGGTACTCAATGGATTTCAGCAAAAATGGAGGTTCTGTACGCGATTTTGTAAACCGCTATTCGGCTATCAAAATCAAGCCTGAGGCCAAAATTTCGCACATTGACTACGATTGGGGCCTAAACGAACAATAACCCTTACAGGGATTTTAGGTTATTTCAGATTGGATTTGGCCAATTTGGACGGTTTGCCTACTTTTGCAATCCATTTTAAAAAACAATAGTACATGAAAAATTACGAGACGGTATTCATTTTAAATCCCGTTTTGTCTGAAGACCAGGCAAAGGATACTGTCGAAAAATTCGTGAAGTTGTTAACCAAAGCTAAAGCTGAGGTAATCAATGTAGAAAAGTGGGGACTTAAAAAGATGGCATATGCCATTCAAAATAAGTCAACCGGCTTCTACAACCTTCTTGAATTTACGACTGACTCCTCCGACCTTGTTAACACGCTGGAAACAGAATTCAGACGAGACGAATCGGTAATGCGCTTTTTAACCATTGCGCTTGACAAACATGCGGTTATTTACAATGCCCGCAGACGTAAAGGCGAATTCAATCGCACTAAAAAACAAACCACTAGAAAGGAGGAAGTTGCAGCATGACATTAATGAACGAACCCATCAAGCGCGCAGAAATTAAACCAAAGTACTGCCGCTTCAAGAAAAACGGAATCAAGTATATTGATTACAAGGATCCTGATTTCTTATTGAAATTTATTAACGAGCAAGGAAAAATTCTTCCACGCAGACTAACTGGTAACAGCTGGAAGTTTCAAAACAAAGTGGCACAAGCTGTAAAACGCGCACGTCACGTTGCTATTCTTCCTTACCTGGCAGATTCATTGAAATAATCTTAACCTGAAATACACATGGAAATTATATTAAAGCAAGATGTATCAGGTTTGGGTTACAAAAATGATACAGTAAAAGTTAAGCCGGGTTACGGAAGAAATTTTTTGATTCCTACTGGTGTGGCTATCATCGCGAATGATTCAAACAAGCGATTGATTGCTGAGAACATTCGTCAGGCTGCCCACAAGGCTGCTAAGCTAAAGCAAGATGCAGAAGGGTTGGCTGCTAAAATTGGCGAGCTTACCGTTGAGATTAAAACGAAAGCAGGCGAGTCTGGTAAGATTTTTGGAGCTGTTACAGCTGTTCAAGTTGCTGAGATTCTAAAAGCTAAAGGCTTTGAGGTTGATCGCAAGAAAGTTCATTTCAAGGAACAACCAAAAGAACTTGGAACCTATACAGTTACGTTAGATCTTCACAAAGAAGTGAAACACACGCTTAGCGTGAGTGTTGTAGCTGAATAAGCATTAATAACAAAGATTTAAAAGCCCTGAGTGATCGGGGCTTTTTTATTTACCCTCAATTTGAGCAACAAGTTCACCATACCACGCTTCGCCATATTTACGGATGAGTGGATCCTTCAAGAACTTATACACTGGCACACCCAACGATTGACCAAGTTTGCACGCTGCTGAACAAATGTCCCACTTATGGTAATTGACAGCCTCAAACCCCTTCTTATTGGTAGTTATTCGAATTGGATATAGATGGCATGAAATCGGTTTTCGAAAGGCTGTCTTACCATCTAAATAAGCTTGCTCAATTCCACATTTCAAAACTCCTTGCTTATCATAAAGCGCATAGGCACATTCTTTACCACCTATGGTGGGTGTAGAGAAATCACCGTCTTCATCTAAAATGTAAGCCCCTTGTTCTTTAATTGCCTTCGCTCCTGCTTCCGTTATGTAGGGTCTAATCTCTTTTTGAATTGACTTCATGGTTTCGAGTTCAGATTCTTCCAAAGGCGCACCCAAATCACCCTCCACACAACAAGCCCCTTTGCATTTCTCGAGGTTGCAAACAAACTCAACATCCCTCACATCATCCGAAACTAAAATCTCACCTACCTTTATCATCTATAATTAATTGTTTAATACCTTCTATTGAAACAACTCAAACTGTTGATGGCGTGTGGCTTCCACATCATGCTGAATAGTTTTAGTTGAAATTTGCTTTGAGAAAAATCCGATTTGATAAGCGGGCAATTCCATCAGACCTGAATCAGCTTTATGCGTAGACACAGAAAGATTATAGCCTAATGCAAGCATATTGCTTTGGTAGATTTGAACTAACCGCTTGTAAAACTGGTGATTGCTTTCCAATCCTTTCTCCAATCTTTTCACATCACCTTCGCCTGCGAGAAAGGAGGCTAATTTTACTCTGTTTTCCTTTAGGTAAAATCTATAATTAAGCCTGTCATTTAAAGCAAACGCAAATGGAATGAGGAAATTAAACCCCTGATCCGCCAATTGAATAATTGTATCGAAATGAAGATCGAATGAGAACGAGTCGCACAGACAAAACACAGCAGCCTTATAAGAGCCTTTGCTTCGCGGCACGTAATGGGTAAACTTTGAGATCACTTCTCCAGGACTACCATCAAGCAACAAAACATTTCTTCCTTTAAAGTTTTTATTCACCCGAATTTTTAACGTGCTCAACTGCTCAGCTTCTTTCTCGCAAAAAATAAATTTTGTGATATTCACTTGCTGGGATAAGGTCATCAACGAAGGTGCCGCAAACAATTCTTTTCGGGCACCTAACGAGTATATTCCATTGCCAGCAAATAGATCGATAAAAACAATATCATCAACCCTTCCCGCTAAGGTGCCTGCAAAAGAACTCACATATTGCTGAATGATTGAAGTCTTGGCTTTGATCCAGGGCTCAGCGGCTGTTACACTAAAGCCATCGTCAGGGAAGATTTGTGGGGATGAAGTAAAACTCACCTTTATTGTTTGTCAAAATTACACGTGAATTTTATAAAAATCTTAATTTGAAGTTAATAGTTTTTAAGCAACTAAACTATCAACTCATAACTCAATAGAAATCAAGGTCATCAATACATTGTGTGAATGAATAATTTAAGATAATAAAATTTGTAAGAGGAGACAGCTCACAACATCTTTCGGCATTCCTGATAGCTGCCTATATTGCAATGATTTATGAGTGATTATTTAGAGAGCCTGAACGAACCGCAGCGGGAGGGTGTGATTAATACAGAGGGGCCTTGCATGATTATAGCGGGAGCAGGTTCCGGTAAGACCAGGGTGCTTACCCTTCGCATAGCTCACCTGATCCAAAGCAAGCAAATTGATCCTTTCAATATTCTGGCGCTTACCTTCACAAACAAGGCTGCCAAAGAGATGCGGCATCGACTGGAAGCCATGGTGGGCAGTGATGCGAAAAACCTTTGGATGGGTACCTTCCACGCAGTGTTTGCCCGTATTTTAAGAGCAGAAGCACATCATTTGGGTTACCCTAATAACTTTACGATTTACGATACCGATGACACCAAATCACTGCTAAGAAGCGTGATTAAGGAGATGGGATTGGATGACACGCAGTATAAGGTAAACACAGTTTATAACCGTATCTCGTCCGCTAAGAACAGACTCATCTCGTGGCAGGATTATTTGTCTAACCCAATTTTTATTGCTGATGACACAGCCAACATGCGGCCTGAGATTGGTAATATTTATAAAGCCTACTCACTTCGATGTTTCAAGTCAGGGGCGATGGATTTTGACGACCTGCTTTTCAATACGGATCGGTTATTCAAAGAACATCTCCATGTTTTAAATAAATATCAGCATCGGTTTCAATATGTGTTGGTAGATGAGTTTCAGGACACTAACCTTTGCCAGTATTTTATCATTAGAAAGTTAGCTGCTGTGCAGCAAAACATTTGTGTAGTGGGTGATGATGCCCAAAGTATCTATGCCTTTCGCGGGGCAGATATTTCAAACATTCTCAACTTCGAAAAAGATTATCCTGATCTACGCATCATAAAGCTGGAACAAAACTATCGCTCTACTCAAACTATTGTTGAGGCGGCCAATTCTGTCATTGCAAAAAATAAAGCACAACTTCCTAAAAAAGTCTGGACCAGCAATGAAGAAGGAAATCTGATTGAATTGATCAAAGCAGAAACTGATAATGAAGAAGGTAAGTTGGTGGCAACTTCCATTTTTGAAGAGAAGATGCAACACCATTATAAGTTTAGTGACTTCGTAGTTTTGTATCGAACGAATAGCCAGTCACGTGCCATTGAAGAGGCGCTCAGGCGGATGAATATCAAGTACAAAATAGTAGGCGGGCTCTCTTTCTATCAACGTAAGGAAATAAAAGACACACTCGCCTATTTAAGATATTCCCTGAATCAGCAAGACGAAGCTTCTTTCATCAGAATTATTAATCTGCCCAAGCGCGGCATTGGTGATACAACGATTGACAAAATAATTGTTGCAGCCAATGATCACACCATGTCTATTTGGGATGTACTTCAAAATGCTTCTTCCTTTTTAGGTGGTAATGTGGTGGGCAGGATTGATGATTTCGTTACCAAGATCAAACGATTTGGTATTGAGATTCAAAACAAGGATGCGTATGAAGCAGCGTCTGAAATAGCAAAGTCATCGGGTTTATTGAAAGAACTGTATGAAGACAAAACGGTAGAAGGATTAAGCCGCTATGAAAACGTTCAAGAACTTTTGAATGCGATTAAAGAATATGTGGATAATCCCGAAAAGGAAGACAAAAGTTTAGGGGCATTCCTGCAGGAAGTATCATTAAACACTAGTCAGGATGAAGGTAAAGACAATGATCCTGAGGTGGTAACCTTGATGACCATTCACATGGCCAAGGGATTGGAGTTTAAGAATGTTTACATCGCAGGGATGGAGGAAGATCTTTTTCCTTCGCAATTGATGTTGAGCAGCCGCTCAGAATTAGAAGAAGAACGAAGATTATTTTATGTTGCTATTACCCGAGCGCAAACGAAACTTTTTCTTTCCTATGCCAAAACACGTTACCGTTTTGGACGATTGAAAAATTGTGAACCGAGTCGTTTTCTGGACGACATTCATGATCAATACATTAAAGTGAGTACCAAGTTTGGTGGTGTTGAGTCCATGGCACCCAATCCAAATTTTGCCAAGAGCTTCGTCAGCGGCATGAAGAAAACGGTGGTGCGCACCCAACCAGCTGTTAAAGCAACCGCCTACAAACCGGCCGCTGATTTCGCGCCAAGCGATACCTCTGGCTTAAAAGAAGGCATGAAGGTGGAGCATCCAAAATTTGGGTACGGAACCGTACTAAAAATGGAGGAAGTAGGCTCAGAACGCAAGGCAAAGATCAATTTTGCTGATTTTGGCGAGAAGACCTTATTACTTAGCTTTGCTAAATTGAAAATACACCAAAACTAGAAATGATAGGCGAATACAATACTTCACGTGAAGGCATCATCCTGAAAGAGTACGGAAGAAACGTTCAAAAATTAGTGAACTACATCCGCACCGTTCCCGATAAGAATAAACGCACAGAATTAGCTACCACATTAATCGAACTGATTAAACAACTTGCCCCCGTAGCCAAAGAAGCTCAGGAAAATCCACAGCGTATGTGGGATGATCTTTACATCATGGCTGACTTCAACTTAGATGTAGATAATCCTTTCACTACTCCTGATCGCACGATCCTTTTCAAGAAGCCGCGCAAGATGGAGTATCCTCAAAACAATGTTCGCTTTCGCCATTATGGAAAAAATATTGAGCGCCTTGTAAAAGAAGCTGTAAAAAAAGAAGATCCTAAAGAACGCGAAGAAGCCGCCATTTACATTGGCAAACTGATGAAGACATTCTTTGGTGCATGGAACAAAGAGAATTTAGATGATTCAGTTATTGTAAAAGATATTGGCATTCTTTCTCAAGGAAAATTAACCTTGAGTTTAGATAAAGTAAGGGAGGAAAATCTTTTCGAAAAACTATACAGAGAACCGCGCAAAGCAAACAACAATAACAACCGCCAACAAGGAGGTGAGCGTGGCGAAAATAGAAATCAACGGAGCAATCGTCCGTTCAAGAAAAACCGTCATCAACACCGCAGAAGAGATCAATGAGTTCCTTCAAAATAAAAGGAGGTCTTAAACTAAAGGGTGAGATCATTCCGCAAGGAGCAAAAAATGAAGCGCTTCAGGTTCTGTGTGCACCGTTGCTTACCGCAGAACCGGTTACCATTCACAACATCCCAAACATTGTAGATGTAAATAAACTGATCGACCTGATTGGTGATTTAGGATGTGAAGTTGAAAAGTTAGGAGTTGGTTCGTATCGCTTTACGGCAAAAACCATCGATACCAAATTTTTAGAAACAGCCGAATACAAAACGAAAGCTTCTGCTTTGCGCGGATCTGTGATGTTGCTAGGGCCAATCTTAGCTCGCTTTGGAAAGGCCAGCATTCCTAAACCAGGTGGCGATAAAATTGGCCGCAGAAAATTAGATACCCACTTTATTGGATTCCAAAATTTAGGAGCCAAATTCAAATACGAAGCGGAGGACAACCTTTTTCATATTGATGCCTCGCATTTGAAAGGCAGCTACATGCTGTTGGATGAAGCTTCCGTTACTGGCACAGCAAACATTTTAATGGCCGCAGTACTTGCTAAGGGAGTAACCACCATATACAACGCTGCTTGTGAACCTTATCTGCAACAATTGTGTGCTATGCTCAATCGCATGGGTGCAAAAATCAGTGGCATTGGTTCAAACTTGTTAATCATTGAGGGTGTAGAGAAACTTGGCGGAACAGAACATACCATCCTGCCTGATATGATTGAGATTGGTAGCTTCATCGGATTAGCCGCCATGACACAATCGGAAATAACGATTAAGGATTGTCGGATTTCAATGTTAGGCATTATCCCTGAGATATTCAGAAGGCTTGGCATCAAAATGGAATTTCGGGGCGATGATATTTATGTGCCTGCACAAGAGCGTTATGAAATCGAAACGTTTATCGATGGTTCAATTCTTACCATAGCTGATTCTCCGTGGCCAGGTTTCACACCTGACCTAATAAGCATTGTGTTGGTGGTTGCTATTCAAGCAAAAGGAACCGTACTCATTCATCAAAAAATGTTTGAAAGTCGGTTGTTCTTTGTCGATAAGCTGATTGACATGGGAGCACAGATTATTTTGAACGATCCACACCGTGCTACCGTAATTGGGTTGGATAGAAAAAACCCATTACGTGGAATCAAAATGTCTTCTCCTGATATTCGCGCGGGTGTTGCACTATTAATCGCAGCACTTTCTGCGTCAGGTGAAAGCGAAATCTCCAACGTAGAACAAATTGATCGGGGTTATCAGGACATTGAAGCCCGATTGAAGAAGTTAGGTGCTCAAATTGAGCGGGTGGCTTAGGATTCTACGCAAATATAATTTAGGAAGTTATAGTTATCACTCGTAAAGTGAGGCCGCAATCTTCTCGGTCAACGCTTTAGGAACAAAGCCTGTAAGCTTAGCTGAAAACCAGTTGACAAAACCAGGAATAATCTCTGCCTTACCTTTAAGCATTCCTTCTATTCCAATTTTTGCAACACTTTCAGGGCTCATGGCAAATTTCTCAGCACGCTCTTTTAAGTTTTGCATCCCAGCCCTATCCATAAAATTAGTAGATGTTGTGCCCGGACTAAAGCAACTCACCGATAGATTGGTGCCTTTCAATTCATAACGAAGCCCACGCGTAAACAAAACCACAAAAGCTTTGCTCGCTGCGTAGGAAGCCAATGTAGGCACTGCTTGATATGAGGCTGTACTTGCTACATTTAATATATACCCTTTTGGCTTTGATTTTAGCTGAGGTATAAAAACATGACATAACTCAACCATCGTGTTCATATTCAGTTGCAACATATTTGTTACTTCTTTTAAATCTTGATTTTCGAAAGATCCAAAAAGGCCATACCCCGCATTATTGATTAGGATATCTATTTCATAATGATTGTTCTTGCACCAACTCGCTACTTGTGTAGCAGCATTTGGTTGTGATAAGTCGACCGAAAGATAATTACAAGAAATTGAATACTTCTCCCTTAGCTCATTGGCCAGTTTTTGTAATTTATCTTCAGAACGAGCAATGAGAATTAAGTTATGCTTTCTCTTAGCAAGCTCATGAGCAAAATAATAACCGATACCACCGCTGGCACCGGTTATTAACGCAAAGTCATTCATCCGTTCAGTTTACTTATTAGTAAGGGTCATAAACCTTTGGTACAACCTAGGTTTACTGGCTCCATTTTTCTCCATCACTTTTCCGGCAATGATTGGAATATACATCACCCTTCTTCTGCTCTTCTCGCCTTCGTAAGGAGACTGAGCCACACGATGCCACAACCTTCCATCGTGTACGGTAAGGTCTCCTGGCTCAACATTCAAACCAACCTCGTTAGGATCCGGTTTATTATCGAAATACATTTTGTGAAAAAGGATCGTCTTAATCCCTTTGTTATGCGTGCCAGGTAGCAATCTCAACCCGCCATTATCTGTGTATGAGCGATCCAGATGCACACCCACGTTCAACATAGGCATTATTCGTTGACCATAAAATACATCTCGCAACGAGTCTGTATGCCATCCTAATTGTGAATAGTTACTATTTTTTGTATTGATATAATGATTAAAGACCAATCCATCTTTTTCATTAATTCCCATCCTGCAATCTGGTGTACCGACTAATTCAAGCAATATTTGAAAGCGTTTATCTCTTAAAAATTCGGCAACTAAGGGACTATGATGGTTAAAAAAAGCAAACCGCTGAACAATCTTTTCCTGATTGATATCAAAACCATATTTAACCGGAACACCATTAACCAGTTTAACATTTTTACCAATCCACTCTTGTTGAACCCGTTCTGATTCCTGAATGATTTGAGAAACCATTTCCTTGGAAATAAACGGTCGGAAATGGATAAATCCATTAGTCTCAAAGAAGCTCTTTTGCTCAAATGTTAAGGTATCGCCAAGTTCAAATAATGGGTAATTAAATGGTTTTGGCGTGTATACTTGCGCAGTATTATAGGTTATCTCTAAATTTCTGTCCTCTGACCTCTCTAACATAACAGCAATTTTACCATTAAGTAATAATATCTTAATAAAAGTTACAAAAAAAACCACAGATTAAGTTTTCTAAAGCCATTCGGGATGATCTCAAATTTCCGAATTGAATAAACCTCAGATTGGCCGTAATTCAGCTATTTAGCTCTGCCATTAATACCTCTAAAAACCGCATAGGTAATTAATACAGCCGCAACTACATCTAACGTATAGTGGACGCGCTGAATAAGAATTAAGATCGCGAGAATTGCCGTAATTGAAAAGATTAGTTTTCTTACTACCGACCTTTGTTCCACCAACCCCAGCAACATAACAGTGGAAACATGCCCTGAGAAAAACAGGTCCTTGGTAAAAGGTGCTCCTCCATACGCAATCTTATCTATAAATGGATCGATGAGAACAATCATCCCACTGGGAGGTTCAAGCGTAACCACATACATTGAGATAACGCGCAAAATCGTTATTGATAAATAACATTTTAAGGCTAACAACAATGTAAAAGGTTGTTTAATTGAATTAAACAGAACAATAAATAAGACGGAATAAATAAGTAAAAAGATCGCCCAGGTAAAATCAATGGGTGTAACTAAGGCAAGTATTGGATCATTAATATAAATACCCGGTTTAGGACCAATAACAGATTGAAAATACCAAGGCAAAAACGAGATCACAATCACAAGTGTAACAATGATAACACTGAATTGTAGAACAAATTTTTTGTCGCTTAGCGCAGACTTCCAGGTATTTGTCAGGCCAGACACGATAGATTAAGGTAAATCAATCTTCAGCGCTACCGGGCAATGATCACTTCCATGATACTCGTTGTAGATCATGGCATCTTTCACGTTAGTCATTATTTTTTCAGGCACTAAAAAATGATCGATGCGCCACCCCACATTTTTTGCCCGGCCGTTGGTAACAAAATTCCAATACGAGTATTTTACTTCCTCCGGATAGAAATAACGAAACGTATCAGTATATCCGGCACTTAAAAATTTATCAAAACCATCAATCTCTTGCTGTGTATACCCTGCCGACTTATTATAATTCGCTTTTGGATGCGCAAGGTCAATAGGTTTATGGGCCACATTAAAATCACCACAAACAATCACGGGCTTCCTTCTATTCAACCAAAGCACATATTCGCGAAAGGCATCATTCCACGTTTGGCGATAATCCAATCGCGCTAAGCCTTCGCCTGAATTAGGCGTATAGACGGTAATGAAAAAATACTCTGGAAATTCTGCAGTAATCACACGTCCTTCCTGATCATGCACATCAATACCCATATCATAAGTAACATCGATAGGTTCAATTTTGGTTAGGATGGCAGTACCTGAATAACCTTTACGAGCCTTTGATGAATTGGCGTAGACTTTATATTCAGGAAGTAATTCAAGGGCAGATAATGTTTCTTCTTTTGCAGCCTTTGTTTCTTGCAACCCCATTACATCTGGCGCCATGGCTCGCACGTTGGCAACAAATTCTTTCTTTATGATAGCTCTAATACCGTTTACGTTCCAGGATACAAAATGAAGAGACATTGCGTTTGATTAATGATGTTGGATACTAGACGCAAGATACTGGATACTCTCAAGAATCAAGTATCAAGCATCCAGAATCAATCATTAAAAATGATATCGAACAAAGGCTTCCATCGCTTCATACTCAGCAAGACCTAATAAGTTATACGCTTCTGCTGTGGCATGATTGCGATCCTCTGCCCGCACCCAGAACTCGCGCTTATCGCTGCCCGGAAATACAGCGCTATCTTTTTGTGACTGATGCTTAAACACCGCTCTGCGCTTACGCATTAACTCATCAGGACTTAGTGGTACTGCCATTTCGATCTGATCAATATCCCACTCCTGCCATGCGCCTCTATAGAGCCACACATAACAGTCCTTCATATAGTCTTTGTGTTTAAGTCTATCCACTGCCTGATAAATAGCAGCCAAGCAAACACGATGTGTCCCATGCGGATCGGATAAATCTCCGGCCGCATAAATCTGATGCGGCTTTATTTTCTCAATTAAGTCGACAATGATTTGAATATCGTTTTCACCCAATGGTTTCTTCTTTACCGTACCGGTTTCATAAAATGGCATATCCAAGAAGTGTGCCTGCGAATCTGGTATACCAACATAGCGGCAACCTGCTTTCGCCTCACCCCTGCGGATCATTCCTTTTATGCGCATCACTTCCGCGCTATCCACCTGACCAGGTTTCTTATCGCGAATGTCTTTTACAATTTTATCATAGAATTTTTCACCATCACTTTTACTCAATCCAAAAGATTGATTGAAGTCGCGCACAAAATCTGCGAAGCGAATTGCATCATCATCAAAGACGGCAATGTTTCCTGAAGTTTGGTAAGCTACATGCACTTCATGTCCATGATCAACCAAGCGAATGAATGTTCCTCCCATCGAAATCACATCATCATCGGGGTGCGGACTAAATATAATGGCTCGTTTCGGAAAAGGTTTCGCCCGCTCAGGACGATAGGTATCATCAGCATTGGGTTTACCTCCCGGCCAACCAGTAATGGTATGTTGAAGGGTATTGAATATTTTTATATTAACCTGATAAGCCGAACCATACTCTGTGATAATATCACCCATACCATGTTCCATGTAATCAAGGTTGGTGAGTTTAAGAACTGGCTTCTGGAGTTGTAGACCCAACCACACCACTGCTTTTTGAATTAGCTTTTCATTCCACTCGCAACTATCAACTAGCCATGGAGTTTTAATTCTGGTAAGTTTGGAAGAAGCAGCATCATCTAAAATAACATGCGTGTTGTTATGCTTTTGCAAAAATGTTGATGGAATCTGATCCGTAACTGGACCTTCCACCGCTTTTTGAACGATTGGGCCTTTGCCTTCACCCCAAGCCATCATAATGATGCGCTTGGATTTTAAGATTGAACCCACACCCATTGTAATCGCTTTCTTGGGAACGTTCTCATCCCCAAAAAAATCACTGGCTGCATCGATGCGAGTAACCTGATCCAACGTAATCATCCGCGTAGGAGATTTCTCCGAAGAACCTGGTTCGTTGAACCCGATGTGACCCGTGCGACCAATACCTAAAATCTGTAAGTCAATTCCACCTAACTCATCAATCTTTGCATCATAACTTTTACAGAATTCAGCTACCTGATCTTTCGGTAACGTACCATCAGGTATGTTTATATTTTCCTTTGGGATATCAATGTAATTGAATAGGTGTTCATTCATGAACCGCACATAGCTCTGCAACGAATCCGGTTCAATTGGATAATACTCATCGAGATTGAACGTGATTACATTTTTGAAACTAAGTCCCTTCTTATGCAAACTCACTAATTCAGAATAAACCCGCGTTGGTGTTGAACCAGTTGCTAAGCCTAAAACACAAACTTTTCCTTCTGATTGTTTCTTTTTAATAAGAGTCGCAATCTCATTGGCTACAAAAATTGAAGCTTGCTCGGAAGTGTTGAAAATTTTGGTGGGAATCTGTTCAGTTACTGATAATTGACTCATATGAAGATTGAATAGGTAGATTTCAAAAATAACGACTGTTGAAGATCATTCTAAATGATGGGCCTTTTAATTTTTCGAATAGGCAAGCACAGCATTCTTAACGGAACCATGTTTGAGAAGTAGACTTTTAGCAATTTCATAGTCTGAAATACCAGCATTTTCCATCACCATTTTCACTCCCCGATCCACCAGTTTATCATTCGTGAGCTGCATGTTTACCATTTTATTGTCCTCGACCCTGCCCAACTGAATCATGATTGCAGTAGAGATCATATTCAACACTAATTTTTGAGCTGTTCCACTTTTCATGCGGGTACTTCCGGTTACAAACTCCGGCCCCACCACCACTTCAATAGGAAAATCTGAAACACTGATAGGAGAATTAGGATTGCACGAAATACTTCCTGTAAGGATGCCATTCTCTTTACAGGCTTTTATAGCTCCAAGAACATAGGGGGTCTTTCCGCTGGCCGCAACCCCAACGACAAAATCCTTAGGACTTATCTCATGCGCTAATAAATCGAGCCATCCACGCTCAGGACTATCTTCTGCAAACTCAACCGCTTGGGTGATCGCCTTCGCTCCGCCAGCTATCACTCCGATCACCAAGCCATAGGGCACGCCATAGGTTGGTGGACACTCGCTCGCATCAACAACTCCCAATCGCCCACTCGTGCCAGCACCAATATAAAAGAGTCGACCACCTGTAAGCATTTTATCTGCTGCAGCCTGAACTAATTTCTCAATGCTGGGGATTACTTTTTCTATGGCGAGCGGAACGGATTTATCTTCGGAATTAATATTTCTTAACACTTCATTTACTGTCATCTTTTCAAGATGCCGATAGGTTGAAGGTTGCTCCGTTACATTTTCAAATTTTGAATTCATCGATTACTCAAGATTTTATTTTTTCAGTCAGAAAACGAAATTTTCCCCATCGATACAGAAGGAACTTTAGATCGTTCCCCAAAATTTACTCTACCTCCTGCTACGGTTTCATTTGCCAGTACAGCAAACAGGATTGCCTCTTTTGCATCGCCCGAAATTCCTAGTTCAATCATTTTATGAAACGAGACATTTGGCAACAATTCTTTAAGGCCATCGATCATCAATGGATTGTGTACTCCACCTCCGCTCATATACAGTTTAAATGTTTTCTTAGTCGTTATAACTTTTTGAATGGCCTCGGCCATAGTCTCTGAACTCAACCTGGTTAGGGTCGCAAGTAAATCTTCCAATGAAATCTTTTCAGTCTTCGACTCTCTTTGAGCCCGGGCAACATATTCTAAATTAAATAACTCTGGACCAATAGTCTTTGGAAAGGACTTCTTGAAAAAAGAGTTTGCTTTAAATACTTTAAGGAGTTTTGAGTTAACAATACCGTTCTTCGCTAACCTCGCATCTTTATCAAAAGATAAAGTTGGCCTATGCTTTCTTATTACCTGATCAATCAATGTATTTGCTGGTCCTGTATCGGTCACAAAAACTTCGGTTGCTTTACCGGATGCCGGCAAGTAGGTAAAGTTTCCGATTCCACCGGCATTCAGCATAATTCGATCTTCGCCCACTTTTGAAAACAAAAGATAATCACCATACACAGCAAGTGGTGCACCTTCCCCACCCTTAGCAAGATGTTTCTGTCTGAAATCACTTAAGGTTGTAATTCCTGTTACCGATGCCAGGTGATCACCATCCCCTATTTGAAATGTGGAATTCACTTTTGCGTGGGGATATAAAAATATTGGAGCATGAAACACAGTTTGTCCGTGCGAGGCCACTAAATCAATTTGGGATGGTTTTAACTTCCATTCATCTAACGATTTTAAAACTAACTTTCCATGTAAGGTCCCGATGGCGGCATTCAATTCACACAAGACTTGAAATTCAATTGTCTCCTTCGCGAAAACCTGAAGTATTCTAGCTTTAAGCTGTGGCGGATATACCCACGTTTTAAATTTTAATTGATTCACTATGGTAGATTTTCCACTACCTGAAATCTGACACAACGCAACATCCAAACCATCCAGCGAAGTGCCTGACATCAACCCAATAATTAATCTGGACTTTTTCGAAGCAATTTTTGCGAGGCGGGTAATGTTACTATTCATAAAAAGGTTCTGAAAGTGGGTGGCGGGCAGATCAACTTGTATCTTTCCTTAAAATTTCTCGACTTCAAAAGTATTCAATTATAGCGATGAACGGCAATTCTTTCCGAACTGAAATTACATGTGCGCAAGGCAATTCGATTGCATTAAATGACCCGATACTGACAACGGGCTCTTGTTTTGCCGACCAATTGGGCAACTGGCTGCTGAATAACAAGTTCGAGGTGCTTGTAAATCCATTTGGTACAAATTATAACCCGATCTCAATTCATAAAAATTTAATCGACTCAATCAGTAATGAAGTTGACTCTCAACTTCTCACTGAACAACAAGTCTGGCATCATTTCGATTACCATTCCCAGTGGTCTTCTGATAATAAAGAAGAGTTAATCAATTCAATTCACAGTCAGCAAGCTATTGTTAAAGACTATCTGTCTCAAACCAACGTATTGATGATTACATATGGTACAGCCTGGGTTTATACTCACAAAGACCAAAACAAGATTGTTGCTAATTGTCATAAAGTACCTGCATCCGAATTTAACAAACGACTTTTGACTGTTGAAGAAATAATTCAATCGTTTAATGAGTTCTATTCTGTTATAAAAGATTTAAACAAGAATATTCGAGTGATCCTTACGGTGAGTCCGGTACGGCATCTTAAGGAAACAATTCAATTGAACAGTGTGAGTAAAGCATGCTTGCGATTGGCATGTAATCAATTAGCTAATCAATATCAGGAAGTTGAATATTTTCCATCCTTCGAAATTATGATGGATGACTTACGTGACTATCGATTTTATGATCGCGATATGATACACCCTTCTCAAGAAGCTGTTGAATACATCAGTCAAAAGTTTAGTGATCAATATCTTACTTCGGAAGTAAAAACCTTTATTGAAAAATGGTCTTCTATAAAACAAGCATTAGAACATAAACCTTACCATCCTGATTCTCTCGCCCATCAAAATTTCTTAAAAAATTTACTTCAGAAACTGAATTCAATAAAGGAAGTCTCAGTAAAAGAAGAAATCAAATTCGTTCAATCTCAAATTCTTCCGAATGCCTAACCGTCTTGCTAAATCAACCTCACCCTATTTATTGCAACATTCGCACAATCCGGTTGATTGGTTTGAATGGGGTACTGAAGCCTTAACGAAAGCGGTTAAAGAAGACAAACCCATTTTAGTAAGCATCGGTTATTCCTCCTGCCATTGGTGCCATGTGATGGAGCGCGAATCATTTGAGAATGATACCATCGCAAAAATCATGAATGAACACTTTGTGTGTATCAAGGTCGATCGCGAGGAAAGACCCGACATTGATCAGGTATATATGGAAGCTGTTCAAGCTATGCAACAAAATGGTGGCTGGCCATTGAACGTCTTTTTAACTCCCGATCAAAAGCCATTTTTTGGAGGCACGTACTTTCCGCCAAAAAACTGGTCACAACTTTTACTTCAAATCGACCAGGCTTTCCGCGAAAAGCGAATTGAGATTGATCAATCAGCAACTTCCTTACGTGAACATTTACAAACCAGTGATTTGCAACGTTTTGCCAAAGGCACTGAATCATCTCTAAAAAAAGAAAGTCTGGATAGTATGTTCAAAATTTTAGAATCCAGGTTCGATAAAACATGGGGCGGCATTGAAAAGGCTCCCAAGTTTGTAATGCCTTCTATCTGGCTCTTCCTGTTGAGGTACCATGCAATGAACAATGATAAAGAATCGCTGCACATGGTTACTCACACATTGAAGCAAATGGCTTTTGGTGGAATCTACGATCAATTAGCAGGTGGCTTTTCGCGTTACTCAGTCGATGCAGAATGGTTCGCACCCCACTTCGAGAAAATGTTGTATGACAATGGGCAGTTGCTTTCACTTTATTCAGAAGCATATGCTATTACCAAAGACACATTATTTAAAGCCGTTGTTTATCAAACGGTAGATTGGCTAACAAATGAAATGAGACATCCGGAAGGAGCATATTATTCTGCATTAGATGCCGATAGCGAAGGGGTTGAAGGAAAATTCTACACCTGGACTGCCGAAGAAATCAAGCAAGTATTTGACGAATCAGCTCCTGCCTTTCTTTCTTATTATCAATCAACAGAAGAAGGTAATTGGGAGCATGGACGAAATATCTTACGAAAAGATCCGAACACGCAAGAACCAACCGAACCAAAGGAGATTGTTGAACAAAAACAAAAATTACTTTCCGAACGAGCCAAACGAATTCGACCGGGTTTGGATGATAAAATTCTTACTGGTTGGAATGCAATGACCATCCAAGGGTTGATTGATGCATATAAAACTTTTCAGAATCAACATTTCCTAACGCTCGCTCAAGACGCAATTTCATTTATCGAGAATAATCTCATTGCGGAAGGAAAAGTATTTCGAGCATTTAAAAACAAACATTCCGAAACAGAAGGTTTTTTGGAAGACTATGCATTTCTCATTCAAGCTTACACTAGTCTATATCAAGTAACTTTTAATGAGGACTGGCTATCGAAAGCAACTCACTGGTGTAATTATGTTCAACAACATTTCTATGATGATGCTGAAGGCTATTTTCATTTTGCATCCAACACAGCCGAATCTCTTATAGCTCGCAAGAAGGAAATTTTTGACAATGTAATTCCCAGTTCAAATTCTGTAATGGCGCGCAATCTATTTACGTTGGCAGCAATTTTAGATCGCGAAGATTGGAAGCAGCAGGCTACAGATATGGTATCCAAACTTTCAGAACTCATTACCTCCGAACCTGGTTATATGTGTCATTGGGCGATATTATTTTCTGAAATGATAAACACACCTGCAGAGATTGTCATCTCCGGAGATAAGGCTGATGAATTAAGAGAAGAAATTCACTCGCACTATCTTCCGTTTTCAGTAACCATTGGGAGTGATAAAAAAAGTGAACTGGCGCTTTTACAAGGTCGTGAACCAAAAAATAATAAAACTCTGATTTATGTTTGTCAGAATAAAACGTGTCAACTTCCGGTATCAACTATCACGGAAGCACTAAGTCAATTAAATAATTTGAAAAATTAAGTTATATGAAGAATAGTTATCTCCTTTTGATTTTTCTTATTGCAGCATGTTCAACTCGTGAAGTAAAGCCGCCTGCTCCGCTCCTCCTATTACCGAGCGAAAGTCAATTAGCCTGGCACGAAATGGAAATGAATGCTTTTGTGCATTTTACCACCAATACCTTTACCGGAAAAGAATGGGGCTATGGAGATGAGAGTCCGGCTATCTTCAATCCAACAGAATACGATGCCGATCAATGGGTACGAACATTTAAAGAAACTGGATTCAAAGGCGTTATCCTCACCTGCAAACATCACGATGGATTTTGTTTATGGCCCAGTAAATACACCGAACACTCCATAAAAAATAGTCCGTGGAAAAATGGTGAAGGTGATGTAGTGCGTGATGTAATGCGCGCCTGTAAAAAATATGAATTGAAATTTGGAGTATACTTATCTCCGTGGGATCGCAACCATGCCGACTATGGAACACCAGCATATCTGGACTATTATCGCAATCAGTTAACCGAATTATTTACAACCTATGGACCCGTGTTTGAAATGTGGTTTGATGGCGCCAATGGTGGCGATGGTTATTATGGTGGTAAACGTGAAAAGCGAAGTATTAAAGGATCCACCTATTACGAATGGCCCACCACTCTAAAACTCGTGCGCGACATGGAACCAAATGTTATATTTTTTAGTGATGCCGGACCAGGTGTTCGTTGGGTAGGCAACGAACGTGGCATTGCAGGGGAAACCAATTGGAATACCATTACACCTGATACATTATATGCTGGTAAGGCTGGGATTGAAAAATTATTAAATGAAGGTGCCGAAAATGGAACTCATTGGATTCCTGCAGAAGTAGATGTATCGATTCGCAAAGGTTGGTTCTATCATGCCGAGGAAGACAGCTTGGTAAAAACCCCCGAGCAACTTTTTGATATTTATCTCACTTCCGTGGGAAGAGGTTCTACCCTGCTACTTAATATTCCCCCTGACAGGCGCGGGTTGGTCCATGAAAATGATGTTGCTTCATTACAAGGCTTTCACGAATTATTAGACACTGAATTTAAAACTGATCTGGCTTTGAATAAAAAAGTATCTGCCAGTTCCTTTCGCGGAAACAACAAACAGTATACTCCATCAAATGTTAATGATAATAATCCTAATTCTTATTGGAGCACTGATGATGAAATCTTGACGGGAAGCATTGAGATTAATCTTGGAGAAACTAAAACAATAAAGTACATCGTTCTTCAAGAAGATATTAGACTTGGTCAACGGGTAAAATCCTTTACAATAGAAGTCAATCAAAACAACAGTTGGATAAAAACTGCAGGAGCAACAACTATTGGCTACAAACGAATTATAAAACTTGACCCGATTGAATCTGATAAAGTGAGAGTCACCATTACCAATTCTAAAGCCTGTCCGGTAATTTCAAACATAGCAGTATATTGAACCATGAATCGATTGCCATTTCTTTTTGTACTTCTCTTCCTCGCGTGCAGTCAGCCAGAAAAAACTGACTTTAGAAGTTTAGTTGACGAAACACCATCAATCACAGGTAAAAGCAATTACTTGAATTCTCCTTTCATAACGGCTGGTGATCGGGTTTATCTGGTGGGTCATCAAGATGGCACCTTCCCAGAACTTGGCTGGCACATTAAAGGTGAGATGGGTGGTATTTGGGATCATCCAATAAAACTGATGGATGGTTTTGAAGCTGAGCTAATTTGGGATGATAAAAACATAAAGCTAAATCACGCAGATACGTTTGTGAATTATCCATTCGCCAACAAGCACATTTACCATCTTTCGAAGCAACAACTTAAAATTGAGCGTTGGCAATTCGTGCCCGATCATAAAGAAGGAATTGTTATTCAATACATTTTAACTAATACGTCTGACGCCAACCAAGAATTTACATTTCAATTTACCGGCAACTCTGATTTGAGACCAACCTGGTTGGGTGAACGGACTAATATGATTGACGGAAAAGATAAAGCAATCTATAACACCGAATTGAATCTTTGGCAAATGAAAGATAGTGTTAGCAATTGGTTTGTTTTATTTGGTTCAGATGAAACTCCAGTCGATCATCAGGAATCGGCAACTCCATACTCTGGAAAAGGAACATCTGCTTCTTTAAGCTACTCCATTTCAATTCCACCAACAGGAACAAAGATTGTAAACTTTACCATTGCAGGATCTTACCAATCCGAAGCATCTGTACTAACTACTTATCAAGATATTCAAAATAAACTAGCCACTGATTTTAATAACAAGAAACTACGCTACCAAAAATTAGCTAATCAATCTAAATTGACAATTCCTGATAAACACATGCAGCAAGCATTTGAATGGTTGAAGTATAATTCAGATTGGTTAGTAAGAACCGTTCCTGAAATAGGAACCGGAATAACCGCAGGTATGCCGGACTATCCCTGGTGGTTTGGAGTAGATAGTGAATATGCCCTAAAGGGCTATATGGCTATTGGCCAAAAAGATGCTGTTTATAAAACTATCCAACTCCTCGATAGCATGTCTACAGTGATTAATGGTAATGGTAAAATCATTCATGAGATGTCAACCAATGGTGCAGTGTTCAATAAAGGAAACATAAATGAAACTCCACAGTTTGCTTCCCTTATTTGGGAAATCTATCAATGGAACGGAGATCGTAAATTCCTGGAAAAATATTTCTCAACCATAAAAAAGGGATTGAGTTGGTTGATGAATGAGAATGACGTTAACAAAAATTTATTTCCCGATGGCTTTGGTATGATGGAGATCCATGGACTCAATAGCGAAATGATTGATGTAGCCGTATACACGCAACGAGCTTTTGATGATGCCTCTAAAATCGCTACAGAATTAGGCGATACAACACTAGCCCATTCTTATCAGGAAATTGCAAACAATCTTAAACTAAAAATTAATCAGGAATTCTGGTCGAACGAATTTAACTCCTATGCAGACTTCATTGGAACAGATAAACAAGCATTGAAGTTAATTGACGATGCGATTATTCGTGCAGACACATTAAACAAACCGTGGGCTGTGACTGAATTAAAACAGACAAAATCATCCATACTGCAACATCCTTCCGCAAAGTCGCGACCTTTTGTTTTGTATCATAACTGGGTGGTTAACACACCTATGGAAATGAACATTGCGGATGAAGATAAAGCAATCAAGGCCTTAGCGACTGCTGAGACTTTTGTAAATCCTTTTGGTGTTTTTGTAACTGGTATCGATCGTGATGAATCCGCAGGTTCAGATGATGGCTCATTTAAAGGAAGCAAAGTCTTTTCCTATACAGGTGCAGTGATGACGCTACCAACCGGAGTACAAGTGGTTGCTGAGAATAATTATGGGCATCCTGATAAAGCTTTGAATTATTTAAAGAAAATGTCGCGAACGTTTAGCTATGCGCTACCAGGAAGTATGTATGAAGTTTCCCCGGATTATGGAATGACCACCCAAGCGTGGAATATCTATAGCTTCGCAATTCCTATCGTGCAGCAGTTTTTTGGAATCGTACCACAAGCCACTCAGAAAAAAGTAGTAGTCAAATTACAAATGCCAACAGAATGGGATGAGGCTTCCCTTGAAAATGTAGCTATTGCTGAAAACGAAGTTTCAATTTTTTATAAAAAATCCGGCAATCAGATTACATTAAAAGTCACACAGCAGAATCCTGATTGGACACTTGAATTAATATTGCCCAAAGGAACCAAAGCAGGCTATCAAATAATTGCAGGTGAAGGAAAATCATCAGAATCTGAAAATCAGATGAAATTTATTTCAAGCAGTGGCAACCTCGAATTAAAGCTAGAACTTGAAAAATAATTTTACAGCTCGCATATCCTCCTCATTATAACCTGACAAAAATCATTTGTAAGGGTGCTACTGGCGATTAGTTTTGGCTTCAAACCAAAACGTAGATGTATCAAAAAATTAATTTATGGCTTATGCGGAATGCGTTGAATCTACTACGCATTAGCATTGGAATAATTTATGTTTGGTTTGGAGCACTCAAGTTTTTCGATAACCTAAGTCCAGCCGATCAGTTGGCCAAAGACACAATATCCTTGATTACTTTTGGTTTAATTCCCATTAATATCTCAATCATTCTTCTTGCAGTGCTCGAAACAGTATTAGGCTTATTACTAATTATAGGTTCCTGGAACCGAACTTTGTTTTATATCCTTCTATTTCATATGGGTTGCACTTTTGTACCCCTATTCTTCTTTGGCGAAGTGTCTTTTACCAGCGCACCTTATGCATTCACATTGGTGGGTCAATACATCATGAAAAATCTAATCATTATTTGTGCAGCGCTAGTACTTAATGCCCATGCGCATGGAAAAATAATAACCTCGGATAGCACCTCGTAATAACTGTCACTTACAACTTGGGCATTCCCAATCCTTATCAAGATCAATTACCGTAACGATTGATAGGTGTCGTTGCTTAGGCGCTACGATCACCCTGATATGTTGACGATCTTTAGTGGTGTACCCCTCAACAGCATACTTCGGTCCTTGAGCCGCATCTAATTCACTCTTGTTGTAATTGACATCTGCCTTTCGAACAATTTCTTTTACCTCCTTTTGCGTAATCTTTCTGCACTCCATCCGGCAACGAGCATGCTTTGTGAAAAAATATTCTGACTCCGGATCACGAAAGATATCAAGATTACTTCTATTGTCCTCAGTTGTCTTCTTGGGCTTTGGAGTAGAGTTACTAACTGAAGAATTATCGTTTCCTAGCTCAGTGTTATTTCTACATTGCCTTACACCCAATGCAACAACAAATAAAACAGCAAGCAGAAGATAAGGAATCAGCTTTTTCATAGTTCAATCAAACTCTGGATTACTTCTCTTGCTCTTTCTTATACAACTCAGTCTGCTTTTTCAGTAAGAAGTTATGAATTGCTTCCACATCATCCGCAGTAAGGGAATTACTAAAGTTGGCCATTCCATTTTGTGATAAGATTCCTTTTAACACAATATCCTGAAACACCATGTGTTTGGCTTCTGTTAGTTTCGATAAATCAGGATGTTGGGATAAGTGTTTTTCACCAAATGCTCCGTGACAGGTTTCGCAATACGATTCGTAGACCGCTGCTCCTCTTGAAATAAGCTCTTCCTTAATTTTAGTGGCAGGTGGGGCGGGTGTTTTAATTGTTATTTGTTTTGGTGGTAGTGGTGTTTCTCCACCTCCCAATTTAAAAGCCAGTATACGCGTTTTATTTTGGTATTGAAAAATAACCCCATCGGGCAGATAGCCGTATGTCTCAGCTCCACCGTATCCGGCCATCACTACTACATACTGCTCGCCATCGATGCTATAGGTGGTAGCTCCTGCCATAATACCATTGCCCGTAAAAATTGATTTTAGTTTCTTTCCGGTTTTGGCATCATGAACGTTGAAGTATCCGGTACGTGTTCCCTGAAATACTAAATCAGGTGTTGACATGGTTCCTCCATCAGGTCCACCCTCTGGAAATTTCCAGGCAACTTTTCCATTAACAGGATCCCACGCCAATAAACTTTCTGTACGCAAGGTGTCTTCAGCACTCGTGATCTGTTCGGGAACATTCTTTTTAAACTTATACATATTGCTGTAATCGATGGCTGTGTTGTCTACATCATCTCTATAATTATATGGATCAAATGCTTTAAATACTTGTGGTACTGATCGCTCAGGGATGTAAACTAACCCTGTGTTAGGATTGTACGACATCGGTTGCCAAACATGGCCACCCCCTAAATAAGGAATTACCAGTTTAGGTTTGTCTTTATACCATTGTCCTTGTTCTGTTAACACCGGGCGACCCGTTTTCATATCAACATGACTTGCCCAATTTACTCTTGTGTATTTCTCCGCTGAAATCAATTCGCCTGTGGCCCGATCAAGCACATAAAAGAATCCGTTCTTGGGCGCCATCATTAAAATTTTCCTGTCTGTTCCTTTAATTTCAGTATTGGCCAACACGATGTTTTGTGTGGCCGTATAATCCCAAATTTCTGAAGGCGTTGTTTGATAATACCAAACCATTTTTCCGTTATCGGGATTAATGGCAATAATGCACGATAAAAATAAATTATCACCCCCCGATGGACTTCTATACCAGATTGGATAGGGAGTAGAATTTCCGGTACCGATATAAAGTAAATTCAATTCAGCATCGTATGCCGATTCACCCCAAGAGGTGCCACCACCACCCGTCTGCCAATCTGAATTTGGATCCCAGGTTTTAGCGGCCATTTCCATCTCAGCAGTTTCATAGCCATTCTTCGGTTCGCCCGGAACAATCCAGAAGCGCCACTTCTCTTCACCGGTTTTTAGATCATAGGCAGTAACATAGCCACGCACCCCATACTCAGCTCCGGAATTTCCAATCATTACAATGTTTCCTGCAACATGAGGCGGGCTTGTAATTGTATAACCCTTTGTGCGATCCGTAAATGTATCCTGACTCCAAACCACAGAACCCGTTGCAGCATCCAGACAAACCAAATAACCATCCAGTGTGCCCACATACACTTTTCCTTCCCACACTGCCAGGCCACGATTAACCGCATCGCAACAGGCTCTTCGCGCATACGATGCATCCACATCAGGTTTATAAATCCAAAGTTGTTTACCTGTTTTTGCATCAAGGGCATACACGGCTCCCCAAGCACCAGAAGTATACATAATTCCATCGGCCACAATAGGTGTCGCTTCCAACCCACGTGGCACATTGCCAATAATTGTTGTAGCATCGTACTCCCACGCAAACCCGAGGTCTTGTACATTCGAAGCATTGATCTGATTCAGTGGAGAGTAATGTTGCATCTGCTCATTTCCACCCAGCGTAAGCCAATCTTCTGCAGCTCGGTTGCTTAACCGCTCCTGATCAATCCACCCTTTCGGTTTTTCTTCCTTACAACTAATTACAGAAATGACTAGAAGGAACAGCAACACTTTTCTCATGGAGTTATCAGGTTTGGTTGATTAAAGATAAGATTAATCGTGTTACCAAACTTTTAAATATCCGAAGTTCTAACTGGAATTTTCTTAGGCTTAATCTGAAAGAGAATTACCTAACCACAAACGATCGCATAGACACAGACCCCATATCGGTCTTCTCATTAAAGAATAAAATTTGCTCATTCTTCTCTTGCTGAGCAATAGAATAAATCAATGGTAGATAATGATCATGGGTTGGCACAGCCAACTTAGCTGCAGTTCCCAATTGATCATAATGAATAATTCCATTGTGGTTTTTATCCACCAAAAATGTTTTAATCTTCTCATCAAACTCGGTTGCCCAGTCGTATGGCTTTCCAGAAAAGTTAAGCATTCTTAGGTTGTGAACTATGTTACCACTTCCCACAATCAACACTCCTTTTTTACGCAGCTCTTGCAGCTCACGAGCGAGCTCGTAATGATATTGCATGGGTTTGTAATAATCGAGACTTAATTGATACACTGGAATACTAGCATCAGGATACATCGGCAGCAAAAAACTCCAGGTGCCGTGATCAAGCCCCCATTCAAAGTCATCCTGCACTTCTGTTTTAGTGATTAGTTTTTTAGTCAACTTAGCAAAATCCTGAGCACCCGGTGCTGGATACTGCTGATCAAATAAAGCTTGTGGAAATCCACCAAAGTCGTGAATCGTTTTAGGCCGTTCCATAGCAGTAACCCTTGTGCCTTGAGTAAGCCAGTGTGCTGATATTGTTAGGATCGCTTTTGGTTTAGGGAGTTTAGTTCCTAGTTCAGCCCACGAGCGATTATATTCGTTTTGTTCAATGGCGTTCATGGGGCTACCATGACCGATAAATAAAGCCGGCATTGTATCTGAGGCGGGTAATTCATCCATCGCCTTCATAAAAGAACTTAGATTGCTCATACTAAAAATTTTCTTAATCGCTTACTATTCACGGGTTAGCAACTTAAACACAAGGAAGTAGATTTTAATTCCTGTATTTGAAAGAGACGCATAATCTTAAACTAGATTAAGAAATTCAGTTTGTGATTTACTGATTGGTATTCTCCTCTCTACAAGATTCCATTAACTTAGCGGTATTAATAAAGAATGGGAAAACCCGAAGCTGACCTGTTTAACAACCCTACCAAAGACACATTCTTTGCTGAGATTGTTTTGCCCGTTCCTATTCCAAAATTTTTTACCTATAGGGTTCCTGCTGAACTAAATCCGATCATCAAAAAAGGTCAGCGTGTTATTGTTCCGTTTGGTCAAAAGAAAATCCTTACGGGAATCATTGCTGACTTACACCATCAGCCACCCAAAGAATACGAAGCCAAATACATTCATGATATTCTGGATGTAGGTGAAGTAATCTATGAGCAACAATTCAATCTCTACCAATGGATCGCTGATTACTACCTCTGCACTTTAGGAGAAGTAGTCCAAGCCGCGCTTCCCTCCGGTTTAAAGCTTTCCAGTGAATCAATGATTCAGTTGCGACCCGGCTTTGATTTAGAAGAAACTGATTTTGATTTTTCTGAAAAGGAAAGAATTCTACTGGCTCGATTAAAGTCAGACGAACTTACGTATACAGAAGCCGCCAAATTGCTTGGAACAAAATCTATTTACCATATTCTGAAATCACTCGCCTCAAAAGAAAGCATTATTCTCTTTGAAGCGGTAAAAGAGAAATTCAAACCAAAAACAGAACGACATATTCGCATTCATGTAAATTATGTTGCCAAGAAAAACCTAGAGACAATATTTGAAACCTTAGCTTCCAAACCAAAACAAGAGGCAGTGCTTCTAAAGTACTTACAGGAAGTTCCGGCCTTTTCAAATCCTGACCTAAATCAACAAGGTATTAGTAGGGCGCGTTTACTTGATTCAGAAATTTCCGAATCCTCGGTTAACACTCTGGTTAAAAATAAAATTCTTGAAGAGTTTGAAGTGATTGTGCCCCGATTCGGGTTTCCTGATAATGCACATGAGCATCCGGTTCTGCTAAGTGAAGACCAAGAGCAGGCTCGTAATGAAATTCTGGCAAGTTTTGAAACTAAAACAGCCACGCTGCTTCATGGAGTTACAGGAAGCGGCAAAACTGAAATTTACATTGACCTGATTCGAAAAGCATTGGAAGGTGGTTCACAGGTATTGTTATTACTTCCTGAAATCGCATTAACGACCCAAATCGTTCAGCGTTTAAAAAAAATGTTTGGAAGCGAAATGGGTGTTTATCATTCAAAGTTTTCGGATAACGAGCGTGTAGAAGTTTGGAATGGAGTGCTTACTGGAAAATTTCGATTCATTATTGGAGTTCGATCCGCCATCTTCCTTCCCTTCGATAACTTAAGTTTGATTATTGTAGATGAGGAACATGATTCATCTTATAAACAACACGACCCTGCTCCACGCTATCATGCGCGTGATGTAGCTATGGTAATGGCGCAGATTCATCATGCAAAAGTATTGTTGGGTAGTGCTACTCCTTCTACCGAATCGTATTATCAAGGTGTGACGGGACGTTATGGATTAACAACTCTAAATAAACGATTTGGTGAAGCTCAGCTGCCTGAAATTATTTTCGCAGACTTAAGTCAAGAGAAAAAAAGAAAGACAAATAAAGGCGAGTTCTCTTCTCTTCTGCTAAAAGAGATAAAGTCGACTATCGACAAAAAAGAACAAGTTATACTCTTCCAAAATCGCAGAGGATATTCACCTCTTGTGCAATGTGAAGATTGCAGCTGGGTGCCTAAGTGTATCAACTGTGCGGTGAGTCTCACTTACCATCAATACAGGCATGCATTAATTTGTCATTACTGTGGCTATCGTGAAGAGTTACCGAATCAATGTCCCACCTGCAGTTCAAAACGAATTCTCACACTTGGTTATGGAACTGAAAAATTAGAGGAAGAACTAAAATTTCATTTCCCAGATACGAAAACTCAACGGATGGATTTGGATACTACTCGATCGCGTTCGGGATATGAAACTATTATTGAAGATTTTGAAAAAGGGGAAACCAATATTTTAGTCGGCACACAAATGGTAACGAAAGGACTTGACTTTGATCAGGTGAGTTTAGTCGCTGTTTTCGATACAGATCGCATGATGCACTTTCCGGATTTTCGTTCCTATGAAAGAGCGTTTCAACTCATTACACAAGTAAGCGGCCGCGCAGGCCGAAGAGAAAAACGAGGCAAAGTAATCTTGCAAACCTCCAGTCCGGATCATCCATTATTTAAATACGTAATTGAAAATGATGTTACAGGTTTTATTCAAGATCAGTTACACGATCGTGATGAGCATCATTACCCGCCTTTCACACGATTGATAGACATCACCATAAAACATAAAGACAAAAAAATCGCACAAGCTGTTGCTGATAGTTTTGCCAATCAACTGAAAGAAACGCTTAAAGGAGTTCGCATAATGGGACCAGGTGAACCCATGATTTCCAAAATCAGGAATGAATTCTTAATGATGATTTTGGTAAAGATAAAACGCGATCAAGGTAAGCTAAGCGAGATCAAAACTACATTAAGCAGCATCGCGAACGACTTACAACAGATGAAAGAATACAGAAGCGTGAAAATTGTATTTGATGTAGATCCGGTTTAATTTCTCTATTCAACAGTAATATAAGATACTGCTCTAACGGGTTCTCCTTTTTCAGTTACTCCCTCCACAACAATTCTATATTTTGTAGCCAGATCTGCCGAATAAAACTGTACTGATGTTTTACCTTGATCATCTGTTTTTAAATCGGGCTTCCAAAAAATAGTAGTTCTGAAATCCAGATTTTGAGAATCAGATGAGTCACCATTGTAGGTTGGCGAAAAAAATCTCCCAGGTTTTGAATAGCCATGAATCTTATGTGCCAGATAATCCTTCGCATCACTCTGAGGTGAGAGGGTAGATTTAGTATAAATAGCAATTATTCCATTTGCACCTCTACTACCAAATTGCGGTGATGCGCGCGTAACTACCTCCACTCTATCAATACTAGCTGCATTCAATGTATTTAGACTTTGCGCACTAATAAAGGGGACACCATCTACAAGAATCAATGGTTCAGTATTTCCAGTAATACTAGAAGATCCCCCTCTCAATCGCACACTCACAACAGAGAAACCACCATCATCTTTGAATTCAAATACGCGTAAACCAGGCACCCGCCCTTGTAATCCAATTAGAAAATTTGTTCCGGCATTCGTATTAATAATATTATCTCCCTTTACCACGTAATCAGGCTCTCCATAAACGGGTGCGGCTAACTTCCTTTCGTCACCTGCAAGTTTGCTGCTCTTTACTTCAACCTCATTCAGCAACGTTACATTTTGATCAGGCTGATAGGTGTTTTGAATACGCTGCATTGCATCATCCTTGCGAAGATCCAATGCTTGAATAGGGAAATTAAATGTTGATGGAGGAATTTCGCGATCTATAATATCAACTTTGGGTAACGGTTTTCCCTTTTGGTTAAATGGCTTAAACGCAAAAACAAGGGAGTCGAAAAACTTAACCCCCGTTACCAAAAATTCACCTTGTTCATCTGTCTCCATATCAATCAAATTATCCATGTTACCTTGAACAATTTGGAGTTTAGCGGGCGTTGGCTTATCCTTAGAATCCTTTACTACCCCTCGAAAACTTATTCCACGTTCCATGAAATGTTCGATTTGATCAAAATATTTACTTGGTGTATCAAACGATTCTATGCGCAATGAGGAAGAACTTTTAATAGAATTTGCCTGTAACGGAACCGAGACAACTACATCCGTAACAGAAACTGAAACATTTCCAACTATCGGTTTTCCTGCAGCATCAAGAACTTGAATGTCAACATCTACCTTCTCTCTGGCTTTATACGACTCTTTACCGGTTGAAACAGAAATTGTATTGGATAGTTCGTTATTAAACTGTTGCTCATTATCCTCTACATTTTCATCCACTTTTAAAATGGGAATAGGCTTCACAAAAAGAGCACTGTCTCCGTAATTTCGCATCCAGTTTGTATAGGCACGCAAATAATATTGGCCCGGTGCAAGGTTATCATCCAACTTAAAATCGCCCCACGCAACACCTTCCTTAATTTGATACACCTTTGAATCCAATCGAGTCTTATCAGGTGATAAAAATTCAACATAAAGCGTTTGACTTAATGTGTCACGCAACGCGGGTGTACTGTAACCCAGATATGCCTTTAGCCAAATAGTTTCGCGTGGATAATAATAATCACGATCGGTATGGAGATACACTTTCTCACGTAGCAACGAAAAATTTTGCCAATCCACCTTTTCATTCTCCAAAGATTGAGTGGGTAAATAATCAATGGGCAAGTAATACGCTAATTTTTCATTTGCCATAGCACCCGTTATTTCCACCGCCTGGCTATTAAGTAAGATTCCCTGTGAATTTACGTTGATTGCGTCCAACTGTTTTATTTTGGAAGATTGCGTAGATTCTTCATCACTCTTGACTCCTGTAACTGTTGCTTCCATTTGATAGGATACCAATACTTCATGGTTAAGCGAAATTTTCTTATATCCCGAAATCTTGCCTTCAATTACTAAGTTTGACGGGTTTAGTGGTTTATTATCCAGATCATAAAGCAGAAAACCTTCTTCTTTGGTTGTTCCTGAAGCTAGTGCTTGGAATAAATGTCGTGATGAACCCCAATAAGCTTTCAATCTATTTCGCTCCCATACACTTTGCTTTTCATATTCAGTGGAGAGATCAACCTCATAATTAACCAGTACCTGAAACGATGCTGATTCTGCTTCAGCTTTAAATTGAAGTAATGTTACATTCAATTGAAATCCCAGCGCTGGGTTGAGAATTTTAATTGGTTCATCGCTAGCAACAGTTAACACCTTACCATCCCGTTGAAATTGAAGACTCTTAGGATTTTCAATCTTACAAGAACTAGCAAACTCCCCTGATCCTAATATTCCCCGTGTAAACCATTGAAGATTTTTATTCCACTCATCATCGGTCTTTACTTTCGCAGATTTCGTTTTTTCTGATTCTGGTAGAATATCAAGATTTAGTTTGTATTCTTTACCTTCCTGAATTCGAATTGAAGACTTGAATAGATCATATCCCTTTTTATAAACAACTAGATCCGCAAAACCTGGTTCTAAGCCTACAAGAGAAAAAGCGCCTTCTTTATCTGTCAACATTCGAAAACTCGAGTTGTTGATGAATACCTCTGCTCCCGCAACTACCTTTCCTATACTTTTATCTTTTACAAAACCACTGATTTGTGCTATTGAATTAGCACTACCACATAGTAAGACAAAAAGAAGAAGACGGAATCTTATCATAGAAGCAAATTAATATAATAGTACGTTAAGATAGTAGATTAGTTTGATACAGCTGATTTCAAGATAATGAAACAAACTTAGATCAACCTAAACACAACATTAATTTTTCTAACATAACTTAAAGGAAACTAGTTGGGTATTCATTAACCCAAAATATCCCAATCTTCATTTAGCACGGGTATGGCCTGATGGGCCGTAAGGTCAAACTGACACGGAACCACTGAAACAAAATTATTGGCAATGGCCCATTCATCATTATCCTCACCCTTATCAAAATTTACAAAGTTACCCGTCATCCAAAAGTAGCTTCTTCCATTGGGATCAAAACGTTGATCAAAATCTTCCACCCATTTGGCATTAGCCTGGCGGCAAACCCGAATACCTTTAATAGATTCATTGCGCTTAGGCGGAATATTCACATTCAACGCAACTCCTTTAGGTAACCCTTTTGTTAAAACTTGTTGTGTGATTTTTTTTACGATGTCATGGGTGTGTGTAAAATCTGCTTTGTGACTGTAATCGCATAACGAAAACCCGATGGCAGGAACTCCTTCAATCGCGCCTTCAATAGCTGCAGACATGGTGCCTGAATACAATACACTGATAGAAGTGTTACTACCATGATTAATTCCACTTACTACAATATCGGGTTGACGTTCATCTTTCAAAACGAAATGGCGCGCCATCTTTACACAATCAGCGGGAGTACCTGAGCATTCATAAGCTCGGACACCATCAAAAATAAAGGACTCGTTTAGCCGAAGGGTATCCCCTACGGTAATCGCGTGCCCCATTCCCGATTGTGGACCATCCGGTGCTACCACCAGCACATCGCCCAACTCTTTCATCACATTTATTAAACTAAGAATTCCGCGCGAGGTGATACCATCATCATTGGAAACTAAAATCAAAGGTCTTGCCATAGTCAATCTGAAGTGTTAATTCTTAAAAAGTGAATTGTAATAAGCAACAATTCTACTTAGCTCATATTTTTCGTCAAAGTCAAGGCGATTGCTCTTCACATATCTTTCAACCTCATCGGCTTTAGGACGCATAAGATCATACCAATCATTTTTTTTGCCTTTAAATTCAACTATGTCGCCATTCTCTTTTAATAGAAAAAACTTATTCAACAGCACCAATCGGGTATAGTTACCAAAGTAGTAAAATGATGAGGAGGTGGTTCTATATTCCAAAAACTCGCGACAAAGGACTGTTAACTTTCCTTCTTCCAACAATTCAAAAAAAACAGGAGCCTTATATTGACCAGCCTGCGAATAAGGAAGCGAATAAAAATTACGGTAGCGTTTTACAGTTTCGTCAAAGATTTCAAAAAAGAGAACCTTACGAGCCGTAAAGCTTTCTAATTTTTTATCCACATCTACCTGTAAAATGTCACTTTGCATATCATACTTGATGTTGCCCCGTAATGTATCTCCTGTATCGAGTACAGCCTTCCCTGTATGCCAAAATTCAAAGGCAAATTGTTGTCCTGTTAACGGCAAAGCAAGACATCCTAAAATAAAAAAAAGAAGTAGTCTCATTTCTGTTTTAAAATCGAATGACCAAGCTTATCGCGTTTAGTCATTAAATATTTTTCATTATGTGGGTTAGGTGAAATCTCAATTCCAATATTGTCAACAATCTCTAATCCATATCCCATCAATCCAACGCGTTTCTTTGGATTATTAGTGATCAATCTAATTTTTGAAATTCCAAGATCATGCAAAATCTGAGCTCCAATTCCATAGTCGCGGTTATCCATATCAAAACCCAATTGCAAGTTTGCCTCCACAGTATCCAATCCCTCTTCTTGCAACTTATAGGCTTTTAATTTATTCAGTAAACCAATTCCGCGTCCTTCCTGTTTCATATACAAGACTACGCCTTTGCCTTCCCGATCAACCATCATCATTGCATTATGTAATTGACTTCCACAATCACATCGGCATGACCCAAAAATATCACCCGTCACACACGATGAATGTACACGCACCATCACGGGTTCATCTTTTTCCCACGTTCCCTTTATTAACGCCATATGAACCTCGTTGGTATTAATCTGCTCATAAGCTGCTAACGTGAAATCGCCATACGCTGTTGGCATATTTACAACAACTTGCTTGCTAATCTGAGATTCTACGTGCATGCGATAAGCAATCAAATCTTTTATGGTTACTAATTTTAGATTAAACCGATCAGCCACTTCACGCAAATCTGGCAATCGCGCCATCGAGCCATCTTCATTCATGATTTCCACAAGCACTCCTGCTGGACGAAAGCCTGCCAAGCGAGCAAAATCAATGGCTGCTTCTGTATGACCTGCTCTTCTTAACACACCTTCCTTTTTTGCTTTGAGTGGAAAAATGTGCCCAGGTTTACCCAACTCTTCAGGATTTGTTTCGGGATCTACTAATGCTTTAATGGTTTTAAACCGATCATGCGCTGAAATTCCTGTAGTGCATCCATGACCAATCAAATCAACTGAAACTGTAAACGGAGTTTCATACACTGCGGTATTCTTTCCAACCATCAATTCTAATCCAAGCTCATCACAGCGATCTTCAGACAACGGAGCACAAATAAGCCCACGGCCATGGGTAGCCATAAAATTTACAATAGCCGGTGTTATCGATTCAGCCGCACACACAAAGTCGCCTTCGTTCTCACGATCCTCATCGTCCACCACAATAATCACTTTGCCATTTTTTATTTCTTCAATGGCCTCCTCAATCGAATCAATCTTAATCTTACTCATCTATTATTTATTTCTACCCTTCAACAATAAAGTAGGTGTTCCTGTTCCTACTTGGCAATCACAATTCCCAATAATTTGGCCAACTCTTGTTCTGCCTCTTTTAAACCTGTTTGCATAGTTAATACTTGGTCAAGCTCATCCCAATTTCCACCTGCTTCCGCGAGTTTAACTTTTTGCAGATTGTCCTCCATCATTTTTTGTACCACTCTAAACTTTAGCCGCAGCACATTGGCCAGAGCTAGTTCCTTTACAATCTCTTCTTCTTTCGAAAAGTGAATTTTGTATTTATCTCCCCAGTGTTTGCTAGTATCATAACGCGGAGTTATCAAGTCCGTTACAACGTTCTTTACTTCCTCTGTACTATTTCGTATAAAGTAATTATTATCCGGCACGGTACCTTTTCCGATTTCAGTTTTAAAAGAATCATAAATTTCTCGGTAAACCGGATTGGTAAATGTTACATCATCCAACTCGTGAAGAAAAAAATCTGAAAGCGATTGCTCCTCTACGGATTGATTTGTGTAATTCAACAACAACCGAATAGTTTCACGCTCCTGCAAATCCACCATACCCAGTGCATCTAGCTTGGTGGGCTTTTCTATTTCCTTAACAACCTCTGGCGATAACGATGTCTCCTCCGGGTGATACTGTTTGTCGTTACTGGTTTTCCTTCGCTCTTGAATTAAAACTTTATTTAACTCCGAAAGCAAAACACCTTCATCAATTTTTAAAAGCGTGCCAGCTTCCTGAATGTAAACCGATCGCTTTACCGGATCAGGAATTTGCGCAATACTGGTAACAATTTCCTTAATCGATTCGGCTTTCTTAATGGGGTCGCCTGCGGCTTGTTTAGCAAACAAACCAGCTTTAAACGATACAAAATCCTGTGTATGATCAACTAAAAACTTTTGAAATTCAGTAGTACCAACCTTACGGGAATAGCTATCAGGATCTTCACCATCCGGAAATAAAATCACGCGTACATTCAAGCCTCCTTTCAGAATCATGTCGATTCCACGCAAAGCTGCTTTAATACCCGCAGCATCACCATCAAACAACACGGTAATGTTTTCGGTAAACCTGCGAATGAGTTTGATTTGATTTTCAGTTAATGCAGTTCCTGAAGAGGCTACTACATTTTGCACATCGGCCTGATGCAAAGAGATTACATCGGTGTAACCTTCCACCAAATAACACACATCATGCTGGCGAATTGCATTCTTACCCTGATACAATCCATACAGCACATCGCTCTTATGGTAGATATCTGTTTCAGGTGAGTTGATATACTTCGGTTGGTTCTTTTCTTTACCCAACATGCGGGCACCAAACGCAATTACTTTTCCTGAAATATTATGAACCGGAAAAATTACTCTTCCGCGAAAGCGATCATACGTGCTTCCATCTTCCTTTTTAACAACAAGGCCGGTTTTTTCCAGCAACTCTTTGTTATATCCTTTGGCAATGGCTTCCTCCGTAAAATTCTCCCAGCCATTTAAGGCATACCCCAACTCAAATTTTTCAATGGTGCGATCATTAAATCCACGCTCACGAAAATAACTTAAGCCAATGCTGATTCCCTCTTCACTTCCCGTTAGTTGTTTACGATAAAAATCATTCGCGAAGTTCATTAAGATATAAAATCCTTCGCGCTCGCTAATGATCGCGGCACTTTCATCAGAGAGACGATCCTCTTTAATTTCTACTCCGTATTTTTTTGCGAGGTAACGAAGCGACTCGGAATAGCTCATCTTCTCATGCTCCATCACAAACGTGATGGCATCACCGCCTTTGCCGCTACTGAAATCTTTAAAAATGCCCTTGCCGGGAACTACAAAAAAAGAGGCCGTTTTTTCGTTGGAGAATGGACTGAGTGCTTTATAGTTCTGCCCAGACTTTTTTAAGGACACAAAATCGCTGATCACGTCTACGATATCGAGGCGATTTCTGATCTCTTCTATGGTGTCTCTGGAAATCAACGGGTTAAGAGTCTTGAACCCGTAAAGATACTTTAAAAAGGAGGAATTAAGAGTTAGGAATTACGAATTGATGGTCTCCCTCAAATCTAATTTCAAACATTTGTAAACCTCTGATTAAGAACCAATAAAAGCCAATCCGATTCAGGAATGAACAATTTTTGTTGAGTGAAGTCCGCATTCTTTAGAACTTCCTTCCCACCACCAGCGACCAGCCCGCGCATCTTCATTCGGTGCAATGGCCCGAGTGCAGGGTGCACACCCGATGCTTAAAAATCCTTTTTTGTGTAATGGATTAACAGGCACATTGTGTTGTTTGATATAGTTACTCAAATCTTCATCCGACCAATCGAATAGCGGATTGTATTTGATCACTTTCATGTCTTCACTCCACTCAACCTTTTGCATCAGTTGTCTGTTTGCGGATTGTGATTTGCGTAAGCCCGTTATCCAAATATCAGCATCGGCAAGGGCGCGCTTAAGCGGATTTACTTTTCGGATTCCGCAGCAACTTTTCCTATTTTCGACAGAATGATAAAACCCATTGATTCCCTTTTCATTCACAAAATTTTCAACTTCTTCCTGAGCCGGAAATAATACATCAATAGAAATCTTAAAGTTTGATTGAGTAAGTTCAATCAATTCATAAGTTTCTTGAAATAGACGTCCTGTATCTAATGTAAAAAGATGAATCGGTAATTTATGGGCTGCTATTAATTCAGTGAGTGCCTGATCTTCTTCCCCAAGTGAAGTGGCAAATTTTGGATGTGAAAAGTTTTGAGCCACCCAGGTAAGACCCTGAACGGCATCCAATGTGGCCAAAGAAGAACTTACATGTTCAAGTCGATTCATATTTTCACGTTATCTTTTACAGGTGATCGTTCACGCAATTTTTCCCAGGCGCGTTCATGAAAATAATACAGAGCAATTTTTGAGAACACTTCAATAGAGGCAATCGAAACAGCGAATTCCCATTTTCCAGTTACCCAGTATGAAATAATCCATGTATCGATGGTGCCCACAATTCGCCATGAGATAGCCTTTGCTACACTTACAAGGCGACCCGCTTCGTTTTCGCGGTTAATTCGGTTTGTTATCCAGGAGTCTAATAGCATGGTGCAAATATATTAATAATCTACTAATTATATAGACTTACAGTATTTACATTTTAAATCCCAAGAAAAAACCGTTAAATGGCTCAACTAAGCAGATAATTTCGCTGTTTTGTAGCTATGAATTATTCTCAGGATGACATTTTAAAGGCACTAGGCACGGTTCAGGATCCTGACCTAAAAAAGGATTTGGTTTCGTTGAATATGATCAAGGATATTCAGATTGGGGACAAAAAAGTGAGTTTTACCGTTGTCCTTACTACTCCCGCATGTCCGCTGAAAGAAGTAATAAGGAAAGACTGTGAACAAGCGGTGCGAAAAGTAATTGGAGGCCATGCGTTGGAGATTAATATGACTTCTTTCGTCACCAGCGTGAGAGAGAATGCTCCTATTCTACCCGGTGTAAAAAATATAATTGCAGTTGCCTCAGGCAAAGGCGGAGTTGGAAAGTCAACCATTACAAGCAATTTGGCAGTTGCTTTAGCTAAGGCCGGTGCAAAAGTTGGAATTATCGATGCTGATATCTTCGGCCCTTCTATTCCGGTAATGTTTAACTGCGAGCGCGAGCAACCCGAAGTAAAAGTGAAGGATGGAAAAAATTTCATCATTCCGTTAGAACAATATGGAGTGAAACTTCTTTCGATTGGGTTTCTCACTCCTCCTGATAGTGCGATTGTTTGGCGTGGACCTATGGCTTCATCGGCTCTAAAACAATTTCTTACAGATGCCGAGTGGGGCGACCTTGATTACTTGCTCGTTGATTTACCCCCAGGAACAAGCGATATACATCTTACTCTGGTGCAAACAGTGCCTGTAACAGGTGCCATTATAGTAACTACTCCGCAAAAGGTGGCTTTGGCCGATGCAACCAAGGGATTATCAATGTTTCGTCAGCCGTCAATCAATGTTCCTATCTTAGGTGTAGTTGAGAACATGGCTTACTTTACTCCGGAAGAATTGCCTGATAATAAATATTACATCTTCGGAAAAAGTGGTGGACAGAACCTTGCGGAGAAATTTGATGTTCCTTTGCTTGGGCAGATTCCTTTGGTGCAAAGTATCCGCGAAAGCGGTGACAGTGGACTGCCTGCAGTTTTAAAAGATGGAACAACGGCTAAGGCCTTTACCGAACTTGCAGAAAATTTGGCTCGTCAGATTGCCATAAGAAATGTTAACTTTGAATCGACTAAGAAAGTTGAGTTGCAGGCGTGATTAAACCCAGTTGTTAGTGAAAAAAGAAGAAACAATTCTCCGCGTTGAATCTGCTCTCGACAGCATAAGACCTTATCTGGTAGCCGATGGTGGAAATGTGCGTGTAATTGAGATCGATGAAGATAATATTCTTAAGCTCGAATTCGTTGGTGCTTGTGGTAATTGCCCGATGTCGACTATGACCTTTAAGGCCGGAGTTGAAGAGGCGATAAAACGAGCAGTACCCGAAATTGTAACTATTGAAGTAGTAAACCTGACAACTGCATAAGGTTACTACCGGTTAAATTTTATAATTAACCTTAAATCAATTTATCTAAGATTTTCTGGCTGGCACTTTACCATTATGAGATTACAGATAGTTTTTATTTCTGCCCTTCTCATTGGTGCCTTTAGTAATACACTAGCCCAAGACCGATGTGGAACTGTTCAATACGAAGAGTTACGCAAGCTAAAAAATCCCAATCTTGAAAAAAGTCAGCAGTTCGAAAACTGGATTCAGCAAAAATTAACTCAGCCACGTCTTGAAGCACAGCATTCGCAGCGCACACAAACCGCCACATACGTGATTCCTATTGTTGTGCATGTGATTCACAATGGCGAACCTATTGGCACAGGTCTTAATGTTTCTGACGCTCAAATTCAATCGCAAATAAGTGTGATGAATAAAGATTTTCAGCGGATGAACCTGGATGCATCTAACACCCCTGCAGAATTCAGTGGGGTAGCAGGAAGTCTCGATATAGAATTTGTTCTAGCAAAACAAGATCCTTTTGGAGCCGCTACCAGTGGTATTCAACGAGTGCAAGGAACACAGTCTGTTTGGACAATTAACGATAACGCAACCTTCAAAGCATTGAGCTATTGGCCAGCTGAAAATTACTACAACATCTGGGTTGTGAATATTCCTACCTTTCTTGGTTATGCTCAATCTCCGGTATCTAATTTACCTGGTCTTGAGGATTCACCAGATGATCGATTGACTGATGGAATTATTGTTCATTATAGAGCTTTTGGATCTAACTTCGAAGGACTAGGAACTTTTGCGCTCGACTCGAAATATAACCGAGGCCGCACTGGTACGCACGAGACAGGCCACTTTTTTGGTTTACGACATATTTGGGGAGATGATGGAAGCTCGTGCAGCGGAACCGATTATGTAGATGATACCCCGAATCAGGGAAATAGTTATTCAGGGCAATGCCCATCAGGTGTTCGTACCTCCTGTAGCACAAGCGACATGTATATGAATTACATGGATTACACCGATGATGCGTGTATGAATTTGTTTAGTCAAGGACAAAGTGCGCGAATGATTATTGTATTGGAAAATAGTCCGCGCAGATTCAGTTTACTCAATTCCATTGGTGATGAACCTCCACCCGCACTTTCCTTAGATTTGGCATTACGCGAAATAGAATCACCAGCTAGCTCTACGTGTGGCGGTTCAATTGTACCGATGATTGAAATACAAAATCTTGGCACTACTACTCTAACATCTGCACGCATACAAGTGAAGAAAGATGGTGTGATTGCCGAAGCAAAAGATTTTGCACTGAACTTACCCTTCGAAGGAATTACAACTGCTGCATTTTCACCCATTGTTCAAGCCTCAGGCTCGGCAATGTATGAATTTGAAGTTCTCCTTGTAAACAATTTAGCAGATGAGCGCGCCACAAATAATAAACTACTGATAAGTTCTGCCGTGCCACCAACCGCTAGCTTACCAGTAAGTGAAATCTTCAATTCGATTCCAGCCACCTGGAGCCGATATAATCCTGATAACAATATAGCCTGGGAATTAATTAGTACTCCTGGTCATGGCAACACGATGTATGTAAATTGTTATGATTATGAAAATGAAGGTGCAATTGATCGATTGATTACCCCAATCTTCGATTTGACCTCAGCACCGGTAGCATTTCTTAAGTTCGATCGGGCATATGCCTCTTATAGTTCCAGCAATCAGGATCGACTTCGTGTATTGGTAACAACGGTTTGTGATTTCAATACCACACCCACGGAAATTTTCAATTTGGTAGGAACAGCATTAGCAACAGCCCCTCAAACAACAAGCAATTTCGTTCCAACTGCATCTCAATGGGAAACAACTTCGCTTTCTTTAAATGCTTTTATCGGCAATAAAATTCAAATTGCCTTTGAAGTAGTAAATGGCTGGGGAAACAACATCTATTTAGATAACGTAGTGGTTTCAACGGATCAATTAGTTGATCTTGCACTACTCTCAGTTGAAAGTCCAGGACCGGTAACATGTGTTGCAAATCCAATACCTCAGGTACGTTTAAAAAATTTAGGTAGTGTTGCCATTACTTCCTTTACTATTCAGGCATCAATAAACAATCAGGCACAAGCTGTACAAACTATGAGTGATGCAGGTCTTGGAGCTGGGGAAGAAAAAGTATTTACCTTAAATCCGCTTTCACTCCTTTCAGGAGACAACACGATCATATATACAATTAGTAATCCCAATGGATTACCAGACGCCAACTCATTAAATAATACACTTTCGATAAAACGAATTGTAAATGATTACACTGAGGATATTCCATTACGAGAAAACTTTAATGGAAATTTTTCAACGAAATGGTCTGTCGTCAGTCAAAACAATCAAGCCGAGTGGATTTCGGTTGCAACCAACAAAGAAAACTCATTAGGCTACATGGCTTTCAATAATACAAACAAAGGTGAAGAATCGTGGCTGGTGAGTCCGGTTCTAGATTTTTCAAAAGCTCTTAAGGCCAGTATGTTTCTTGATGTAAGTTATGTATCAAATGGAGATCAGCAATTAAAGATTTTGTACTCCGAAGACTGTGGACAGACCTATACCCAAATGGTTACATTCCCATATGAAGAAACATTTGCCTCACAAACCAATTGGATACCATTGGCAGATTCTGCTTGGCGATCACCAAAGCAAAGTATACTTCTCAATTCACTCACTGGCAAAGATCAATTACGTTTCGCTTTTGTTGCGACTAATGATAATGGTAATAACCTGTTTATTGATAACATTGAATATTTTATTGATGATGATCCGTTTCCCATTTCATTAAGTGAGCCCTATTCTGTTTATGGCGGTGGAGACGAACTAAAATTGACTTTCAACCTAGACGAAAAGCAAACGACTTATCTAAAAGTCTATAACATGCAAGGTCAGTTATTAGTTGACAATATGCTTCCTGAAACATTAAACCAGACATACTCTTTTGATCTCGGCATACAGGGTTCGGGCATTTACATAGTGCAGGTTATCTTCAAAGAGGGATTCAGAGCTACTAAAGTGTTTTTGTCGGGAAAATAAGATACAAATTGCGTTTCTAGAATTACGAGGTACGAAAGATCGTCTTAGCATAATACATAATAAAGGACGATTTTTGGATAGTGAAGTTGGTGTGGATTGGTGTGGTGGATTTATTCGATTAGCTATCTTTGCGTTGCTTGGAATTTTTAAATCCAAATCTTGAACATTGGCGAATGAGTAAAAAAAGAATTGCAATCCTATATGGTGGTCGTTCGGTAGAACACGGTGTTTCGATCAACTCGGCCCGAAATATTTTTCAATACATTGACAAGAACCTATTTGAACCAATCCCCATCGGCATTTCACTGGCGGGTGTTTGGCATAAAACAGATTCAATCACTAAGGAAATAGAAAGAGGAGAAGAACTCTCTCTTCGGTTAAATCCGGGCTCGCCCTCATTTACTTCTAAGTCAGGGGGTTTTACTGTGGATTTAGTCTTTCCGGTTTTGCATGGCACCGATGGCGAAGACGGAAGCATTCAAGGCTTGTTAAAGGCAATGGATATTCCAATGATCGGAACTGGAGTTGCAGGCTCTTCTATGGCGATGAGTAAATTAGTAGCGAAGCGATTACTGAAGGAAGCTGGATTACCTGTGAATAAATTTCTCTTCTCCTACTTCTCCGATAAAAAGCAATTCACCTTCGAAGAAATTGAAAAGGAATTAGGAGTACCTTTTATGGTGAAGGCTGCCAACCTTGGCTCTTCAGTGGGTGTATCTAAAGTAAAATCAAAAGATGATTTTGAAAAAGCAGTAAACGACTCTTTCAGCTTTGACGACTGTGTTTTATTCGAAGAATTTATTGAAGGTCGCGAGATTGAATGTGCTATTCTCGGTAACGATCCAGTACAAGCTTCCTTGCCGGGAGAAATAATTATCAGCAGCAAGTATGATTTTTATACGTTCGATGCCAAGTATGTAGACGGTGCCGCTGTATCCATTGATGTGCCTGCTAACATTGAAGCATCGTTAGTTGAAAAAATAAGAACAGTCTCTATTAAATCCTATCAAGCTTTAGGATGTGAAGATTTTTCGCGGGTCGATTTGTTTCTCACGAAAACAGGTGACGTGTTCGTGAACGAAATCAATACCATACCGGGCTTTACGAATTCCAGTATGTTCCCAATGATGTGGAAAGAACGCGGCATTTCTTTTAGCGAACTGATTACTAAATTGGCTGAGTTGGCCGATACGCGATATAAAAAATCAAAACGAGTTGCAAGGGATTATCAATCAGCATTAAATTTCTAAAGCATGAAATTAGGATCACTTTTTAAGAAACGTTCGGTCGGTGGTTTGCTGATGAGTGTGGCGCTTACAGTGGGGAGTGTTTTGATTATTGCTATAATTTATTTTTATATCTATTTGCCCGGAGTTACCAATCATGGAGAATCTATAACAGTTCCGGATTTGACAGGAATGGAATACGAAGAACTTGAAACATTTCTCACCAAAAATGATTTACGTTATGCTGTAAATGACTCAGCATACTCAAGCGAATTTCCTCCGCTCGCTGTCATTCGTCAGTTTCCACAGCCGGGATCAAAAGTAAAAGAGAATCGGGTTATCTATGTTTCCCTTAACCGAGTGTTGCCCCCTACTTTACCTATTCCCGATTTAGTTGATCGATCGCTAATCAATGCCGAGGTAGTTTTAAAAAGTATTGAGTTGAAGCGTGGCCGCATTCTTTATGTGCCTGATCCATTTCGTAATCTGGTGAAGGAGATGCGATTTGAAGGAAAGAAAATTGAACCCGGAACTCGTATTACCAAAGGCGCAACGATTGATCTGGTTGTGGGTGATGGTAATGGACCAGCAGATTTTACAATAGGCAATTTATTAGGTGATAGTTTTGAAACCGCGAAGTTTAAATTAATGGGTTGGAATCTCCATTTAGGCACCGTTCAAATCCCATTGGACATGGATACTACAGGTATGGAGCCTTTCGTTTATAAACAATATCCGGTTAGGGGTGACTCTGTTAGGGTGGGCGATCCGGTTGATATCTGGATTGGCCCTAAAGGATATATAGAGCCTGAAGAAGAAGGTGAGGGTGAAGATGACTCAGAATCAGATGATGAAGTTGAACTATAAAACAACAGTGTGAAGAGGTTAGCTTTCTCAAGCTTTTTTTTTATCTGCACTTCAATTGGCTATTGTCAATTAATTCTTGTTCCTATTCAAAAAGAAAATTCAAGTAAAAAAAATAGTTCGGCCCGTACCCGCTCAGTAGATCCAATCACGCTTCCTTTTTGGGATGATTTTTCAGCGGCACGAAAAGGATATGCCGATACAACCAAGTGGCAATACGGAAATTCAGTTTGGATAAATTCTGGAATGGCTATCGATCCACCTTCCCTCAATGTTGCAACATTTGATGGATTGGATTCACTGGGCAAACCTTATAACGTAAATGATGTGCTTGCAAAAGGGTTTGCTGATAAATTTATCTCGGCACCTATTCGCATGGATCTACCCAGTGCGTCTGAACAATCTGCCATCGCACTTACTTTCTTCTATCAGTTTCAAGGGAATGGCGAACCTCCTGATGCCGGGGATATACTTACGCTTGCTTTTAAAAATGATCAGGGAACGTGGGAAGTCATTTGGTCGATTGAAAATGATGGAACCCTACTGAATGATAAATTTATTCCTGTTACAATCCCAATTACAGCCACTAAATTTTACCACGACAACTTTCAATTTCGTTTTCAAAACTTTGCACGACTCTCAGGCCCGTATGATACCTGGCATGTAGACTATATTTATATTAACAATGGAAAGCCACAGACAACCCCTGTGTATCCTCTTTTCCCTGATCGGGCCATCAGCAAGCCATTTACCTCATTGTTTTCTACGTATCGTGCTGTGCCCATTAAACATTTTTTTTCAGACCCAACTGCCATTATTACCAACCCGTCTATTACAATTACCAATCGCAGGCAAGATCAAGTCGCAGGCAACGGACAACCCGTTAGTTATAGTTCGGCAGCACAAATTTCCATGGTGAAAGAAGGACAAGCTCCAACGATTTTAAACCCTACGTTAGATGTTAATGTCAATATTGGCGGAGAACTAGTATACAACGATCAACGCGCAGTGGCTCTTCAAACAATTCCCGACCCAGCCACGTTCGATGCAACATCAGACTCTATTCATATCAACTTAAAAATTATTTTTGATACCGGTGACGATAAAATTAAAACTCCAACCGAAGGTGATTATGATTTTAATGTGTTTAATCCGCTTGCCTTCAAAACGAATGACAGCCTAAGCACAAGTTATATCCTTTCAGATTTTTATTCGTATGATGATGGTGAGGCTGAATATGGTGCAGGACTCAATCAACAAGGTGCTCAAATTGCCTATCGGTTTGATATGAAAACAATTGAACCGGATACAATTGTTGCTGTAGATATTTACTTCCCACGATTTGGCGATGAATCAAATCAGATTATTCAATTTCAAATTCTAAAAGACTTAACGGATAAACCATCAGATATTTTATATCAGGGAAACATTCCTATTCAACGCAACTCGCTTAATAAATTTTGGCGCATTCCATTGTTGGAGGAACCTCAAGGTGTGAAAGAAAAATTTTACATCGGCTGGAGACAACTTTCATCAGCAACCATAGCGGTGGGGCTCGACAAGAACACCGATTCCGGGGATATGATCTATACAAACATCAACGGAACCTGGGAACAAAATACAACCCTAAGAGGAAGTTTGATGATTAGACCTGTTTTTGGTCCTGGAAAAGGTGGAGTAATTTCCGGAGCAGAGGATACTATTCCATTGTCTGTTTATCCAAACCCGAGTGCAGGAACATTTTATATTTCGTCTTTTGTAGAAGAAGCAATGCTGTTCGATACTACTGGTAAAAAAATCTCTATCAATCTGGAACCAGAAACCAATAGAACACGAATTTCAATTCAATCTCCGGCTACAGGATTGTACTTACTGCGCACCTATCAAAATAATGTGTGGAAGAGCAGTAAGATCGTTGTTCAATAACCAATGCATTCACCGCAAGGAGGTTATGCTGCAAAGAAAATAATCAAAGTAATGTATTAAAAGTAAACAGACCATTTTATGATACCCTTGCAACTTTGTGCCTTTGTGGTTAAAAAATTCCTTACAGTCCTGATACTTGATCCGGCACAATTGCTACTACTGCCTCAAGTGGATTGGGTGTAAAGCAGATGATAAAGATGAGTAAGGCAATCACGCCCAGTAGAATTCTACCTTGACTAAGAGGTGTTTCATCTTGTGACGGTGGATGCTGAATACCAATAAACCTTCCAATAATGAAAGCAAATGGAAGCCAGCCCGAATAACCAACCGCATGCGGGAAAAGTGAAACAATTCCATATTGGATTGCAAAAAGAGCAATAGCATACATCCATGTATCGCGCTGCGGTAAGGCAAGTCCACGCATCGCTAAATAATGGAAGCCAATGAAGAGAGGAATTTTGTATATCAATACATTTAGTCCGTCTACTGGATGAACATACCCGAGGCCGGCATAGAATAAAAATCCAACAAAAATTACGCTGGCAATTCTGCGGTGCCATTTGAATCCTGCTAATCCATACAATACATGTCCTCCGTCCAACTGACCGATTGGCAAAAGATTAATACTTGTAAACACTAGTGATAAAAATCCCGCAAATAAAAATGGATAATGGATCAGCTCATGAACATTAGGGACTAACGCAGGGTCAGCTACAAATTTTTCAAAAAACAAAAACAATAAATTTTTGCCAAGATAAATATTCATTGATCCTTCTGGAAGAAACCCTGGTTGATACACATACTTGGCATAATCCAACCCAAATTGCTCATACTCCGGATGGATTTGAAAAATATATTCTGGTGGCGGGAGATGAGTGAATCCATAAAACAAAAATCCTAACGAAACCACAAACCCAGCAAGTGGTCCGGCAATGCCAATATCAAAATTTTCTCGCGTTGAGCTTACTCGTTGCTTCAATCGAATAAGTGCGCCTAATGTTCCAAGCATTAAAGGTATTGGCGGCAATGGAATGTAATAGGGCAACGAAGTGCGGACTCTATTATAGATTGCTGTGAAGTAATGGCCAAATTCATGCGCAGTTAGAATAGAAAGAAAACAGATCGAGTATGGAAGTCCGGAGTAAAAATCGGCCCAGGTGTATCCACTTACTAAAATCGATTTGCCGCTGGTCCATTCAGCACCTGCCAATGTAGTGGTGATAAACGTAACAATGAACAACGAGGAATGTATGAGTGCGGTCTTAAGTTTTGGATTCATGGAAAGAGTGAAAAAATCTGATCGGGGTGTTGAACATGAAACGTTTGAATGCCAACCTTGTTTGCCCCAGCGAGGTTGTCTTTATTATCATCTAAAAAAATTGTCTCAGCGGCTAGTAAATTGTTCTGTGCAAGCACGTGCTTATAAATAGCTACATCGGGCTTGCTTAGCTTTAACAAATGCGAATAGTAAGCGTTATGAAAATAATAATCGATCTGTGCTTTACCTGTAAGTTGTTCTACGATACTGCTAAAACGCTTTAAGTGAATATTGTTGGTATTACTTAATAAATAGATGAAATAGTTTTCTTTTAATCTTTCCAGTAATTGAATTCGCTCGATGGGGATGTCGAGTAGCATGGCATTCCAGGCTGCATCTAATTCTGAGTCTGTTACTTTAAGGTTGAGCGAATCACGCAGGTGATCCCGAAATTCAGCATCGGTAATCAGACCTTTTTCATATTCATGAAAGTAGGCTCCGTGATGAACTCTGCTTTTTATTTCATCCAGTGGCAAACCACTGAGGGTTGCAAAAGCCTGGTGGGTTTTTTCTACTGCGAGGTTGATAATTACTCCCCCTAAATCGAAAATGATGTTTTTAATTCCTACTGGCGCCAAACGGTTGTGTATTAACGTTCAAAGATGTAAAATTGCAGTCCCAAATAATAACTGGCTTGCAAATATAGCTGGTTAAACGTAAGGGGGTTGATAACTCTCCTCATAGTTATCATAATCAGAGTGCTGAAAATTGTACTCACAAAGAGGGCCCATAGCTCAGCTGGTTAGAGCACCTGACTCATAATCAGGGGGTCGCTGGATCGTGCCCAGCTGGGCCCACTTTTTTTTACAATCTCACCTTATTCTAAATTTATCAAAACAGGTACTTGTTTTACCGAGGCAGTTATTTTGAGTAAAATCTCATACCTACCTTGCGATTGTATTTACTACCTGTATGATTCGTTTTTTAACACTGTTCCTACTCTCGTCTAAAGTAATTTTCGCTCAACAAGATACCAGTCGGCTACTTCAAGATGTTGTCATTCATAGCAACCGCATACAAACCGGGTTCGATCAAACAGCCGCGAATGTGATTGTAATTTCGGCAGCCGATATTAAACAATCGCCTGCCTTGAGCATCCCTGACTTACTTCATTACTATGCCGGGGTTGACATTCGTCAGCGTGGAGCCAATGGAGTGCAGGCCGATGCCAGCATTCGTGGCAGCACGTTCGATCAGGTTTTAATTCTGATCAATGGAATAAAAATCAGCGATCCACAAACAGGTCATCATTCACTCAACCTTCCTGTTGATATTGAAAACATTGAGCGAATAGAAATATTGAAAGGCCCAAGTGCCCGTGTGTACGGACAAAATGCATTTGCAGGAGCCATCAACATCATCACCAAAAATCCTGACGACAGTTATATAAAAGTGCAAGCACAAGCAGGTGATTATGGCTTGGGTGGAATTCGATTAGCAGCTTCGATGGCCAAAGAAAAAGTGAAACAATATATTTCTGCCAGTCGCGATTTTTCGGATGGGTATCAATACAATACCGATTATGTTATTTCCAATCTTTTTTACCAATCGGAGATACCAACCAACGTAGGAAAAGTAAATGTACTTGGAGGATTTACCGACCGGAGTTTTGGCGCGAATGGATTCTATGCGAGCCCAGCGAACATGGATCAATACGAGGCGATACAAACCAGTTTGTTAGCAGTCTCTTTAGAAACCAATCCGAATCAAAATATTACTATTAAGCATCGGCTTTATTGGCGCAGAAATCAGGACGAATATCTTTTTGTTCGAAGTAATCCAAATCTCTATCGGAATTTACATACCAATAATACTGTGGGTTACGAAGCCAACGCCTCCATTAAAAATAAGCTAGGAACAACCGGGCTTGGAATTGATGTCAACCAGCTTTGGTTGGTTAGTAATAACTTAGGAGATCATAAACGAACGGTGGCCACCTTATTTCTTGAACACAGGTTTGAAAGTCAGAACGGAAAATTTAATGTAACTCCCGGTGCACAACTTAATTACTACTCTGATTTCGGCACCAACTTTTTCCCAGGCATTGATGCCGGGTATGCTCTCACTCCTGCTCTTCAACTCTTTGCAAATGCAGGATACACGTATCGCGTACCAACGTATACTAATTTATATTATAGCGATCCTGCCAATGCAAGTAATCCTGATTTACTTCCTGAATATGCATTCTCCTACGAAGGTGGTATAAAAGTTATAAACCAAAAGACATTCACACTACAGGCCTCTTATTTTGTGCGAAACGGAAAACGAATTATTGATTACACAAAAGACGTGAGTACCGATCCATGGTTTCCTGATAACCTGACTGATATTAATGCAAAAGGAGTTGATGTGAACGGAAGTTGGAGACCTGGCATTCCCCTACTTTACAAACTAGATCTTGGCTATACGTATATCGATGCAACCAAAGTCACTGATGTAAGCATCTCACGGTATGCATTAGATAATTTGAAGAACCAAGTGGTAGCGAGTGTTACTTTAAAATATGCGAAGCAACTACTCCACACTATCAACTTTAGGTATTGCGATCGTCTAAACCAAACTGACTATAATGTAGTCGATACCCGCATAAGTTGGCAAGCAAAATCATTGGGTGTTTTTGCTGATATGAATAACGTTTTTGATCAGGCGTATACGGAAACCAATCTGGTAGCCATGCCGGGCAGATGGTTTAAAATGGGCATGAGTTTCAGGTATTAGAATAGAGTTACAATAAATTTGTAACTTGATTAAAATTAAAAAATCATGTCAACTATTGAATTAAGGAAAAAACTCATTGATAAGATTAAAAGCACGGAAAACCATACCTTATTGGAAGAGGCCCTAAGACTTTTAGCATTAGAAAGTGATGATTCAGATATTTATGATTTGAGTACACATCAAATAAGTACCGTTCAAGAGGCACAAGCTCAAATAAAAAACGGAAAGTTATTAACTGATGATCAAGCTAATCAGGAGATTGACGAATGGCTCGGAAAGTAATTTGGTCACTACTTGCTCAATCTGACCGCAAGAATATTCTCGACTACTGGAGAAAAAGAAATCAATCCGATGCATATAGTAGAAAACTGAATGGATTATTTACAGAAGCTATTCAGATAATTCAAGAGTATCCTCAAATAGGAAAAAAGACAAACCTTGAGGGAGTCCGCATCAAAATCGTAAAGGACTATCTTATTATTTACGAACTATCAGATTCATACATTTACATATTAACTATTTGGGATAGTCGTCAAGAGCCAAAAAAGCTGGATAAAATTATAAGTAAATAATAGTCTTATCAAACTCATAGTCCTTCTTCAAGGTTGCAGGTCAGGCGACTCGCAACAATGAAAGGTTTAAAATAGGCGTGAGTTTAATTATTAACACAAACCATCTCTTAGTGAAACTTTGTGTCTTCGTGTCTCAGTGGTTAAAATTTAAATTCATTAAACCACAAAGTTACAATGAACACCAAGTAACACTAAAATTGCAGACAACATAAAAAAATTCAAAGCAAAGATCTTACAAACCGACCATCAAACCGGGCAGTGATTTAATCTGCTATTTTGCTTTCTTTGTAAGAAGTCGTTCAAATCAAATCTTAAGAAATGAAGCAAAACTTAAAATTGATCTTCCTTATTCTATTAACCACTTTCTCGACTCATGCTCAGGAAGATGAATTGGGTGTGAAAGGGAAAATTGTTGACAAATACACAACCGAGATAGAAAAGCTGGCTAAGAATAAAAAAATTCAAGCTGCCTTTGAGTCTATCAAAAAACAAGATGTGCGAAACCGAAAAGACCTGATCATGCTTACCGAAATTGAGGCACCGCCCTTTATGGAAGAAGCACGTGCAAAAGTTTTTGCCAATATGTTAAAGGATGCTGGTGCCGATTCAGTTTGGATTGATAAAGTCGGTAATGTGCTGGCGCTGCGAAAAGGAAAAGTTAGAAAGACAACTGTAGCATTGGATGCCCATTTGGATACTGTATTCCCTAAAGGCACTGATGTGAAGGTAAAAGTTAAGGGAGATACGTTATACGCACCGGGCATTGGTGATGATACCCGCGCACTAATCGTGATTGCTTCTATTCTTAGAACCATGGAAGAAACAGGTATTGAAACCCAATCAGATATTCTATTTACGGGTTCGGTAGGTGAAGAAGGGTTAGGCGATTTACGAGGCGTTAAAAATCTGTTTACAAATGATTCTCCTAAAATTGATTCGTGGATTTCTATTGATGGTGGCGACATTGATCGGGTAAATATTATGGGCTTGGGTTCTTATCGCTATCGGGTAACGTTTAAAGGCCCGGGTGGCCATAGCTGGGGGGCATTTGGCTTAGCTAATCCACAGCATGCGTTGGGCAGTGCAATTCATAATTTTACACTCGCTGCGGATGAATACACTAAAACCGGAGTAAAGACAAGTTACAACGTAGGTCGTATTGGTGGTGGCACCTCTGTAAACTCCATTGCGTTTGAATCCTGGATGGAAATTGATATGAGGTCGGAAAGTCCGGAACGATTAAATCACATCGATGGTATTTTAAAATCATCCATTCAAAAAGCCCTTGATGAGCAAAATCATATTAAGCGAATGGGTCCAGAACTTACCGTGGACATTCAAAAAATTGGAGATCGCCCTTCCGGGGAGCTTACTGACGTGTTGCCGCTGATTCAGCGCACGATGGCATCTGTTAAATATTTTGGTCAAGAACCTCGTGTAACACGCGGCTCTACCAACGCTAACATACCCATTGCAAAAGGAATTCCGGCAGTTACTATAGGCCGCGGTGGTAAAAGTGGTAATGCACACTCCTTAAAAGAATGGTGGTTAGATGTTGACGGATATAAGGCCATTCAATTTGCATTGCTTACCGTTGTGGCCGAGGCTGGAGTGGCGAAGTGACAATTCACTAAATTGAGAATCTAAAGGCAAACTCATGCAAACAAAACTCTTTACAGCAATCTTGTTAAGTGCAATTACTACAACGGTTGCCCAACCTACCCGGCAATTCGAGCCTGTCAATTTTTCGCAGGTTAACATTACCGATTCATTTTGGAAACCTACACTCGACAAAGTTGCTACTACTACCCTACAAGCGTGCATCTATCAAACAGAAGTTAAAACTCCACGCATCCGAAACTTTGAAAAGGTAGCTCGTGGTAAAAACGAAAAACACGAAGGTATTTTCTACGATGACTCCGATGTATTCAAAGCATTAGAGGCTATTGCCTATTCATTGAAAAATCATCCTAATCCTGATCTTGAGAAGAAAGCGGATGAGTGGATTGATAAAATCGCAGCCGCACAGTTACCGGACGGCTATATTAATACTTACTACTCTTTAGGCAGAATGGATGAGCGCTGGAGTGATATGAGTATGCATGAAGATTATAATGGCGGTCATCTTATTGAAGCAGCCGTTGCCTACTATCAGGTAACAGGTAAAAGAAAATTATTAGACGTAGCCATCAAGTTTGCCGATCATTTTGATTCGTTGTTTGGTCCTGGAAAAAAACATTGGGTAACCGGGCATCAGGAATTAGAACTTGCGCTTGTAAAACTTTACAACACTACCAAAAACAAAAAATACTTAGACCTCTCCTATTGGCTGCTGGAAGAACGTGGCCACAAGTATGCGAAAGGATACACATGGACAGACTGGCGTGACACTGCGTACGCGCAAGATGTAGTACCTGTACGTGAGCAAACAGAAATTACCGGTCATGCGGTGCGTGCAATGTATATGTACACAGGAGCGGCTGATGTGGCTGCATTGACTGGAGATGAAGGTTATATGAAAGCCATGAAGACCGTGTGGGAAGATGTTGTTTATCGAAACTTATATGTAACAGGTGGAATTGGATCATCGGGAAGTAATGAAGGATTTGGTACAGATTACGAGTTGCCAAATGAACAAGCGTATTGCGAAACTTGCGCTTCAGTAGGAATGGTGTATTGGAATCAACGCATGAACTTACTAACTGGCGATAGTAAATTTATTGATGTGTTGGAGCGGAGCTTATACAATGGTGCGCGTGATGGACTTTCTTTAAATGGTGATCGTTTTTTCTATGGAAATCCACTTGCTTCAGATGGAAGACACAATAGAAGAGAATGGTTTGGCACAGCTTGCTGCCCGGCAAATATTGCCCGATTGGTTTCTTCGTTGGGAGATTATATTTATGGATTCTCTGAAAAAGGAATTTGGATTAACCTTTATATCGGCAGTAATACAATAGCAAAGATTGGTAAGGTCGAAGTTCCAGTTAACATGGAAACAAATTATCCCTGGGATGGAAAAATAAAAATCAGTGTCAATCCAAAAAGCAAATCCAAATTTGCAATGAACCTGCGAATTCCGGGCTGGGCACTAGGTGAAGCTGTGCCTGGAGATTTGTTTGTATTCGAAGATGAAACTAAAGCCAATTTTACGATTACACTAAATGGCAAACCTGCTTCTTACAAAATGGAAAATGGCTATGCTGTAATTGAACGCGATTGGAAAAAAGGTGATGTAATTGAATTGAATCTACCTATGGAAGTAAAACGAATTGTTTCACGACCCGAAGTAAAACAAGATGTTGATCGCATTGCATTGCAGCGGGGGCCGTTAGTGTATTGTGTTGAGGGTGCCGATAACGACAATCAAGCCTGGAACCTGATACTTCCTGATCAGGCAACTTTTCAGACAACGTATCAAAAAGATTTATTGGATGGAGTAACTACTATTCAATTCGATGCCCCCACACTTCAGATCACTAATGATGGTCAATCGGTAAAAACTGAAGTAAAGAAAATAACAGCTATACCCTACTACGCCTGGTGTAATCGAGGTCAAAATCAAATGCAGGTTTGGTTACCCAGAAAAATTCAGGATCTGAAAGTGAACAGGTGATGAAAGCTAACTTCAACACTCAATAATCCATGATAGAATTCCCTCTGTGCCATTGTAATTCAGTTTCGCTCAATTTTTACTTAATTCTATGTTATTAGAACAGAGGACTTTACACTCTTCAATATTATGTTTTTGTTAAGCGTGTTAATGATTCATTAACACAGGTTATCTTTGTTTTAAGATAATTTACCAATGAAAAAGATTAGCAAGAAAGAAATCAAAACAACAATTGAGACGGCCATGAACAATGTTATGGCAAAACTAGAACTATCGGATGCATCAAAAAAAACCAAAAGAGCTATTTCAAAGGTCTCTAAAACGATTAATAAAGATTTGAAGGCTAAGACAAAAAAGATTTCCAAAAAAATAAAAGCAGTAAAAGTTTCTAACAAAAAGAGGGCAAAGAAAAAAGAAATTCAGGTGACTCCAATTGTGACCAACTAATTGAACCTATTTTTTGAAGTTTGTTTTCGAATTTCAAATCGAAGTCGTGCTTAGAAAACTAAGAGTGTGTTAAAAAATTGAGGCCTTATCCAAAGCGGAAGGCCTCAATTAAAAAATACCCAATTAAACCCACGTTAAAAATAACCAATTCAGTCTATCGTGCTGTAACCTAAACTTTACGCAATTGTTACATTACACTTTCATGTATTTAAAGCTTCAAATACCATCAAGATAACTTTCACCTAATACTCCGATAATGCGAGAGCCGTATGTTTAGGAAACCATAAACCTATGCATACACGTCTTATTCTTCCTGTATTAATAAGCTTTGCCGGAATATTTGCTCTTGTAGCACCAGTCCTCAACAATTCTGTTAAATCTGCTCCTGCTTTTGTTGCAACAGGTGCCAATACTCTTTCATGCGTGCTTAACGATAAAGAAATTATTGAGAAGATGTATTTAAAGGCCGAGGTAATTCATGAAAGCAATCTGTTTTATTTGAATCTATGGATGGGTGAAGGACGTCAGAATCGAATTACTTTTGTGCTAAAGGATGAGGAGATTTCTGAAATGGCCTATGATCTTGATGATTCAAATAAGCGTTACTTAACATTTTCATTTCATCAAGTAAGCTGTACTTATACTTCTGATGAGTATTATAGTGGCATGCTTATGATCAACGCGTACAATAAAGAGCAAAAAATTATTGCCGGCTCTTTTGAATTCATAGCTTTTTCTGATGACTGCAACGAATTAGTGCGAGTTGAAGATGGCCAGTTTGATGCCACCTTCTGACTCAATCTCTTTAAAGGCTTACTTGTCTTTGAATCCAAACGCCTCAAACATTTTTTTATAAATATCCGTGTTTTGATAAATCCCTGAGAATTTTTCGGACCCTGGACCATAAGCAAATACTGGAATCATAACCCCCGTATGCCCTCCTGTTGTGAACTTACCTTCCACAGCGCCAGTCTTCATATCTCCACCCACGATAGAAAAACCTCCGGTTTCATGATCAGCAGTAATAATCACTAACGTATTGCCATCTGCGGCAGCAAAATCCAACACCTTGCCAATGGCATTATCAAAATCAATCATTTCGTCAACAATATATTGTGTATTATTATCATGTCCACCCCAGTCAATCTGTGAGCCTTCAATCATCATAAACATTCCTTTCTTATTTCCTTTTAGCACTTGAAGAGCAACTTCTGTAGATTTTACTAATTCATCTCCTCGGCCTTCAGAGAATTTTGCTTGTTGCTCATCAGCAAGAAAAGCAGCCAGCTTTCCATTGGTTATTTTTTGTGTTTCGCTAATGGAGTTTGTAATCTGATAGCCTTTCGCTTTAAGTGAATCGATAAGATTGATTCCATCTGCCCGCTGAGAAAAATATTTTCTTCCACCTCCAATAAATACGTCAACGTCTGTTTTAAGAAAATCTAATGCAATTGCTTCATTCATCGCTCTGGAAGGTTGATGAGAAATGAAACATGCCGGAGTAGCATGTGTAATGGAACATGTTGCAACTAATCCGGTGGCAAGTCCATTCTTTTCTGCTATTTCCAGTATGGTAGGTATAGATTTTCCCTTTGCATCTACTCCGATAGCGCCATTATAAGTTTGTTGACCGCATGCAAACGCTGTTGCCCCTGCGGCTGAGTCCGTTACATAATTATCGGAAGCTTGATTTTTATGAAATCCAACGATTGTGCATCGTTCCAGATTGAGTTTGCCTTTGTTGGCTGTAAGCCCTGCATAGATTTGAGCTGCCCCCATTCCATCGCCCACCATCAGGATGATATTCTTGGGTTGGGATTTACTTTTCTGAGCCCATCCATGAAATGATACGAACAAGGCACATAGGATAATAAGATTTCTCATTTTAGTTTTATTATTACTTTATACTACTATTTACTTCCATTGATTTCTACAATCAGCATTGCGTTTAAACTACGACCATACTCATCTACACCAGAGGCATATATCCTGTATGCTTTATCTAAAAGATTTTGCAACCCTACCTGAATTCGTATGGATTTATAGTGATAACCCGCAAACAGATTTATACAACTCCAACCTGGCATAACTCCATCCACTAATCTGCTAGAGATTCTAATGTCTGATTTATCACCATTGGCAAGTCGATCCTGCTTACCGGCCATTGCTAACTCTCCCTTTAACCACCAACCTGAGTTATTTCGATAGTGCAACCCTAACCGACCAAATAGGGGTGGAATTCTGCGCATGGGCTCGTGTTTGGTTTTATTTTCGCCATGGGTGTACGTTAGGCTGCCATATATACTCATAGCAGATAAAATCGAAACTTCGCCTTCAGCTTCCATGCCTTTTAGAAATGCTTCACCCACATTTTGCTTTTGATAGACTTTTTTTCCTTCCTGTATATCACTGCCTTCATACGTTGAGGCAACACGATCTATTAAATCTGATAACGTTGTTTGGTATGCAGTAATCGAACCAGAATATTTCTTGCCATTAAACTTAAATCCAGTTTCTATGGTTTTCGATTTTTCTGGAGCCAAATTGGCCGAAGGAATTTCAAAGACTGTGGCTTCCACAGCACCAAACTTACTCATATCATCTACGTTGGGTGCGCGAAAGCCTGTATTGCCGGTAAGAATAACACGAATACTAGGTGTTAATTTATACATCATACCAAGGTTTCCTACCCACGCTGCCGGATTAATTATTTGATTGCCAAAGCTAGGGTCTTCAACCGAAACCGTTATGGCATTAAATCTTATACCTGCGGAAAATTTGAACTTTTCCCATTCTACTTGATGATTATTATAAACTGCAAAGTTGGCCAAAGTTGAACCATCTGTATAAGAGCCTCTCACCGATGTTTCAGTTTGTGTAACGTTATTTACTTCACTTGCTTCACTGCCAACGTTGTCAAAATAATATTCAATCCCCGACTGTGTCTTCCAAAAAGATGCAGGCTGCGAAATTACTTCAGCAACAAATCCTGTAGTACTTACTTCATCTCTTTGAGTTTTAGTTATACCAGAGTTGGTCTTCTGCGAAATGATACCCTCTTCTGTGCGATTGAAAGATCCGGTGATTCGAATTGATTGAATCCATCGGTTCTCAGAAAATGTTTCCCATCTTAAATAACCAAGTTGTCTCCTTTGAGGATCAAATGCATAAATATTATATCCACCCTGCGAAACCTGATCGTAGCGAGGCACATTTGATTGTGTTAGCTGCTGATAGGCGGATGTCAAAATTCCCGATGAACCTATTCGAGTTATCAGTTTTGCATCAAATGCACGTTCGCTATATCCGCTTGGCGATAACGTTCCCAAATTTCCACCTGCAACAAGCTCACCAAAATTCCGTTCTGAGAAACCACTCTGAAATGCAATCCGTTTGCCTCTGATTTTCAGTTCAGCACGCCCGCTCGTTTCCATATTCTTATTAATCAACTTGCCAATTAAAGAACCTGATACGCTTGTTTTATTTGAAGAAAATGTTGGAGTTTTTGAAAGTACTTGAACAACACCACCTAACGCATCACTTCCATACAACACGGAGCCACTTCCGCGAATTGCTTCAATTCGATCAATTAGCATTGGATCGATCGTGTTTAAATATTGATTTGGTCCATAACGATAGGTTGAATTATTCATTCTAATTCCATCGACTAAAAGCAATACCTGATTTCCAACAAGTCCACGGATAATGGGCGAACCGCCTCCATGATTGGTTTTCTGAACCCAAATACCCGATTGATTCATCAACGCTTCGGGTGTAGTGCGTGGTGCATTTTGTAAAAGTTGTTCATGCGATATAACCGTTACTGATTGAGGAACATCTGCCGTTAAATCTTGCTGGCGCTGGGCAGTAATTGTAATAGCCTGATTTAACATTAAGGTAGAAGGCTCAAGCATTATGTGAAATAATTCCTGTTCTCCAACGGTCACTTCAAGCATTGAATACCCAATGGCGCTAACTCGAATTGCATTTGCACCCTCTATCAAATTCAACTCAAATTTTCCTTGATGATCTGAGATAGCACCCAATGAGGTGTTTACCAATTGTAGATGAGCATCCGGTATTGGAAAATTTGTCTTTTGGTCAACGATCGTTCCCTTAATGGTTTGAGCGAAAACAAGGAATGGTAACGCAAATAAAAAGATGAATATTATAAGCCGCATGATGAGCTGGTGCCTTTTTAGTGATTCACCTTGGTTCTCCCATCATCTTCACGGGCTTTTTTTATTTCGGTGGGGTCATCTAAGTTTGGTGATTCATTCATTGCCTTCCAATCAAATTTTTCATCGAATGGTTTTAGTGCCAATGTTGGATCAAATATTCGAGGATCAACTTCTACAGCATTATACGGTGTAAAGTCCGGCTCCGCAGTAAAGCAATCACTTAAATTAGTTACTCCAAAATCATATTGATTTAAGTATGGAATATTCAGCACACTCCAGAAAGTTTTAAAAATCGAACCAAAGCTGTAATGTTGGTGACTGTTGAAATTCCGTTTCGCATAAGGCGAAATAATCATGAGCAAACTGCGATGTGCATCAATGTGATCGCGACCACCTTGGGCATCATCCTCTGTAACAACAATCATCATGTTTTTCCATTGCGGTAAGTGACTTAGGTATTCAACTACTCTGCCCAGTGCCAAATCATTATCGGCCATATAACTTTCCATGAATGGAAACCCAGCATGTGGGCGATCTCCAGCACCGTGATCGTTTAACAGTTGCAGTGTGAGTACACTTGGTAAATCTTTCTTTTGGTCAATAAACTTCTCATTGATTTCCTTAATAAACACATCGGCTCGAAACTGATCGGGTATGGCCATGTTGTAAGTTGGAAAAAGACGTGAGGTACGATCGAAGATGGGGCCAGGAACCGGATAGTTTGCCAAGTATCGAACGCCTCCATACTTAAACGTAGAATCTGCAAAACTTCCACCATCGAACTCCACGCCAAATCCGAAATTATAAAACTCAATCCCATTGCGATGCATATGATCCCACATCGAACCATGCTGATTATAATCTTCTGGATAGATTGCTCCGGAAGAACCTGTCATTCCAAACTTACCGGGGGCGTTTGAATCTTCATCAAATCTTCTTCCGCCACCATAAGCTGCAGGATGATGCGTCTCCATCCACTCATTAGGATACGTATTCGTGAGCCATCGATGGCCATCTGCCGATACATCTGCGTCAACATAAAAATTATCAGAAATAGTAAACTGATTAGCCAATGCAATATGATTTGGCATCACATCTACTCCATTTAGCGTTTGCGTTTTCTTTCGGTTCGAAAATGATACATTCGATCCGAATCGTGCAAGGCTTGAATCTCCTTTTCCATTTTGCATCTGACCGAACACTTCATCATACGTTCTATTCTCTTTCGAAATAAAAACAATGTACTTGATTGGAGATTCCTTGGCTCCGGATGTCACCGGGATCGGATTCTTATTACTACTGCCTATTGAAACTTGTTGAAAGGAAAAATTATTTGAAATCACTTTCTGAGTCAGTTCGGGTAATTGAGAATCAGAAGGAATATCGATTATCGAAACAGCGCCCATCATAAGTGAACCAATGTAATCAGAACCTCTTCCCTCGTATGGTGCTTTAAAATTTTCACCACCATTAGGTCCACTGCCAAACCCTTTTGCATTCGAGACAATGAGTTGCTTACCATCGGGGGTTACTTTTAATTTAGATGGAAACCAACCTGTGGGGATATGGCCCACAACTTTTTGCGTATCCATGTCAACGATGGCAACCGCATTGATTCCGGCCTCAGCCACGTATAGTCTTTTTTGATCGGGTGAAATTGCCAGACCAAAAGGAATCACTCCTTTGAGATTACCCAGACGCTCGTCCAGCTTCAAGTCAATGCTGCTTACGATCTTATTTTCTTTGGCATCAATCACGGAGATATTATCGTTATTGCCATTACTTACATACACAAACTTATCGGTTGCTACTAATGAATTAGGACTTGAGCCACCAACAGCTGGAATGCCCTCAACCTCCTCACCTACTAAAACACCTGTTTTTACTTTTGAGATAACTTCTGGTTGTACTTTGGTGAGATCGATTCCCCAAACTGAAAATGACTCTGGCGCATTCGGATCACCCAAGCCTTCAACTTCCAATGTATCGTTTTTAATTCCACTCTTCATTTGTTCGGAACCATATGCTGTTGCTGGAAAACGTAGTGCTGTTTCTTTCAATCTACTTTTATCCAACGATTTGATATAACTGTACTCAAACATGCCTACGTTGGCAACATAAGCAGTCTTTTCATCAGGCGATAACGCAATCCCAAAAGGATAGCGACCCGTTTTTACATTATTAATAACTTGTTTCTTTTCCGTATCAATCACAATCATTCTAAATCCTATTTGATCAACAACATACAGGCGATCTCCCTTCTTATTTAGAATCATATCTCCGATGTAGCCATCGCTGTAATCGGCATCGTCAAAACTTTTATTACACGAAATCTCACCTATCTTTTTGAACGTCTTTAAATCGAAGATATAAATCAGGTTTTGCTGGCCTCCAGCTACATACACTTTTGAATTGTCGGGCGAAATTGCAAGGCCCATAAATGCAGCTTTCAACAAACCTTCTTCGGGGTTCACCGTTTCCGGGATTTGTTTTACCAATGGGCTCTCTGAATTGTAATCGTTAATAATAGAAATAGAAAAAGGGCCAGTACCCGAATTGGAAGTGATGATGGTTTTACCATCGGGGCTTATGGTTAACCCAAATGGATGCGGAGCTACGGTAATTTGTTTGCCTGTTGGTGTCAGCAATCTTCCGTTGGGAATAATCGTTTTGCCTTGTTTATTAATAATAGTGTAGTCTGATCCTGCGGGTGCTGAAGCAATCCATTGTAAACTGGACTCCTCCTTTTTTGAGTTGCAGGCTGTTAACAAAAAAATGGAAATAAAGAATAGTGTACGCATCATTGATTCTGGTTAGGACAGGTAAGTTACAAACAACATTTATTTTTTAGTCACCGATTGAATTACATCTCCGACTTTCTTATCGGTTTTGAAATCCATCCCAAGCAAAGAAGCCAACGTGCTGGCAATCTGATTCTGGTATAATGTTTCAGAAGTTTTCACTTCACCTAATGCCGGAGTATCTGGACCCAGAAATGCAAACCATAATTGATCCGCTACAGCAATTTTTTGTCCGTGGTGCTTCCAGTCTTCTGCATTATCGCCACGACCATGATCGCTAGTAATAATAATCGTTGTCTTGTTTTTGTATTGGGGTTCTGATTGCAGGTATGTCCAAAGTTCTGAGAAAAACTTATCTGTATAGTTTGCTGAATTTAAATAAGCTCCATATTCGCCACCATGAGCGAAATCATCTGTTTCATCAAAGGCAAAGTAGATTACTTTTGGTTTATTTTTCTTCATGTACTCCATTCCATAATAAAATGTAAACGCATCAAGACGAACATCGCCTAATGGATTTGGAAGTTTAAGAATTAAATTGTTTAACATCTTTTCGCCATCGGTAAGATTCGCACTCTTTACTTCAGCAACATTGGTACTAACATAAACACCGCTGCGTTTATCATTTATGATATAAGGAAAAACATCCCATGAAGAAAATGCTGCTACTTTACCTTTATAACCTGACTGTTTATTTATAAATTCCAACACGTTAGTATTGGGATTATACATTTTATCATTGGAATGAATCCGTTCATTATCAGCACTGCCCGTAAGAATTTCGTTGTAACCCGGATAGGAGAAGAGTTGATTGTTCGTGACATTCACATTGTTACCTATCGTTCTGTTGCCATAAAGCTGGCCTTGCGTTGCAACTGTACTCCACAAAAAAGGAAGCAACGCTTTTCTTCTTTCTGTCAAATCCTCGCGCCAGTATTTCTCTTTTAGCTTTGAATCCTTAAGATGTACTTGTTGCTTCATAAATGATGAGTCGGCTCCATTAAAAACTTCTTGCCAACGAAAGCCATCAAGGGTTATTAAGACAATGTTTTCCGTTTTAGTTTTTTGTTGCGCTTCAACGCGCAAAAGAATAAGCAGCAGAAATGCAGTCAGTATTGATTTCAACTTCATAGAATAATTTTTAGAATGATAATCCAATTTACAATCTGTTTAAAAAAGTCCGAGGCCTTTCGGCCCCGGACTACAGCAAAAAAAACCCTATTGCTTATCCCACCACACAGGTGTATTTATATCATCACTGCCCTGGCGCGAAACGGCAGAGGCTCGGTTAGTGGCATTAAGTGATTGTTCAGCCAATGGGTATATATACCTAACTGGAATTAAGTTATTGTTCAAATTACTTGCGCCAGGAGTTAAGGCGGGCAGTCCTGATCTGCGCCAGTCAAACCAAGCTTCTAAACCATTGAAAAATAAAGCAATCCATTTTTGCGTTGCAATTTTAGTTAGCTTTTCAGATGTAGTTCCTGTATAAGCAACTGCCGTTTGTGTAAAATAATCAGCTGGTAACGTTAGATCTATTCCATAGCTGGTCGGAACAATACTTCTATAATAATCAAAGTTTGAATTGATGCCGTTGGTATAATATGCATCTGCAGATCCTGTTGAAATCAAATTCTTTTCTCTGGCTTCAGCCAAAATAAATTGAAGTTCAGAATACGTCATCAACAAACCTCTTGATGCATTTGCAACAGGTGGTGCCTGACCATTATCATTACATACCAAGCAGGCAAACGTATACCCTACTCTTGAAACATTTTGCGGGCCACCATTATAACTAAGTGCCTGAGTGTCTTCCAATCCATTTGGAATTCCAGCGATTACCGGAGTGCCAGCCACCACTGAGTTTTGAGTGGGGCGGGCAAATACAGCTAATCTTGGATCATTATAAGAAGCTAATACATCTCCCAATGTTTTACTTAATCTAAATTCATCAAACGAACCTACACGGGTGGTATATAATGGCCATTGATTTGGTGCAGCCGCTTGATAAACTAACACTGCATTATCCTGATTGCCTTCAAAAATTGGGTTCTGTGTTGGATTGCTAAGAATTTCCTGCATGTCAGTACTTACATTTCTTTTATTAGAAATTCTCATCAAGTAACGCAAACGCAGTGAGTTAGCTAGTTTTCGCCACTTAATAACTGAACTAGTTCCACCTCCGTAAATTAAATCTCCAGAGATAGCTTCTGCGCTTGTGCCCAATAGTTCATTTGCTCTTTTAAGATCAGCCAAAATTCCATCATAGATTGATTCTTGTGTGTCGTATACGGTAAGATAAATACCATTTGTTTTTCCCTTGACAGCTTCCGAATAAGGTATGTCACCATATGCATCAGTAGCCAAAGAAAACATCCATGACTTCATAACCAAAGCTACCCCCAGGTAGTTATTTTGAACAGGAGAAGATTTCTCAGCAATGTCAATTATGTTTTGGAGGTTTCTCATATTACCGTAAACCGAATTCCAAATTCCATTCTGTTCATTCCATTGATATCTGTCTTCATTTACGAATTGGATTTTTGCAGTATGCTGAACAACAATATTTCCAATACCCCATGCCTCGCCTACTTGATTATTTATCATATTCCTGATTACACCTGATAACAAAAGATCAGGAGGCACTGATGTAGGGACATTTAAATTTGTATTAATCTCTTCAAAATCCTTGTCGCAGGCTGTAAAGCCCAGCATTACTGCAAAGACAAGTGCGATTCTTTTAATGCTATTCATATTTTTCATCTTTTATTCTTTTGAAAGTGATGCGCTGTTCGTTCAAAACTTAAGTCCAATGTTAACACCATAACTTCTGGAAGATGGAATTGACATATACTCGATTCCTGGTAATGCAGTTCCTCCAGTATAGGACATTACCTCAGGGTCGATGTGCGGCACATCAGTCCATAACGCAAGATTTCTTCCAACAAAAGCAATACTTACACTACGGAAAGGAGTTTTAGTAAAAAATTTATCGGGGAAAGTATAACCAACTTGTACTTCGCGAAGTTTTACAAAGGAGGCATCAAACGTAGCTCCTTCTGCAATATTTCTTCCACCAGTCCAGGCAGTATGCCATTGACGTGGTAATACTCTTCTATCATTTACACTAAAAGTTCCATCGCCATTAGATACCACTCCATCACCAACAACATACGTTCCTTCCGGAGCATTTAGAAGTTGAGGATCGCCCGCAACAGATGCCTGAGGATAATACCCATTCTCTCTTCCTTCTAATGTTTCTGTAATTATGCCCCCCTCGCGACCTACAGTTTGTGTTTCAGAATACACTTCTCCACCTTGGCGAATATCAAATAATGCACTTACTTTAATTCCTTTAAACGTGAATGAATTACTGATACCGGCCATCCAATCAGGATTATAATTTCCAAGTTTGATGCGCTCTGTTGTGCGAACGGGACGACCCTGAGAATCAAACACCATTTCACCAACGAACTGACCATTGGCACTATAATATGGTTTAGTTGGATCTGTGTTTTGGACTCTGGCAAATCCAATTCCATACATATCTCCCATACGTTCGCCCACACGCGCTTCAATACTAACCCTGCGACTTGCCATCACAAAGTTGGTTAGACCATCTGATAAAGAAACAACCTCGCTTCTATTGCTCGAGAAATTAACATCTAAATTCCATTGAAATCCATTTCCTAATTTCACAGGAATGGCATTAAGCATAATCTCTACGCCATAATTTTTAATCTCTCCTGCATTAATGGCACGACTGTTATATCCGCTTGTTATTGAAAGGGGAATATTCAAAATTTGATTCTTTGTAATTGTTTGGTAATAGGTTACGTCTAATCCTATTCTATTTTTAAAGAATTTTAAATCAACGCCAGCTTCATAAGAAGTACTAATTTCTGGCTTAAGGCTAAAGTTTGCCAGACGATCTGTTTCACCATACACTTGCGAATTACCAAAAGGATCACCTGGATTATACGCTTGAGTAAATGTAAAGGCATCGGTATCGTTACCTACTTGGGCAATGCTACCTCTAAGTTTCGCAAAAGAAAGGAATTCAGGACCTTCAAACATGTCTGAAATCACGGCACTTAATGCAGCAGATGAATAGAAATAAGAATTATCTTGAGTACCAATACCCGCATCCTTTAATGCCTGAGGCAAGGTAAGCGCACTTGACCAATCATTTCTGGCTGAAAGATCAAGGAACAAAATATTTTTGTATCCAACCTGAACAGAAGTATACAAGCTATTAATGCTTTTGCGTACATCCGTTTGTGAACTTTGAAGCGGTGCTCTAAAGTTGGTGAGATTATAAATGTCAGGAATATTTAACTGAGGAGCATTTATCTCGAGGTATTCTGATTTTTGATCCAATTGATTTCCACCTAATGATGCCGTTAATGTTAAGGTTGATGGAACAACTTCCTTGTTAAAAGTTAATAGAAAATCAGAGTTTCTCTCTTCCGTAACTACCTTTGCTTCACGATACTGCCCAAATGGGAAACGTTGTGTACTAAATGCCCTGCGATATTGTCTTCGTTCACTGGCAAAATCTGTAGCGGTGCGAAGTTGCAAGCTTAACCAACTTGTAAAGTCATACTTCAAAGAAATATTTCCAATTACCCTATCAACATTCTGTCCATTTGTATTCTCAAAAAGAGTAAAATATGGATTGTCATGGTAATTATAATTAAAATTAAATTGACGGATATCCTGCAATCCTGGCATCCAATAATTTTGAAGATCGGCAACATTTACAGATCGAGGAAGCCAACAGTTAAAGAGATACATAATATTTTCAGTTCCATAGCTGATAGATGGCCTATTATCACTTTCACTCTTGATATAGCTAACAAAAGCCCGGGCTGAGAATTTTGGCGAAAGATTATATCCACCACCAAAAGAAACAGTATTCCTTCTTAAATCAGTATTAGGAACGGTACCTGTTTGATCAAGACTTGTATAAGACAATCTAAAGTCACCGAGTTCATTAGCTCCAACTAATGCTACATTGTTTGTTAAAGTTCTTCCTGTTTGGAAAAAGTTTTCGATACCATTTGCATCATTAACCCAAGGGGTAGGAGTAATTACACTTCCTACTGGAGCATTTAAATCACCCCCTCTAAATGGAATTGCCTGACCATTTAATGTTCTGGGCGAATTGAACTGCGGATACAACTGACCATTGAAAGCTGGCCCCCAACTCTCATCAACACCATCTGTCAAACCAGCACCGCCTCCATTAACAAAGGCAAAGTCTCCACCATTACCATTTCCTTGACCATACACATTTTGATAATCAGGAAGCCTCAGCACAGATTCAAAAGTTGTATTAGAATTAATCTCAACACCTAAACCCTTAGAGCCTTTTCCTGATTTTGTTTTAATAACAATAACTCCGTTTGCTGCGCGCGAACCATACAAAGCAGCGGCAGCAGCACCTTTAAGTACAGTCATTGATTCAATATCATCTGAATTCACAAAACTTGCTCCGTTTCCGAAATCAACTTCCAAGTTGTTACGACCTGATCCTCCAGTTATGCTATTCGAAATTGGAACACCATCAATTACATAGAGTGGCTGATTCTTATTCAAATCCACTGAGCGCTCACCACGAATCGAAACTCGTGAAGAACCACCAATTCCTGAAGGACTTCCAACCACAGTTACACCAGCAATTTTACCGGCTAATTGATTTACAACATTGGTTTCACGAGCGGTGGTAAGATTTTCACTGGTCACACTCTGCACGGCATATCCAAGCGCCTTCTTTTCCTTTTGAATACCTAACGCTGTTACTACTACTTCTGAAAGTTGCTTCGCATCAGAATTCAAAGTCACATTCACGGTTGTATTTCCGTTCATGGCAATTTCCTGAGAAACAAATCCTACAAAAGAAAACACGAGAATTTCAGTTCCATTACTCACTGTAATAGAATAATCTCCATTTACATCTGTAATTGTTCCATTAGTTGATCCTTTAACCAGAATGTTTACTCCCGGTATGGGGCTTTGATCTTCTCCGGAAAGCACTCTTCCGGATACCTGTACCTGAGCCATCGCTACCTGTGCAGCAAAAAGCCCGGTCATCAACAGCAAAACAGTTTTAATTTGTTTTACTGTGTTTCTTCTCTTTAAAAGGAGTAGAAGTTTTTTCATAAATAATTAGTGGTTTGGTTTTGTTCCACCGCAAAACTTCAAAATAGAATTGACGATAAGTTTAGTGCCACGTTAATGATCGGTTAATTGAAATAGGGATTATTTCATTCTTGATAATGCTGGGATAAATTGAGTAAGATGAAACATTCAAAAAGCCAGCTGCGACTGAGAATATCTGTTAACTCTATATTAACAAGTGATCATTCCCTTTCATTTGACCTGAAAAGTTTCCAAATAGGAAACAAAAACTACTATGGAGGATGAACTCATAAGCCGGATCGGCAAAAGAATCAAGTCGTTACGTAAAGATCGTGGATTAACCTTACAAATACTGAGCGAACGCTCGCATGTTACCAAAGGACTCCTTTCAAAAATTGAAAACTCAAGAACCATTCCCTCACTGCCAGTTTTCCTTAAACTGATAAATGGATTAGAGATGAATGCAAAAGATTTTTTTGACAACATGGTGATGCTGAATGGTAAAAATTATCTGCATATAAAAAAAGAAGACCATCAACTAATTCAGAAGGAAGATCGCCCAGGATTTGAATACCAATTCATACTTAGTCAATCGACCATGAGCAGCATGATGGAGATTGTATTGCTTACTGTGGTGCCGGGAGCTAAAAGTTTGCCCACTACAACTGACGGATTCGAATTCAAGTATATTTTATCCGGCAAGTGTCAATATAATATCGATGGTGAACAGATTTTATTAGAAGAAGGTGACGCTCTTTATTTCGATGCATCAAAACCTCATTATCCAACAAATGGATTTAAAAAAAAGGTAACTATGCTTGTGATCTACTTCTTAACAACAAAATAAATACAATCTACTTGTTATGAATTATAAAATTTTCATTTTGCAACCAATCAGAGAAATATGGATTCTAATCATTATGATTTAATTGTTGTTGGAGCCGGAGTGCTAGGAACTTTTCACGCCTATCATGCTGCCGAACTTGGCAAAAAGGTTTTGCTTTTGGAAAAAGATGCTTTCCCTGTAAATGCTACCGTTCGAAATTTTGGCCAGATTGTTCCGTCAGGTATGGCTAACGAATGGCTTGAATATGGTGTGTACAGCACAAACCTATATAAGAAAATTCAAAGTGAGTTTGATATTTCAATTCGCCAAAATGGTAGTGTCTACATTGCCTCGGATGAGGATGAGCAACAACTTATCCATGAACTGAAACAGCAGATGGATGAACGTGGCTATGAAGCACAGTTACTTAGCAAAGCACAATGCTTAACCAAGTGGCCTGCGTTACTCTCAAGTTATTGCAAAGAAGGACTTTATTTTCCTCAGGAGGTAAGTGCGGAACCAAACTCTTTGATCTACAAACTTCTATTTTATACAACCCGAAAATTCCAGACACTACGCTATCAACCAAATACAAGCGTTTGGGGTTGTGAAGTAGCAAAAGGAAAAGTAAATATTACTACTAATAAGCGGGAGTTATACACCTCAGAAAAAGTTATTATCTGTAATGGCCATGAGTTCAGTACCTTGTTTACCAGTATCTTTCGAAAAAGCGGAATTGTGGTGAGTAAATTAAATATGATGAGAACAATCCCTTATCCGGATATTGAGCTAGAAGGAAATATTTTAACCGGACTCACCATTAGAAGATATGAGTCTTTTCAGGATTGCCCCTCTTACTCAAAAATTTCAACGCCCGATCATCTTCAAGAATTGAAAAAGTGGGGAATTCATATTTTATTTAAGAAGGCAATTGACAACTCAATCATCATTGGCGATTCGCATGAATATGCCCCTGCCGATCAGATTGAAAAACTAGGCTTTGAAATTAATCATGAAATTAACACCATCATGCTAAAAGAGGCAGCTCGCATCGTACAAATACCAAACCTACAAATCGCCAGCAGTTGGGCTGGTTTCTATGCACAACATCCCGACAAGGATGTTGTTGAGATTGATATTGAAAACAAAATTCATATTCGCACAGCTATTGGTGGCAAGGGCATGACTTCTTCTGCCGGTTATTCAAAGAAAAGTATTCAACAAATTTTTCAAAGCTGATAGTTATGTGGGCTAACTACCATACCCACACTCATTATTGTGATGGTAAAGGTTCATTTATAGATTTCTTAAATAAAAATCAGGTTAAGAGTATTGGCTTCTCTTCTCATGCTCCACTTCCATTCAGCTCACCCTGGGCAATGAAACAGGAGTTGCTTCCAAATTATCTGAAGGAAATTCAAAATCTTAAAAACACAGAGACCGAAATTGAAATCTATTCAGGGCTCGAGGTAGATTACATTCCAACCCTCATTGGCCCTTCTGATTTTAGACAGTTGGATTATACAATTGGCTCGGTTCATTTTGTGGATACACTTCCTAACGGAACGCACTGGGAAATTGATGGAGTACATACTTTATTTCTAGAGGGACTGAAATCGATTTTTGAAAATGACTTTCGTGCAGTCTGGAGCCGATACTTTGAACTAATGCGCGAGATGTTGAAAGAATCGCCACCCACCATTTTAGGTCATCTTGACAAAATGAAAATCCAGAATCTGGGTTCTAAATTTTTTACGGAGGATGAAGTCTGGTATCAACAGGAAATTAAAAAGACAGTTGAAGCGATTAAAACTTCGGGCGTAATTGTAGAAGTGAATACCCGTGGACTCTATCAAAAGAAGTCGACAACACCCTATCCCAGCCCATGGATACTCGAGTTACTAAATGCATCCAACATTCCAATCACGCTTAGTTCAGATGCCCATCATCCAAGTCAACTCATAAGCGAATTTGAATCAACCGCTCAATTACTTCTCCAAATTGGATTTAAAAAATTGCGTATCCTTACCGGGAACAAATGGAAAGAAGTTAATTTTAACCAAAACGGAATCAATTTTGACTAAGACTTCTCCAATCACAACCTGGCTCGCTAAAAACAATGGGGTTTGGTTTACGATATACGCATCCCTTACCGCATTTTGTCTTTATACATGCGTGTATGCTTTTCGAAAAACATTTGCAGCAGCCACCTTCGATGGGTTGTTCTTTGCCGGCATAAGCTACAAGGTTTGGTTAGTTACCTTTCAGGTGATTGGGTATGCGCTGGCAAAGTTCATTGGCATTAAAGTAATTTCAGAACTTAAAGCACACTCGCGTGCATTTGGAATTTTGTTGATGGCGGCTATTGCCGGAGTTTCGTGGTTGTTCTTTGCACTAGTTCCTGCACCGTACAATATTTTCTTCTTGTTTACAAATGGATTACCTCTTGGGTTAGTGTGGGGGATGGTATTCGGATATCTGGAAGGTCGCAGAATGACGGAAGTGCTAGGTGCTTCCTTGGCTGTGAGTTTTATTTTCTCAGCAGGATTATGCCGATCGGTAGGTGCCTATGTGATGCGCGATTGGGGTACTTCAGAATACTGGATGCCTTTTGTTGTTTGCTGCTTAGCCATTGCACCGCTGCTTTTGTTTCAATACTTGCTGGACAAAGTTCCGCCACAGTCTTTGCTGGATGAAGAACTTCGAACGAAACGCTTGCCTATGAATGGTGAAGAGCGTAGACGGTTCACACTCACTTTTTTACCTGGTATTATTCTCTTTACGCTCACATACGTTCTGTTAACCACCTTTCGGGAATTCAGAGATAACTTTTCGGCTGAGATCTGGAAATCGTTAGGCATGGGAAATGATCCTTCTATTTATACAACCACCGAAATTCCGGTATCCATTATTGTGTTGATTTGTATGGGTAGTTTAA
>JBGSIM010000080.1:0-5824 GCA_041742535.1 Cyclobacteriaceae bacterium | reverse complement strand
CGGTACGCGATCTGATAACTGAAAGTGGGTGAAGAGTTTTTCTTCAAATGCTTTTCGTCCTTGCATAAGCAAAGATAATTTCAATCACTATATTTATAAAGTAGTCGTGCAACAAGCACAAAATACATATGCCATGCAGGGTTTTAGTGTTGCCATTTACTTCTAATCAACTAATTTAGCATAGCCACGTGGGACAATGACGTGTTTCAAAAACCCTGCACGTCATATGTACAAACGATATCTATGATCAAAACAAGCTCTTCATAAGTTATTTTTTAATTGTAATTCATACGGTGTTCCACGGTTTATTACAGCTACAATTCTATGTAGCAATTTGTTTCTTACTGCATTGATTACTGACATCTTATTCTTTCCTTCTTGGACTTTTCTTTGATAGTATTCATGCAACTCAGGATTGTGTTGCACACTGCTAATGGCAGCCATGTGCAAAGTACGTTTCAATTCTCCGTTGGCAAATTTGGATACACCAGTTTTTCCTCTAATAGAAGTACCACTTTCGTAAACGAAAGGAGCCACACCACTATAGCAAGCTAATTTTCTGCTATCGGCTAACCGGTCGAACCCGTGTGTATAAATCAGGAGCATGGTGGCCAGTACTTTTCCTACACCTTTAACTGAAAGCATTAAATCGTATTTCTGTTTGAGTGCTTCATCATCATTAATGAAGGTGAGAATTTGCTCATCTACTTTATCCAGGCTTTTCTCTAATCCACGAATAGCTTCTCGATTAACTTTATCCACAACCTTTGCAGTAGACGCATCAAACTTCTTTAACTCTTCCGAACTAACGCGTAGCATTTGGAGTGCTTTCATCAATCGCTTTCGATTGGCCTGGAGATCTTTAAGTTTTTCCAGTGTCAATATGTCTATTTGCATGATTTGAGCTTTGTTTTGATATACATAAGCATAGCGCGCTATACGTTGTGCATCAATTTTATCAGACTTCCCACGAACCAATCCCTGGCTGCGTTTGATTTGAAGGGAACTCTCCAGCCAGACTTTTACTTCGCGACTAACCAGATAATGAACCAATAATCGGGTGTACAATCCGGTGTGTTCCATACAGCAAAGTGTATGATGATCACACTCGCATTGCATTTGTTTGCACCACGCCTTGAGGTGACGAAAGCCTGAAAGGTTGTTGTGAAATTTACTTTCAAACAACTGCCCATCGCTCTGGCGAATGAGACAGGCGTCAATACTTTCTTTGGATACATCGATACCGAGTATCCATTGGTAGGGTTGAATTTGCTCTGACTTTTCCATAACTTTTGGTTTAAGTTTTTTTAACAAGTGAGCATCGGATCGAAACCTTAATAATAGGCCCTTACGCCTTGAATATCTATTTGATCCCTTCTCACAACTAAATAAGCAGCCGGACTGAATCGTTTGATAAGTCGCAACACTTAGTTGGCGGCATAGTGCTCCGGCTGCTTTTTTATGGATAAGATGGATAACCGAAACGGTAATCCACTTACCCACAAAAGTTACTACAACTATTGCTATTTTTATGATGAAACGAATCTAAAGGTTGCCAGCAATGCGTTAAATGAAAATTCAACTCACAATATTATTGGTACTAGGACAGCTTGTTTCTTGGGGATAAGAAAGTTATAAACAGATTGCCGTTAAACATAAGCGACACAATCAAGAGAATGTTGATAATATAATTCTTACAGATTCTTACGAGTTAGACGGGATGACTTTCCTTGTAGGACAGCCAAGTATGAATAGTGCAAGTTGGATACTTCTGATTAAACGAGCGGATAAGTTACTCGGACAGATTAACGGTCTTGACGACAGCTTCTGTTTCAGACTCCGCAATGGTTCGTGTCCCACCATAGTCGTTAACTTAAGCTATAGATTACCTGATAATGAGTGATTTTCCCTGTTGGAGCTTGACATCGGGTGTTTTCAATCAAAGGCAAGAAGGTTTGATTAAGCCAATGCGTAATGGGTATTTTTCTCAATATAACTTGTCGTAATGTGGTTGAAAAAGTTATGCATCGTTTAAAGAATTTCAAAATGCTAATACCTATTGAAGGGTTATCTTTTTGAACATGATGGTTACATCGTTGCAATAGCCTCCAATTTAAAAGTACCCATAACAACTTGGCCAGTAGTTGACATTCGAGCCTTTCCTTCTTGACTTTTTTTACATTGTCAATTTTCAGAAATGACTTCCATGTTTTGAATACAAGTTCGATTTGCCATCGTAAATAGTAGACCTGTCTGATCATTTGGGCAGGTAGCACCTCTCTGTCAACATTCGTAATAAATGTGTTGTAATGACATCTTGCCCTGTGTTGCTGGGTAAGGCCAACCCTATGGCTTTTTGCCGAAACCTCCGCATGTTTTATTCTTTTCATGTAAACGCTATCCGGTACACGTTCAATAATCAGCCTACAGCTAATATGTTCTTTTTCATAAATGGTTACATCCATGTCCAATATATTCTTCCCTGTTTTATTAATTTTTCTCTCAATACTTTTCCAGTCAATGGTTTTTTTGTCAGAGGTATAAACACTTGCCTGTGATGGCAATCGATTTAAAAAACTAGCTCCTTTTTGTACTATGCTTTTAAGATAGCTAGGCGTAACATACCCTAAGTCTCTGATATACAATTCCCCAGAGCAGATAGAGTCAATACTTAGTTTAGAATCTTGCTGATCATTCACTTTTACAGAAGTCAGTTCAATAGTTTTCCAATTGCCACTAAGAATATCATATTCGTATTGAATGTTCATCATACCTCGGGTTTTGCTAAAATTGCCAAAGCCTGGGTAATCACCATGATAAACACCAGGCAATGAAAATTTACTCGAGTCTTTGATATTAATGGCCTTAAAATGTTTTTTTAACCTTGAGTCTCTAAGTGAAAGCTGTTCTGATATGTGGGATTTAATCATTGCCTTAAAGAAATCCACTGCCTGAGTATTGAATCTTTTATGGATGGCCTCCTTAGTGATGTCTACACAAAACTGTTGACGTAGGTCTGCGGCAATATCAGGTAAGCTTGTATAAGTTGGGTGAATGCATGAAAATATTAATGTGTTCATAAAATGAGCGGCTGAAAGTTTTCTTGAACGTTTTACAAATCCTGTGTTCACCGCAAGTTTGTTAATCAACTCTTCAGAAAAATTCGCTTCAAGAATCTTGCTTAGATGCTCTGCCTCATCTTTAATGAACGATTGTTTGTCGATTGTTAAATTGTTTCTCCCTAAAGATTAACTTGCATCAATAAAAAAAAGCAGGCATCTGAGAGGGCCTGCTTTTTAAAATAAAATAATAAAACTATGGGGAGAAAATTACAATCTTGCCCCTAAGAGGGCAACTATTCCCTCTTAAAAATTCTCTCTAACAATCCTTAAGTTAACGACTATGGTGTCCCACGAACCAAATGATAGCAGAAGGGTAATTCGTGAGACGCGAACCTAGGCTTGGAATGAATAGCAGCTTGCTAAAAAAGTCTAGAGCAAATAGTTGTTGTTTGTCGTGACCAACAAATTAAATGATACATCAGCAGAAGGTGGTTCGTGAGACACGATCCTAGGCAGGGGGATTAACAACCTTTAGCAATTTGTCAACTTGCATTTTCAATTGCTTCCCAGATTATCAGGCACTACCTTTAACAATGAGAAAATTATTAATTCTACTTGGTTCGGTTGCTGGTTTCATCTCCTGCACCCAACAAGATAAATCATTTACCATTTCACCCCAGGACAATCAGCTATTCGGATTAGCGAAAGCCAATGGTGAGTTAGCCAATCAAGGGTTTATTAAATGCGAAAATTATTTGATGGGCTGGCTCCAGTACCGCGATTCTGCTTCGGGGTTAATTCCTCGCAATATTAAAGAGAGCAGTGACTTTTGGAATGCCAAAGATGCCGCTGCCGATAACTATCCCTTTATGGTACTCACCTCTTTTTTTGTAGACTCTGTGCTCTATAATGATACGATGGTAAAGATGTTAGAGTCTGAAAAGCGTTTAACCTCGCGTGTGCGCTCTCTTCCCGATACCTATTCGTTTTCCCGTCAAGGATTTTTAGAAGACGCTATTAAGATGGACGAAATTGCTTTTGGAACCTCGGAGTACATTAAGGATGGCCTCTTGCCACTCACGGAGTGGCTTGGTAAAAGTAAATGGAGCGAGCGGATGATTGAAATGTTAAAAGACTTACACAAAGAAGTTGAAGTGGCCGGTGTGGTAAACGGTAAAGGATTTGGTAATGCATCACGTGAAGAAGTAAATGGCGAGATGCTTCAGGTACTATCCAGAATGTATTGGATGACGGGTGATAAAGAATTTTTGGATTGGGCAATAAAAATTGGTGATTACTACTTGCTTGGTGATCATCACCCCACACATGATCTGGAATACCTTCGGCTGCGTGACCATGGTTGTGAATTGGTTTCGGGATTGTGTGAGTTATACGCTACTACCAATTTTGCCTTGCCCGAAAAAAAGAAAGTCTATCAGCAACCACTAACCGAAATGCTCGATCGGATTTTGGAAGTTGGCCGCAATGAAGATGGAATGTTTTACAATGGTATCAATCCTAAAACAGGAAAAGTAGTAAGTGACGGGTTGGCCGATACGTGGGGATATACCCTCAATGGGTTTTATACGGTTTACTTGATCGATAATAATCAAACGTATAAAGATGCGATTCAAAAAGTTTTTTCCAATCTCAATAAGTATAAAAATTACGATTGGGAACATGGAAGTGCCGATGGGTATGCGGATGCTATTGAAAGTGCCCTTAATTTATATAATCGAATTCCTGATCCCGCTGTGGCGGAATGGATAGACAGTGAAATAAAAGTAATGTGGGCGATGCAACAAGAAAGTGGCATCATTGAAGGCTGGCATGGTGATGGGAATTTTGCGCGCACTACAATAATGTATAACCTTTGGAAAAGCAAAGGAGTGTATGCACAACCTTGGCGAAGCGACTTAATGATAGGTGCCGAACAAAAAGGTGACTCGTTGTTAATTACCATTAAATCGGACAAGCCCTGGAAAGGCAAATTATTTTTAGATCATGATCGATTCAAAGACAATATGAAATTGCCACTGGACTGGCCGCGCATCAATCAGTTTCCACAATGGTACTCAGTAGAGAGCACACATAATTACAACTTGATTGATCTTACCAGTAAGGAGAAATCAAATAAAACGGGCGAACAGCTTAACGCTGGAGTTAGTTTGGAACTGACTGGAGAAAAGCGATTAGTTATATTTTAAGACCTTTCAGTTTATCAGTTTCGATGATATGAATGGTTAACTATTTAACCGCTTTTAAAAGCAATTCAACAAATCCATTCAATGATGAATTGTCAATCCATCGCACCACGGCAACAATATCATTTTCACGATCCACGTACACCATGTTTGTGCCATTGCCAATGTGTGCGAAAGCAGTCGCTGGCGCGCTCGGTAAATATTTTTTATCCGTATTCAAAAACCAATTCATAAAACCATAGGTGGGTTGAGGAAGCGTGGGTGTATACGACCATGCCATCCACTGCGATGATAATAATTGTTTACTATTCCATTTGCCTTCACGTAGTGTGAGGTACCCGTAGCGCGCCATGTCATAGGCATTGATAATCATTCCTCCACCCCAATGGCCGCCACCACTCACCGATTGCATAATGTTTCCATCCATTACAATCCATGAATTATCATACCCATACCAACGCCATGTGTTGGATGCATTTATTTCATCCATAATATTTTCCTTCAACACCTGCGGCAAGGGTTTACGCCAGATGTTTAAAGTAGCTAACGCAAGTACAT
>JBGSIM010000079.1:0-66412 GCA_041742535.1 Cyclobacteriaceae bacterium | reverse complement strand
AGCAGGCATGAACTTCAAACGGATGATCAACAAGTGGAAAATAAATCCAAGCGTCTTTTTGACCCAACTTTTTGAAACACTTTCCTTAGTCTTCAAAAATCAAACTCTACTCAAAACGAGTTTTTAAGGGACGACTAGTTATCTTGAAATAGATAACTATTCAATAGTTTTTGTGCGTGATCCTTCGATGGCAATTCAGCATTTAGCCACTATTCAAACTGCTAAGCGCGAACAAAAGAAAATTGAGAAGATGAGCATTGGTTTGGCGGAGAGTGGAGCCAGAAATAAAAAGGTAACACTTCGTGGGCAACTTAAGGACTCTAAAAATAATGAACCCCTGGTTGGAGCAAGCATTTATGCCAGCGATATCCAAAGTGGCGTAACAACCGATGCAGAGGGCAATTTTGCATTTACACTTCCTGCTGGCGATCATGTTATCAATCTTAACTATGTTAACTACGAAGAGCGTATAATCGATCTTTCAATTTATCAGGATGGTCAATTGAACATGGCTTTAGATGAATCGCCTCGCATGCTGGAAGAAATTGTAGTAATGGACAAAGCATCCAAAGAAGTTACCACTAGTAAGATAGGGCAAACACAATTCTCTATGAAAGAGATAAAGAGACAGCCTGCTCTTTTGGGTGAAGTTGATTTAATAAAACAAATTCAAACACAACCCGGTGTAACCACAGCGGGCGAAGCGGCTTCAGGGTTTAATGTACGAGGCGGTGGAGTCGATCAAAATTTAATTTTATACGATGGTATGCCTGTGTTTAACAGTTCTCATGTTTTTGGTTTTTTCTCCACGTTCAATGCAGAGGCTATTCGCGATGTTACGTTTTATCGGGGTGGTATACCAGCAGAGTTTGGAGGCCGGGTTTCCTCCGTGTTGGATATAACCTCTCGTGATGGAGGTTTTGAAAAATGGTCGGGGAGTGGTGGAATTGGAATGATTTCCAGTAACATATTATTAAACGGACCTATTAAAAAAGATAAAACATCAATTTCGGTTTCCTTACGATCTACCTATTCAGATTGGTTGATCAACACCGTTCAATCAAATTATGTAAACCTTCAAAACAGTTCGGTCACTTTTTATGATGGATCGGCCAAGCTAACACATAAATTTAATGACCGCACAAAACTTACTTTCTCAGCGTACACAAGTCATGATCAGTTTCGATTGCAAGGTGACTCAACGTATAAGTGGAACAATCTCTTAGGTTCGATACGCCTGGATCATGCATTCTCAAGTAAGTTTACGTCAACCTTTACAATAGGCACGGGTAACTATAATTATAAAGTGATTGATACGGATGAGCGAACCGGGTTCGATCTTTTTTACCAGATAACGTACCCATCTTTAAAAGCAGATTTCCAGTATCAAACCGGTATTCACAAAATCTCATTTGGCCTTCAGTCAACTTATTATTTATTTAATCCAGGTACGTTGGAGCCAAATAGTACCAGTTCTAATGTCGTTCCTATTAAGATGGACGAACAGAATTCATTGGAAAGTGCGATGTATCTGGGTGATGGAATAACCTTTAATGAGAAAATTTTTATTGAAGGTGGAATTCGATTTTCAGTGTTCAATGCACTTGGACCTGCTAGCGTAAATATTTATGCACCGGGTGTGCCAATTACAACTTCCTCGCAAACAGGAGTGGAAGAGTATGGAGCGGGGGAAGTAATCAAGACCTACACGGGATTGGAACCACGCGCATCATTTCGATACACCCTGAATCCTAATTCATCAATTAAAATTGGCTATAACCGGATTTATCAATACCTGCACTTAGTTTCAAATACAACAGCTATTACTCCGGTTGATATTTGGCAGCCTAGCAATTTTTATTTTAAGCCACAGATAGCAGATCAAGTTTCGATTGGATACTTCAGAAATTTTAAAGAGAAGATGTATGAAGCATTTGTAGAAGTTTATCAAAAGAAAATCAACAATATTTTAGATTTTAAAGATGGAGCAGATTTAATCCTGAATGATCATTTAGAAACCGATCTTCTACAAGGTGTAGGCGAAGCGTATGGTGTTGAGACATCAATCGCAAAAAATCTTGGCAGGCTTACAGGATCTATTAACTATACCTATTCACGCTCCTTGCGAACCATTAATGGGGAATTTGAAGAAGAAAAGATAAATAACGGCAACCAATACCCCTCCAATTTCGATCAGCCTCACATTGTTAACCTGGTGTGGAAATACAATATCTCCAGAAGATATTACTTCACCGGTAATTTTACTTACCATACCGGCCGACCAGTAACTGTTCCGTTGTCAGGATTTCTTATTGATAATATAACTGTAGCAAGTTTTTCGGAACGCAATCAATTTAGAATTCCAGATTATCATCGCTTGGACATTGCTTTTATATTGGAAGGAAATCACAAGCGAAAGAAGTTTTTGGATGGAACCTGGGCGCTCTCTTTTTATAATGTATATGCCCGGAAGAATCCTTACACCGTTTTCTTTAAAGACAATGGCGATGGATACATGCGACCATATCAATTGTCTATTATAGGTACAATACTTCCTTCCTTGAGTTACTCCTTTAAGTTTTAGGAATGAAGCGGATTATTTTTTTTATACTGCTCGTAATTTTTATTGATGGCTGCATCGAACCTGCCAATATTGATCTTCCTGAGTTTAAATACCAGCTTGTTGTGGATGGCCTTATTACGAACGAACCTGGTCCTTACACCGTAAAGCTTTATCGATCGCGCCCATTGGGGGCTGGTGTTGATCTGGATCGATTGGTTCCTGAGAAGTTTGCCAAGATCACATTAAAAGATGATGCCGGGAATTCGGAGTTGCTCTCAGAAGTTTCAGAAGGAGTTTACGTAACGAAAGCAGATGGTATGCTTGGAACAATAGGTCGTAGCTATCATATAGAAATTACGTTAATCAGTGGAAAGAAGTTTGAATCAACTCCTGAACTGATAACGCCTGTAGGTGAAGTTACAACGATCAGGTACCAATTTGAGCCGGGTAACAAAATATTGCCTCGTGAGGGAGATGGAATTCGAATTTTTGCGGATGCCACTGGAGTGCCTAACCAAGAGGACTTAGTGAGGCTTAGGATGTCAGTAACGTATAAACTCAAAACATATCCTGAAAGAAGAAGATTATTAGTGTATCGTCCTGGTGGCCAGGTGGAAGTTCCAAATCCATATCCCTGTAGTGGATATGTTAATAGGGATGATAAATTAGTTCAGATAGGAGAGTGTGACTGTTGTATTTGCTGGGTTACCATAAGTGATGGAGTGCCAACCATTGCCGATGAGAAATATACGTCCAACGATATTTTCAGGAATGAAGAAGTAGGATTTGTGCCTATGGTAATAGAAGGGCCAGTTCCTATCCAAGTATTTTACGATAACGTTCATGTGCAAGTTCAGGAACTAAGCTTAACACCTGATACCTATCTATTTTGGAAGTTGGTGCGATCGCAAAAATTGGGATTGTCGAATTTATTTCAACCACCTTCAGCTACTATCAAGGGTAATATCAACCCTATTAATACTGATGAAGCAGCGCTTGGAATATTTTGGGCTGCGGGTATTCATTCAAAATCGCTGTACATCGATAAGTCCACCATTCCATATCCTATCGAGGCACCGTTTGAAGCAGAAGCCCCTTGTACGTTTCCTCCAAACAGCATCAATCAAAAACCTTCTTTCTGGCAATGAAAAAATTCTGGTTCGCACTATTAATTTTTATTATTTCTGATTCATGCATCGAACCTGCTGATATTGATGTTCCTCCCTTTACTTATCAACTTGTTGTGGATGGCCTTATCACTAACGAACCAGGGCCTTACACAGTAAAGCTTTTTCGTTCACGACCGTTGGGTAACGGAGTTGATCTTGACAGATTGGTGCCGGAAATATCGGCCAAAATTACATTGAGGGATGATGCCGGTAATTCTGAATTACTGATGGAAACACCTGGAGGTGGAGGAATCTATCTAACCAATGCTAATGGAATGCGTGGAGAGACAGGAAGGAGCTATCATATTGAGATTACGTTAAACAATGGTAAAAAATATGAATCAACCCCTGAAGAGCTGAGACCTGTGGGAGAAGTAACTGATATCAGCTATGAGTTTGTAGAAGGGAATGGACCAGGTGTTCATGAAGGTGACGGTTTTAAAATTTTTGCAGATGCAACAGGAGTGCCAGATCAAGATGATTTTGTCAGATTGCGAATGGTTGCGACCTATAAAGTGTTGACATTTCCTCATTTGAGAACAAGGCGCGTTGAAGGGGGTGATATTCCAGACCCTTATCCATGCAGTGGTTATGTTAATAGGGATGGCCGTCTTGTTAAGGTTACCGACTGCGATTGTTGCATATGTTGGGCTGATATTTATTCCGAAATACCAAGCATTACCAATGAGCAATTTACAACGAATGATATTTTTAGAGGTGAGTATGTTGGATTTGTTCCGGCTACAAGAAAAACCCTTTATGAAAAAATAAGGGTAGAAATTCAAGAAATGAGTTTAACTCCGGATATGTATTTGTTTTGGAAATTGGTCAAATCACAAAAAGAAGGATTGTCTAATATTTTTCAACCACCATCAGCACAAATTAAGGGTAATATTAAAGCGATTAGTTCTGATGAAGAAGCATTAGGTATTTTTTGGGCAGCCGGAATCAAGTCAAAATCAATCTATATTGATCGGTCAGAAGTTCCGTATATTCCACTACCTATTGATACGCTAAAAGCACCATGCACCTTTATTCCAAGTAGTACAAATTTAAAACCTTCCTTTTGGCAATGAGAATCGTTAAGCTACTTTTTGGATTTACGCTCATTTTGATTGTAACCTCATTTGTGATACCGGAGGATGATTTTATTCAGATGCTTGTAAAGAAAATGCGGGCGTACAAAAAAAAGTCACCTCGTGTAAAGGTTTTTCTGTCATTCAATCAAAACATATATGCACCGGGCGACACCGCATTCTTCGCAGCGCATTTCCTATCCGATGATTTGCTTCCTGTTGCAGGTAGAAACGTACTGCAAGTAGAGTTGGTAGATCACTCTGGTAAAGTCATAATGTACCATCATATTGCAATAAAAGATGGGGTAGGCGCAAACCAATTAGTAATCCCAAATAATCTTTCTGCCGGCATATATCAATGGGTTTCATATAATGAGTATATGAAGAACTTTGATCCGCATTTTTATTTTCGACAGGATTTTGATTTGGTTACCAAATCGGAATTAACACGTGAAGTAAAAAGTGATCTATCAATCAATGTGTTTCCGGAAGGGGGTGCTTTCGTTGAGTCAATTCAAAATAATGTAATTGCAGTAACAAAGGATCCATCCATAACTGGATTTAAAATTTTTGAAGATGGAATACTGGTAGTTCAGGATTCTATTACTCATGGTTTAGGGGCTTCGTTAGTAACTCCACAAAGAGGAAAAAATTATGTGGCTGAGTTTGAAAGTAGCTCTGGCCAAACTAAGCGAATCAATTTACCAAAGCCACAGCAGAAGGGATATTCAATTGTTGTATCCGATTCTGATCCAATTCAAGTTGTTGTGCGCGCCTCCAATGAAACGAGAGAACAAAAGGAAGTCCTTTGGTTAGTTGTTTCGGCACAATCCGAAATCTTCTATTCTGCCCCATTTAAGTTTGCTGAGGCCGAACAAGTGACTATTAACTTGCCCAGTAAAGATTTACCCACCGGTATAGCACAAATTACTTTGTTCAATGATAAAGGAGTAGTGTATGGCGAACGGTTATTCTTTAATCACACCAAAGCCCCGGTGACTTTTCAGCTTAGTAAAGATAAATCCTCCTACATTAATAGATCGCGAGCTAGGCTTGATGTGGAAATAATAGATGATTTAGGAAACCCAGTCTCAGGTAATTTCTCTATTTCAGTGTTGAATAAGAAATTTTCCAACACTGAATCGTCTCAATTATCAATAATCTCTTACCTCTCTTTATACTCCGATTTGATTACGCAAGAGAATTTTTCCGATTTTACGGATAAAGAATTAGACTTATTTTTAATTACACAACCTAACAGAACTTTAGATTGGATTTCAATATTTAAGGAAGAGGAGGATTCTAAATCTTCAGCATTCAAGAGGTCAGAGAGCCCTAAATATCCATTCAGGCATATGGTTTATTATTCAGGACAAGCAATCAATGTTGAGACTGGGTTGCCTGTTCCTGATTCAACGCGGATTATTACGTATCTGCAAAAAAATATGATGGGGTATGAAACGTATACAAATCGAAATGGGTGGTTTGATCTGGTGTTTCTTTTTGATTTCATGAATGTGGACAAGATTTTTTATATGATGGAAAACAAGAATGGTAGGGAAATTAATGGCCGAATAAAGTGGGATGAAGATTCTGTTCAGCTCCCAACTTCATATGCTAAGGAATCATCAATTAAAAGTGCTTATGCAGAATACCAAACGCAAAAAAAATCAATGGATCAATCATATAATTTCTATTCTTCCAATAAAAGTAGTTTAGAGAATGTTGTTGTTCGAGATCCAAATGCAGATTTTGAAGATGAAATGACAGAAGTTGATATTTCTGTAAAAGTTCAGAAATATGTCGTGTTTCCTACCATGGAAGAAATGATCCGTGAAATAATCCCATACTTACAGCATAGAAAGGTGGGAGATAGAACTACGGTTCGAGTGGTACTTTTTCCTAATAATAAGGTTCCGGCTTATGATCCGTTATTTCTCATTGATGGAATCATGACAAAGAACACAGGCTATTTTTTATCCCTAAACCCAAGCGAGATTATCTCTATTAAATTAATTAAGGATATAAATAAATTAAGTCGATTTGGATCGTTGGGGAAAAATGGAATCGTATTAGTGTATACCAAAAAGGAGTCTCACCCGGAATTGCAAAAAATTAATACACAACTTGAAGTTAAGGGATTGAATAAACCTTATGAACATTATTCCCCAACAGAAATTGATCGTTCTCAAGTAAGAAAACCTGATTTCAGATCTACGCTATACTGGAATCCAGGAGTGCAGATTGATGCATCCGGGAAAGCCAATCTAAATTTTTATACTTCAGATGATGTGGGTACTTTTTTGATTCGTATTCAGGGAATTACTTCGGATGGTCGTCCGTTTGAAAAAACCGATTCGTTGACAGTTTCCTTTTCAGGAAATTAAAATTGAAACTCTTTGTTAGGTGTAAGTGCCATGTGAAGCGGAACATCAAGTGGATTAGAGTCTTCGATTTTTTCTTCCGGTTCAAAAAAACTTAGGCCAATCTTTTTACAATCCGATCGACAATTTTTTAAAAACCGATCATAGAACCCTTTTCCATATCCAACCCGATGTCCAAGTTTGTCAAAGGCAAGCATGGGGATAATCACTAGATCGATTTCTTCTGTAGGTGTGGTCACGCCTTGTTTGGGTTCAGAAATACCCCAGCTATCTTTTTCAAGTTGATGCAAGCCTTCAAAAAAGATGCTTTCCAATTGCTCGCGCTCAATTTTGGGAATCGAAATACGGATGTGCGGAAACTCTTTGCGGATGCGATTAATAATCAACCAGGTATCAGGTTCTTGTTTTGCCTCAATGGGCAAATAAATATGAATGACTTTTAATAATGAAAGGTCCACAGCTGAAAAAAATAAATCACAAAGTTTATTGCTTAAATTCTGACGTTCACTTTCAGAAAGAGCGTTGCGTTTAGCAAGATAAAATTTTCGCAACTCATCTTTTCTCATACCTATTAATAAAATAATAGATTGAACTTAAAGTCAAAGGGATCAAAAGCATCCAGTAAGTGCTGGATAAACTCAGGGTCTTGCTGATAAAAGTTCAAAAAGTTATCCACTCGTTCTTGTGGACTTCCATTCGGGAATAGTTCATCTTTCACAGATTCTAACTGTCCTAGTTTATCTGCGTGAAGTCTTTTTTCAGCACGTAACAACTTATGTTCAGCCTTTTCAAGACCGCTTATTGTTCTTTTGGCCTGAGCATCAATAAATTTAATAAGAGTTGTATCAACCAGAGATGCTCGTTCTTTTATGGCATCAAAATCAGCGCGAATGGATTTCATTTCATTTCCTAAGGAAAGGTCATGAACAGAGTGTTTAACAATCCACTGATTGAAGAGATAATTCTTTTCTTCGAACAGATGTTGGTATTCCAGACCTGTCTTTTCAAACTTTCGTGAAACGGGTTTATCAATGATAAGCGCAAAGTTTCGTGGCATTAGTATAGGGAAGGGGATACTAAAATGATCAAACACATTCTTTAACTGCAGCCAATACACTACTTCAGCGGGACCACCTGCGTAGGCTAGGTTGGGTAAAATAAATTCCTGGTAAAGAGGTCTTAAAATTACATTTGGACTAAACTTTTCTGGCTCTTCAGCAATCAGTTTTTTAATCTCTTCTTTCGTGAATTTAATATTTGTGTCAACTACTTGAAATGCGGCACCATTCGATTCAATTCTGCTTCGGAGATTTTTATCGAGGTAAAAGAAGTTTACATCACGTGCGAAAACCTGCGGATTGTATCCTAGTGATTCCAATTGCTTATCTTGTTCTTCTACTAATTTTTTAGGAATGTGATCAAAAAGATCGGCTTCTATAACTTTGGCGAACGAATTTTTAAATTGACGATCATCCGCATCAATCACCACTAGGCCTTGTTTTCCAAACAGTTCATTTACATAATACCGAACGGCACCACTTAATGTTGTATGTTTTAAATACGCTTCTTTAAAGAGCGCAACATCACCGGGTATTTCTGAAAACAGTTTCTCAATTGATTTAGTATTGAACCGGCCAACAGCCCCTGTTTGATCAGTCACCCACGTATGCTTCTTTCCGTATAGCCGGAAATATTTTATCTCATCATAGTCATGATCTTCAGAAGCCATCCAATACACAGGCACGAAATTGTATTCAGGGTATTGTTTCTTTAATTCAATACAAGAATTAATTACCGTAACAATCTTGTAGATAAAATATAAAGGTCCTGTAAAGATGTTTTGTTGATGACCTGTGGTTACTGTAAAAGTTTTTTTGTGTTGAAGAGCAGTTATATTTTCTTTTACGTTCTCTGTAATGGTAAGTCCTTCGTATTGTTTTTGTAAAACTGTACTTAAAATTTTTCGACTCGAATCCGAAAAAGACGTTTCTTTTTCCTCAATCTGAAGTTTAAAATTTTGAATCTCGGGAAACCGTGAATAGAATGGTGCTAACGAATTCTTTTTTTGAATGTAATCAAGAAAGAAAGTTGAAAATGAACGAGTGTCTGAAAATTCAAGTTTCTGAAGGCGCATACTAACAACAAGTGTGATTAGGAAAAAGCATAACTCGAATAACGACTAATTTATGATAAAGTTCACAGGAATTTTATAAGAGGTTAAACAGGTTCAGCCATTAGATCAAACTCAGTAGCTGAAATTACTTTAGCATTCACAAAATCACCTATGCGCAAATAATTTTTAGTTGCATTTAAGATTACTTCATTGTCAACATCGGGCGAATCAAATTCAGTTCGTCCATAAAAGCTTCCGCCTTCTTTTCTATCGATGAGCACTTTATAAGTTTTTCCAATTTTTTCCTGATTTAGCTCCAACGAAATACCTTGCTGCAATCCCATCACAGCTTCCACACGTTCTTGTTTTGTTCCTTCGGGCACATCATCAGTAAATGAATAGGCATGTGTATTCTCTTCATGTGAATAAGCAAATACCCCCAATCGATCGAAACGCGAGGTTTCAACAAATTTCATCATCTCTTCAAACTCAGCTTCAGTTTCACCCGGGTGACCTGCGATTAAAGTTGTGCGGATAGCAATGCCTGAAACTTTTTCTCGAATGGTTTGTAAAAGCTCTTCCGTCTTTTCGCGTGTGGTTCCCCTGCGCATAATCTTCAACATGTTAGTTGATCCATGCTGAAGTGGAATATCTAAGTATTTACAGATGTTTGATCGTTCAGCCATTACCTCAAGTGCATCCATTGGGAAGCCAGTTGGGAATGCGTAGTGTAATCGAATCCATTCAATGCCTTCAACATCCGAAAGGTTTTTCAATAACTCTGAAAGATTTCTTTTCTTATAAAGATCAAGTCCGTAGTATGTTGAGTCCTGAGCAATAAGCAGCAGTTCTTTTGTTCCTTTTTTAGCGAGATTCTTTGCTTCCAAAACCAATTCTTCTATAGGTCTTGAAATATGTTTTCCCCGCATCAATGGAATAGCGCAGAACGAACAGGGTCGATCGCATCCTTCCGAAATTTTTAGATATGCATAATGACTTGGGTTGGTAAGAATACGCTCACCCACCAATTCATGCTTATAGTTTGCATTTAGTTGCTTGAGCAGGCGCGAAAGATCACGTGTGCCAAACCAGGCATCCACATCAGGAATTTCTTTTTGCAAATCGTCTTTGTACCGTTCCGACAAACAACCGGTTACATACACTTTCTCAACAATGCCCTCTTCTTTAGCATCGACATACCGAAGTATCGTATCAATAGATTCCTGCTTTGCATTGTCGATAAATCCGCAGGTGTTTATAACCACCACATTAGCATCATCCTTTTTAGATTCATGTGATGTGTCAATGCCGTTGCCTCGTAATTGGGTCAAAAGCACTTCAGAATCCACCAGGTTTTTGGAACAACCCAGGGTTACAATATTCACTTTAGTCTTTTTGGCACCTCTTGTTTTCACGCATTACAATTTCAGGGAGCAAAGGTAACCAAAAACCTAGAGTGAGAGTTTCCACTGAGTCAGACATTTCCAATTAAACAAGGGAAAGGCTTTGCGTTAAGAGGACTATATTTGCAGCAATTAAATAGACTGTGTGAGGGTAATTTGGTTTTTAATTTTATGGATTCTGGTAGCGGCTTGTCTTGATGAGCAGGATTGCCTGATTACCAGCACCAATCTCGTTAAGTTTAGTTTCAAAAACTCAAAGAATGCTGCGCGCGAAATTATGTTTGATGAGATAACTGTTTCAGGGTTAGCGAATAAATACTATGTAGCGGCTAAAGCAACTTCAGTTCAACTGCCGGTTACACCAGCGGAATCAGAAGTAACCTTTATACTTTCGTTTGAAAATCGAGTTGAAACACTCACTGTAGGCTATGACATAGCTACAGAGATTATTTCGAAGGATTGCGGAGCTTTTACAAATTATATTAATCTGGGAGTTAATACTACCTCGTTTGATTCCCTTCGCGTAGTAAATAATAGTCTAACAATTAATGCTGCTGTTAATGTGGAGATACTCGTGGATTAGCAGTGTGCTAGTGTGTTTAGCTCTTTCTGCATTCGCGCAGAAGGAAAAAGCAGCTGATTCAACACGAGGGTTTCAAAGACCTACGGGTATTCGGTTGGGTACGGATTTAATCAGCCTTGGTAAAACTTTTGCAAACAGTTCCTTTTCTGGATGGGAGGGCAATGCTGATGTTGATTTTGGACGATACTATGCAGCACTTGATTATGGATTGTGGAAACGCGACTTACCCATTACCAATGGCACGTACCAAAATGATGGCCGCTATTTGCGCGTAGGCATGGATATAAACTTTCTGTTGAAAGATCCTGATAAAAACATGTTCTTCATCGGCTTTCGTTATGCTCGCTCTAATTTTAATGAACAAGTTGAATATCAAACCAGCCCCATAGAATTTGGAGATTTTCAGATGGAATCATCCAATCTGGGTGCTAAAGCAGGATGGGTTGAATTAACTTCAGGCTTGCGTGTAAAAATTTGGAATCAATTTTGGCTGGGGTTCACAGGCCGTATGAAATTTTTGCCGCATGTTAATGGCAATCCTTTATTTGAAACGTATGAGATACCTGGGTTTGGCCAAACGTTTAAAGGAATTTACTGGGGGTTTAATTATCAAGCGTTTTGGCGGATTCCGTTTAAGAATTCGAAGTAGGTTTCTCGACTTCCGTTTTTTACCTAAATTGTGAGAATGGATATTCTAATAATTGGACTGATCTACACCTTTGTTTGCTTTCTGTTTGCCTCCAGCGCTCAAAAGAACGGCTGGGATTTTTGGGAGACGTTTATGATTGGATTCATAATCTCTCCACTACTTGTCCTTTTCAAGGTATTCAGAAAACCAATTTAGTCTACTTCTTAAAAAGCGAGTCTACAAACTCAGTTTTATTAAAAACCTGAAGGTCTTCTACTTTCTCACCCACACCCACATAGCGAACAGGAATTTTAAACTCATCAGAAATTCCAATTACCACACCACCTTTTGCAGTACCATCTAGTTTTGTAATTGCCAAACAGGTTACATCGGTAGCTTTGGTAAACTCACGCGCTTGCACAAGTGCATTTTGACCGGTACTTCCATCCAACACAAGCATTACATCATGCGGAGCGCTTGGAATTACCTTTTCCATCACTCGCTTAATTTTAGAAAGTTCGGCCATCAGGTTCACCTTGGTATGCAAACGACCTGCGGTATCAATGATTATAATATCTGCTCCAGTGTCAACACCATGTTTAACGGCATCGTACGCAACAGCAGAAGGATCGGTATTCATACCCTTGGAAATAACAGGTACACCAACACGCTCGCCCCAAACTTTTAGTTGATCAACGGCTGCGGCACGAAAGGTATCGGCTGCGCCTAACACGACAGACTTCCCTTTCTTTTTAAATTGAGAGGAGAGTTTTCCAATCGTTGTGGTTTTGCCCACTCCATTTACACCCACCACCATGAGCACGTAAGGCTTTACTCCTGCGGGAACATCAAAATCTCCTAAGTCTTCAGTATTATTTTCAGAGAGTAAATTGGCAATTTCTTCTTTTAGGATTTTATCTAATTCAGAAGTGCCTAAGTATTTATCGCGGGCTACGCGAGCCTGAATTCTTTCAATGATTTTAATGGTGGTATTGATGCCAACATCAGATGAGATGAGTATTTCCTCCAGGCTGTCTAGCACTTCGTCATCTACTGTCGATTTTCCCGCAATCGCTTTTCCTAATTTATTAAAGAAGCTCTGATTGGATTTTTGTAAACCCTGATCTAACGTTTCTTTTTTTTCTTTGGAAAACAAACCCGAGAAGAATGACATACCGATAGTTGTTAATAATTCCGTTGAAGATAGTGCTAAAATAAAAAAAGTCCCTTGGTGGGACTTTCTAATTTTATGTTTGGGTCAGCTTACTTTTTGGCAAGGGTTTCCTTAACCAAGTCTGATACTACGATTTCTTCTTTGAAGATATAAGCACCAGTTTTTTCTGACTTCACAGCACGGATTACTTTCGCATAACTTTTGCCGTCTGTTTTCTTGAGTGACGCAACAACTTTCTTTGCCATGATTACTTAATTTCTTTGTGTAACGTGTATTTCTTTAATACCGGGTTATACTTCTTAAGCTCAATACGCTCAGTAGTATTTTTACGGTTTTTGGTGGTAATGTGGCGGCTCATGCCCGGCATGCCCGTAGCTTTGTGCTCTGTGCACTCTAAAATTACCTGTATTCTGTTTCCTTTCTTTGCCATAGTAGCAGCTTATTTAACTATTAGATTGAAAGGGTTCCTTTGGCTTTTGCTTCTTTCAAAACAGCCGTAATTCCCTTCAAATTGATTGTCTTAATTGCTTTTGCACACAATTTTAATGTTATCCACTTTTCTTCTTCAGGGATAAAAAAACGCTTGGTGTGCAGATTTGGATAAAATCTACGCTTCGTTTTATTGTTTGCGTGAGAAACATTATTGCCTACTTGAGGTCTTTTTCCTGTGATTTGACAAACCCTCGCCATAATAACTTATTTGATGATTTAGCCCCTTTCTGAAAAGGGACTGCAAATATCGGGAAATGACACCTAATAAACCAAGTCTCATCTAAAATAATGGTGGAACACCCTAAAAAGGTAAATGACAACAGCTTAATTGAGATAGTTAATTCTCTAAATCCTTCTAATTCCCTGAAAATCTAATATTTTTCCACATGAGAAACATGCTTGTGTTTGTGTTATGCCTTGGCGCTATGGTTGCGAAAAGTCAAAACGGCAGTATAGACAGCCTTAAAACAATATTGGCTAACCCAAAAGATGATAGTGAACGAATAAAAGCCTTACTGGAACTATGTTGGGAATTACGCTTCGTAAATGCAGATACAGCTCGGGTATATGGACTTCAGGCGCTTTCGCTTTCGCAAAATCTAAAAAGTAAGGATTACGAAGTTGAGGCTCTGCATAATGTAGGGATCACCCATGAAGCTCAAGGCAATTATACTGAGGCTCTTGATTTTGAGCTACGGGCGCTGGCCTTGCGTAAAGAAATTGGGGACGAATCAAAAACAGCTAACACGCTTAATAACATCGGAATTATCTATGACGAGCAAGGAAACTTTCCTAAAGCAATTGAATATTACCTAAGTGCCAGGAAAATATATGAAAGTTTAAATAACGATGAGAAGATAGCGATGGTGATTATAAACATGGCCATTGTTTTAAAAAGTCAAAAAGAATATCAACGGGTTATTTCTAATTACCAGGAAGCGTTAGCGATCTATAGTCGACTTAACAAGAAATTTGGGATTGCGGTTTGTCATGCCAACCTCGGTTCGGTTTATTATTATTTGCCAGACTACGATAGCGCCTTGCGTTACTCGTTGTTAGCTACAGAAGAGTTTGAAGCTCAAAATGTTCAACAATTTTTGCCAACTACTTTGTGTAATGCGGGCATGGCTTATGATAAACTTGGTGATAAGGAATTAGCTAAATCTTATTTATTGCGTGCCCAAAAGTTGAATGAAAAGTATGACAACAAAAAGGAACTCTCCTTTGTAATGATCTATCTGGCAAATATTTATAAAGAGGAAAGAAATCCTGATTTGGCTGAAAAAATGGCGACAGAAGCATTGACGATTGCCCAACGGATTAATGCATTGAAGGAAGTAATGGACGCCCGGCTATCATTGTCAGAAATTAAGGCAGCTCAACGAAATTATGAAGGCGCGTATAAAGAGTTGAAAGAATCAGGCATTGTAAAGGATACTTTATATCAACAAGAGAAAGCCAGGCAAATGGCGGAATTGCAAACGCAATATGAAACAGTGAAAAAGGAAAATCAGATTCTTCTGCTAAAGCAAGAGAATGAGATCAAAGACTCGCGACTCAATCAAAGTTTGCTTGCCATATTTTTGTTACTCGCCATTCTCGGTGCAATTATCGCATTAGGATATCTATGGAAGAACCGACTTAAATTAAAACAACAGGCAGAACTACAAACTACGCGTGCTGCTTTGCGCGAAAGTCAATTGAAAGCTGTGATAGGCTCGCAGGAGGAAGAACGTAAACGCTTTGCAGCTGATTTACATGATGGATTTGGACAAATGATTTCAGCCTTGCGGTTAAGTCTTTCCCGTGAGGTAGTGGAAAAGCCCACAGTGGACCATGCATTAGGTGTGTTGAATGATATGAATGTAGAAATCAGAAACATTGCGTTTAACCTAATGCCACAGGTGCTCATGAAAAGCGGAATTCAAGAAGCGCTGAAAGAATTTGCTTCGCGAATAAACAGATCGGGTGGAGTTACCGTTTCAGTGCAAACCTATGATCTTGACAAAGAAATGTCTGTAGATCATGGTATCGCCTTATATCGAATCTGTCAGGAGTGGGTAAACAATGTTATAAAATATAGTGGAGGCAATCAGGTTTCAATTCAATTGGTGCAACACCCCGAAGAATTGATTCTCACCATAGAAGACAATGGAAGTGGTTTTGATGTGGAGGATCTAACAGCCAGCCAGGGCAATGGCTGGAAAAATATTAACTCCCGGTTGCACATGATAAAGGGCACCATTGAAATCGACACTAGAAAAGGAAGAAAGGGGACAACAATGGTGGTAGCTGTGCCTCTGCTTGTTTTTCAAGCTGCCTGATCCGTACTAGTACGGAGTGCGAATACCCCGAAAGTGGTATTTCCTTTCCCTAATCCTAAGGGTACTTTTAAGGTTATGAAAGTTTCGGGGGAGTATACCTATAAAAACAGTTTTTCTGAAAAACCGTGCACTGCAATCCTTACGGAGTATAATCTAACACTTCAATCGGAAGGGCAGGAGCGTGTTATTCCTTATGCAAATATTCTAACGGTTCGGTTATGCAAATCGAAAACCAAATTTAAAGCGGTGATTCAACCCGATGGTCAGCAGCCTATTATCATTACTAATCAATTTTACTTATCCAATCGCGAGCGCGAAGATCGGTCGCGCCAATACGCAACGTTCGTTCGAATACTTCATTTTCACATGAAGGATAAAAGTGCCGCTGAGTATACATGTGGTAAGAATATAAAAAGCTTATTAATAGGGGCATGTAGCGCAGTAGTAGTGGCATTTATTTTTTCTTTTGTGCTCGATTTTTTACAGATGAACCCCATAAATACGAATATGTTGGCAGTTGGGCTTTCATTACTTGCTCTTGTTCTCATCGTTTTTCTTAACTGGGGTCGTTTGCCTAATGTTTACCGGCCTGAGAATATTCCATTTCAATTTCTTCCACAAGGAATCAACTAATTGATGCCGATCGACTATTTTTATCGCGCATGAACAATAGTCCATCCATTAGAATTTTCTTGGTAGATGATCACCATATTGTGTTAGATGGTTTAAAATCTATGTTTGATCAGGATGGTCAATTTGAAATACTTGGAACAGCCACTAATGCAGAAGATGCTCTTTTGCTTATGGATAAAAACAGACCCGATATCCTGCTTACAGATTATAGTTTGCCGGGTGCCAATGGGTTGGAATTATGTGTTAAGTCGAAAGCAAAGTTTCCAACAATGAAGCGCGTGATACTCAGCATGCACGATGAAGGAATTCTTGTAAAGCAAATTTTAAAAGAAGGGGTTGATGGCTATTTGCTAAAAAGCATTCAGCAAACTGAACTTAAATCTGCCTTGTTGCAGATAGCAAAAGGCATGGCTTATGTAAGCCCCGAGATTACCAAACTTATGCTTACAGACATAAGTAATGAGCAGCCGGAGGAGCTCCTTACAGAACGTGAGCGTGAGATATTAAGTCTTATCGCTAAAGAAAATTCAAATAAACAGATAGCCGAGAAACTATTTATCAGCGAGCGAACGGTTGAAACCCATCGCAAAAACATTTTCCGAAAGACAAATACTACTTCTATTGTAGGATTAATTAAATACGCCTTTGCGAATAATTTGATTCGCTAATTCTTAAAAACTTCTTTAACCAATCTTTCGGGCGTAAGTCCTGTAAAATCATCGATGACAAAATCGGTATGGTTTAACTCTTCGTGAGTATGAGTAGTTGTTACGCCTACCACTTTTGAGCCGGCTCGCTGTGCCGCCTCAACACCCGAGAGAGAGTCTTCAAATACAATGCATTGCTTAGGATCGAACCCTATTCGCTTCGCCACTTTTAAATAAATCTCTGGATTGGGTTTGCCGTGTTCAACATCCGATTGATCTAAAATTGTTTGGAAATATTTCTTCAGATGAGTTGAGTTTAAACAAAAATCTACATTGCTGCGCGGTGCGGAGGTGCCAATGGCTTTAGTTATTTTTTGAGACTCAAGCAATTTTAAAAAATCTTCTAATCCGGCTAACGGTTTGATTTCATCTTTATAGAGATCGCGAAAGAGTGCTTCCTTTTCTTCACCCAGTTCTAAAATTCTTTCTTTCGGAAGATCACCGAAAAGATTTCGAATCCAGTCATTGTTAGTACGGCCATAAATTTTGTTTAGCAATTCTTCATCACTCAAATGATAACCGTGTTGTGCACAAAACTGGCGAAGAGAAATTTTATGAAATGGATTGCTATCGATAATAACACCATCCATATCAAAGATGACCGCAAAAGAATTCATAATTGGAAAGAGTACTTAATAAATGACAAAGCGCCTGGCACTGGATTTTCCGTTGTAGGTAAAGTGGGCAAGATAAAGCCCCGCTGTTACATTCGAAAACTGAATAGGATATTCCTGATTGGCAGGAATGAAATAGGATTCTGAAAGTTTTTGACCGAGTGCTGTGTAAAATTGAACAACCACATTTCTATCGGCTTTAATTTTCATAATCCCATTTTTCTCCACCGGATTTGGGAAAATATCAACCACAGGTTCATCAGGCAACTCTTTACTCTCCTCATTTCTCAAAATATGAAGTCCACCTAAAGCATTGCCATATACCACGGCCGGCCGATCGCTATTAAATAGATTTACAATGGTGGGCCATCCACGCCCACCAAAGTTTTTAGCCTCGTAACTTTCTGTAAATGAATTGTAGAGAATATCAGTTACCCCAACAATGTTGCTATCCTGTGCACGAAAATCTCCATAGATAGTAAGCTCGCCCCGTTGATTGGATACTATTAAATCACTTCGGCCATCGGCATCAAGATCGCCAGCTGCCAAAGCGGGGCTTTGTCTATCGGTGGTGGAGCCCAAGCCCAGGAAGGTTCCGTTTTCTAATGTATAGTTAAACTGACTGGCTGGCCCAGTATTTCTCCAATATTGAATGGCACCTGTTGTTTTGCCAAGCAGCAAATCATTTAAACCATCCTGATTAACATCCACAACCAAAATGTTTTCGGTTTCGGAAATTGAAAAATTAGTGGCTTGAAGAGATTGACCAGAAAAATTAAGGCCATTTGTCGATGTGTTGGGAACAAAAAATAATGAGGTAACTCTGCTCTGCTGACTAGTTCCAGTAAAAACAAAATCTAACGTGGCATCACCATTCATATCAGCGAACTGAATTTTTGTATTGTAGAAATTGGCGAGCGAAAAATTAATGAAGTCGGTAGTTATCAATTTGAATTCGGCTTCATCGGCTGTGCCTATATTTTCATATTGATAAACAGAACTCGCAAAATTGGAGCCTGTATAGTTGCTGATAAACATATCCTGATCGCCATCGCCATCAGCATCAATAAAAGCAGGCGCAGCAAAATCACCCACGTCAATCATTTGATCCTGCAGAAAATTTGTTTTTTGAAATGTGAACTGAGGAATTTGTGTGGTGCCCGTGTTTTTATAAAACCACATTGACTCTTTAAAATTTATATTTTGAAACGTGCGTGAATAAATATTTGGTGATGAAATCAAATCAACCTTTCCATCAAAATCTACATCCTCTAAATAAGAAGCAGGAAAAATCAAATAGTTGATTGGGGTGGTTACCGGAAACCCAACCGCACTTGTCATCAGGGCATCTTCCACGGTTCCCGTATTTTCAAGCATGAATAGGCGATTGCAACTTTCCTCAGAGAAAAGAAGTTCGCGATCGCCATCATTATCCAAATCAATTGTCAATAATGTTTTTCCACCGGCATGTTGCGTTCGGCCTCCAGGCAATGATGCACAAGTTTGGCCAAAGGCAAATTTGCCACACGAACATTCTTCGAAGTTGCCATAGTTTTGAGTTACTCTTTCTAATTGCAGCGAATCGCAAGTGCCCGTGCGTTCCATACTTAAATTTTTGTGCCACTCAACCGTGCCTATCCCTACAAACCGAACATTTAAAATATCTAAATCCCCATCTCCATCAATATCATCAATGGCTGGAATATCAGATTCATTTACTTTTAAATTTACATTGCTAGTAAATCCTTTGGTGAGAAGGGGAAAGCCAGGATTGTAAGCTCGCCAGCTTAGTTTCTCATTGGGTTTGGTTGTATTTACAAAAACAGTAATCCCAAACGGATCGCTGGTGAAGATGTCTTTCTTTCCATCGCAATTATAATCGCGCAACAACAACCATTGAGTTATTTCTGTTGGAAATAATTCTTCGTAATCGGGCGCATACACATATTGATTGGATTCATTTAAAAAAGTGAGGATTTTATTGGCTGAACGATCGAATAGAACAAGATCAATTTTGGCATCGCCATTCAAATCCATCGTATTCACCTGAACGGCATTAAGTCCCCCAGCCCACGGTAGCGAAATAGTTTTTCCATCAACTTCTACAGCAATACTTTGATCTAGCGTATAGGTAAATTGACCCTGCGCCCATATGGGAAGTACAATAAGCAGTAAAAGGCAGAGGTTACGCATTCAAAATTATTCACATTCTATAACGAGGACACACGTCCACCTGTTATCTTGCCCGCAAGATACTTTACCCGGCCCGAATACACATGCAAACTGAAAAGCTATATGAGAAATTCCTGCAGGCAGGAGTAATTTCTACCGATACCCGGCAAATATCTGCGGGGTCAATATTTTTTGCACTGCGTGGCGATAAGTTTAACGCCAATGAGTTTGCAAAGGAGGCGTTAGAAAAGGGAGCCAGCTTTGCAGTGATTGATGATGCAGCTTTTGCAATCGATGATCGATGCATTTTAGTTGAGGATACGCTGATAGCTCTGCAAGATCTTGCGCGATATCATCGCAATCAATTAACTATTCCAGTGATTGGGCTAACAGGTTCCAATGGAAAAACTACAAGCAAAGAATTGTTGAATGCGGTTTTAAGCAAGAAGTATAAAACCTTCGCTACAAAAGGCAATTTGAATAACCATATTGGTGTTCCGCTTTCAATTTTAAGCATAGACAAATCTGTTGAGATTGCCGTGATTGAAATGGGCGCTAATCATGTTGGTGAAATTGCATTGTTGTGTTCTATTTCAAATCCAACACACGGGTTTATAACCAATATTGGTCGTGCGCACATTGGTACATTTGGAGGATTTGAAAATATCGTTCGAGGTAAATCAGAATTGTTTCAACATTTAATTAAACATAATGGAGTTGTGTTTATTAATTCGCAAAACCCGATCTTCACAAACATGGCAAAGCGATTTGCAAAGCCATACTTCTATCCCACAGTAGGCGATTATTATCACGCAAGTTTATTAGATGCCGATCCCTTCATTCGCTACAAAGCAGAGAATGATGAAACAGTACAAACACAATTGATGGGTGCATACAATTTTGAAAATATTGCAGCAGCACTTTGCATTGGAAAGTATTTTGAGGTGGACGGAAAGAATGCGAATGCCGCTATCGCGGGATATGTTCCAGGGAACATGCGCTCACAAGTAATTAAAAAGGGAACCAATACCATTATTTTAGATGCCTACAATGCTAATCCCAGCTCTATGGAGGCAGCTATTGAAAGCCTGGCTGCTATAAAAGCATCAAAAAAAGTTGTAATTCTTGGCGATATGTTTGAGTTGGAAGATGAAGCTGAAGCTGAGCATAAAAGAATTGGCGAATTGCTCACTGAGAAGAAATTTGATCAAGCGTTGTTCTGTGGTAATCTTATGAAAGCCGCAAACACAGTTTATGAAACTGGAAAATTGTTTGAGAAAAAGGATCAGTTGATCGAATATCTTAAAGCAAATCCGATTCAAGATGCTACTGTTTTGGTAAAAGCCTCGCGAGGTATCGGGCTTGAAGCAATTGTTGAGTATCTTTAAAATGTAGTTCTCCAATAAACTAGTAAGATGACACCACATATTCATACAAATACGCAACAAATCCTTAAAATGAATGGAGTTTTTGCGAGAATTTCTCCTGAGGATTTTCAGAATCTGATGAGCCGAAATGAAGGTTTAATGATTGTTACTTCCAAGGCAGGTCTTTTCAGAAATCAATACCAGTATCTCACCTCTTATAAAGGACTTATCTTCCATTGTAAATGCAGTGAGATGCTTTCAATTCCGAGCAAACATGAATCGGTGCATGCAGAATCAGTTAGTCTGCCAATGATGTAAATCGTTGTTAGCAAAAGACATATGAGTCATATGACCTTCTTGAAAATCCGGATATAGTTAGCTAACTTAGCTAAATGGAAATAATTAATATTCACAAGGCTAAATCCACGCTATCATCCTTGATTGAAAGGGCTCTAAAAGGCGAAAAGATTGTTATTGCAAAAAACGGCAAACCTGTTGTTACGCTTGAGAAAATAAAAAAGAATAGCAGCAAACGTGTAGGGGGGCAGTTTAAAGGTAAAATCAAAATCTCGAAGGATTTTGATACGTTATCGGAAGAATTTATGAGTCACTTCAAATGAACCTCCTGTTAGATACCCATGCAATGTTGTGGTGGTATGAAAACCCAAAACTATTAAGTGAAGAGGCGCGTAAGGCGATTGAAAATGGAGACAATGACGTGTTTATTAGTGCTGTTGTATTTTGGGAAATTTCAATTAAGAGTATGACAGGTAAGTTAGTTGTACCCGATACCATTTATGAGAGAGCATTGACTGATTTTTTTGAATTACCCATATCATCTAATCATGCAAGAATGATCACAAATCTAGAACCCATTCATACGGATCCATTTGATCGTTTGTTGCTTTCTCAAGCAAAAAGTGAAAACCTGGTTTTAGTCACCAGAGATAGCCTAGTTTTAAAATATTCTGATATAAAATTTTTAGTTGCGTGATAAATGGAAAACATTTTAAAATTTCTAAAAGCGATTTCAAAAAATAACAACCGCGAATGGTTCGAAAAGAATAAGCCCAAATATTTAACAGTTAAACTTGAGTTTGAAGATTTTTTGGAACAACTCCATAAAGAATTATTAAAGTTTGATGAAAGCCTTGGCGGAATTAATCCGCGTAAGCTTGCTTTTCGCATTTATCGCGATGTTCGATTTAGCAAAGACAAGCGACCTTATAAAGTAAATATGGGAGCAGGAATGTCTGAACACGGAAAGATGGAGCAAGAGCCAGGTTACTACATTCACATTGAGCCCGGTAAAAGTTTTGTGGCGGGTGGCATATATATGCCCGATAATGAAAAGCTGGCCAAGATTCGTCAAGAGATTGATTACAACACAAAGGGATTTCAAAAAATCCTGAATGACAAAAAATTCAAAAAATTATTTCCTGCGCTGGATGATTTTGATAAACTGAAGACTGCCCCGAAAGGATATGCGAAGGATCATCCCTACATCGATCTGCTCAAAAACAAGAGCTATGTTGTTTCACATCGTTTTTCTGATGCCGATGTTATAAGTAAGACTTTTGTGAAGAAAGTTACGGATGCATGCAAGACTTTAAAACCACTCAATGTCTTTCTTGCGGAAGCGATTGCTTAGATTTTATTCTCAGCAAATCTGCTTTTTTGATCTTGCTCTCCTCTTCAGTCTCGTGCTCGCCAACGTGAATTAGAATTAATTGTACTTTAAAATGATTGACCAAACGACTGGTTTCGGCAAGCATAGCGATGGCCGTTGGCAAAAACGCAATTGCTAAGCCAATTCTATTGATTTGAATGATCGTGAAAAATAATAAATATATCTCAGCAAGGTAAAAATTGGCTTTAACTTATAACCTTTAACGTGATGTTTTAAGGAATGTATGCTGAGAAGGAAATTTAGAGACTTAATAATTGGAAAGGAAACCTATATTACTTCATGGGTTGACTATAAAAATGCTATTTTAAGTGGCCATTTAATTGTTGTTTCTATACTGGTTGGCATTGTTTATCTCTTTAACGACAGGTTCTATGGAATTTATGGTAATGAACCTTATTACTTTGGAGTTATAATAATTGGCATTCTTGCTTTTGTGCTTAATCGCAAGAGAAAATACCGGTTGGCCAATATTGTATTTATGTCTCTGATCAACATCATCGTCTTTTTGTTTGCTTCCAATGATATGTACCGAACAGGGGTTTACATGTTTCTTGTTATTTCAGGCATTACGGGCTTTGCGCTTTTTGGCCACAAAGACCGTAAGCTAGCTATTGCTTTTGCCGCGCTATCAACTGCTTTATTTTTTGTCTCTTATTGGGGTGGGTTCACCATTCAGCCAAAACGTGTTTTCACAGAAGGCTATGTGCAAATAAGTTTTGCAACAAATTTTATCATTGCTTTGATTTCGGGTATTGCGCTACTCTATTTTTTGATTGATGTAAATCATGCCACAGAGCGAGAGATACTTGAAAAGAATGATTTACTGGTAAAAACGAATAAGGAATTAGATCGGTTTGTGTATAGTGCCTCGCATGATTTGCGTGCGCCCTTGCGATCGTTATTAGGACTGATTGAAGTAACACAAAAAACACAAAATCCAGAAGAGGTTAAAGAATGCCTTGAATTAATGAAGCATCGCATAGATAACATGGATGCTTTTATCAAAGAAATAATTGACTTCTCGCGCAATGCAAGGCAGGATGTGCGGCAGGAGAAGTTTCTTTTACTTCCCGTGATTAAGGAAACGATAGAAGATTTGAAATTTGCAGAAGGGATGGGGAATATTTTTGTTCGGTTAGATGTTTCGGATACGCTGGAAATTTATTGCGACTTAACGCGTGTAAAGGTTATTCTTCATAATTTAATTGGGAATGCATTTAAGTATCACGATGCACAAAAGCCACAGCAACAATTGAACATAAAGGCCATTCATAAAGAAGGAACCATGCGCATTGATATTGAAGATAATGGCGTAGGCATACCTAAAGAGCATCAGGATAAAATCTTTGATATGTTTTTTCGTGCTTCCGAAAAATCGCAGGGCTCTGGCCTCGGTCTTTACATCGTTCAGGAAACGTTGGCCAGATTAAAAGGTTCAATTCAAATGAAATCAACACCAGGGCAGGGATCGCAATTCACGATTTTTTTACCAGATCTAAACAAATGAATTGGCTATTTATAACCGGTAATTAAGATAAAGCATAAGTCTGTAATTTTGGATTTGATTTTGCCTATCGGTGTTTGCCCTTATCTTTGAGTAGCCCTTATTCATGAAATTCAACGTAGTGATTCGCAATCTGCTTATTGGTAGTCAGAATTTTGTTCCAGATTGGGCAGCTTATAAAGTAGCTATGCTGCGTGGCAGGCTCAGTTTACTCTGCTTTGCCGTTGTCTTTGTCTATATATTTTTTGATTTTTTTAATGGAGTAACGGTGCTAATACCAAGCTACTTGGGTGTGATGGTGGTTTCGGTAATAACAATTCTTCTAAATCGCAGGAAGAAATATATTGAAGCAAGTTTTACTTTCCTGAGCCTCATTAATGTGATGACTTATGTGTTTGCAGCTAATGACTCATCGCGCAGCGGAGTATTTATTTTTTTCCTGATGTCGGCTTTAACATCAATGGTTTTTTTTGGGTATGATAAAAGACACCTTGTGTTTTTCTTTTGTGGTCTTTCAGTTTTCTTATTCCTCTCGGCCTATTTATTTCCCTTAAAGTTTTTGGTCTTTACCGGAGGCGATATGGATCTGATCAATTCACCAGAATACAGCGAAGTGAGTTTTGTAATAAATTTTATTGGTGGCTTTTTTCTTTGCGTGTCTATTGTCTATTTTCTAATTGATTTGAATTTCCATTCACAAAAAGAAGTTTTAGCTAAGAATGAATTATTAGCTAAGACAAATAAAGAATTGGATCGTTTTGTTTACAGTGCATCACATGATTTACGAGCGCCCCTTACTTCGCTGTTAGGATTGATAGAGATTGCCGACAGGACAAATGATTTTGAGGAGATTCGTCTGTGCCACTCTATGATGAAGGATCGCGTTCACAATCTGGATGCATTTATAAAAGAGATCATTGATTTTTCGAGAAATGCCCGACAGGAAGTAAAAAGAGAACGAATATCGCTTTTGCAAATTACTCAAGAAACTGTTGAGGATTTGAAGTTTGCTGAGGGAATGGAACAAATCTATGTGCGACTGGATGTTTTGCCATCTTTCGAGATTGTTTCAGACAGAACGCGCCTCAAGGTGATTCTTCACAATATAATTGGCAATGCTTTTAAATACCACGATGCTCAGAAACTACAACAAGAAGTATTTATAAAAATTATTCAGGAAGAAGCACGGGTGCGGATTGATATAGAAGATAATGGCACAGGTATACCGCAAGAGCATCAAGTCAGAATTTTCGAAATGTTTTATCGGGCTTCCGAAAAATCGCAAGGCTCCGGGTTAGGGCTTTATATTGTAAATGAAACCTTAACTAAGTTGAATGGCACTATTCAGGTGCAGTCAACTGTAGGGAAAGGTTCATGTTTTTCAGTTTGGCTGCCTAATTAAAGGTATCGCTTACCCGTTCAACTTTTTTGAATTTAATACTTCGAACTGCTTCCTTCTGCTAATGAGGAATTCTATCTTTGCCGCTTATGGCAAATCAAGAAGACAATCTTTTTAAAAATGTAATCTCCCATTCGAAGGAGTATGGGTTTATTTTTCCCTCTAGCGAAATTTATGATGGCTTAAGTGCTGTATATGATTACGGGCAGAACGGATCGGAACTAAAAAATAACATCAAAGAGTATTGGTGGAAGTTCATGACACTGCTTCATGACAATATCGTGGGGATTGATGCAGCAATTTTTATGCATCCTACAACCTGGAAAGCATCAGGTCATGTGGATGCTTTTAACGATCCCATGCTCGATAACAAGGATTCTAAAAAAAGATATCGAGCCGATCAATTAGTAGAAGGCGTAATTGAAAAGCTAGAAGAAAAAATTGAGAAAGAGGTTGAGAAAGCAGCTAAACGCTTTGAAAACTTCGATCGTGCGATGTTTGTAACGACCAATACACGTGTGGTTGAGTATCAAAAGAAGATTGATGAAACCAATGAACGCTTAAAGCAAACCCTTGCTGATGGTGACATGGTTGGATTAAAGCAATTGATTATTGATTTAGAAATAGCTGATCCTATTTCAGGAACAAAAAATTGGACAGATGTGCGTCAGTTTAACCTTATGTTTTCTACGGAGATGGGTTCAGTGGCAGAAGATTCAAATAAAATTTATTTACGCCCGGAGACTGCACAAGGAATTTTCGTAAACTTTTTGAATGTGCAAAAGACCGGAAGGATGAAAATACCTTTCGGGATTGCTCAAATCGGAAAAGCATTTCGTAACGAAATTGTAGCGCGCCAGTTCATTTTTCGCATGCGCGAGTTTGAGCAAATGGAAATGCAATTTTTTGTGAAACCGGGTGAAGAAATGAAGTGGTATGAGTTCTGGAAAGAGAAACGGATGAAGTGGCATCAAACGTTGGGCATCGGTGCTGAAAACTATCGCTTTCATGATCACCTTAATTTAGCACACTATGCTAATGCAGCGTGTGACATTCAATTCAATTTCCCGATGGGCTTTCGCGAATTGGAAGGCATTCATTCACGCACCGATTTTGATTTGAAGAGTCACGAGAAATTTTCTGGTAAGAAATTGCAATACTTCGATTCAGAGGACAATCAAAACTACATTCCATATGTAGTAGAAACTTCTGTAGGATTGGATCGGATGTTTTTGTCAGTACTGGCGTCTTCTTATAAAGAGGAAAAATTAGAAGATGGAAGCGATCGGATAGTATTAAAAATACCAGCTGCTTTAGCTCCTAATAAAGTAGCTATACTTCCGTTAATGAAGAAAGATGGTTTGCCGGAGAAGGCGCATGAAATCATGAATTTATTGAAATTCGATTTCCGTTGTTTCTATGAAGAGAAAGATGCGATAGGAAAACGATACCGAAGACAAGATGCAATTGGTACACCCTATTGCATTACTATCGACCATCAGACATTGGAAAACAATACGGTAACGATTCGTGATCGTGATACGATGAAGCAAGAACGCGTGGCGATTAGTGCAGTTAAATCAATTATTCAAGACTCGGTTTCTATGGCTGAACTGCTAAAGAAAATATAACATGCGATTTGCGTTGTTAGCAGCGTTGGCGCAACTTCTGTATAAAGGATATCAGGAGTTGCGCTTTCGTTTTTATTATGGGCCAATTTTTCACCGCTTTCTCAATCGCAAATACATTTTTTATACTTCTTTGCCATGGTCATTAAAACTAAAGTTTTTGCGTCTGGCGCGCGATCAGTATGAATATTTTGATTTTGTTTCTCGGGATAAATTAAAGTTAACCCGAGCCATGAAGGCAATCATTTCGTGTGCGGCCGCACAACTTATTTTGTTCTTACCCAAGAAGAGCCTTTCATTTTTTAAAAGAATTATTGTTTATCCTGATTATTATAATTCGGTGATTACACATCGCAGGCACAAAGGTGAAGTAAACCCAGGTATGCGGGTGATTGTTTTTAGTTGGCGCGGCATAGCCGAAGGCTTACATTATCAGGATGATGGAATAAATTTATTGCTTCATGAATTTGCTCATGCACTTTGGCTTGAGCATAAACTTACCGACTATGTTACACTTGATGAGGAAGTTGTAGAGCAAGTTGAAAAGTATGCAGAAAAAGAGATGGCCAATTTGGCTGCGGATGAGCAGCATTTTTTCAGAAAGTATGCATTCAACAATATGGAAGAGTTTTTTGCAGTTGCCGTAGAGAACTTTTTTGAACGACCAGGGCTCTTTCAACAGGCGCAACCTGAACTTTATCTTATTTTAGCGAAACTATTTAAGCAAGACCCTCTAAAACTATATGCATCCCGTCCTCAACAAAAACCTTTATTTCGTTAAAGAGCATGTTAAAATTTTCAAGGCTGCAAACAGCTTTGATGTGTTTGATCCCGAAACCAGCGAAATGATTCTTCAATGCCGCGAAGAGAATCTTGGTTTCTTCACCAAAATGTTTCGTTTTACGGATTATAAAAGAACAACTCCATTCGAAATCGATATTAAGACTCCTTCCGGTGAGACGATACTGACTGTGAAACGTGGTGTTTCATTTTTTCTTTCTAATGTGGAGGTGTTTGATGAAAGGAAACAATTGATTGGAAAGTTTAAACAGAAATTCCTAAGCATAGGAGGTAAGTTTGAAGTGTTGGATGCAAGTGAGCGTTCACTATGCATGCTTAAGGGTAAATGGACAAGTTGGGATTTTAAGTTCGTGAGTAATGACGGAAAAGAATTTGCAACTGTTACGAAAAAATGGAATGGTTTGGGCAAAGAATTATTTACATCTGCTGATAATTATATTCTGCAAATAAGTTCACAAGTGCCTGCCGATAATCCACTTCGCATGTTAATTATGGCTGCTGTTATGTGCATTGATTTGGTGTTGAAAGAGTAATTATGATCTGGACTCAACTTTTATCATATCAAAGACTAAATCAAAAATCTGATTTAACAGAATCTACGCGCAGTGCATTCGAGCAGGACTATGATCGGATTATTTTCTCACATCCGTTCCGCAGACTGCAAGACAAAACCCAAGTGCATCCGCTACCTGAACATGATTTTGTTCATACCCGGTTAACGCATAGTCTGGAAGTTTCCAGTGTTGGCCGATCGCTAGGCAGACGCGTAGGAGAAGTTCTGCTGCAACGGCATGAAGATCTCTCAACAAAATTCTCATCGCATGACTTTGGAACGGTGGTAGCTTCTGCATCATTGGCTCATGATCTAGGGAATCCTCCCTTCGGGCATTCAGGTGAGGATGGTTTGAGTGATTTCTTTCTACATCATGAAGGACAGAAGTACAAACCTCATTTCTCAGAACAGGAGTGGACCGATCTAACTCATTTTGAAGGAAATGCACAAGGCTTTCGCATCTTGAATAAGAGTCAATATCAAGGTCTTAGACTTACGTTGGCAACGTTAGGAGCGTTCACTAAATATCCATGCGCTTCGCTGGTTCAAGAACGAGATACATCAAAGAAGAGCCAGAAGAAGTTTGGTTTTTTTAAAACCGAACAAGAGCTGTTTAATGAAATGGCCGACCAACTTGGGCTTATCAAGAGTGCAGAGAATGTATGGACGAGACATCCGCTTGCATTTTTAGTAGAAGCAGCGGACGATATCTGTTACAATATTATTGATCTGGAGGATGGTTGCCGGCTTGGTTTGGTTTCTGTAAACGATACGATAGAGTTATTGGCGGCAATTTTAGGTTCCGATTTCAATCCTGAAAAGGCAGAGCGTATTAAAAGTGTTGACGAAAAGATTGGAGTGCTGCGTGCCATGGCTATTGGTAAGTTGATTAATGATGTGGTGGAGGTGTTTCTGCAAAATGAAACAGCAATCCTATCCGGAATTTTTGATCAAGCGTTGACTGATTTAGGCTCATATAAAAAACAGTTGAAGCAAATTATCGATATCTCCATTTCAAAAATCTATCGCGCACGTCATGTGGTTGAAATTGAATCGGCAGGATTTGAAGTGTTACCAGGTTTATTAGAAGAGTTTATTAAAGCAGCGGAACATCTCGTGAAGAAAAACCAAGCGCGTAAATATTCTAACCTCGCAAGACTACTGCCTACTGAAACGGTTAGTATTATTGAAGCTAATCCGGAAGACACGTATTTACATTTTCGCGAAGTCATTGATTTTGTATCGGGCATGACCGACACACACGCACTATCTCTATACAGAAAGATTAATGGATTTGAAATTTAATCGAGTATGAATTGGATAATTCTTATCGTGGCCGGATTGTTTGAGGTGGGATTTGCGACCTGTCTTAGCAAAGCAAAGGAGACATCAGGCACAACTTCCCTTTATTGGCTTGTCGGATTTTTCTTCTGTCTTGCCATAAGTATGTTTTTACTTTACAAAGCAGCACAAACACTACCTATCGGTACGGCCTATGCAGTTTGGACGGGTATTGGTGCTGTGGGTACCGTTATCGCGGGCATTATACTTTTTAAGGAGCCAGCAGATTTCTGGCGAATATTTTTTATCACCACATTGATTGCTTCCATAGTCGGTCTAAAGTGGGTCTCGCAATAACGACTGCAGATGCCTGCGCGTCAGCAAAATTTCTTAGTTTTACGGGTTCAAAAATTTAGAATTCACCCGCTTAAGCTATGTGGTACAAAGTAGCAGATCTTATTATCCGTTTTAGAATGTTGTTGATTGGTGTGATTGGCGCCATCACCATTGTAATGGGATTTTATGCATCTAAAGTAGAAATGAGCTATGACTTTGCTCGAACCGTGCCACTGGAAGATCCCGACATGATTTTCTTCAATAAGTTTAAACAACAGTTTGGCGAGGATGGAAACATGATGGCGATTGGGGTAAAAGACAGTGCCATTTATAAACTTGATGGGTTTAACAAATTAAGAGAACTCAGCTTAAAACTAAAGGGAATTGAAGGTATAAACGAAGTTCTTTCGCTGCCACTTCTACGCATTATTCAAAAAGATACAGCTGAGAAGAAATTTTATCTCACTCCACTATTCCCTGAAAAACTAACCTCACAACAAGAACTTGATAGCCTTTTAGCTATCGCACGGGATCAAAAATTTTATATGGGGCAGTTGGTAAATTTATCCAATGGCGCCACCATGATTTTAGCTCCTATGAATAAGGAGTATGCTAACTCAGTGAAGCGACTAGATGTAACGAATTCATTGATTCAGTACGGTGAAGAATTTTCTAAAGACACTGGAATTACTATTCACTTCGCGGGGCTGCCGTTCGTGCGCTCGGTGATGGTGAGTCAGGTTCGAAAAGAGTTGTCGTTGTTTCTTTTTCTTTCAGCCATCGTCACTGGTGTAATCATGCTCCTCTTCTTTCGTTCTATACGTGCAGTAATTTTCTCCATGATTATGATTGGGGTAGTGGTGGTGTGGACGATAGGAACAATAACATTGCTAGGGTTTAAAATTAGTTTGTTGAGCGGATTGATACCTCCCGTTATTGTTACGATTGGAATCACGAATGCGATTTACTTATTAAATAAGTATCACGTTGAGTATGTGCATCGCAAAAATAAGATGGAAGCCATCCGTATTGTGGTTCAAAAAATGGGACTGGCTACATTTCTCACAAACCTGACTGTCGCCATTGGTTTTTTAACCTTGCTTGTAACGGATATATCAGTGTTGCGTGAGTTTGGTATTGTAGCGGGTATCAACATCATCGTATTATTTGTAGTGAGCCTGGTAATGATCCCGGGAATTTTATCGTGGATGCCAGAGCCATCGCCTAAACATCTAAAGCATCTTGATTTCAAAATACTGGGCGGCTTTGTAAAGATGGTTGATTTGTTGGTTCATCGCCATCGCGCTTTTATTTATATCGCTACCATCATTATTACTGGGTTGTCACTTTTTGGAATGTCAAAACTCTATTCGGTTTCTTTCATGGTTGACGATATCCCAAAGGAAAGTCCGGTGATGAAGGATTTGAAATTTGTTGAGGAAAATTTTAGTGGCATTATGCCATTGGAGATTGAAGTGGACTTGCAAACCAAGCGCAAACAGCCGTTACAAAATTTGAAGATTGCCAAAGCGATTGATGCGTTTGAATCTTCACTGGATTCCATCACAGTTACTTCGCGCCCCATTTCTATTTTGAGTTTTATCAAAGCATCGCGCCAAGCCTATTACAACAACAACCCTGATTGGTATGGACTGCCTTCCTCAGATATGGAAGCCAAGTACGTGCTTAGTTATTTGAAAGGGCAAACTGACAACAGCGGCCTCTTTAATTCTTTTGTGGATTCCACGTATAGTAAAATGCGGATCTCTATGCAGATGGCAGACATTGGTTCCGCGAAAATGGATTCATTGGTTCGCAATATTATTGAACCTAAAGCGGCTGTTTTAGTGGCTGACCTTAAGGAAGTCTTAAAATCTAAAAGCGATTCTGTGGTCGTTACTATAACGGGGTCTTCTAAAATATTTATTAAGGGAAATAATTTTTTGATAGAAAATCTTACAGAGAGTTTAGTTCTTGCTTGTATTTTGATTACGCTTTCTATGGCGATTCTCTTTGCCAATGCTCGCATGATCTTGATTTCACTAATTCCCAACCTGATTGCGTTAATGATTACAGCGGGCTTGATGGGCTATTTCAATATTCCGCTTAAAGCGAGTACTGCATTAATTTTCAGTATCACGTTTGGAATCTCGGTCGATAACTCCATTCGCTTTCTGGCAAAGTATCGTCAAGAGTTACTTTCAAGTGGGTTCTTTGTGCCGCGTTCGGTAAGCGAAAGCATTTTGGAAACAGGCAAGAGCATTGTTTACACTTCCATTGTGCTATTTGCGGGCTTTATCATTTTTGCATTCTCCGATTTTGGAGGCACAGTAGCGCTTGGTCTACTTACTTCCACCACGTTGTTGATCTCTATGTTCACTAACTTAATCCTATTACCAGCACTCATCATGACATTCGATAAGCCTAAGAAAGGCAAAGGTCGTTTGGTTATCGATGATTTTGATTCAAGTTTCTATGGCGAGCAAGAAGACGAAGCGATCGATTTGAGCAAAATAAAAATTCATGATCGCAGCGGATCTGCTGAGTAATTAATGAATCTAACTTCATTAAAAGAAAGTATTAGGAAAGGCAATTGGCGAAGATTACTTATCTTTTTTGGGCTTCTCCTTCTTTTTTCACTTCTCCTTTACATTCCAATTGCAATTGTTTTTCCAATTACGCAAAATCGGGAAGAGTACGATAAACTATTAGAAAATTATTCTTTTAGACTTTGTGCTCAAATTGTTTCTCTTGGTGCAGCTATTCTTGCCACGTACTATATGTGCAAGAAGTATGATAAGCGCGATTTGAAGTCTCTGTTTCTTACTCTTTCTATAAAAAATACCATGATTGGGTTTCTAATAGGAGTGGGAATCATGTTCGTCTTTGCTATTGTGACTTTTTCAGCCGGCTTTATTGATTTTGCGTTTCAAGGAATTACAATGGATCTTCTTTGGGGATTTATTTTTTATTTACTCGTGGCTGTCGCAGAAGAAATTGTATTTCGAGGCTATGTCTTAGCCAATCTCAGAGATCGGTATAGTTCAAGAACTGCGCTCATTATTTCTTCAATTCTGTTTGGATTAATCCATTTGGGAAATGATCATCTTACTGTTGTCGGACTTGCCACTATTTCATTAAGTGGATTGCTAATGGGTATGGTAACATTGAATACAAATACTATTTCTACAGCAATAGGTTTGCATTGGTCTTGGAACTTTGTTCAAGGAAATGTATTCGGGTTATCTGTAAGTGGGCTTAATGAGTCTGGAGTTTTTATTCCGACACGCCATGCTACAGAAGTTTTAACCGGTGGGGATTTTGGAGCTGAAGGATCTTTGGTTGCACTTACGCTTGTTACACTCACCATTTTAACAATAGAAAAATTTCCGAATATTTTCGGGATGTCCAAATGAGGCGTGCTACAACTGTTTTCTTAGCAAATAAAGTGTAGGAGATCTATTCAATACATCGATTTTTAGAGGTTGAATTCTTTGCGGCTCTTGGCGGCTTTGCGTGAAATCATTCCTAAATTGCGGCCTTTATTTTATTGAGAAGTGAGCAAATACAGAGAATTTAAGGAATTGAACCTGGCCCAGGTGGCTTCCGAGATGTTGGCCTTCTGGAAAGAGGAAAAGATTTTTGAGAAATCAGTTAGCAACCGCGAAGGAAGTCCAACTTTTACCTTTTACGAAGGCCCCCCATCGGCCAACGGAACACCGGGTATTCACCACGTAATGGCACGCACGGTAAAGGATATTTTTTGCCGATTCAAAACTTTACAGGGTTTTCAAGTCAATCGTAAAGGAGGGTGGGATACCCATGGCTTGCCTGTTGAATTGCAAGTGGAGAAAGAGTTGGGCATTACTAAAGATGATATTGGCAGAAAGATTTCTGTAGAAGAGTATAACACGAAGTGCCGCGAAACGGTGATGAAGTACAAAGATCAGTGGGATGACCTCACACTGAAGATGGGCTATTGGGTAGACTTGGAAAAGCCCTACATCACGTACGAGAAAGAATATATTGAATCATTGTGGTGGATATTAAAACAGTTGTACGATAAGAAATTGTTGTACAAAGGCTATACGATTCAGCCCTATTCGCCAGCAGCCGGTACGGGTTTAAGTTCGCACGAGTTGAATTTGCCGGGTTGCTATAAAGATGTGAAAGACACTTCGGTGGTGGCTCAGTTTAAAGTAAAGCGAGATGCGAAGTCAGAGTTTTTATTTAATTCGAATTTAATTGATCACGAGCAAAGAGAAGTTCATGGCTTAAAAGTATCAGGAAGTCCTTATGACGAAATTTTTGTTTTAGCATGGACGACAACTCCATGGACTTTGCCATCCAATACGGCTTTGGCTGTAGGTGAAAAGATTAAGTATTTAATGGTAAATACTTGGAATCAATACACCAACAAAACGGCAACGGTAATTTTAGCAAAGGATTTATTTGGCAAATATTTTCAAACAGAAGGTGTTAATGAGCCTATAGTCCCTGGTTTATATAGTAGTTCGAGTGGCCCAATATTCTCGAAAGGGAAAGTAAGTAAGTGGGAGGTGATATCTGAGTTTACAGGTAAAGACCTGGTAGGCATTCATTATGAACAACTGATGGCTTACTTGCAACCCTTCTACGATGCGGACAAAGCATTTCAAGTAGTGGCCGGAGATTTTGTTACCACTGAAGATGGAACAGGTGTGGTTCACATCTCACCAACGTTTGGTGCCGATGACTTTAGAGTGGCCAAGCAAAATGGAATTCCTGCTCTTACCATAAAAGATGAATTAGATAATGAAGTGCCTACGGTTGATAGAAAAGGAAAATTTATTTCTGTTATTGGTGAGCAACTGAAAGAAGGTGTCAAGAAGTTTGGAATTAAAACTCACAAGCCGCTTGGCGCTGATGATTTCTACGTAAAGAATTATACCAATGAAGATGAAAGTAATCCGGATTATAAAAACACGGATGTAATCATCTCTATTATCTTAAAAGAAGAGAACAAAGCGTTCAAGGTTGAGAAGTACGAACACACCTATCCGCATTGCTGGCGAACCGATAAGCCTGTTTTATACTATCCGTTGGATAGTTGGTTTATTAAAACCACTGCGCTGAAAGACAAGATGGTTGCGCTGAACAAAACCATCAATTGGAAACCGGAATCAACAGGTACGGGAAGATTTGGGAACTGGCTTGAGAATCTGGTTGACTGGAATTTATCGCGCTCTCGCTATTGGGGCACACCGCTTCCTATCTGGAGATCGAAGGATGGGAAAGAGGAGATTTGTATTGGATCGATTGAGCAGTTGACAAAAGAAGTTGAGAAGGCAAACGCAGCTGGAATTAAAAACAACGTGACAATTGACAATGGACAATTGACAATGGACTTGCACCGACCTTATGTGGATGAGATTACGCTCGTAAGCGCCAGCGGCCAGCCGATGTATCGCGAATTAGATTTGATTGATGTTTGGTTTGACTCGGGTGCTATGCCGTATGCGCAGTGGCATTATCCGTTTGAGAACAAGGAAATTTTCGAAAAGAATTATCCCGCAGATTTTATAGCCGAAGGCGTTGATCAAACCCGCGGTTGGTTCTTTACGCTTCATGCAATAGCGACTATGCTTAGCGAAAGCAGTGAGGAAGTGAAAGCGGTGAATAAGAAAGTTGGGAATGGAGGAGTAGCTTTCAAGAATGTTATTTCCAATGGATTGGTGCTCGACAAGAGTGGAAACAAAATGTCGAAGAGTAAAGGCAATGTGGTGAACCCATTTGAAACCCTTGCTAAATATGGCCCTGATGTAGTGCGCTGGTACATGATGGAGAATGCACCACCGTGGGACAATCTCAAATTTGATTTTGATGGAATTGTAGAAACGCAGCGCAGATTTTTCGGAACACTCATCAATACGTATTCATTCTTTGTGCTGTATGCAAACATCGATGGGTTTGTAAAAGATGAGATGAACAATGTTCCTTACGATAAATTGGCACCGCTTGATAAGTGGATCATAACTAAGGAACAATCTTTAATAGAGGAAGTTACGGCTGCTTATAATGAGTATGAGCCAACCAAGGCAGCTCGCGCCATTCAGGATTTTGTGAATGATCATCTTTCTAATTGGTATGTGCGCTTGAACAGAAAACGTTTCTGGCAACCGTCCTACGCTAAAGCTTCGGACGGCAAGCCAACAGAAGGATCTGGTCTGAATTCACTTCTTTCTTATGATAAAAAAGCTGCATACGAAACGCTTTATGAGTGTTTGATGGTAACGGCACAATTGATGGCGCCTATTGCACCGTTCTTTAGTGAATGGTTGTATAAAAACCTTACCGATAATATTCGTAGTCGCGCCAAGCAATTTAATACTCCGCTTCAGTTTGAATCGATTCATCATACATTAATGATTAAGTCACAGGCGAATCGCAAGGACATTGAATTAGAGGTATCCATGGATTATGCGCAACGCATTTGTTCACTCGTGCATTCAATCCGTAAGAATAGTAAAGTGAAAGTGCGCACTCCGTTGCAAAAAGTATTGTTACCAGTGCTTGATGAAAAATATGCGAAGCGTGTGAAAAGCGTGGAGGCAATTATCAAAGCAGAAGTGAATGTTAAGGAAATTCAATACATAGATGATACCAGTGGCTTATTAGTAAAAAAGGTAAAACCTAATTTTGCCAAACTTGGAAAGCAGTACGGTCCAAAAATGAAAGAGGTTTCATCTGTCATCAATTCATTCACAAAAGAAGATATTCAGGCAATTGAAAAGAGTGGAGCATTGAATAAAGGTGGTTTTGATTTGGTGTTGGATGATGTGTTAATTTCATCGGAGGATATTCCGGGTTGGGCTGTAGCATCTGAAAACGGACTTACTGTAGCGCTTGATATTACTCTAACGGATGAATTGAAACGCGAAGGCATTGCCCGTGATTTTGTAAATCGGGTACAAAATCTCCGGAAGGATATGGGCTTGGCGGTACTTGATAAAATAGCGATTGAAGTAGAGAAAAATGGAGAAGCGGTTTCGTCAGCGCTTACGGAACACAAAGAATACATCCGCACCGAAACACAAGCACTTACATTAGAGTTAAAGGAGCAGGTTGCCAATGCGACTGAAGTGGAGATGGATGAGTTTATGCTAAAATTAAAAATCATAGTCAATTAGGCTTACGCTGAATAGAGAAGAGATGAATTATAAAAAATATTTTTTGATTGCGTTGGCCGTGATTCTGCTTGACCAGACCAGTAAACTGTTGGTGTATAATTATATGTACATCCATCAGGAGATAAATGTTCTAGGTACTTGGTTTCGATTACATTATCTACTTAATCCAGGAATGGCGTTTGGTATTCGGTGGGAAAGTGAATTTGGCAAACTGGCACTTACCATCTTTCGCATCTTCGCGATGGCGGGCATTACATATTATCTCTATAAGATGATAAGTAAGCGTGCGCATAGTGGATTCTTATTTTGCCTTGCCCTTATTTTAGGTGGCGCGATTGGGAACGTGATTGATAGTATTTTTTATGGTGTTTTTCTCAATAATGCTCCATTGGAATCCCCTTCACCATGGTTTCATGGTCAGGTGATTGATATGTTATATTTTCCGTTGTTTGATTTTTATTGGCCGGAATGGGTACCTATTAAAGGTGGACAATATTTTGAGTTCTTCAGTCCGGTGTTCAACATTGCCGACTCTTCTATATTTATGGGCGTAGTGGTCATTCTTTTTTCGCAGAAACGCTTCTTTAGTGAAGAATTAGGAAATACATCTGTGCATGTGACAACCATTGAACAAACTGAAATTACATTTATCTCCACAGATGAATCACAGCATAAACCTTCAGATCAAGATGCTGATTCTGAGAGCGAACAGACTTCTCGCGCAGCGGGTGAGTGACATTAATTCAGTTGGCAAGTAAGGTAATTATGCCAATGGGTTGCGATTCTCGATTGAACCTGCGATCTTTTGTCATTCATGAAGAAAGCATCCGCCAAACGCATCCCAAAAGAAATCCTTGACCTCATTCGTGAGCAACTAACGCGCTCTGGTTTTCACGAATCGGTGGGAACGGGTCGATGGAGTTTTATCCACGGTCTTCAGAAGGCGGTGAAAGACTTTATTAAGACTACTCCGAGCCTCGATCCACAATTAACGCTTAGTTATCCTCAAGGCCCATCAGAAGATTTGTTGCGCAGAGCTTTTAATTTAAAAAGTCCTCCGGGAGCTACACAGTCCCTTCGTAATTTGTTAAGTCTGTTTGCTACGCAAAATAAATTGGATTGGAATAGTTTAATAAACGAGCAGTTCTCAACAAAATTCAAAAGTTTGCTGGATGTTGATGCAGACGATGCTGTTGAGCAAGATTCGGTAAAAGCGATTGATCCCAATAACATGGAGTCATTCGCTACAAAAATCGCGAATGTGCTTTTCGAAAAACTATCCGGCAAGGAAATGGATTTTGTGAAGGAGCAGATGGATGATGAAAAGTTAGTTCGTGCAGCTACTGAAGAAATTGCAGGCTTGTATGTTCCTTCTTTAAACGATCCATCTAAACCTGAATTTCCACCACGTCCTTTTTATGAACCTCGGTTCCCGGCATCAAATACTTTTCGTGTAGATGTTCCAGGTTTTACCAATGTTTGGTTGAAAGATGAAAGTACAAATCCTACAGGCACACATAAAGCACGTATGGCATGGGAGGTTTTGATTAAAGCAAAGCGATATAATATTAAAGAAGTATCCATCATTTCATCAGGAAGTGCCGCTGCAGCCATTCAGCATTTTTTCAATTTGTTTAAAGTAAACACCAAGCTGAAAGTGTTGATGGATAATCGTATCAATCCATCTATTAAGTCCGCCCTTCGGCAAATGGGTAGCGAAGTCTATGAAACCGATTTGAGCAAAGAATCCCTTTCGAGCAAGGAGATCAAAGAACTAACAAACAATAAAGAAGGTATAGACATTACTTACCGCGAAATTCTGGATCGGTTTAACGATAATTATTATGACTGGCTTTCGTATGAAGTGCTAAATGAAAATCCGGCCTATTGTTTTGTGCCATTTGGTACAGGCGATTTGTTTGTGAATATTTTAATTATTGCCGAGCGTGAGTTTAACAACCGAATCTATCGACACGATCCACGGTTTTTGGGAGATATTAAAAAGATTGGAGCCTGCAATTTTATGGGTGCCACCACCCGCGATGCCAACTCGCGTATGGATAAATTGTTCTCTTATTACCTGCCTTCGTTGGATGATTATCAATTTTATATCAACTCCCTGATTCAAAATGAACGGATTGGTAATCTTTCGGGCATTTTGGATGTGGATGAAAATTACATCGAAGAAGCTCTAGATATAAGTCGTAAGCACTCCATACGCTGTGAACCGTCAGGAATAGCAGGTCTCGCACTTTTACTTCAGATGAAAGATGAACTGCCTCGCGATGAAAAAATTCTGATTGTTAATACAGGTTCTACTATTTATCCCGGCAAAGGGTAATTAAGCCAAAACTAGTATTGGCAGAACTTCTATGATTCCTTTCAGGAAACTTGAAGCTATGAGATCGCGCAGCATTATGCAGATTATCGGGATTATTGTCGCTCTGCTTATCATTCTGCTTTTTTACCAGATATAACCCTATTCCAACTGCCTTTTCCTAATTTTGCTGTTCATTATTAAGACATGACAGAAAATCTGATTATCTCTTTATCCGCTGATAAAACTTCAAAGTATCAAACGCTGGTACCCCAAATAGCGGTACTCGTAGCTGGCGAACCTGATGTAATCGCGAACCTTTCAAACATTACCGCTGCACTTAATCAAACCATGAAATTTTTCTGGGTTGGTTTCTATTTGGTAAAAAATAATGAGTTGGTGTTAGGCCCTTTTCAGGGACCGATTGCGTGCACCCGCATTGCATTAGGCAAAGGAGTGTGTGGCGCAAGCTGGAAGGAAAAGAAAACAATCATTGTTCCTAATGTGGATGAGTTTCCTGGACACATTGCGTGTAGCTCGGCTTCTAAATCTGAAATTGTTTTGCCGGCATTCAAAAATGGCGAAGTAGCACTTGTGTTAGATGTTGATAGTGATTCTTTAAATGACTTTGACGAAATTGATGAGCTTTATTTAAAGCAGGTAATGGCAATCATCGAAGAGTTTATCTGATCTGTTTTTAGTATGCCCACCCAAGAATTTTATCGGAAGCGTGCCAACCAGTTTGCCAATCAACGCGAATATGTTGAAAAAGTAATTAAGCAGTTAGCTTGGAGTAGAGTTGTCTTGATGGCGATCGTTGGTGTGTTGATTTATTTAGGCTTTTCAGATTCAATTTTCTTTGCTCTGATTCCGGTTCCATTGGGGGTTTTTATTTTTCTGATCAACAAACAAACTGCACAAGAGGAACAGAAGAAATTACTTTCTTACTTGGAGGAGCTCAATCAATCGGAAGCAAAGGGGTTAGGTTTTGAAACGTCAGATTTTTCGGATGGGATTCGGTATGCCGATCCAAATCATCCCTATAGTCATGATCTTGATCTTTTTGGAAACGGAAGTCTGTTCCAATACATAAACCGATGTGGAACCGAACTCGGTGAAGACCGCTTGGCCCACGATCTGAAAGCGTTGAATTATTCCCGTGAGGAATTAGTAGAAAGACAAGCTGCTGTACGCGAGTTAGGTTCTCAATTAGAATTCAGACAACACGTGTGGGCGTTGGGTCGACAAATTCGTGAGTTTACATTTGATCAAACCTTTTTACGCATCTGGCTATTAGAGAAACCATTTCTTTATGGCAAGAAGGGTTATACAATTTTGCGATGGGTATTGCCTGCAATTGTGTTGATGATAGCAGGTCTTACCATTTATGATATAAGTTATTTCCCAATACTTTTTGTAGCGATGACTGCACAAATTTCAATTGCAGGGATTCACGCAAAGAAAATTGGCGACCTCCAGCGCGGACTGAGTAAAGGAAAAGAGGCACTGGCTAATTATGCACGAATCTTTGAATTGCTCACTCAACAGAAGTATGAAACAACTTTGATGAAAAGACATTTTCAAACGGCCCATGAAGCATTTGAAAAAGTTGCTCAATTTTCAAAGTTGGTGAATGCACTAGAGTCGCGGATGAATCCATTTGCTATGATGTTTGGCAACGGATTGTTTTTGTATGACTTACATGCAGTAAGCAGAGTGGAAGCTTGGCGTGAATTGAATGCACAACAACTTCCGGGTTGGCTTGAATCTTTGGCAGAATGGGATGCACTCATCTCGTTGGCAACACTCCATTATAATAATCCTTCATATGCTTTTGCTGAGTATAGTGAAGGAAATCATTTGAAAGGAAAAGAGATTGGTCACCCGCTTATTTCAGATAAAGAAAGAGTTACGAATAATTTTGAAATTGGAAACCCTGCTACTGTATGGTTGATCACAGGTGCAAACATGGCGGGAAAGAGTACTTTTCTGCGAACGTTGGGAGTCAACTTTGTTTTAGGAGGTGTCGGTGCACCTGTATGTGCAAGCACCTGGATAATGCCATTAATTGCATTACGCACCGGAATGAGAACTTCTGATTCATTGCAAGATCATCAATCGTATTTTTATGCGGAGCTTCATCGGTTACAATCAATCATGCAGGAATTGCGTGCCGGTAAACCAATGATAATTCTATTAGATGAAATTCTAAAAGGTACTAACTCGACTGATAAACAAGCAGGCTCACGTGAATTGATTAAGCAATTAAAAGGCTTGCAGGCTTTGGTAGTATTGGCAACTCATGATATTGCGTTAGGCGATTTGGAAGGGCAGTATCCAACTCAAATTGCAAATGCTTGCTTTGAAGGCAAAATTGAAAATGACCAATTGACTTTTGATTACACCCTCTACTCAGGTGTTGCACAAAAGGCTAACGCTACTTTTTTAATGCGAAAGATGGGTATCATTCCGTAAAGGTTTTTAAAAATCAATGTCCCACATGAAGATGTAGGCGCATGATGGGGGATTCATGATTTCAAAAAGATTGATTAGCTTAGTTTACCAATTTATGGAACTATGAAATCGATCTGCTTTCTGGCTTTCCTTTTACCCATCTCACTACTCGCTCAAATCGGAGCAAAAACTCAGCAAGGAAAAATAACAGGTCTTTGGCAAAATTCTCAATTCGGATATCAGATGACACTGATGCTAAACCCGGATGGTAGTGGAGAATTTGATGGCGAATCAATTAAGTATTCATCAAACACCAATAAACTTTTAATCACACAATCAGGACAGACAACTACCTATACTTTTGTGCTTCAGGGCAATTCGTTGACTTTGTCAGGTGGCGATATAGATGAGAAGGTTATATTCACAAAGGCTGGCACTGAGAGTGCTCAATCTCCAGTAGCGATAGCACAAGAACCCAACATCAAGACCGATTCAAACAACTCTCTTCTTGGAGTTTGGTCCGGGAATGGCGAATCCATCGAATTCAAAGAAAATGGGCAGTGTGTTTATTTAGGTAACACATTTCCTTATGAGGATTCTCAAGGCCATGTTATCCTTACTACGCTACAAGGCAAGGCTATGTTTGCTTACACCATTCAGAGTGACCAATTAAACCTTACTGCTAATGGACAGAAAGTGACTTATACGCGCGGAGCAGCAAATCAATCCGCTCAAGCGAACTCGCAAAATAAAAATGGAAATATTGCACAGGAGTTGGTAGGTAAATGGTGTTGGACGAATGTTACTTCAACAAACTCGGGTGGCTCAACATCCAGCAGATGTATGGTGCTTAACGCGAATGGAACCTACGAATCTGCTTCGGAGCGATCCATGGATACAAATACAAATGCATTTTATGCAGGCACTTCATCGCAAGGTTCAGACCGTGGCACCTGGTACGTTCAGGGCGATCGGATTTTCTACAACTCTCAAAGTAGTGGGCAAGGATCCTATCAACTGCAAAAACTAAATCATCCAAAAACCCGTGACCCCATGATTGTGTTGGATGGTGAAGCGTATGTTACCTTTTACCAAAAGCCTTCCTGGTAAAAATCAAAAGCGTGAAATCGAAATCTGAAATTCAAAATACGTTTGACTTTCTAAATCAGTTTCATCCGCTCACCACAGATGACTTTGAATTACTAATAAAAGATTTACCTGAACGAACAGCTAAAAAAGGAGAATGGCTTGTAGTTCCCGGTCAAGTTCAGCGCGAGTTATATTTTGTGCAGAAGGGTGTTCAGATGTCATACTATGAAGCCGAAGATAAGTTACATGTTATTGCCTTTACCTATCCGCCCAATTTGTGTGCTATCCCGGATTCGTTTTTATTTCAACGCAAGAGTAAATTCTATTTGAAATGTTTGGCAGATAGCGAGTTTCTTGTTCTATCCTATGATCGTCTCCAACAGATTTTTGATCAGTCGCGAAACATTGAGACTTTTTTTAGAAGAGCGAATGAAGGGTTACTTGCAGCAACCATCGACAGGCATCTTGAATTTCATACACTAACGATGGAAGAGCGATATAGAATCTTTTGTCAACGTAGCGCGCATTTACTTCAAATAGCACCTCACAAGTATATTGCATCTTATCTTGGAATAGATGCGACCAATTTCAGTAAGCTATTTAATACTATTAAAATTTAGAATCTTGGTGTAAACCAAGATTTTAAAAGAAGCTACGCTGTTCTTTTGTCTAAAAAGATATGAAAAAGACTGCTTGGCTAGATCGGGAAATTTACCCATTCACTTCAAATTATTTCAGAGTTAATGATCAACAGCTTCACTTTATTGATGAGGGCGAGGGTGAAACTATTCTTTTTGTCCATGGAACTCCTTCCTGGAGTTTTGATTTTAGACATTTAATTAAGGCGTTAAGAAGTAAGTTCCGATGTGTCGCCATTGATCATATTGGCTTTGGACTTTCTAATAAACCTCAGGAGTATGATTACAGCACTATCAACCATGCCAGCACACTAGAGAAATTTATTAAGGATCGGGATTTGAAAAATATAACTTTAGTTGCTCATGATTTTGGTGGGCCGATTGCATTATCTGTTGCCATCAAAAATCCATTCTTATTCAAGCGATTAATTATTCTTAACTCATGGCTTTGGAGCAGCGAGTCAGCGCCTGAGTTTATTAAGTTCAAACGGATTTTAAAAAGCCCTTTGCTTCCGATTTTGTACCGATACTTTAATTTCTCGCCAAGGTACTTGCTACCAAAATCTTTTGGGGAAAGGAAAATTGATAAAAAAACCCTTCAGTACTATACGCAACCATTTTCTAATAGTAAGGAACGTTTTGGGCCTTTAGCATTTGCAAAATCTCTGCTTAATGATCAGGCTTGGTTTGAGGAAATGTGGGCCAATCGAAAATCAATAAGTGCGTTGCCAACACTTTTAATTTGGGGATTGAAAGATCCTTTTGTTACAGAGAAGTATTTGCAAAAATTTAGAGAAGGCTTTAATAATTGTGAAGTGATTAAAATACCAGGATGCGGTCATTTCCCGCAAGAAGAGCAACCTGATCAAGTAGCATCAGGGATCACAAAATTTCTATCAGCAACTCAATAACAACTTTTTGATTTTCCATTGATGGAAATTGCTAACTTAGTTCAATAATCCCTACCTATGAAACAGCCTATTAGTCGAAGAGATTGGTTTAAGTCTACGCTCGCTTTAACAGCGGGGATGACAATTACCCCAGCATTGGTAAACACCTTAATGGCAGGACCCGTAAGCGAAGCTGAACGAGTTTTCTTTTCAGGAAAGAAATTGGCCGGTCCAAAAGTGAGGTTGAACTCAAATGAAAATCCTTACGGCCCCTCTGAGAAAGCTAAAAAGGCCGTCATTCAAAGTTTGGTTCAGGGCAATAGGTATGCGTTTACTGAGATGGGAGAACTGAGAAAAATTATAGCCGATAAGGAAGGAGTTGAACCATCATTTATCTTTTTAGGCGCTGGCTCTGGCGAGTTGTTATGTCAAACGGGAGTTGCTTATGGACTTGATGGAGGTCGGGTGTTGTCTGCTTATCCTACATTTCCCTTGCTTATGAACTATGCAGAACAGATGAATGCAAAATGGGATAAGGTTGATTTAAATGACAAACTTGAATTTGATTACGATGAACTTCTATCTGCCATACAGAAGGACACCAAATTAGTTTTTTCGTGCAACCCTAATAACCCAACGGGCACTGTGGTGGATACACAGATTGTAAAATCTTTTTGTGAGGAAGCTTCTAAGAAAACATTGGTGTATGCCGATGAAGCGTACATTGAATTTCTTGAGCCGGCTAAGCAAAAATCGATGGTTGAATTAGTGCAGCGCATACCTAATTTGATTGTGTCAAAAACATTTTCAAAAATTTATGGATTGGCAGGTCTTCGCTTAGGTTACATTGTTGCGCACCCTGATGTGCTTAAAAAAGTTGGGAAGTATGGCGATACAATTTCTCCGAGTCAAACCGCTATTGCTGCAGCTAAGGCAAGCTTGGGCGATGAGGACTTCATGAAAATGACACGCGAGAAAAATGCAATCGCCCGCAAGGTGCTTACAGACTATCTCACACAAAAGAAAATCTTTCATAGTAAATCACAAACCAACGTGTTGCTCTTTCCTGCACCCATGGATGGAAAAACTATTCTATCAAAATTAGAAGACAAGGGGTTTTTAATTCGGGTTTGGGATTATCAACAAAAAGAATGGTGCCGGGTTAGTATTGGCACGGTGGATGAAATGAAAGCGTTTGTCAAAGCTTTTGATGAAGTGATCGCATAACTATGAAACTTAATGCCTGGAGGGTTGACTGGCCTAATCATATAATAGGTTTTTTTAGTGCCCTGTTTGGAATTTTGATAGCATTTGAGTTGGATGAATGGAGGGAGGCAAAGAATAATCAAGAAGAGGCGCGTAATGCACTTGATAAAATAAAGCAGGAAATCCAGATAAATAAAGGAGCTCTTCATGAGGCCGTAAAAACAAATCTTCACTATCTGGAATTGTTAGAGTTGGAGTTACTACCATACGTTGATGATAAACTGGAGTATAAAGGACTTTCGAAGGAAGCCAAAGAGATCAACTCCAAAATCCATACAATCGCTAGAATCAATTTAACAGACACATTATCGCTGATTACAAAGTCAACCATAACTATTAATATGGGGAAGTTGCTACACCCCACTATACACTATTCGGCATGGGAATCAGCCAAGGCAACCGGAGTCATTAATTATATTGAGTATGAAAAAGTATTAACGATTTCTTATTTGTACAATATTCCTCGTGTAACAGAAGAACTTCAAGAAATTCGTATGCTAATCAGGAAGTCAGATGAAATTATCTCTAAATCAGATTTTGAAAAGTTATTAATTGAACTTAAAGAGAGCCACAATTTGATTAAAGTAGAACTAGTCAACTATGACATCTTTGTGAATATCATTGAGATGGAATAGTTTAATGGAACTTGTGGTTTCGCGAATGATTTATGGCTTGATCGTTTGGCTAGTAATGAGTCTGCTGATCGTACCAATGTCTCAAATAGGATCATGACCTATTGCTCTTCAAGGATCATTGATTATGATTGGTATCCATCTTTTTATCATCGGGGTACCGATTTCGCACCTGGCAAACAGGTTTTTGAGAAATGATGTTATGTAACCCTCTTGTCATGTACTTACGCACGTAAGGAAATACCTTCTATTTTAGGAAAGCGCGGGTTACTGGACCCCTATTAAAAGGATAAACCCCTGACTCCCAAAACTCAGTTTAAAAATTGTAATAGAGCACTTTTGGTTGGAGTCTGCACAAACTAGCATTTAAAGTCAATTTTTGTATATTTAAGTCAATTTGATATAAATCAAATAGTTATGAGATTAACAGTAATAAAATATTATAATAAAAGGGTGAGAAGTCAGATTTCACTCATCTTAATCTGCTTTGTCGTATATTTCTTAACCAGATTCTTTATTGAATTGTAAAATTTGAAATCAAAACGCAAGAATAAAAGCATTATACCTGTTAAGGGTTACTTCCAACGAGCCCGGGTATTTGGTTATCTTGTGTTAATTGTAGGTTTAATCATGCTTGCCTACTATCTCTATCAATATTTCTTTTAGGGTCCCCTGAATTATTTGTGAAATAAATGCCCCAGGCAATCGTTCTAAGATTGCTATGCAAAAATTATTAATACGATTTATTTTTTGTCTGTTGGTTTCCTGTATTCCGTGGTTGTCAGACGCTCAAACCACAACGTTAGGCGATAGAAATTCAGACGAGTCAATTGTACGCATGAATAAAGCACAGCGAACCCGGAATTCAGAGAAGCGGCAAAAGATGTTGCTTAAGAAAGCAAAGGTTAAACATACTGCGCAGTTTGAATATTATGCGCGTGTTGAGCATATCGCCAAAGAGAAACAAAAAACGTTGAAGAAAATGGCCGCTCCGCAATATTCAAATCCTCTTTACTTTGGTCATAAGCGTCCGCCCAAAAGAAATCCAGTTCATAAAATGAAATACTGTAAGGAATGTGGGATTAGGCATTAGCAAAGAGATTTTTTTCAATAGCTAATATGTGAATTAGAAAAAGTAATTTCGGTTTTCAATACCAGATTACGCTTGAACATTGCTTCCTACATTGAGCACACCAATCTAAATCCAACTTTAACAGATCGGGCAATCGATCAATTGGTGGCCGAGGCGCGTGCGCATAACTTTCTTGGAGTATGTGTTCCACCTTTTTGGGTTAAACGTGCTCAGCGCGAAATCTCCAATGCTAATATTTTATTGATAACAGTAGCTGGTTTCCCCTTAGGCTATTCTATGACCGAGACAAAACTCGATGAAGTGAAACGAGCGATTGATAACGGTGCCGATGAGATTGATGTTGTGCTAAATGTTAGTGCATTTAAGACAGGGATTCCATGGACTAAAATTGAGATTGCGAAGTGCAGTAAACTAACACACAATAATCAGAAAATTTTAAAAGTAATTATTGAAACTGCCTATCTCTCCGATTCAGAAATCATAGATGCTTGCAAGCTCTGTTCTGATTCGGGAGTTGATTTTGTAAAGACATCAACTGGATTTGCTCCTTCGGGTGCAAAAGTCGAGCATATTAAACTTATGCGTAAGAGCCTGCCATCAGATGTGGGCATTAAAGCATCGGGTGGAATAAAAACCCGTGAACAAACAATTCAATTAATCGATGCCGGAGCCGATCGCATTGGAACCTCGTCTGGAATTTCTATTGTAACTTCAACCCCTCAATAATAACCGACCCTATGAGTAACTTGTTGACTAATTTATTTCCTGAAGAGAGTGCAGTGCCTTCTGCAGTTGCATTGCCTGCCTATATGGAGCAGCGCGAATATTTATTGAATGGTAAAATGATAACCTGGCAAGGAGATATGAGCCCGGTTGCTAGTCCTGTTTTTCTCCGCAAAGGAAACGAGATCAAGCAACAAATAATTGGAAGTACTCCCTTGCTTACATCTAAGGAAGCTCTTGCTGCGCTTGACTCCGCAGTGAATGCTTATGATCAGGGTCATGGCGAGTGGCCATTGATGTCAGTATCAGGGCGCATTCAACATGTGGAGAATTTTCTTACCAAGATGCGTGAAAAGCGCAAAGAGGTTGTTAATCTTTTGATGTGGGAAATAGGTAAGTCTCAAAAAGATTCTGAAAAAGAATTTGATCGCACGTGTGATTATATTCTCGATACAATTAATTCTCTCAAAGAATTGGATCGAAACTCTTCTGGCTTTGTAAATGAGCAAGGCATTATGGCGCAGATAAGAAGAGTGCCGTTAGGTGTGGCATTGTGCATGGGACCATATAACTATCCGTTGAACGAAACATTTAGTACGTTGTTTCCCGCACTGATCATGGGCAATACAGTGGTGTTTAAACCGGCTAAATATGGTGTGTTACTTATTCGTCCATTACTGGAAGCCTTTCAACAATGCTTTCCGGCAGGCGTAATCAATATTATTTATGGACGTGGGCGCGAAACAGTTGGATCACTGATGGAAACAGGTAAGGTGGATGTATTTGCTTTTATCGGTACAAACAAAGGTGCTAATGAATTGAAGAAGCTTCACCCGAAACCTCACCGGCTTAAATCTATTTTAGGGTTGGATGCAAAAAACCCAGCTATTGTTTTACCGGATGCCGATATAGATAATGCAGTAAGTGAATGCGCATTAGGATCATTATCATTTAATGGACAGCGATGCACTGCATTGAAAATTCTTTTTGTACATAAAAGCATTGTTGATGAGTTTACTAAAAAGCTTTGCGATGAAATTGGAAAATTAAAACTAGGAATGCCTTGGGATGCAGGCGTTGGATTAACACCGCTTCCTGAACCAGGAAAAACGGACTACCTCACAAAATTGGTTGAGGATGCAAAAGAACATGGCGCTAACGTTATGAATCCAAATGGAGGAGAAAAGTTAAATACTTTTTTTTATCCTGCTGTACTCTATCCGGTAAATAAGAAAATGAAAGTTTATTATGAAGAACAATTTGGTCCAGTTGTTCCTATTGTTCCTTATGAGAATGAAGAGGAAGCGATTGAATATGTGTTAAATTCAAATTTTGGACAGCAACTAAGTTTGTTTGGCAAAAACTCAAAATCTATTGCCCGCATGATTGATGCATTCTCTAGCCAGGTGGGTCGAATTAATTTAAATGTTCAATGTCAACGTGGGCCGGATGTATTCCCGTTTAATGGAAGAAAGGATTCTGCTGAAGGAACGCTGTCTGTGGCGGATGCGTTACGTGTTTTTTCTATTCGAACGTTAGTAGCCACAAAAAGTAACGATGAAAATAAAAAAATAATTAGCACAATCATTCAAAATAGAGAGTCAGTCTTTTTAAGTACGGATTATATTTTCTAATGTAGCTGTATAATTGGAACTGAGTGGAGTTAGTACATATTAAAATTAGGGTTTCGGGAAAAGTGCAGGGAGTATTCTTTCGGGCATCGGCTAAAGAGAAAGCAGATGAATTGGGGGTCTATGGATTTGTACGTAATGAACCTGATGGAGATGTGTATCTAGAAGGGGAGGCAGCTGAAGAAATCCTATACAAGTTTATTAAGTGGTGTAACCTGGGACCTGCCAGAGCGGTTGTTGAAAAAATTGATGCTAAACCTGGACCTGTGGTTGGGTTTACTAAATTTGAAATTAAGCCGTAGTTATTTTTTAGCCTCAAGGCTTTGATTCCAATCGTACACCCGATCGGTGATTTCAATCAAGAGTTCAGGATCTTTTTCCAACGCATTGCCTACCACAATTAGATCGGCTCCTGCTTGCAAGGCTGCAAACGCTTTTTGACTTGTGTTGATTCCACCACCTACAATGAGTGGAACGTTAACAGACTTACGCACGGCACTAATCATCTTCGGGCTTATCTCCCTTTCCGCACCACTGCCGGCATCTAAGTAAATTAATTTTAGGCCTAGCATTTCACCAGCCAGTGCTGTACATGCGGCTAATGAATACTTATCTTCTGGAATTGGGGTTGTGTTGCTTATATAGGCTACCGAAGTTGTCTTACCCGAATTAATCAGCACATAGCCTGTAGGCATTACTTCTAATCGATTATTTTTTAAGATGGGTGCCGCTACAACATGTTGGCCAATCAGTAGGTCAGGGTTACGACCAGATATAAGGGATAAAAATAAAATTGCATCTGCCGAAGGATCAATTTGCAAAGAACTTCCTGGAAACAGAACAACAGGTATGGAAACGTTTTCTTTTATCTGATTGATAACTTCAGAAAGATTTGGAGTGGTAACTAAACTACCCCCAACAAAGAAAAAGTCAATGCAGTTTTCGGAAGCTAGCCGAAGTAATGTGTTCAACCGATTAGGTTCATCAATCTTATCCGGATCAACCAACACAGCAATGGATTTTTTCCCATGGTTATGTCGCTCCTGAAGGGTTTCAAGAATTTTCATCCTTCATCTTTCGTTTAACAAGATATTCAGCAAGTTTTTCTTTGGCGAGATCCAACAAAATGATGGTTGCGTGGCTTGCCAGATTTTCGCCTAGCTGAGAAAGAAAGGATGGCATGGGTGCATGCGCTTCAACAGGTATCGTCTCATCGTCATCATCAATACTACTAATCGCTTTTGACTTTGATTTAGCCTTCTTTCGTTTGGTTTTTACGGATGAACCAATATTGCTTACAAGAAGATAGGCAACCGCTAACGTACCTCCAATGATTAATGCATTTTTAAGGGTAGCTTCTGTCTTGTCAGAGATTGTACTAAGTTCTTTTTGCAATTCCATCTTATGCCTATTGGATGTTTCAATAAGCTTTTTCTTTTCAGGATCCTGGGTTTCTAAGAATTCCATTCTACTTTACTTTGCTTTTGATAATCTCCATCATTTTCTGTTCAAAGTAGTTGCTTATTCTATTTTTAAATAGAAGAAATATTAAGCAAGGGATACCGTAAATTCCAGCTACAATCCAATACCCTGCATAGATATTAGTGAAGAAAGTATTTAAATAATTAGCTAAACCGATGCTAAAAAAGAGCAGAAACATAAGCGCTAATAATAAAACCGCCCCTATCACTAAGCCCTGAGCAAGAACTTTGGCTACATCTTCGCGAATTTCAATTTTTAACAAATCAATCCTGGCCTCAACATATCCCGAAAGGTTATCGACCAGGCTGTCGAGTCGTAAAAATTTAATTAATGAGTCTTTAATACTTTCCATAAACTTCAGCCAATATACTCATTTTGTCTTTTTTACCCGCACAAGTCTGTTCTGGATTATTTTTTAACCAACTCGATTAGCTGATCATTACTGATAATATGGCCAAGATTGTTAATTTTCTCTTTTTTAACTAACAGGTTAAGGGAGGAACTGATGTACAGCCGCGAAACAGTAGAATCTACATCAGCAGGTTGATACCAGTGCTTTTCAAAAACATAAACAGAATCTGCTGCAAGTGTTGAGGTGAGAGATAAGGAAGGAATTATTTTTACAATACAACTTTTAAACTTTCCCTTTTCATCCTCTCCATCCCGGCAAAAGCCAGGCTTGTTTAGCTCGAATAATTCGTTGTTGATGATTAAAATGTTTTTTCTCCGATAAACCGATAAAATCTCAGTAGGTTCTATCTGACTGCCGTTAGCCGAATCGTAAATCATCCAATTACTGATAGGCTGGTTTTGATAAGTTTTTGCAATCAGCTTGTAGGAATTTTTTTCATTGTTGATTAAATTCTCGAATTGATAGGAGAGCTCCTGAACTTTTACAATATCCTTGTTAAGATAGATTAGTGAGAAGGGTATAAAGAAAAACGTAAGCAGAAGATAAAGAAATCCTGCCAAACGATATTTTAAGGTAAGCCTGCCTAGCCCATTGGCCAGCTTAATCGGTAACTCTTTCACATAAGGAATGGGAAAGAAGATCAGTACCCCAATGAAGTTGAATAGAAAATGAGCAACTGCAATACTAATCGCTGCATTACTATTGAACATGGCCGCAATAAATGCAGTAATCGTTGTGCCCATGTTTGCGCCTAAAATAAAAGGGAGTGCAGATTTTAATCGCACTACTTTTTTGGCAACCAAAGGAACCACTAACGAAGTTGTGACTGTGCTGGATCGGATAGCAGCCGTGGTAAGTAATCCCCAACCAAAGGACTTTAATGAATCCTTAAAAAAGAATTGTTGAAAACGATCTTGAGAACCGAAGCCAAATGTTTGAGATAATATTTTCCTAAAAAATAATATGGATCCAAAAAGCAAGCCTATAGAAAGTATAGCTAGGATAAATCCATTGTTGATTAGGTTAACGATAAAGTTAATAATGGGACTAAATCCAGATCCCAACAAGGAGAAATTATTTTGAATCGCTCCAAGCGGTTCATTAAAAAATGTTGTTGCAATGTATTGTGCAAGCCCGGATAGAAAACCGAAATAATATTCTAGCGGAAATAGAATAATCACGGTAAGAATATTAAAGAAATCGTGATAGGTTCCGATGGCAACTGCACGTCTGAATTCTTTTTTCTTTGTGATAAACCCTAGAGAAACTATTGTGCTGGTAATGGTAGTGCCCACATTGGCACCCATAATAATAGGAATGGCACCTTCTAGCGTAATAGATCCAGAAGCCATTAACGCAACTGCCATGGAGGTAGTGGCCGAACTGCTTTGAATAAGTGCAGTAACTAAAAGTCCTATGAAAAGTCCGGTAAAGGGATTTGAAGTAGCAAGTATTATGACGTCCGCAGCATCTTTACCAATGTGCTGCAAGGAGGCGATCATCAAATCAAGGGTGAAAAGGAAAATGAAAAGAGCCGCAAGAATATATGCCGTATTTCTTAACACAATTTTCCAACGCCCATTGGCGGCAATTGAATTCTCTATCTCATTTGATGGCTCCATCACAGTGTGTAAATATACTGACCGCAGCCTAACATGAAAGGAAGTAACAATTACTTAATTTGAATCACTCAATTCAGAGACAGCCATCCAGGCCATAAGCCCCGGACCTATATTAAGTGCGTCCTCATCTATATCGAAATTTGGAGTATGCACATAGTTGGTAAGTCCTTTTGCTTCGTTACGCGTGCCAAGCCTATAGAATGAGGCAGGAACTACATGCGAATAATAAGCAAAGTCTTCCGAGCCCAACGTGAGGTCAATATCCACTACGTTTTCTTTGCCCACATAAGCCTCAGCGGCAGCTCGTATTCTGCGTGTTAGCTGTGGATTATTTTCAAGGTAAGGATAACCTTGCGAAATAGTGACTTCACATTTGCCTCCCATTCCGTCCGCAATTGACTCGGCCATCTTTTTTATTTTTTGAAGTCCCTCTTTACGCCAGGTTTCATTCAATGCACGGAAGGTACCCGAAATGTTCACTTCATTGGGAATAATATTGGTAGCGCCATCACCCGTTATTTTTCCAAAAGTCAGCACGGTGGGTTGTTTTGGGCTTGCATTGCGACTAATCACTTGCTGAAGCGCGATAATAATATGAGATGCGATTAAGATAGGATCGATGGCTAATTCAGGCGCAGCACCATGACCACCTTTACCAATTACTTTTAAATATAGTTCGTCACTACTCGCCATATACATGCCTTCGCGAAAGCCAACTTTGCCGACAGGTACAAGCGGCATTACGTGTTGACCAATGATAGAAGCCGGAGCGGGATTGGTAAGAGCTCCGTCACGAATCATAAAAGAAGCCCCACCCGGATTTTTTTCTTCACCGGGCTGAAAAATTAATTTAATAGTGCCTTCAAATTGATCGCGAACTTCCTGTAGAATTTTTGCAGTACCCAATAATGATGAGGTATGAACATCATGGCCGCAAGCATGCATTACCCCGGGGTTGGTTGACTTATAGACTACTTCATTTATCTCTTGGATAGGCAACGCATCCATATCCGCACGAAGCGCAACTGATTTTTTGTTTGGATTTTTTCCTTTGATCAACCCAACAAGTCCGGTGGTGGCCATTTCGGTATATGGAATGCCAAAGGATTTCAATTGAGCTGCTACAAATTTTGAGGTATTAAATTCCTGATACGATAATTCGGGATTTGCATGTAAATGTCTCCGCCATTCAACGGTTTGCTGATGGTTGGCTTCGGAAAGAGATTTGATTTTGCTTAAAAGTGTCATAATGGATAATCGGTTTCAAAGGTACCCATTATGTTTTGATTGGGAAAAACCAAAAGAAGATCATCGTAAAGAGGTTGTTAATCCTATGGGATAATCAGATATTCGTGATTCTACTTATTTGTATTATGAAAATTATCAGACCCAACGTGTTTCTTATCCTCCTCACCTTGTGTGCAGGATTAGCAAACGGTCAAACCAAAACTCTTACGCTTCAGGATTTATCTGATTTTAAACCGCAAGCCGGCAATTGGCTGATTGTAGGTGATGTGACGATGAACCCAGACATTGACATTCATGAAAAGCATGAAGAAACAGATGTTACTAATAAAAAAGCAAGGAAGTCCAAGCCTGTTGTTCAACCTTCTAAACCTGCAGCAGTAACCTTTGAAGGTGGAAAGGGAATTTTGCTAAACATGAATGACGAACAGAAAAAAGATCAACTCATTACAAATTTTGAACATGGTGATATAGAATTAGAATTAGAAGTAATGCTTCCGAAAGGATCCAATTCTGGTGTTTATCTACAGGGCCGTTATGAAGTTCAGTTGTTGGATAGCTGGGGAGTAAAAAATCCTTCATTTAGTGATATTGGTGGAATCTACCGAAACTGGGAAACCGAAAAGGGAAAAATATATATGGGGAAAGCTCCCTTTAGTAATCCCGCCAAGGCACCCGGCTTGTGGCAAAAAATGAAAATTTCATTTCAAGCTCCACGCTTTGATAAAACTGGCAACAAAACTGAGAATGCAAAATTTTTATATGTTGATTTAAATGGAGTACGCATTCATGATCATGTGGAAGTGCCTCTGCCAACAGGCGGCTCGATCGAAAATAATGAGAAGGCCTTAGGTCCTTTGATGATTCAAGGTGACCATGGCCCGGTAGCATTTCGAAATGTAACCTACACTGTATTGAAGGATGTTAATGTTTCGTTAAGCAACATTACCTACGAAACCTGGAACGGAAACTTTAAGGTGATTTCTGATTTTAGCAATTTAAAACCCGAAGCATCTGGTTCGCTTTCGGAATTAACCTGCGAGATTTTAGAAAACGAAAATGATTATGGAAGTCATTATAAAGGCTCACTCACGGTTTCTGAAGATGCTACTTATAAATTTATTTTATCCTACACAGGGGGAGCACGATTACTAATCAACAATAAACAACTCACCAATTTTCAAAGTGGTGATGGCTGGTGGCCGAATGATGAAGTTACTATTGAATTAAAAGCCGGTTCGTATCCATTAGAAATTTATAATTATAAAAATGCGTCTTGGATGCCACCTCGTTTAGGCTTGTTCGTTCAGGCCGGATCGGCACTTAAGCCACTTCATGCTTTTAACTCGTACCCACCTTCAAACGAGCCAGTAGCTCCCATATTAATTAATCCAGGTAGTCAGCCAAGATTGCTTCGTGCATTTTTAGATTTCAAAGGCGAATACAAGCAAAGACTGACGCACATCATTGGTGTGGGCGATCCGAGCGGTACTCATTATGTGTATGATTTAAAGTCAGGAAATTTAGCATGTGTTTGGCATGGCGATTTTGTTGACGCAACACCTATGTGGCACGACCGAGGAGATGGTTCATTCAAGCCACTTGGGGCAACACAATTCCTATTTAATAATCAACCTCTTTATTTTTTAGCATCTGCAACATCAGCTTTCCCTGTGCTTAGTCACGAAGCTGAATTAAAAGAAGGAGACTATCGGGGTAAGGGATACGAGATTGAAACTTCAACCGGTCGCCCAATTTTTAAATACACCTATGCTGGCATTGAGGTGGAAGACAAAATTTATCCTGACAGCAATACAATCGTGCACGAGGTTGGTATTAAAAACCGAGGAACAAAACCTGATCTCTATTATAAATTAGCTGAAGGAAAAAGCATCCAGCAAATGCCAAATGGTGCTTATGCCATTGATGATAAAAGTTATTATATAAAAGTGAAAGGAGTTGCTCCGCAAATACGGGAAGTTAATGGTATTAAAGAGTTGATTGCACCCATAGCAGGCTCATTCAGTTATTCAATTATTTGGTAATTCTTAACGATCTCACGAGATGAAAAATATTCGCATATTATTACTTGTTACGTTTTGTACACTCGCTTTCGCGGAAGCGTTTGCACAGCTTATCAAAACTCCGACCGAAGATGATTATTATCGAATCTTAACGCTGCCTACACCTGAAGGTATCTTGCTTGAAGTAGGCGGAGTAGCCACCTTACCTGATGGAAGAATTGCAGTATGCACTCGTAGAGGCGATGTATGGATCGTAGAGAATCCAACCATGGAAAAGGGATCAGCACCTCGTTATACATTGTTTGCTTCTGGTCTTCATGAAGCGCTTGGATTAACATGGCATGATGGTGCGCTATACACAGCACAGCGAGGAGAACTTACTAAGTTGATTGATAAAAATGGTGACGACAAAGCCGATGTATACGAAACAGTTTATGCATGGCCATTGTCAGGTCATTATCATGAATATTCTTTTGGCCCTAAGATTACACCTGACGGAAGCCTTTTTGTAACGGGTAACGTTGCGTTTGGCGATGAAGAATGGTGGCGTGGAGAAAGCCGGGTGCCATGGCGCGGTTGGACAATGAAGATTCATCCGGATGGGACCATGGAGCCTTGGGCAACCGGAATGCGCTCGCCATGTGGTTTAGGAATGATTGATGGTGAATTATTTTATGATGACAATCAGGGCGATTGGCAAGGATCGGGTGGAATTTTTCATGTAACGAAAGGAAGTTTTACCGGACATCCGGCCGGCTTACGTTGGACGGGTCGTGAAAATTCACCAGTTAAAATTTCAACAGAACAATTGTATGCGAAAGTTGATCCACGCCAAGTAAAAAAAGATGGTCAATATCTCAAACCTGAAAATATTGCAGATGAAGAGAATCCAAATTTTTTCTTTGAGTTGAAGAATGACTTTAAGGAAACAAGAATTCCTGCGGTGTGGTTACCACATGGTGTGTTAGGGATTTCAAATTCAGAAATTATTCAAGATGAAACAGCTGGAAAGTTTGGCCCGTTTGCCGGACAAGTTTTTGTAGGCGATCAAGGGCAAAGTAAAATCATGCGTGTAGTAATGGAAAAAGTGAAAGGCGAAATTCAAGGCGTAGCGTTTGATTTTAAATCTGGTTTTGAATCGGGTGTGTTGCGCATGAATTGGGGACATGATGGATCGTTGTATGCAGGACTTACTAACCGGGGCTGGGGTTCAGCCGGAACAACCACCGCTGGTTTACAGCGCTTGGTGTGGACGGGCAAAGTACCTATGGAAATGAAAACAGTAAGTGCAAAACCTGATGGGTTTGAAATTGAATTCACACATCCCGTTGACAAAAAGACAACTGAGAATTTAGACTCCTACTTTGCAAAGAGTTATGTCTATAAATATCATCCAGTGTATGGAAGCCCAACTGTGAATGATGAAAAACTTATTATAGAAGGAGTAAAGGTATCGGAAGATGGATTGAAAGTACGCGTGGTAATTAACAATTTACGTCAATACTATCTTCATGAATTAATTTTGCCGGGCATTCGCTCAACAGAAGGATTGCCCTTGTTACACAACACCGCTTATTATACACTGAATAATATTCCTGATGGCGAGAAATTAAAGATGACCGAGTTGAGCACAAAGAAAACTCAAACCTCAGTAAAACCAAGTACCAAGCCAACAGCAAAAACTGCCGGCACAGGTAAGGCATTAACGTATGCAGAGATTGAACCTTTATTAGTAAAAAATACGTGCACAGCTTGTCATCAGGTTAGTAAACGCCAAGTAGGGCCATCCTTTTCTGATATCGCCAAACGCAAATATAGCAACGAACGAATTGTTCAGTTGATCTATACACCCGAACCTAAAAACTGGCCAGAGCATGAAACACCCATGGCGGCAATGCCCCATGTGCCTAAAGATGAAGCTCTAAAAATTGCAGGTTGGATTAATTCTTTGTTGACGCCTAAGCCATAAATGAGAAAAAGATTAATCCCAACAAATCTGGTGGTGGCCATTTCAATAAAAGGAATGCCAAATGTTGTCGTAATTTAGCACTAGGTTATTAGTATCCACTTATACAAGTAGCCGAATGATTAGTTTTCATTAACAATAAACCGCAAGCCATGAAAAAAATTATTCTCTTCGCCATGCTTTTAATAACAATAGCTGCGTGTCAAACTAAACCGGGCGAAACCACTTCAACAACTCCAACGCTAACACTCAAATGGGAGACCGACACTTTACTGACTACATCAGAATCAGTAATTTATGACGAGGTGAGTGATGTCTTGTATGTTTCAAATATTAATGGTGTCCCTGATGCAAAGGATGGAAATGGATTTATTTCAACAGTTTCATTAGATGGAAAAATTATTGATCTAAATTGGGCTACTGGCTTTGATGCCCCAAAAGGCTTGGGCATTCATAATGGAAAATTGTACGTAGCTGATATTGATCGCGTTCATGAAATAGATATTGCTTCAGCAAAAGTTTTGAATTCATTTGTTGCCGAAGGAGCTAAATTCCTAAATGACATTGTAACTTCTAAGGATGGTAAAGTTTACATGAGTGATACAGGAGCAGGAGAGATATTGCTTTTAGAAAACGGAGTGTTCACCAAACTATTAACAGATTTAGATGGCCCTAATGGGTTGCTTGTTGATGGCAATGCGATGTTGGTTGCACTTTGGAATTCAAAAACTCTTAACTGGTTAGACTTAAGTTCTAATCAATTAACATTAAAGACCGATAGCATTGAAAACCCAGATGGAATTGAAGCAATTGGAGATGGAACATACCTGGTTTCAAGTTGGAATGGATTAGTTACTTTCATCAATAAAGACTGGAAATCGAGTGTTATCTTAGATACACAATTAAGCAAGAAAGGGGCAGCAGATATAGAATATATCCCTTCGAAAAAGCTGTTACTGGTTCCAACTTTTTATAAGAATTCGATAATGGCCTACGAGATAAAGTAGAATTAGTTGAATAACACAAGGTTTTGTTGATACTTTTCGCATAACTGCTGATGTAGTTGCTGGGCTGAGATTCTTCCGGCCTCATCAGCAAGCAGACAAACGGTGCCACCATTTCCGCCACCGGTTATTTTGACTCCGAAAATTCCCTTCATGTTTTTTGCAAGCGAAACAATTTCATCGGTGCGATCAGAACCCAAGCCACACAATGAATAACTTTCGTGCGCTTGAAACATAAGAATTCCCATTTCTATTAGGATGCTTTTTCTTTCATCTAACCCATTAACATCACTTAATGAGAGTAACAGATTTTTAAATTGCGTTACGCGGGTATGTTCGTAAACAGGATGAGATACACTTTGCTTGATGGAATAGATTTTATCTGGAGCAATATGCGTAACATGGTCAATCGATATTTCATATTCTTTTATGAAATCTTTTCCGCTCATCGAGACAGGAAGATTTTGAATAATGGAATTCTCAAACTCCGCTACAGGAATATTACACAAATATCCCGCAAAGGGTAAGGAAGAAAAATTATTGTTAGCCTTGGCTGCAGCCAATTCTTTTGGTGTAACTCCCAGTGTTCGGGCAATGATGGTGTAACCCATAAAGGCTGCACACCGCACATCGGTATAAGAAGCTCCTGAAACGGAATGGCGGACTCCGCTATCAATTCCAATAAATGAAATATCAGTTGGTATTGAAATGGACTCTTGGACTTGGTCAGGCTGACAAACAATGGGAAGAAGTTTGTTCGCTTCACCTAAGTAGCTTGCAAGTTGATCCATTAATCCGCATGGTGCACCTACAATTAAATTTTCTACACGCTGAGCAAGTATAGGTAACTCTGTTCCGGAGAAATGAATTCCAAAAACTTCGCCAAGTCCTTTCATGGTCGCTACTTCCGCTGATGCAGAAGAAGAAACTCCTTTTCCGAGGGGAACAGTAGATTGAAGATTGAATTCTCCGCCTTTAAACTCAATGCCTTTTTCTTTTTGAAGTACGAGTGCACACCCAATTACATACCCAATCCATGATGTTGATGGGTTCTCTTTCAATTTCTGTTGCGCAAATTCGTAATCAACCTGATTGTTCTTCAGAAAATCCCTGTAATCAATCTTTGAGCTTAAAATTTCTCCAGTACTAATTCGGCTTGTAATAATGCATACATAATCTTCCCGCAAGGAAAGTTGAACCGTTGTCTTTTGGGAGATCGGCATTTGCAAAACCAATGATCCCGAATAGTCGGCAATTCCACCCATCACATCTAAGCGACCGGGTGCTGAAGACTCAAAAGTTTTATTTGACATTGACTCAGCGCTCAAGACTGTAATCAGTTAGATTGATGCTCAGTAATTCAGCAGCTTTATCTTCAGGCATGGTATCAGCCATAAAGTTTCCCGCACCAATTTCTGGTCCTGCTAGATATTTTATTAGTCCGGGTTGACGATAAGGAGGTTGTAGCCAAAGATGCATTCTAAAATCCTGATAATTGCCGCCATCAACGGGGGCTTGCATTACAGACATCACATACGGAAAATCTATATTGAAATTCATATCCATCCTGCGAACTACCTGATGAAATACGGAAGCCAAACCTGTTAATTCATCTGGGCTAAGCGAACTCAAATGTTGGTGGTTGCCTTTCGGGAAGATCATCACTTCGTATGCGTACCGGGCGAAGAATGGAATGAAGCCAATAGCATAATCATTTTCTGCAAGCACCCTGATTTTATCGCTTCTTTCATTTTCGATAATTTCATCGAAAATATTTTGATTGTGTTTTGCTTGATGATCAGATGCGATTTTGATTTGTTGTTCAACAAGTTTTAAGTGAAAGTCGGTTGCGTAAATTTGACAATGGGGATGGGCATTACTTACACCAACAGCCTCGCCCTTGTTTTCAAAAATCAGGACGGACTTGATGGCTGGATTTGCAGTGAGCTCTTTTGTCTCATCTTGAAATGATTCAAACACCTTTACCACGTTCTTCAACTTCATTTGCGAAAGCGTGATGTTATGTCTCGGATCGTAGCAAACAACTTTGGCAATTCCTGCTGCTTTCCCTTTTTTATAGAGTTGGTCATTTGAGGAATCAACTTCAGGGGCATTCATGCCAACTACAGGATGGTCATTTTCAAAAATAAAAACATCTTTATAGGTTGGATTGGCGCTACCATGAATTCGGGAATTACCCGGACATAGATAACAGGTAGGGTCATACTCAACCGAGGTCTTGGGTTTAATTAATCCAGCTCCTTGCCAGGGGCGCGCGTTTCGATGAGCTGAATAAACAACCCATTCTTCGCGCAGTGGATGCCAACGCTTTTCCCATTTCCCTTCAACATTACTTTTTGTCATTACTACTTAAGATTAAGCCCTGATCAAAGAAATAAAAATTATAGGAGCAAAGCCACTAGATTCCAAGGTTATCAATAGAAATAAACTGTGGTAATGAATTTTAATTACCGAATGGCAATCTTTTCAGGAACAAGAATGGCTGAAGTAAAGCTCTTTCGAATTTGGACTAAATCTTTCTGCGCCTCCAATTTGGTGTAGTACCTACCCACCGTTACCGTGAACTTAGGTTGCTGATATTGTAAGTTGGCAGCCAGGTCAGATATTTCAGTGCTCATTTTTTTCTTGGTGTTCATCGCATCCTCACGATTTTGACCTGAGTAAATTTGAATGGTATATCCATCAACAAATCGCTTCACAAGATTGTAGCGATCGATACTATCGAGCACGGCATCTACCTTGGCATTTACAGTTTGTGTGGGCGTAATCGGGGCAACTTGGTTTTTTGATATTGAGTTGTCTTTGCGCGGAGTATCTATAGGCACAGTTACCGTTGGGCGCAAACTCGCCAGATTTTCATGATAAGGTTTATCGCTTATTTGTTGACTCGCGCATCCGGCAAGAAGTGATAACAGACCTATAAAGACAATTTTCTGTGTTCTCATTATGGATACTAAGTTACAAACAAAACCTGTAGTCTGGCCACTTTGAGTGGTCTTGACAACTTGATATTCGGTGAAATGCTACATCAGTCAATAACAATACATCTTCCGGCCTTTACATCGTCTTCTACCTTTTTGAATTTCACATCCTTAAGTACTGTGCCATCAGGATATTGAACATTCACTTTATCGTTTCTGCCAGCAACTTTTTCAGATTTAACAGGCATCACTTTTTCTTCAGTGGGGCGCTGTTGGCCCTGAGGTTGTGAGCCACCCCCTTGTAAAAGAGATCGCGACTCTTCTTTATTCTCGCTCAATTTTTGTCGTTTCTGATGTCTTGCTTCCTGCACTTCATCAGAATCGCGAATTGGAATATCAGCCTTCATCAGGAATGAAGTTGTTTCTTCATTCACTTTTGCAAGAAAACGCTTAAACGCTTCAAAACCTTCAAACTTATAAATCAACAAAGGATCTTTTTGTTCGTACACAGCATTTTGTACAGATTGTTTAAGATCATCCATATCGCGAAGATGCTCTTTCCATTGCTGGTCGATGATAGCCAGCGTAATCATCTTCTCCATCGACTTGATCAACTCATTATTTTTTGAGTCGACACATTTTTTAAGGTTGGCAGAAACTCCAATTTGTTTTATACCGTCTGTAAATGGAACCTGAATATCCTGAACGGTGGCACCACGTATTTTAAATAAGTCAAGAATAATTGGGTAAGATTTTTCAGCTGCCAAATTATTTTTATGGTCGTAATGCTTTAGCGCTTCTTCATAAAGAGTTTCGCTAACAACTGCCTGATCTAATTTTGTAAAATCTTCTTGAGACATGCTGAAATCAAAACCGAGTACGCTCAATACATTCAATTTGAAGTCCTCGAATGCATTTGAATTTTTTCCACTCGCCACAATGTCATCACACGTATCAAATAGCATGGTAAGAATATCCAACTGAAGTCGTTCGCCATGCAAAGCATTTCTTCTACGCTTGTAAATAACTTCGCGTTGTGAGTTCATCACGTTATCATACTCAAGCAAACGCTTACGAATGCCGAAGTTATTTTCTTCCACTTTTTTCTGTGCACGCTCAATGGAGTTTGTAACCATGGAGTGCGAAATCACTTCACCTTCTTTCAAGCCAAGCTTATCCATAATGCGCGCAATACGCTCAGGCATAAACAATCGCATCAAGTTATCTTCCAGTGAAACGTAAAACTGAGATGATCCAGGATCGCCCTGACGACCAGATCGTCCGCGCAACTGACGGTCAACTCTTCGTGACTCGTGACGTTCTGTGCCGATGATAGCCAAACCACCAGCTGCTTTTGATTCTGGTGTAAGTTTAATATCCGTACCACGACCAGCCATGTTAGTAGCGATTGTTACAGTGCCTGGTTTACCGGCTTCAGCAACTATATCCGCTTCGCGTTGATGTTGTTTTGCATTCAGCACCTGATGTTTGATTTTTCTGATCTGTAACATCCGGCTTACCAATTCCGAGATTTCCACGGAAGTAGTCCCCACTAGGACAGGTCTTCCTTCTTGGGTTAGTTTTACAATCTCTTCAACAACCGCATTAAACTTCTCTCGCACGGTTTTATAAACAAGATCTTCCTTGTCTTTACGAGTCATTGGTCTGTTCGTAGGAATCGTCACAACATCCAATTTGTAGATATCCCACAATTCACCAGCTTCTGTAATAGCTGTACCAGTCATACCGGCCAACTTATGATACATTCGGAAATAATTCTGTAGTGTGATGGTTGCATATGTTTGTGTGGCATCTTCCACCTTCACATTTTCTTTTGCTTCAATGGCTTGATGCAACCCATCGGAATAGCGTCTTCCGTCCAGAACACGTCCGGTTTGCTCATCAACAATTTTTACTTTGCCATCTACAATTATGTACTCAGTATCTTTTTCAAAAAGTGTATAGGCTTTTAGTAATTGCGTAACACTGTGAATTCGTTGCGATTTTGTTGTGTATTCGCGAATCAGATCTTCTTTTTTCTTGAGTCGATCTTCATCCATCAGGGTAGGATCTTTTTCAATTTTGTTTAGCTCAATGCCAATTTCAGGCATGATGAAAAACTTTGGATCTTCACCTTCACCTGTAATCAAGTCGATTCCCTTATCAGTTAAATCGACACTGTTATCTTTTTCGTCAATAACAAAGTATAGTGGTTGATCGGCCTCAGGCATCATTTTTTTATTGTCTTGCAGATAGAAGTTTTCAGTTTTCTGCAAAACGTTTTTCATCCCTGTTTCACTAAGCAATTTGATCAACGGCTTGTACTTAGGCATGGCGCGATGGGCACGGAATAATGCAGTGCCTCCATCTTTATCCATTCCTTCAGCCAACTGCTTCTTGGCATCATTCAAATATTGATTAATAAGTTTCTTTTGCGCTTCAACAAGTTTTGAAATCCGAGGTTTGAGATCATAAAACTCGTGTTCATCACCACGTGGCACAGGACCAGAAATAATAAGGGGAGTTCGGGCTTCATCAATTAATACACTATCCACCTCATCCACCATTGCATAATGATGGCCGCGCTGCACAAGTTCTTCAGGCTCACGCGCCATGTTATCGCGTAAGTAATCGAAACCAAATTCGTTGTTGGTTCCATAAGTAATGTCTGACCGGTATGCGTTTCGTCTTTCTAATGAATTGGGTTCATGCTTATCGATGCAATCAATAGTAAGTCCATGAAACTGAAATAGCGGAGCCATCCACTCGCTATCGCGCTTCGCTAAGTAATCATTTACCGTTACAATGTGAACGCCACGCTTGGCAAGTGCATTTAAAAATGCCGGGAACGTTGCAACTAATGTTTTTCCTTCACCTGTTGCCATCTCGGCCACATTGCCTTCGTGCAAAGCAATACCACCAATGATCTGAACATCGTAATGAACCATGTCCCAGGTAATCATATTGCCGGCAGCAAGCCATTGGCGCGACCATTGTGCTTTGTCGCCAGAAATTTTAACGTTGGGATGTTTTGCGGCAAAGATTATATCTTGTTCTGTTGCAGTTACTTCTAACAACTCATTCTCTTTAAACCTTCTTGCGGTTTCTCGCACGATGGCGAATGCTTTTGGTAAAACCTCTAACAGAACTTTTTCAAGCTCTTTATTTCGGTCTACTTCAAGTTTATCGATTTGAGCAAAAAGAGATTCTTTTTCAGTG